>NZ_JAQTQD010000022.1 GCF_028712425.1 Methanoregula sp.
GATCTTTTATTTGTCTCCTTACTAGTTGAGCACACATCTTGGTATGGAGACAATGTACCTTAGATCTTTTGGTCATTCGCCGTTCTCTTTTCTCTCGTTCAAAGCATTTCTACAGAGCAAAATTTTTCAAGCAACTCCTCAGCCCCTGCCCAATGTCCGCGAGCTGATCAACCGGACCTTGCAAGAAAATTTCTGTTCAGTAAAAATCTTATTTCTCAAAGATGGGGGCTGATGCCCCGATACCCCTGAGGGATGCTTGCCGCCGCCAAAGTCGAAGGCTGATGCCTTCTCCAGGTAATCCTCGCTGATACGACGATTACCTCCCCGAAGGGCGCCCCGCGGCGGACTCAATTACCTGTCATCACTGGGGCCTGAAAAATTTTCATCAGCCCCTCAGCGCCCGCAACAAATTTTCAAAATCTTTTACAAAAAATTGCCGGGCCTTTGCAGATTTTTTCTTTTGCGCTTTTGAAAAAATTTCTGCAATCATGTAACACGTAAAATTTTTTCACACATCCGCTGCAAAAAATTCGCTACAAATATTTTTCATGCAGTCTTGGCCAACGCAAAAAAATTCCGGCAGATTCGCCAGCCTGATATATGAAGACATCACCCCTCCCCCTCTCACTCTCCGACGGTGCCCGACGGAAATGGGCCTAAAAGTCCCTACTAAGATAGTGCAGATCCAGCCTCTTCGAAGAACGACTTCCGTTGTCCTTCTCGACTCGGAATTTGCCCTATATTAATAGTGCAAATTCCTCCTCTTCAAAAAATCTGTCACATCCGACAGGTTTTCAGACCTGGTGGATGAGAAGCGGGGAGATTCAGCAGAATCTCCACGGCGAGAAGTGAGGCTGAATGCCGAACTTCGAATAATCCGCAGGGTTCTTCGAGGTCAGTTGACCCGTATGAGGGAGCCCTGAACTTTAGGAATATCTCTCGTCGGAGAAGTGGCATGCCCTTGTTCACCTGGCCACTCTTGACGAGAGTAACCCCCCATGAAAAATATCTCCCCTCAAATCGCTTCTTTTTCGGATCGGAGCCCATTTTGAAAAACGGTTTTTCCGGAAGTCGCATTTTTTCGCGAATTACAGCACATCTTTTTGAAAATACGCCCATTGTGCAGGTATTTTTTGGATCCGGGGGGTGAAATTACCCTGAAAAACAGCTTAATTGGTGCCTTTTGGTTGGACGATCCCTGGTATTTCGGGACATGAGCACACGTAATGAACCGGGAGGGGGGTTTGATCCGCCCTCACTCACAGGATGTTGCATCCGGGCGAAGACGTTCGTCCAGCAGATCGCGCAACACGCCCCGGCCACGGGGGGTGGGGATCTCCCGACCCAGCTTGCGGGCGGTTGAAAGCCAGAGCTCGATTGCAGTCTTGATCTCCTGCAGGGCCTGCTCTTCGCTCTCCCCAAATGCCGGGCAGCCAGCCAGTTCAGGCACTACCGCGATATACCCATTATCATCATCGCTGTAGAAGATCTCTATGGCGTATTTATGCACCGGGCTCCTCCTCCGGAAGAGAATGTTCCTCAATGATCTTACAAAGCTGTTTGACCTGACATGTGTTTTGCCATACCTCCCACATCCTGAAAAACCCCCTTCCCAAAAACGGGGTTTCCCCGCGTTTCCGCACTCATAGTCCGATCCGGACAGAGATCGGCCAAAAGAATGTGGCTAAAATTTACCTCTGGTTTTCAGACGTGAAAATGGTTACCGGAACGTGAATTATTCCCTCATTTTCAGAAATGTCGAATGCTGAAAGCATGAGACACGAGAAGACGAAGTCTTCGAATTATTCCCTCTGGATCCGGAAAAGGGGGGAATCCGAGCCCTGTACGGGGCCGGATTAGGGGAAGTGGGATACAGTGTCCGGATAAAGGGGTGTTACGACGGTGGGGGGCATCCCCCAGGCAACGCATGAGATATGCAGAAGCCCGGGTCGGGAAAGAAGATCCGGTATTCCCTCATGCGTACACAACATCCCGGTAAATACCGTCACGTAACTCCGGCCGGAGTGCCCGCGGGGTAGCAAGATCCACATGCCTTCCGATCTTTTCTTCAAGATATTCCGACAGTTCGACAAGATCAAAAAGATCTGCGCCTTCACAAAAATCGACAAGGAGATCTACGTCGCTGTCTGTCCGTCCCTCCATACGGGCAAATGAACCAAAAAGGCCAATGCTGCGGACTTTATACCGTGAGGTAAGATCGCTCTTTATTGACGTGAGTAGATCAAGAATTTCGTCACGGCTTGTCATAAGACTCTCATCTTCCTGTCTGATGAACCAGCCATTAATTATTTCTCTCACGGTGTGAACGATGGTCGAATGGATTGTATCTCAGATAAAAATATTTCAAAGGATCTCATGACCGGCGTACCGCTCGGATCATCACAAGCGATATCAGGGAGTACGATCACCACATTACTAAGAACCATTGGAAAAACCGGGAGAGTCTTCATGCACCGCATTATCGAGCAGAACCTTGACGAAATTATCCGGATTTGCTCGCATCGCAGAGTCCGGCGCTTGGCGCTTTTTGGTTCCGCGACAGATGACCGGTTCGATCCCGAAAGGAGCGATCTCGATCTGCTCGTTGAATTCGAGAAGATGCAGCCCGGGGATCATGCGGAACAATATTTTGGCTTGGCAGAGGATCTCGAACACCTGCTCAACCGCCCGGTTGATCTCGTGGAGCCAGGTCCGATCCATAACCCGTATTTCCGCAAATCTCTCGAAGATACGCAGGTCGAGATCTATGCTGCCGCATGAGACGAAAAAATATTTTTTTGATATCGCAGAAGCCTGCGATCTGATTGCACAGTTTACTGCCGGAAAAACGTTCGCCGATTACCAGAATGATCCCTTACCTCGCTCCGCAGTCGAGCGCCAGTTTGAAATTGCCGGTGAAGCACTATGCCAGGCAATTCGGCGTGACGCAAACGTGGCCGAACTGATCAGCAATTCCTCGCGGATCATCTCTTTTCGCAACCGGCTGATTCACGGGTACTCGACAATTTCTGATAATGTCGTATGGGGTGTTGTTGAAACAAATCTTCCCCAGCTCACTCGCGAAGTGAAGGCCCTTCTTGAAAAGTGAGGGATGCGTAAAAATTATTTAAACCAGTTTTCCTGTTTTTTCAATAACAATGACAAACTTATGCAGGGACATATTCCCTCAGACGTATTGGTAAAAATCTTCGACTCCTACCCTGGCCAACCTGAGCACTCCCCGCAATGTCCCCGGCTTTAATTCTTCATGCAGGGGGACAACGGTCCCGATCTTTCGCTCATTGGTCATTTTAGAAAGTCGCACATGGCTGCCGGATTGGCCGGATACAGAAAAGTCAAAATGATTGCAGAGGATTCTTATGGTTTCTTGGCCGGCTACCGGTCTATGATGTGGCAACCGATGACACTTCAAAGGTTGTAAGAATTGCCCGTTTCTTTTTTGTCAGGGGAAATTCCTCAAGGTATAACTCGGTTGCTTCTTTCAGGTTGCTGACCGCTTCTTCTATGGTTTTTCCCTGGCTGACCGTCCCTACTTCCGGGCATTCGGCCACATAGGTGTCATCCTCCTTGTGAAGCACAGCGGTAAATGTTGACATGGAATACTCCGGAATCAGGTTTGGTTTTCCATTCCTAAATCCTTTGTTAATGCCCGGAAGGATTTGTGTCTCTCTTGTGCCGGTTGTCAAAAAAATTTTTCAGGACGTAATGTTCCTCAAGGCCTTTCCTGAGGTTCCGTATCGCATCATTTTCAGATAATCCCTGGTCGGCAACATTCGTGAGAAGATCAACAGCTACGAAATATTTTCCTTTCTGATGGACTTCGATAAGAGTCTTCATGCTCAGGTATACTTTATCCGGCTTTATGATGAGAATAGTATGGTGGTCGCGAGGCTGAGCACCACGCCACACTTTCTAACAAAAATTTTATTTTTATAAAACCAACGGAACAGCAATGAAAATCGTTCCCATCCTGCTCATCCTGGGAATTTTCCTGATCGCGTGCGGATGCAGTTTTCCCGGGGAGGATCCATCCGGTCAGGCCCGGGTTTTTGCGGAAAAAGCCGTCGCCAGCCTGAAGGACGCGGACCGGATGGTGGATGAACACCCGCAGAACGCAACGGCCTGGTGCATCCGGGGAATGTCCTACAACAGTGTTCTCGGCCAGTACGATGTTGCGATCGAGAGTTACAACCGGGGTCTTGCCCTGGAGCCGGACAACGCGATCTGCTGGCTCGGGAAAAGTATCACCCTCCGGAACATGAGACAATATGACGAGGCCGACGCCTGTTTTGAGACCGCCTGCCGCCTGGATCCCTCATTCCAGCAGTACCGGGTGAATGGCCGGGACACCAATGCCAATTATTTCATCATGCTCCGAAGGGGGCCGGCTGTTCCATGACAAGGTAACCGGGAACGAGATCCGGGACGGGGCGGGAAAAGAAAAAAATCAAAAAAAAAAAAAATTATCCCTTCACAGCGAGCCCGTTCTCTTTTGCAATCTCCACGAACGCCCGGCCCAGGTACTCAGCCTGCTTCCGTGTCGTCCCGTACGTGTTGAACTTCCAGACTTTCGTTGCGCCGGGAATAACGCCCGTGATCCCTTTCTCTTCCAGCGCACTCTGGAGATAGTACCCGCGTTTCTTGTGCGACTCTGCGACTTTGTCGAACGACGCGATCGTATTGATCCGGGTCATCGTGTGCTTGCGTGGGTATTCCGAGAGACACTTCGTCCCATCGATCGAGAGGAGAGCATCCATCACGATCTGGTGGTTCGCAAGCTCCTTGTCGAAATGTTTTGTCCGTTCCTTCACGTGCGGGAACGAGGCCATCATGCCGACAAGCGTCACACCCATCAGCGTGCAGCCCATCATCTCCGGCTCCTTGATCCCGAACTTCCGGTTCGTGACATCGCCAATGATGGCGGTCGTGCGGAAGACCTCCTTCTCGCGTTCGGCTGTTGCTGCAAGGACACCGGACGGTGCCGGTGCGGCCATGCTCTTGTGACCCGATCCGACAACGAAATCAACGCCCATCGCCTTCCCGTCTACCGGCAGGATGCCGACCGTGTACGCGCCGTTGTACAGAACCGGGACATCGTACTGGTGGCAGACCTTCGCGATGCCGGCAACATCGTGCATGTTGCCGTACTGGTAATCGACATGATCGATGAAGGCAAGGACGGGCGCCCTGCCGAACTCTTTTTTGACGGCCTCGATCTTCTCCGCGGCTGCATCGGGCGTGACGAGTTTCTGGTCGTTTGCCGGAATTTCCCGGGCAATGCCTCCCGACTCTTCGACCGCGAGGAACTCCGTGTAGTGCGAGAGCGAGGTCAGGAGCACCGGGTCGCCCTTGTTCACGTACGTATGGGCAACGGCCTGGAACCCCCGCCGGGCACCGGGCACGGTGCGGACCGCGTCCATGTTCAGCCACTTTGCAACGTCCTTGTGGAACTCCGCGATGGGGGGCTTTGCGATATAGTCCAGCCGGTTGGGCTTCCGGCAGTTGTCGCAGACCGAGTACCCGTCGCCATACGCGACAACGGCTTTCATGGCATCGGCCGTGAGCCGGCCGCCGGCCTGGATCGGGTCGATGTTGATGAAGAGCTCGTCCACCTGCCGGGCCTCGATGCCCTGCCCGCACCTCATTTGAGCATCTCCTGCTTCAGCGAGCCGACCTGCCGCTCAAGGTTTTCAAGCAGGCGTACTGCCTGCTCCTTCTGTTTTGTATCGAACTCGTGCAATGGCGCGGTCTCGCGGAGGAGGACGCGGAGGTCCGTGAGCGTGTAGATTGCCTGGAAGGTCATGTCGACTGCCCGTTTTGACATGGATTCACCTGATTATTGTATAGACGTCCGGGAAATTAAGCAGCTATGGTTTTACCACCCGGTATTTTTTGATCCCGCGCTGTGACATAATGCTGTACGAAAAGGGGCTGTCAACCGGTTCCGGGAAAAGATACATATCTAAGTTTCATGTTCTTTATTTGCAAAAGGCCGAAATACAGATAAGCCGGTGAATGATGAATCCCTCACTTAACCAGTTCAAAAAAGAGATCAATAGTTATTATCTCGTCTTGGTCATCAATATCGTCTTTGCTGCTCTCGTGATGGCGTTTGGCATATGCTACATGATTACCATAGTGCTCGGATTGCCACTGGTTCCGGAAATACCCGTACTCCGAATGCTCACCTATACAGTTGCCATGGTCTGCTTCGGGCTCGGGCTCAGCTGGTTCCTGACAACCCGCCGGATCTTTGAAGGCATCCGGACAATCAGAGAGAACCTTTGCGCGTCCGAGGAAACCATGACGGAAGATAGAATCATGTGCCTGATCGTGCGGATGCTTGCCCATTACCGGATTAACCGGAAAACCATCGGCACCATGATCTTCGTCTCGAAGATTGTGGGTTGCTTCTTCTGTATCCTTGGGATCGCAGCCAGTCTCCAGGTCTTGTCCCTGTCGCTGGGAAGTATCACCTTTTCCTTTAATAATCTCATGGTCATACCGGCGATGTTGCTCACACTCGGAATTGCCTTGACCAGCCTTGTCTCATCTTTTTATTTTTCGAAATTTGCACACATCTGGGACCAGCGTCTCAGGGAAATTGATGAGTCAGAATGTACCCTGAAAAAAACCCTGGGGCTGGATTGAGCATGAGCGGACGAAGGACGGTCTACGAGATTTACTGGGAGATCCTTGTCTTCTGCAGGACACCACGTTCCTTCACGGCCATCATCAACCGCTGCGACCTCAACTCGAAGACCGGGCAGGAGTACCTCCGGTTCCTCGTTTCACGCGGGTATCTTACCGCTGCCGAGTCCGGTGACCGGGCTACCTACCAGTCAACGCCGCGTGCGGCGGAGTACGTTGCCCTCTTCAGCTCGCTGTACCAGAAGCTTTTCGATTCCGGGCCGGAGTTCCGGTTATAGGGATGGATCTTCCCTCTCTTTTCCGGCGCCTGCCTGGTCGGGTTCTTCCGGCAGGCCCCATACCGGTTGTTGTGCGGGTCTCCATGCCCCGGCCGGGACCCGGATCTCGAACCGTGCCCCTTTGCCGAATGTCCCGTTCTCGATGATCGTGATCCCGGTCACTTCGAGGATCGTGCGGGCGAAGGAGAGACCAAGGCCCGTGTGCTTCCCGACACCGTACTGGAAGATCCGTTCCTTGTCCGCGTCCGGGACACCCTTGCCATCATCCCCGATAACAACAACGAGTTCATGGTTGCTGTCTTCCTGCGCGAAGATGCTGATAGTTGAGATATTCTCACCGTGATGGAGTGCGTTCTCGAGGATATTGTAAAACGCCTTGACAGAGAGGGGATCGGTATAGATTTCCACCGGGGGGACCTTTACAGTGACCGATATGCTCTTGTGCGAAATGCTGTTCTCGGCTTCCGCAACCAGGCCCACCAGGGACTGCCAGCCCGGTTCATAGGTCCCCAGGTGCAGAAAATCGCTGGAGAACCGGAGGTTCTGGCTGATCCTATCAGAAAGTTCTGTTGCGGTCCGGAGATATCCATCTTCAGGGGGATTTTTCACCGCGTCCTCGAGCAGGAGCAGGTACCCGGACAGGCCGGTCACCAGGTTGTTGATGTCGTGGCTGGTCAGCCGGGCAATAAGCGAGATCTTTTCGCCTGCCATCTGGAGCGCGTGCTGCTGCCGTTTCCGGCTGCTGATATCCCGGACAATGAGGACAACGCCGGCAGGCGGTTCCCCGGGTTCCTGCACGAGCGATCCGGCGATGCTGACAAAAAACCTGTCATCTGGCCGCTGGACCTCCGGGCTCAGTACGGCTTCATGATCGGCAAACCATCCGTTTTCCTGGATTGCCCTCATGAACGTACCGTACGCCGGTTCCGGGATGATCGCGGATGCATTTTTCCCGGCAAGCGAGTTTTCTTCCGCCCGGAATATCCGGGCTGCCGATGCGTTTGCGGAGATGATGCGGCCGTCCATCCCGGTGATGATCACGCCATCGGGCATGGTCCTGAGGATGTAGGGGAGGGCAGTCTCGGTGTTGAGCTGGAAGAGTCCAACATGGCTGATGGCATACGCGATGGTGGCGGCATACAGGGCTATCCCGATGAAGACCAGGTTGGGGAGGGGAATTCCGAGCGCCGGGAAGATGATGCCTGAGACTGCTCCAAAGCCGATCGGGAACAGGATCGCACCGGAGACAAGGTGGACATGGTGTCTTCTCTTCTCGCTTTCTGCACGGTTCCATGCGGCCGAGCAGGCGAGTACGGCCCAGATCACGATAATGACGGAAAAGATCGCAACAAGGGGGTAGATCGGGCTTGTCACCTCGGCATGGTAGACAAAGCCGATCCCTTCCTGGTAGACCACGGAATACAAGGCACCGGTAAAGATACCCAGTACCGTGATGGCGGCAGCCGGCAGGTAGAGGCAGATGAGGAGGAGAGCGCTCTTGGTATTTCTGGCAAACGGGTATTCCGTGAATTCGAGGATAAAATGCGTTGTCGCAGCGATGGCGAGCGGCCATAGGGCGCTTGCTCTCAGCCAGAAGAGAGCCTCGTCATAGGTCATGGAATGCCAGAAGAAGAACTCCCCCGTTGCCCAGTACGTTGCCCCCAGCATACAGACCAGGAAGAGCTGGTTGATCCGCGACCGCGTGTCCTTTGAGTACACAAAAAAGCCCAGTGCGCACGTGATGAATGCGGACAGGAAACAGAACCATGCAAGAACCGAATAAAGCGTCATTCGCGATCTACTGCTGCCCACAGGGTCCCGCAAGAGGTGTGTGGACCCGGACCCCCCTGCCCGGATTTCAGGGATCAGTTCGACGTTTGCGGATATCTAATTGTTGCCTCTTTTAGAGAGCCCGGCACATTGCAGGTCGTGTTTTTCCGGCATCCGGTGCGGGGCAGTCGTATCTCTCAAAGGTACCGCTGCCCGGCAAAACCGGCACGGAAATCCCGGGATTTTTAATTGTTGCATCGACAACATTTATTCGCGTTCCCGTCCATGGTTATGAGTGCATTCACCATCGTGTCATTCCACGGAGATCCCGTTTGGTGCCATCGTCTCGATCACCAACCGCGGGAGAACCATGTTCCTGAATGACCGGCTCAGGCCGCTGGGCCTCTCGGCCGGCCAGTTCCCCGTCCTCATGCTCCTGGCAAAGGAACAGAACATCACGCAGGAGACCCTTGTCCGGCACTATCAACTCGACAAGGGAACGATAGCCCGTGCCGTAAAAAAACTCGAAACCGCAGGATATATCCGGCGCATCACCGACCCCGGTAACCGGCGGGCAGTCCGGCTCTTTCTTACGGAAAAAGGAGAACAGGCGCTTCCGGCGCTCCACGCGATCAACCGTGCATGGGAGTCCCTTGCCTTTTGTGGTCTGGCAGCGCAGGACAAAAAGACCTGCCGCTCCCTGATGCAGACCGTGGCCCTGAATGTTTTCTCGTACATGGATACCACAGGAGGAGATACCGGTGCAGGAGAGTGATTCCATCCGGTCCCCGGATGTTCCGGGAGATGGGATGATGAAGGAAGGCGTCGCGCTCCTCATGGGCGACCCGAAGAAGGCGATCATCAAACTCTCCGGCCCGATGATCGTGGCAATGCTCCTGATGTCCACGTACAATATCGTCAACGCCATCTGGGTAGCAGGCCTTGGCTCCGATGCCCTTGCGGCGGTCGGATTCGTGACCCCGCTCTTCATGATCCTGATGGGAGCGGCAAATGGCCTTGGGGCCGGTGTGGCATCGGTCATCTCCCGGAGGATCGGGGCAAAGGACAAACCCGGTGCCGACAGCGCTGCATCCCACGCCATTGTCATGACCCTCCTCCTCTCGGCGGTCCTGACCGTCCCGCTCATCCTCCTCACCGAACCGATCGTCATCCTCTTTGGTGCCGGTGAGACCTCGGCCCTTGCAACCGAGTACGGGCATGTCGTCTTCCTGGGCATGTTCTTAATCTTCTTCACAAACATCGGGTACGCGATCCTGCGGGCTGAGGGAGATACGAAGCGGGCGATGTACGCCATGGTCGCGTCCTCGGTCCTGAACATAGTGCTTGACCCCCTGCTCATCTACACCGCGGGCATGGGGATCTCCGGTGCCGCGTGGGGGATGGTCCTCTCGCTTGCCATGGTCTCGTGCGTGATGTTCTACTGGCTGGTCCTTCGGAAGGACACGTATGTCACGCTCTCGTTCCGGTCATTTGCCTGGCATGGCAGGACCGTGCGGGACATCCTTGGCGTAGGCCTGCCGGCAAGTGTCGAGTTCTTCTTAATGTCGGTCATCGCGATCTTCATCAACGGGCTCCTTGTCATCACGGCCGGAACGGATGCAGTCGCGGTCTATACCGCGGGGTGGCGGGTGGTCTTCTTTGCCATCATCCCGCTGGTCGGGATCAGCACGTCGTTAGTCTCGGTTGCCGGGGCCGCGTACGGCGCCCGGATGTTCGAGAAGATCCGGGTTGCCCACCGGTTCTCGACCCTCTTAGGGATAGCAATCGCCCTTGTTACGAGCGCCATAACCTTCGTCTTCGCATCGCAGATCGCCCTCATCTTCTCGTACTCGGCCGACAGCGCCCACCTTGCGCCGGAGATCGCGCTGTTCCTTGCCACCATGTGCTTCTTCTACCCGTTCGTGCCTCCCGGCGTCATGTCGGGGTCCATCTTCCAGGCAACCGGCAAGGGACTCACCTCGCTCATGATAACGATGCTCCGGAACCTTGCCTTCATCGCGGTTTTCGCGTACCTCTTCGGGATTGTGCTTGGATTCGGGGAACACGGGGTCTGGTGGGGGATCGTTGCAGGGGACATTATCGGCGGGACGGTTGCGTTCCTGTGGGCCCGGTACTATATCCAACGGCTGATTGCCACGGGCTAGGGCGGGGAATCATGGATCCGGTGGTGGAAACAATACGGGACCATGCCCGCACGGTCATGAGCACCGGGGGGTCTCACGGCTTCGACCATGTCGAGCGCGTGACTGCCCTCTGCGAACGGATCGGCAATGCGGAGGGCGCGGACATGGCAATCGTAATTCCGGCGGCCCTGCTGCATGATATTGCTCGGCCTTTGGAGAAGGAGCAGGGCATCCCCCACGAAAAGGAGGGAGCAAGGATGGCAACGGAATTCCTCATCACCATCGGGTACGATACGGGCGCGGTGAACGCCATTGCTGCAGCGATCCGATCCCACCGTTTCACCACAGCGGAAGAGCCCAAAAGTCTCGAAGCACAGGTCCTGTCCGATGCCGACAAGCTGGATGCGCTGGGTGCAGTGGGGATTGCCCGGACATTCATGCGTGCGGGGGAGCATGGAACATCGATGCAGGACGGGATCGATCATTTCTACGAGAAACTGCTGAAGCTCCCGGACCGGATGTACACGAAGGCCGCCCGGCAGATTGCATTGGAGCGGCATGCGTTCCTCTCGCAGTTTCTGGGCCGTCTCGAAGATGAGATGGCGGATCGCATGGAGTGAACCCGGTATCCATACCTTCATCATGCTTTACGCCCTTATTTTATAACACCGGAGTTGTTCAGATTAATAATCACGTAAAAAAACCTAATGGTGCGGCCGGAACGGGAGAATTCAATCCTGACGGAACGCCTGTTGTGCGCGTGCGACTGCCAAAAAAGCGCTTAAACGAACAGTTTGCCCAAGCGGAACTGATGATGGGGGCAAACCACATCCGCGTCCGGTGCCAGGATGGCGTTGAGCGGATGGGCAGGATCAAGGGCAAGATCAAGAAGCGGGCATGGATCCGCGAAGGCGATATCCTGATCATCGCCCCGTGGAGTTTCCAGGACGAGAAATGCGATATCTTATACCGCTACCTCCCGCCACAGGCAGACTGGCTGCGTAAGAACAACTACCTCTCCTGACCTATTTATCCTGTCGGATATTTTTTTCTGTTGGATACCTGCATTTATTATACTCTGAATGCCAATACTGTGCAGCAGTTTTCACAAGACTGTTAGAGAAAGAATTATGTACGGATCAAATAATTTTGGTGGAAACAGGGGCCCCAGAGACTTCGGTCCCCGCGAAATGACAAAGACAACCTGTTCGGACTGTGGAAAGGAATGTGAAGTTCCGTTCAAGCCGACCGAGGGCAGGCCGGTTTACTGCCGCGACTGCCTCCCCAAGCACCGGAAACCCCGGTTCTAAATTTTTTTCTTTCTATTCTTTTCCAGCGTTTATCTCCAGTTCTCCTGTAATGGTTATTGTCAGGAGCGCATGTCCTCCCCCCAGCTGATTATGGCCCCTGAGCATTCCCTGACGGCCCGGTTGCGGGCACCGAAACGGTCAATAGATCGGCCGGGCAAGTACTGGAGCAATCCATTGGAATGGTGTAAACATGGGAATTTTTGACAAGTTAACCGGAAAACCAGCAACGCTCACGCCCAGGTCAGCACTCGTCCTCTCGGCAATCACCGTGATTGCCGCAGACGGCGTCATCGATGAGGCAGAGATCAACGACCTTGCCAAGATCGTCCGCGGCGACAAAAAGTCCATCCAGACCGCGATGGATGTCTTAAAGGCCAACAAGTTCCCCGGCGTCATCGACATGGTTGCCGCAACCCTCGACGAGAAGCAGAAGCTTGCAGCGCTTGCCATCCTCTGCGACCTTGCGATGGCTGACGGTGTCCTTGCCGGCGAAGAGAAGGCTATCCTCCAGATGTACATGGAAAAGTTCGGCGTTTCCGAGGCTGCTCTCAAGCCTATCATCGAGGCGATTGCGATCAAGAACGACTTCTCAATCTTCTCTTAATTCCTTTTTCTCTCACGGTAATTCCGTGGGCCGGTTCTTCAGGGCATCTAATCCGTATGGATGGCCGGGGTTGTTATGCCCGGGTGATCAATCATGGCTGGCTTGCAGTGAGCCTGGCTGAGCCGGGTATTTCGTCGTGGACACAAGTCTCTTTGTACTGCCCGTGATCCAGACCCTGAAAGGAAACCGCGATGTCCCTGCACGCAGCGCGTGATCGTTAAGCCAAGGGAAAATGTTAAATAAAAAATGGATGAGGATCAGGGCAGCAGGACCCGGGAGTCCGGCCTGATATGCCGCCCGGCGCCGAGCATCCATGTCCCGTCGACATCCGTAACGTAACTAATCTTGAGCGCAGTGATGTTCGTCAGGGGATCTTCCGTGTAATATGCGGTCATGCCGCCGCCGCTTTTTGCCTTGTCGAGAAGTTCGGCAACATGGTGCTCGCCCACGGCGTCGGTTGCATCCCGGTGGTTCTTCCCGATCATGTCGGGGCGGTTGGGCCATGCGAGCACAGTGCCATCGTAGTCATTGGCGAAGATGTAGAGTTCGCCGCTCCTGAACATGCCATTTGGGTTATTGAACTCGGCAAGGGCCGTCTCCTTCCCGTACCTCTGCACAAAGTCCTTTGCGCCGGAAACGAACTGCTTCAGCTGCGTATCGACAAGGCGGTCTTCGCTTGAGTAGATGCCCGCGCCGATCCAGTAGGTATCGTCAACCGGGCGGACGTAACTGATCTTGAGGGCGGGAGTCAGGTCTGCGGCCGGGTCCGGGTACTGGTACAGGAGATAACCTCCGCCGGACTGCGCAAGCTGGATCTCGATTGCGGTGTAGGGCTTCCCTGCAGCATCTTTGACAGGCAAAAAGCTCGTACCAACTTTCTCCGGCTGGAAGGGCAGGGCGAGCGCAGTTCCCGCATAATCAAGGGCGTACACGTACGTGTCGCCCTGCACGAACGGGCCGGACCGGTTATTGAACGCGGCGATGGCAGCGTTCTTACCATTAGCTGTTGCATACGCGGCTGCATTGTCCACGTACTCTTTGAGGGCCCGTGAGGTTACCGGGCCGGTGGCTGGTGCGGTTGTTTCCTGTGGTGCCGCAGGCCCATAGTAGATGCCGGATCCCAGCCACCAGGTGTCGTCTACCTTCTCGACATAACCGAGTTTCTTCTCAGCCGCGTTGTTGTGCACGGGATTGATATACGCGTACTCCACGAACCCGGACCCGTTGATCGCCGCGGCGCGGAGGTCGTAGATGAAGAAATTACCGAGCGCATCCGTCTCGTACAAGCGGTTGACACCGATCTTCTCGGGGTTGACCGGGTGGGCGATGGTGGTGCCGTTGAAATCATACGCATAGAGGTAGAGGTCGCCGCGTACGAATGATCCGCTCTTATTGGAGAACTCGATAAGGGCGGTCTCCTTGTCATGGGAGTGGGCATAGGCAACAGCCTCTTTCACGAAAGCGACCATCTGCTCTTTTGTCGAGCCGGTGGCCGTTTCTGCCGGGGCAGTACCCGTATCCGCGGGTACCGTTGCCTGCTGGGTACAGCCGGCAGAAAGGGCCAGCATGAACAGGACGATTATCGTTATGTGGAGGCGTTCATGTGACATACGTCGATAGATAGGCGTTCCTTTAAAAAAAAGATTATTAAACGTTCGCCCCGGTCCTTCCCTTACGCGGAAACAAATACGAGCAGGGGTTTTCCTTCCGTGCTGTACAGGGTCAGGACCCGGTTATGCACCCGGGGTGAAGCGGCCTGTTCGAGGAGCGAGTAATACCGGGACTCCTGGATCATCACGCCACCTCCGGGACAGTTCATCTTGGTGGTGGTGATCCCCGACACGATCATCGTGGTCTCCCTCACAAGGTAGCGGGCAGAATACTGGTTGCAGCCCCCGGACCCGGAGACTTTTCCCTCAGTCGTGAATAATGCAGTGACGGTTGTGCCATCCTGGACCGGCACGGTGGTGCCATCGGGGCCGGCATATGACTGGAGCGACCACCGTTGCTGGGTGATGGCGGTTGAGGCTGTTGCTTCCTGTCCGGAGAGGTTCATGAAAAATACCATGACGATGAGGATGCCCATGAGCACCACGGCAAGGGAGATCATGTATCCTTTAGGCGTGTCGGCAGGCGATGTCGTTTCCCTGCTGTCGCCCGATGGTTCGGGAGAATCCGGCATAACCGGTGTTCACCCGGGAGTGCATTAACCGTTTCGTTTCCGGCCCCTGCGTTGGATAAAATGCAATAATTTGGATTATTCGATCACAATCTTTTATCATTCCCGGTTGAATTCTTTCTATGCGCACCTACCTCCTTTCCGGTATCTTCCTGCTCTTTTTCCTCTGCATCCTCTTTGCCGGGTGCAGCACGGAGCCTCCTGTAAAACCTCCCGTGGTAACCGTGACCGATGTCACGTTGTCTGACGTTTCGCTCCGGACCCTGACAATCAACACAACCGTGAATATCTTCAATCCCAATCCCGTCGGGGCGGATCTCAGCAGGACCGCCTTTGACCTGTATTACGTGACCGGTGGATCCGACCAGTATCTTGGCCATGGCGGGCTCGCGCATATCAGCGTGAGGGAGAGCGGCAACACCTCCGTTACCATCCCGGTGAAGATCGGAACTGTGCAGGCAGCACAAGCGGTCGGGACACTCGTGAAGGACGGATCGCTCACCGTGAAGGTGAACGGGACGGCGGCAATCGACCTGAAGGTGATGTCCTATGAACTGCCGTTTGCGCAGCAGCGGGTGTTCTATCTGGAGGAGTTCACGAACCTTGTCCCGGAGATCTCCGTTGCCGGGATCTCCGTCAATACCTCTGAAGTCATCGACCAGGGGCGGGCGATCCTGGGGACGTTCCTTGAATAAGGGAAATGTGAGATTGCTACCTCGCGATTCAGTGCGGGGGAAATCTCTTTTTGCTCCTCGGATCTCTAAAAAACACGGAAGATGAGCTGGAGATCTCCCGCACGGAGAATGGAATGGCAAAAGACACTCCGCTTTTTTACCTTCCGGTGGCATCTGCGCCACAATTATTAAAACGGGCATGAGAAGAGGACGCCCGGTTCCTGCCAGAGACTCCTGCAGGAAACCACGGGCATAACCATGCAGGTCAGAGCACCTTCAGCACCATGACCGTGATATCATCGTGTTGGGGGTGAGTGCCCGCAAAGGCCACCACCTCATGCACGATGGCATCGATGATTGCCTGGGAGGAGTGGGATTTTGCATCTTCGACACACTGCATCAGCCGCTCGATGCCGTATTCTTCGTCCTTCTCGTTTGTCGCCTCGGTCACCCCATCAGTATACAGGACGACAACGTCCCCGGAATGGAGTGGGATACTGACTGCTTTGAGTTCGATCTCGTCCAGCACACCCAGGGCAATGCCGTCGGCATTCAGGAGCCGGACATTGCTTGTGCCGGCACCAAGGTACAGGGGTGGGTTGTGCCCGGCGTTGACAAACATCAGCGACTTCTCTTTGCAGTCGAGTACGGCATAGAAGAGCGTGACAAACATGCTCGTTTTAGAGTCCGCGAAGATATGCCGGTTTGCCTCACGGATGGACCGTACCGGATCGTCAACCGAGGTTGCGCTCGCCCGGATCAATGTGCGGGAGAGGGCCATGAACAACGCTGCCGGGACGCCCTTCCCTGATACATCCGCGATCACGAGGCCATAGTGATCGGCATCAAGCGGGATGAAGTCATAGAAGTCTCCCCCCACTTCGAGGGCCGGGAGGTTGTATCCTGCCAGGTCGAATCCCGGGAGTGTGGGGGCAGACTCAGGCAGGAAACTCTGCTGGATCCCTTTTGCAATCTCCAGCTCTTTTAGCATCCGCTCCTTCTCGGCCGTGGTCCGTTTCAGGGTGCTGATATACTCCCGGAGGTCAGATGCCATCTTATTGAAGGTATCGGCCAGCGTCCCGAATTCATCCCGTGTATCGACCTGCACCCGGTAGTCAAGGTCTCCTTTTCCGATCGCCTCGGCACCTTTCCCGAGTGCTGCCAGCGGCCGTGTCAGGTACCGTGCAAAGAAATACGCAAGGATACACACGATGATAATGAGGATGATGGAGAGGGCGACAAAGAGAGCCTGCACCATGTCCTGCTGGCGGTCAATATGCGCAGCAACCGTTGCCGTGTCCGTCTCGATCCGCGTGCTCGTCAGGCGGGCGGGGGCGGTGACCTCGTCAACGGGCATGACAACTCCCACGCTCCAGTTTACACTGGTCACCGGAGCATAGGCGATAAACCGGTCGCCGTCCTCGTAACTGACCCGGGCAATGCCAGTCTTTCCTGCCACCATGTCGCGGGCAACTCCGACAAGTTGCGGGTTGGTGCTCTGGAGCAGGTTCTCTGTAATGAAGGAGGCGTCCCACCGCTGGTCACCGGAGGTCAAGCCCGGGCGGGTAATGATGTTCCCGTTCTCGTCGATCAGCATGGCATACCCGCGGTCACCGACCTGAGTGCCGATGATCTTCTGGTTGATTGTCTCGATGGTGACATCGGCGCCGACAACCCAGAGCCGGCCGGTGCTGTTGTCATAGACCGGCCGGGAGCAGGTGATCATGAGCCCATGCCCAAGCAGGTCGACATAGGGATCGGACCAGGTGATGCCCCCGTTCTTCTTTGCCTCGGTAAACCAGCTCCGCTGGCGCGGGTCGAACGATGCGTTCAGGCCGGTAGTCCACGGGTAGATGACCGCAACCCCGCTCTCGGTTCCGACAAAGACCGCGGAGGTCTGGGGATCGGTTGCATAGACCGGTATGAAGATCTGGTTCATCATGCCGGCTGCCTGGACTTCTTCTATTGAGATGGTCTTTTCGGCACCGGGCGAATAAAACACCACGGATGTTGAGAGCGGATCTTCCGGCCGCTCATCCTGCGTGGGGAGATGAAGGTCCCTGACCATTCCGGGATTTTTATGGATCTCACCAGCGTAATACGCCATGATGTTCAGGTCGTCACCAACCTGTTCGATGATGATATTGCTGATATATGCCTGGTCTTTTGCAAGCCTGAGGAGCGATGCCTGTGCATCCCGTTCCAGTGCTGCCGTGCTGTCCGCACTGGCACGATTGCCGAGACTGATGCTGCTGTTCACGGCGTACTGCCCGGTATCTTCCATCTGCACGAACGCGATGAATGCCGTGACAAGGAGGGCGCCAAGAGAGAGGGCAAGAAAAGCGAGAAGGATCTTTGTCCTGACGGAGAAATGAAAACCGTTGGCAGCCTTACCGCTTCCAGCCATTGTATGCACTCAGTGCTTAAAACACAAAAAACGTTCGCTTTCCGACGATTGGAGTAAGTGGGTACGGAACTGCGGTAAGCCATTCAAGCCTTGTCCCCTGACCGTCGTTTGGCGGTAAGGAGAGTGCTGCCCGAAGGAAGAAACAGGCCGTGAGGACAACAATGGATAGCATCGCACCAACAATACTTATCGCGCATCCGGCTGAATAGTAGTCCTGAGAACCATGAATGAACCCCCGGCAGAATGCTCTCCTTCTGACGATGAACCGTGCGAGCAGTGCGGCCTCTGCTGCCGGATCTTCGGGCCCGGCATCACCCCCACGATTCCCAATGTCTATGTCTGGATCGAGCAGGAAAGGACCGATATCCTGACATGGTTCGTTGCATTCATGGAAGCGGGGGATCCTGTTCCCTGTCCCCTCCTGAAAAAAGAAGATCTGGGAAATGTTGTCTCATTCGAGATGCGCAACACGGAGACCGGGGAATACCCGTCAGTCTGTCCGTTCCTGCGCCGGGTGGCAAAGACGCGGTACCTCTGCGGGATCCACACCGTAAAACCCGAGATGTGCTGGAACTACCAGCCATGGGTCTGGGGAGAGACCTTCTTCAACCGCTGCCCCTCGCTCCGGCGCAGTGGCGGGAAGGGCCGCTGGCTCCAGTGATCCCGTGTGCTGTATCGCCACGGCTTACCATGGAGGGATACCGGTTGGGGCAGGTCAGCCCCTATCACCCGGAAGGCATAGTGTTTATAGAACATAACGACGCCCCGTTCCTCGGGGGTGTCGTGTCTCTCTCAGGAAAATAGGGGGCGGAGGAAGAATCGGTGCTGGCCGAGTTTTCCATCGAAGTTCGATGCCCCGATATGGCTTGCTTTCCCGGTCTCCGCAGCGGCGGTGATCCCTTTTCGCATAGCCTCTTTGATTGCAGCCTCGTCGGTGCCGTTCATCACGATCTCGTAGATCGAGCCGACACCGTCCGGGACAAGGGAGTCGGAAATTCTTCCCTTAAGAGACGGGCAGAACTGGTGGTTGGTGCTGGCCGGCATCGGGAACCGGTAGTTTTTGCTTGCCACTTTTGACCCGCTCCTGACAATCCCCCCGGCAAAACTTATAATGATCCCGGGCATCCCCCGGATGGACGCGGCGGCAGCGGTTGCCGCGGCAAGGGCAGAGGGCTGGTCTTTTCCCATCACGAGGAAATTCCCGCCGGCAATGCCCTTTACGGTGCCGTACCGTTCCTCGCCGATATAATCCCCTTCCATCACCGGGATCTTCCAGCAGCTTCTCCCGCCAACAGTACACCGTTCTTCGTACCTGTCGCCGAAATAATGCATACGGATGGCAAACCGTGACGGTGCATCCGGCAGGCCGTCGAAGGCACGGGCAGTCGGGGCCGGCAGCACGCACTGCGAGATCCGGGCAGCCACATTGGCTTTCATGTTCTTCTTCTCGGCACAGATCAGGACCGAGACCCCCGGCCTGCCGTCCGGTGTTTCCGCAGCAGGGACCTCGCATTCGATCCCTGCCTCGCAGGGGCAGAAGATTTTCGAGGTTGCAAAACCGGTTGCAACGGAGGCGGTAGTATATGCCCATTCTTTTGTGTCTGCCGTGATGATGATCCGCGATACCCAGGTGGGGAACGCTTCGGCAAACGTGTCAAGGATCTTCGTTCCATGGATCTTCATCGGTCGTCACCCCTTACGGATATACGATGCCTTCCTCGGTGATAATGTGATCCATGCGGACATCGGTGGGATCCAGCGGGAGCCGTTCCATCTCCTGGCACGCGAAGGCAATGCCGATCTTTTTCAGGGAAGGGAACTTCTCAAGGAACCGGTCGTAATAGCCGGCACCGTACCCGATGCGTGCCCCCGTGCGGTCGAACCCGAGCATGGGAAGGAGGATCGTGTCCACGTCCTCGCCTCTCGCAGGGATCTCGCTTCCGATAGGTTCCGGGACGCCGAACGTGCTTGGCACGAGCGCAGCAAAGTCCCGCAGGTAGGAGAGGCGGAGGCTGATGTCCTCCTTTACGATGATGGGGACAATGACCGGGACGTTCCGGTCGAGGAGGCCCTGGATGATGGGGACGGTATTGACCTCCATCTCCTTTGACGTGTAGGCCATCACGGTCTCGGTGTCCTGGATATGAGGCATCAGGTGCCCGCAGATGGCCCTGCTTTTGGTCAGCCGTTCCTCCGGGGTCATGGCACTCTTGCGTTCCCGCAGGATTTGCCGGATTCTGCTCTTCTCTTCCCGCATGGGCAGTAGTAGAGAATGGTGCTATTTATGTCTTATTGGAGCATGCCCGGGTCCGGCCCTGCACGGGGCAATGGTCTCCCCGTACAGAATGGGATGCGGTGACTTACCTGCGGGTTACCGCACGGAGCGCTGCTTCTTCTGTATCGTACATGCCAAAGATGGATGCGAACCCGGAGACGTCGATGATGTGGCTGACAAACGTAGTGGGTGAGAACAGGCCAAACGGGATCCCGGCGCGTTTTGCCGCCTTTGCTGTCTCAAGAAAGATCCGCAGCGCGGAACTGGAGATGTACTTTGTAGCGGACAGGTCACAGAGAAGGGCATCCGGCTGGCGTGCCACAAATTCCCGGAACTCTTTTTCAAGGCGGATGGCCGCGACATGATCCACGGATTCGGGAAGGGAGACGATGAGTGTTCTGCCCTGTTCCCGCATTGTACACAAACTCATGGTATATTCTCCGCTTATGTGTGCTGGTTCAACAGTCTTTTTGGCTTGTATTAAGAGTGTTGATCTATGTTTTGGAAAATGTGGAATGGGATCATAAAACCCCCGCGTCCTGTAACGGATGCCGGTTTTCCCCATCCCGCAATCCTGCGAAAAAAGGTGATTATCCGGCAGCCGGGTCCGACACCCGCCCCAGGAAGAGGATTGCCCCGCTCTCGTTGTCCCGGATCAGGAAGATGAACGGGTGGTCGGCGCGGAAGACCGGCGGATTGTCGCCGACCGGCGCCATCTGGAGTTTCACGACAACAGCAGTTGCCGCTGCAGCTTCGGTGCCTTCCTCGTTCACGTCAATGAACGCCTTGTGGAAGACATTGCTGATGTAAAGGTCCCGGGTCCCGTCCATACCGGAGAGATCAGCAGATCCGGGAATGAACGCCGTGGGCATCCCCATGGCGGAAAGTGTCTGCGAAAGCAGGTATTCAGACTCCACCCGGAACTTCGGGAAGTATAATTCTACCTGTCGGTAGCGTGCACTCCCTTTGATTGCGGAGAGATTGCTTTCGGAAAGGGTGGCTTCTGCCGGGCGGAGGTCGTTTCCTCTTGGCAGCAGGACAACCATGGACAGTGACTTTCCCGTATCCCGGAGATACGGGAGTTCGATATACTGGAGGTCCCCGGTCTCCGCATACCAGTAATACGTGTCATCCCCGGTATCCTGCATCATCCTCGCCTTTACGACATGTCCGGACGATGTGGTGAAATCCGCATCCCGGGTGAGATTCACATCGAACTGCCGGGCCCACGTGCCTTTGAAGTAGATGGCGTTGGTGATGACGAGGCGGGTCAGGGGAGTGATGCTGCCCTGCGGCAGGAGGTCACGGATCTTCTCTTCGGTCTTCTCCTCTACCCACCGGTTGATGGTTGACCGGGATTCTTCCGGTGCCCTGATAAAGTCAAGATTCGTGGCCTCTGCTGAATAGTACTGGCGGGCAGTCCCGGTATATGATGGGAGGAACGCATAGGTCTTCTCTGCCCAGAGCGCATTCGCGGTACGGAGCGTGTAGTCAGCACTGGCATTGTTGATCGCGGCGTTCAGCCCGGCAAACCCGGTTCGGCGGGTGGCAGAGTCCTTTGGGAGGTGGAGAACTGAAAAGATCTCGTCAACGGTCTTCCCGTTTGCTCCTTCACCGGTTATTGCCAGTGCGGTTGAAATCGAGAACGGGGAACAGAAGATGTTCTTACTGGCATTATCCGGTAAACCTGCAAGGGCCGGGTACAGGTCAAAGGCAAACCGGTTGTTTGCTTCGGCAACCGATCCGACATCCCCGGAAGTCCCGGTTGCGGCTGGTGATGGCGAAGGTGTGATAACAACGCCTGGGCCGGCCTGTTGTGCCGGGCCGGTACAGCCTGCCACTACGAGGGCAGTGATGATGAGGGACACGAGCGCCCCTGTGGAGATGAATTCTTTTTCCATATCACCTGTTTTATCTGTCAGGGAAATATACATGGCGATAACTGCAGTAATTTTCGCAGTATTCCCGTTCCCCTGCAGGGAGATGTGTCGCGGGTTCCAAAAGACCAAAAAGACTCATCTATCAAACGCACAAACAGGAGAATAACCATGACCGGAGATCACAGGTGCGACCGCTGCGGGAAGGACGCGATTGGTGTTGAGTCCTTTGGGTGCTGCACTGCCTATGTCTGCGGTGACCATGCTTCATCCCTTCTTCTTGAACTTGCCCCCGGTGCAACCCTTTCGTCGGGAGAATGTTACCTGGAGCGGTTTTCCATCCCCCGGGAATCACCAGATCCCGGGAGCGGGTGATCCTGGTGCCGGTATCCTTGCCGTCCACCGGGATCACTCCCTCGCGTTCCCTGCGGTATACCGTACTCTTCATCGCGTTGCTGGCTGGTTTCATCACGCCCTTTGACGGTTCTGCAGTCAATATCGCGCTCCCGTCCATCAGCGAGGAGTTTCACATGGATGCGGTCTCGCTCTCGTGGATCTCGACTGCGTACCTCCTTGCCGCCGCCATCTTCCTCGTCCCGTTCGGCAGGATCGCCGACATCTATGGCAGGAAGCGGGTCTTTCTGTACGGCATCGCGGTCTTTACCATTGCCTCGTTCCTGGTGACGATGGTTTCGACCACTGCCCTGCTCATCCTGGCACGGACGCTCCAGGGATTCGGTGGCGCCCTCATTTATGGCACCAGCATTGCCCTCCTCACCTCGGTCTTTCCCCCGCATGAACGCGGGAAGGCGCTGGGGATCTATGTCACGGCAGTCTTCGTCGGACTCATGGCCGGGCCGCTTCTGGGGGGGCTGCTCACCGATTACTTCGGCTGGCGGAGCATCTTCTTTGTCAACACCCCCCTTGGGATCATCGCCTGTCTCCTGATTGTCACCAAACTTGACGGCGAATGGGCGGAGTGCGCCGGGGAGTCCTTTGACATTACCGGGTCAGTGCTGTACGCCCTCTCCCTCATTGCCCTGATGTATGGGTTCTCGGAAGTGCCTGGCACGACAGGCCTTGCCCTGATTCCTGCCGGCTTGATCCTCGGGGCGGTCTTTGTGTGGTACGAGACGCGGACACCCTCTCCGGTCCTCGACATGCACCTATTTTCCACAAACCGGGTCTTCACGTTCTCGAACCTCGCCGCACTGATCAATTACAGCGCAACGTACGCGGTAACATTCCTCTTGAGTCTCGATCTCCAGTATACCAAGGGATTCTCCCCGGAATACGCCGGACTTGTCCTGATCATCCAGCCGGCGGTCATGGCCCTTGTCTCGCCTGTTGCCGGCCGGCTCTCCGACCGTATCGACCCGCAGATCGTTGCATCTGCCGGTATGGGACTTGGTGCAGTAGGGCTCTTCCTGCTCAGTTTCCTGTCATTATCCACACCCCTCTGGTATATCGTCATCTGCCTCATCATCTTCGGCGCCGGCCTCGGCCTCTTCTCGTCTCCGAACATCAACGCCATCATGAGCGCGGTTGAGAAACGGCAGTATGGCGTTGCGTCCGGTATGAACGGTACCATGCGGGTCATCGGGCAGATGCTCTCGATGGGAATCGCGATGATGATCTTTGCCCTTGTCCTCGGGCGCGTGGAGATCACGCCGGAGTTCTATTCCCAGTTCCTCACCAGCCTCCGGTATGCCTTTTACCTCTTTACCGCGCTCTCGGTTCTTGGGATAGGTGCCTCGCTGATGCGGGCAAAGAAGCCGGCATGATTGGGCGGGGGAGCCGGCCTCATACTCCTGGACCCGGTGGGAGAAACCTCTTATTCCGGATCGCACTATCCATCCATTATGATGAAACCTGACACAACCCGGGTGGAGGACTCTCTTCAGAATGAACGGATCTGCATGAAATACTGCGGCGCCTGTCCGAGCTACCGGCAGAACGCGCTTGACCAGCACCAGCCCGCCGCACTCTTCTGTTCCCGCGGGATATCGGGCGCCCCCCACAAGAAAGAAGCAGGGTGCTTCTGTCCTGCCTGCGAGCTCTTTGCCCGGCACAGCCTGGTCATCGGGCACTTCTGCCAGCAGCAGTAACCGGCCCTCGTAAAAGGGCCCGTGCAGGAAAAGGGAGAGTAAAGGTCCCCCGTCAGAGTGCTCACGCGACGCGCTCTCAGGAGAAAAAAGGGTAAGGGTACGTTCAGGTATTCTGGACCGGGACAGCACTGTTTGCGGGATGCCGGCCCAGGGACCGGGAGAGGGTGATCCCGAGTGCCTCCTGGAGCACGTCCTCAACCGAGTCCACCGGCACGAACGCGAGGTCTGCGCGCACGTCTTCCGGCACGTCTTCAAGGTCGCGGAGGTTCTCCCGCGGGAGGATCACTTTTTTTATCCCGGCACGATGAGCAGCGAGCACCTTCTCCTTGATCCCGCCCACCGGAAGGACTGCCCCGGAAAGCGTGATCTCCCCGGTCATGCCAAGTTCCGGATCCGCCGTCTTCCCGGTGATGAGGGACGCGAGCGCGGTAAACAGCGTGACCCCTGCTGACGGGCCGTCCTTGGGTGTTGCACCGGAGGGCACGTGGATGTGGATGTCGCTTGTCATGAAGTCGAATCCTGTCTGCTGCCCTGCAAGCCGGGACCGGATCAGGGAGAGCGAGATGGTTGCCGACTCCTTCATCACGTCCCCCAGCTGGCCGGTGAGGGTGAGTTTGCCGGTGCCCGGCATGAACGTCTCTTCGATAAAGAGGATCTCGCCCCCGACCGGTGTCCAGGCAAGCCCGGTGACAACGCCCGGGACCGGTTCTTTCCGGATTACCTCCTGGCGGATCAGTTCCTTACCAAGGACATCACCCAGGTTCTCCACCGTAATCATAAAGGGCTTTTCGGTCTCCCCCTCAACGATCTTCTCGGAAACGTACCGTGCTGCTTTCGCCAGCTGCTTCCTGAGCCAGCGGACACCTGCCTCCCTAGTATACTTGTCGATGATCATCTTCAGCGCATCGTCATCGAACCGGAGTGTGTCGGCATCGAGGCCGTGCTCGGCGAGGACTGCCGGGATGAGGTGGTCCTTTGCTATGGCGAACTTCTCGTTCTTGGTGTATCCCGAGATGGGGATCAGTTCCATCCGGTCGAGAAGCGGTGCCGGGATGGTTGCAAGCGTGTTGGCCGTTGCAATGAAGAGCACGTCCGAGAGGTCGTACGGGACTTCAAGGTAGTGGTCCGAGAACGTGCTGTTCTGCTCGGGGTCAAGGACTTCGAGGAGTGCACTGGCC
Source organism: Methanoregula sp. (assembly GCF_028712425.1). Lineage (GTDB taxonomy): Archaea > Halobacteriota > Methanomicrobia > Methanomicrobiales > Methanospirillaceae > Methanoregula. The sequence continues at coordinate 25,477 of NZ_JAQTQD010000022.1, forward strand.
GGGTCGCCGGCGTAGGACGAGGCCAGCTTGTCGATCTCGTCCAGCACGAAGACCGGGTTCCTTGTTCCGGCCTTCCGGATGCCCTGGATGATCCTGCCCGGCAGGGCGCCGACGTACGTGCGGCGGTGCCCCCGGATCTCGGCCTCGTCCCGCACGCCCCCGAGGCTGATCCGGACGTACTTCCGGCCCAGCGCCTCGGCAATGCTCTTCCCGAGGCTGGTCTTACCGGTCCCGGGCGGGCCGGAGAAGAGGAGGATAGATCCCTGCTTCTCCTTTTTGAGTTTCATGACCGCAAGGTGCTGGATGATCCGCTCCTTCACCTTCTCAAGGCCGTTGTGGTGGCTTTCCAAAACCTTTCGTGCCTCTCTGATGTCAATGCTCTTCTTCTCCTCCGTTGTCCAGGGAAGGTCGAGCAGCAAATCGAGCCAGTTCCGGATCACAGAACTTTCATGGTTCTGCGGCCCGCCCGTCTCAAGTTTTCGTACCTCTGAAAGTGCCTTTTTCTTCACATCCTCCGGCATCTTCGACTGCGCTATTCGCTCGCGGTACCCGCTGTCTGCCGCCGGGCCGTCCTCTTCGCCCAGCTCCTCCCGGATCACTCGCATCTGCTCGCGGAGCATGGCCTCCCGGTTGGATTTGCCGACCCGGTCGGAGACTTTCTTTGCCATCTCCATACGGATCGCGATCGTGTCCCGTGTCCGGATCAGGAGTTCGAGAAACGTGATGTACCGCTGACGGATCGAGGAGATCTCGAGAAGCGCCTGCTTCTCCTCGACACTGACCGGGAGGAAGGGCATGACAAAGCCCAGCACCTGGTCGATCGAGTCCATGCTGTCGATGGGCCGCGTGAACTGCTCGGATCCCGAGAACCGGCTGCTCGTCTCGTGGATGGTGAGCTTGATGTCGGCAAGGATCCGTTCCTGCAACTCTTTCTCGATATCCTGTTCGTCCGGCAGTGACCGGTAGGTGGTATAGAACCGCCCCTCCCGCTCCGTTATCGCAAGAGCGGTAACCCTCTCCACGACTTCTGCGCAGATGATATAGCCATCGTCGGATAGTTCCACGTGTGCTACCTTCAGAAGGTTCCCGGTCCGGTACAGGGTCTCAGCAGTCAGTTCAGATGCCCTGACTCCGCTCCTGACAGTGAGCGCCACCGCATGGGCGGCTCCGGTTGTTTCCTCTGCCTTCAGGATCAGGTCTCCGGTTTTCCTGTCCACCCCGAATTTTGTCTGTGTCTGGGGGTAGACGACCAGCTCGAAGAGCGGTATCACCAGCGTCTCTTTGGGTGCGTCTGTTGTTGTCGTTTGCATTGTTTCCTCAATCATTTAGTTCGAATTTACCTAACTTTTCTCCCGGCGAAAAAAATTACCGGACCTTCCGCAGGATCCTGACCAGCAGGTCCCGTTCCTGGTCATCGAGCGCATCCAGCATCCGTTCAGCAACCCGTTCAAGGGTCGCCTGTTCAGCCCGGGCGATCATCCGGCCCTTGTCCGTGAGCCGGATATACTGGATCCGGCGGTCATTGGCACACGGCTCGCGGTACACACAGTCCATCCGGACGCAGCGGTTGATCATCTCGGTAACCGTGGGCTTTGATGTCCCGGTGAGTTCGGCAAGCCTGCTGAACGTGACCTCGCCCTGTTCATTGATCACTTTCAGGTACGCGATCTGCTTTACGGTCATATCGGAGAGGCCGCATTCGGAGAAGACAGAGCAGGAACATTCGTTCTTGATCTTCAGCAGCTCACCGAGTGCTTCGAACAGCTGCTCCTCTGTCTCGTCCATGCTCCGATCGAAATTAGTTAGGGTGTGCCTAATAATAAAGATGATGATCCGGGACAGGATCTCCACCAGACCTGCCGGAAGAATGGAAAAAAGGATCAGAGGATCTTTTTACCGGCGTCTGCCCCGGGTTTGATGCTGAAGACGCCGGTCACCTTCAGGACAACCGCGGACTTGGGCTTCAGCTGGGGACGGAGCTCTTTCATCCAGGCAACATCGTCTGAAAAGACCTTGTCGTCCGTGTGGATGGTCACGGTCCCTTTCACCTGGAATCCTCCCTTGTCCCCCCACCAGGTGACCGCCGCGTTCGGGTTCTCTTTCATGTTCGCTAAGGTCTTGTTGAAGAACTGGTCGGAGATGAGGAGCGTGGCATCGTCAAGGAGCTTGAACGCCCCCACCGGGACTGCGTTCGGAATGCCTTGTTTGGAAGCAGTTGCGAAAAAGACGATCTTTGTCGCTGTAAGGGACTCTTTGATTTCCGTTGTGAGCATAACCATGAACAGTTCACCCTGTTAAATGATATCAATGGAATTACCCATAGGTGTTTGCTTCCGCATCATGCCAGATGGCTCCAGGGAGAATAAGCCCCGGGCTCATTGCCTTATGGGTGGACAGATGCTCTCCCTGCATGCCGGATGACAAGAGGAAAAACAAAAAGATCTAATATCCTTGGATTCCCCCCTTTTCCATTATGTTTGAATCCAGCAAACCAGTCATCGGGGATACCGAAGAGAACCGGAAGATCTGCAGGAACTACTGCACGCGGTGCCCGAATGCAAAGCACCACTGCCTGGTCAATCACCAGCCCCCCTAGCTCTTCTGTGCCCGCGGCCCCTCGTCAGCAACCTCCATGAAGATGATGGGGTGCTTCTGCCAGGCCTGCGAGATCTACATAAAGAACCACCTCCGTGGCGGGTTCTTCTGCGTGCGGCGATAATCCCTTTTTTTGATCAGACCTGCTGTTACCTTAACTGATCCGGTATTTGGGCAACCTGCATTATTCCGGCTGCCGGGTTTACGTTTCCCCTCATAGCATCACGAATACCGCGGCAAGCAGAAGTATGCCCAGCGCGATGAGAAGCAGCCGGAACCACAGTCGTTCAGAAAGGGGGACGATCTCGGTCAGGTCCCAGGGACGGGAACGCAGGATCTCCGATCTGCCGAGCAGCCGGTTCCACAGGGATGTCATGGCACACGACCCGGCAGGTGCCGGCCTGCCTGCACCTTTTGCCCGGGGAACGGTTTCTCCGGCCGGCAGGAGAAAAAAGACCTCAGGATACCCTTGGATATCGTATCCATCGCTGGAAAAATGCGGGAGTCTCTGGAAAATGCCGTTAAACCGTCAACCATGGGGTACAGGTCTCAATGGCGGTTGAGCTGTTGAATCTATGTATTCAGGACCCGCTCTCAGGATTCCGCCCATCATTGTATTTACCTTGAACACCCAATATTATACAGTCATTATCGGTTTTGACACCCGCGATCCGTGCAGGACTAAAAGAGATCCCCTGCCCGCTCTGTACTCCGCAAGACCTTTTCTGATAACCGTTCCGGGTATCCCTGACATTTGGGAACCGGAGAGAATACTCATCTTTGTTACCTCAAGACTATGGCAATCCAGAAACCGTATCCCGAAATACGGGGCACCCGCACCGGCTATGTTATCCGGTTCACCTGCCCCGCATGTGCAGCCGAAAGCATCATCGTCAACAACTCGCCCCGCGATCATTTCAAGAAGTCCCGGGTCGCCTCCTGCCGTCATTGCAGGACACGCCTGAACATCATGACTCCGGTATAAGCCGGAATGAAGGGCCCATCTCCCCGGTTTTTCCGGTGATCACCCAGCCTCTCCCCCCACGGTTTTTTTAGTCAGGCCCGGCATCCTCGTTTTGTATCGTTACTGTCTTCCAGCTGACCCTGCCCCCCTCGACAGCCCTCCGGACCAGCGACTCCCCGCGGGTCAGTTTCCCTTTCCCCTGTTTCACCTCGACCAGCACAATGCTGACCTCCCCAAAATCCCCGTCTTTTGCTGTTGAGTACCCGTCAAAGACAATGAAATCGACCGGGCTCCCGATGAAACGGGCATCTGCAGCAGAGTAGGGAAATCCCGGGAGGTACGGAGCCATCTGTTCCGCGATCTTTCCTTTCAGGGTTGAACGCGACCGGTTCACGGAGTCCTTCCGGATTGCCTCCGTGCATTCCTGCTTCCAGCGATCGAGGTCATTTCTTGCCCGCTGCTCGAATATGCCGACCCGGGCACGAAAGAAGAAATACGCAACCGCGATACCGGAGAGGAACGCGGCAACCGCGATGAGGATTTCGGACAAGGGCATGGATTCTCCCCACTGTGTCTGCCACGCGGGAGATATAGATGAGGCACGGGGCGTGAAAATGAACGGAGCGGGAAAAGGCAGGAAAAACCGCAATTTCGTGTTGTATGGGGGTAACCGCCTCAGGTGCCGGAACGGGAGGATGCCAAAGATCCCTTCCGGTACGACTCTTTTGGTACAATAATCTCGAACCGTGCACCGTTCAGGTATGCTCCGGTCTCACGGATGGTGATGCCGGTGATATCAAGGATCTCCCGGGCAAGGAAGAGGCCAAGGCCGGTATTTTTGCCAAAACCCTTCTCGAAAATATACTCCTTGTCTCCGGCAGGGATGCCGGCACCGTCATCCTCGCAGGTGATGTGAAGTTCGCTGCCCACTTCCCGGACAGAGAACGTCATGGTCGTTACGTGTTCCCCGTGCCGGATGGCATTGTCGATGAAGGTATCGATCACCTTCTCGAAGAGCGGGTCGGTGAAGATCTCAAAGCCCGGATCCGGGACCTGTATCGTGAGGTCCGGGGCATAATTCACCTCTGCCACATGAAGGATGATGGCAGCCGGGTCCTGCCAGACCGGCAACCTGATACCGATCTCCTGGTAATCGCGCATGAACTCGACCTGGCGGTTGATGGTTGCAACGATCGCGGTGCACTGCGCACTATAGGCTTTTTTCTCCGGGTCAGCCTGGTCCTCGCCGATTAGATCAAGAAATGCCGAGAGGGATGTCAGTTTGTTGAGGATATCGTGCCGGGTGATACTGTTGAGGATTCCCAGTTTTTTGATTACCTGCTGCATTGCCTGCTCGGCTTTTTTCTGTTCGGAGATGTCGACAAGAATCCCCCGGATCCCCGTGCAGCGGCCATTCTCGATTACCCGTGTCGTGTAGACAAGGAGCGGGAACCGTGTGCCGTCACGCAGCATTACGGTATACTGGCTCCCGGTTGTCTTACCCCCGCCGGCTACCCTGCCGATGCCCTGCCTGACCCGGTCCCGGTCCTCCGGAACGATATGGTCGAAGAGGTTGAGCCCGCGTTTCAGGTCTTCTTTGGTATATCCGAAGAACTGCAGGCTGTTCTCGTTCGCGAGGATCAGGTTTCCGGCAAGATCGCATTCAAAAACGATCTCCGGAAGAAGGGAGATGAACTCGATGTATTTCCGCTCGCTTGTAAGGAGTGCGTCATGTGCTCGCTGCAAATCCTCTGTCTGCTGTCGTGTCCAGTCTTCGAGACGGGCATGTTCCTTCCGGTACTCCCGGTCCAGTTCCGCTTTATAGAGGGCTATCTCGATTACAGTCTGGAGCTCGCGTTCCGTGAACGGTTTGATGATATACCCGTAGGGCCGGGTGATCGTTGCCTCCCGGACAATGTCCGGCTCCGTGTGCGCCGTAAGATAGACGATCGGTATGGCATGGTTCCGGAGGATCTTCACCGCAGCCTCAATACCGGTCATCCTGCCTGCCAGGTGGATGTCCATCAGGATGAGATCCGGTTGTTCTGTGTCTACGGCCGCAATTGCCTTTTCACCCGTAGAGACAGTTCCCGCCACCAGGTACCCGAGATTTTTGAGGATCTTCGACAGATCAAGTGCCGACACCGCCTCGTCTTCGACAATGAGGATGGACTTTGGTTCCATGGGACTGCGATAGTGATGTACGCAGGTGTACTACTTTGTCTTTTTGCGGGCCGGATGAATACCTGCGGGATAAAACCACAATGATTATTGCGTCTCCGCTGGTGACGGTATCTGTGTACGGGCAGCGCGGGATTCGCGAAGGCATTGTCTATGCCATGATTGCAGCGGCAACGTATTTTTTCTTCCAGTCCGTGATCGTTGTCATCCACGAACATATCCACAGCACGACCGCTTCTCTCCTGGGGAGGATGCAGGATCCGCTCGCGATCGTCTGGGGAAATCCGCTGACATTGGACGGTTGGGATGAAGGTGTCTCGTATTCCGATCTGTTCAATGCCGGGCTTGGTGCCGATGCAGCGGTCATCGCGGTCATGCCACTCGTTTTCCACGCAGTCGTGGTAACCGCCGGGATGTACATTCTCCTCTCCCCGGCACTGGAAAACAACAAATGGTCGTTCCATCTTGTCTTCTGGTTCATCATCGTAAACCTGATGGAGCTTATCGCGTATATGCCCCTGCGGGCGTTTGCCGGCAACGGCGACATCGGGAACATCAACCACGGGCTCGGGCTCTCCCCCTGGGTACTGTTCTTCTGGGGGACGATCCTCATTTTTCTCCTGCTGGGAATCCTGTTCTTCCGCATCCTCCCCCGGGCTAACGTGATCATTGCCGGCGATTCCCGGCCGGTCCGGTATGTCCTCCTTTTCCTTGCCGCGTTCTTTGTCTTTGACTGGCGGAGTATCTTCTGCGTCATCCTCCTGCCGCCAGCATCAGCGGGATGGGAGACAGGGAGTATTGCACTGATCGCGTGCGTTCTTGTCATCCTCCTCTGCCGGCCCGGTCTCACATGGATACGCCGTGCCGAAGAACACGTACAGGAAAAAACAGGCGGATGACCCCGGTTTTCCGCGGGAAAAAAGATGACAGGTCTTTTTGGAGCTTTACGCGCCGGGGAATGACTGGCCTTCTGACTGGCCGCCAAACGGCAGCGAGAAGTGGAGCTGTACAATGACCCAGCGGCTCCCGGTGTTTTTCAGTACCATCGTTGACCGCCCAAAGAGGGTCTGCTTTGCTGATCCTCCGATGGAGAAGGTCATCGTACTCTTTGACGTTACCCACGCCACCCTGCCATCGCCGAAGATCTGCCGGTCCGAGAACTCGACTGCGTGGACGTCCGCCTGGCTCATGTCACGACGGATCTGGCGGATAAGGCCTGCATGGTTCCGGATCACCTCGTCCTCTCCGCTGCCGAATCCGCTGATCTCCGGGGAGAAGATCGTTGAGAATGCCCGGATGTCTTTCTTCTTGTACGCCATGGCGTACTGCTCCATGGTTGCAATAATCTCCTCTTCCTGTGCTTTTGTCACTGTCATAGGATCCAGTTGTCTCGCCTGCTCGCATAAATTCATTCCGGGTTTGTCGGGATTGCCCGTTGTTTTCCGTCCGGCCCGGTTGTCCGGTCCCAGGATTGCCGGGTGACAATGCCCCCTCATGGGCAGGCAAGGCACATGCATGGTGAAGAACCGGCAGGGGAACGTGCACCAGGAGAACTATTCAGGTGTGGGGGAATGCCAGTATCCTCCGGTTCCTGCGCTCCTGTGCACGATCTCCGTAATTTGCACTCCGAAGCAGGAAAGCGGAAGGTACTCGGTGATAAAAGGCATATACCCCCTTTTCGAACGCTCTCCCGCCACGAGCTCGAGACAGCGCTCCATATCTCAGGAGCCGGGATCAACTGGCACATGCACCGGTTATCGGGTGGTGGGATCCTTACTGTCCGGAAGGATGGAAGAAATGCCCGCTACGAGCTGAACCCGGACGTTTTCCCCTCCCTGGAGAAATACCTGGATGATGCTGATCCCGTACAGGATCCCGATACCCGCGAGTGAGGGTAAGGTGGGATCCCTGAATCATCCTCCCCCGTGGACCAGCCGCTCCTTTCAGAACCGCTTCGCGTCCGTTTCTACGTCAACGATGACCGGGCCGTCAATCCTCATCGCCCGCTCAACTGCCGGCGCAAGTTCCTCCGGCGTGCTTACCCGGATCCCGGTGCCCCCGCAGGTCTCCGCGTACCGGGCAAAGTCCGGGTTGAGCAGGTCGGTTGCAAAGTTCGGGTAATGCTCCATCATCTGCTCGACCTGGATCATGCCCAGTTGCCGGTTGTCCAGGATGATGACCACGACCGGGAGGGTGTATTTTACCGCGGTGACAAAATCCGCCATAGCCATCGAGAAGCCCCCGTCGCCGGTGATGCAGAAGACGGGGCGGTCCGGGAACGCGAGTTTTGCCGCAAGCGCTCCCGGGAACCCGAATCCCATGGTTGCAAGGTATCCTGACATCACGAACCGCTGCTGCTTCATCCGGAAATTACGGCCAAACCACCACTGGTTCTCCCCGACGTCGAGCGAGATGACCGCATTGTCGGGGATAAGTCCCGAGAGGACCTTCATGATATACGGCGGGCGGATGGGCACTGCGGTGCTGTCGGCCTCACGGTCCCGTTGGAAATCCCACTCGCGCTGCATCCGGGCGACCTCCTCTTTCCGGGTCCCGGTCTCCTGCTGCCGGAGAAGGGGCAGGAGCCGGGGCAGGAGATGGATGCAGTTTGCGTGAACCGCTAGGGTCTTATCGTTTTTGCCCAGTTTCGTGGGTTCGATATCGACCTGGACCATCGGCTTGTCAACGGGAACATTGGTGAATTTCGAGAACCCGACGCCCAGCGTGATGAGGAGGTCTGCCTCCTCCGCGGTCTTCCGGGCAAGCGGCGAGCCGACATTCCCGAGGATCCCGAGCACCCAGTCGCTTGCCTCGGGAAGGATGCCCTTGGCCCGGAAGGTCGTCAGGATTGGCGCCCCGAGTCTTTCTGCCATTTTTAGCACCTCCTGTCCCGCAGGATAGGCTCCCCAGCCGGCAAGGATGACCGGCCGCTCTGCCGCATTGATCCGGTCGGCGGCCTGCCGGATCACGTCATCCGTGGGGATGATGGAAAATCCCGGGATGCAGGACTCGCGGGAGCAGAACGATGCATCGAGCGGCTGTTTCTGGATGTTGTTTGGCACCGATACCTGCGATACGCCCCGCTCCACGAGAGCGTACTTTAACGCCCGGCTCAACAGCAGCACGGCCCTGCTCTTGTCGGCAACTGTAGTATTGTATACAGTCACCGGCCGGAAGAATGCGTCCTGGTCAATCTCCTGCACACCCCCGGGGCCGGTGTACTGGACTTCAATCTGCCCGTTCAGCGCGATGACCGGCGCATGGTCTTCTTTTGCATCATAGAGACCGGTTGCAAGGTTCGTTGCGCCCGGGCCGGCAATGGTGAGGCAGGCAGCGACCTCCCCGGTCAGCTTGGCATACGCCGATGCAGCCATGGCCGCGTTCGCCTCGTGCCGGAACACGATATAGGTGAGGTCCGGGTTTTTTCGGACCGCTTCCACAAGACCGAGCGAGGATGTGCCCGGGAGCCCGAAGACATACCGGACCCCGAACGCGGCAAGCTCCGCGGCCATCACGTCGGAGACCGTACTCTCTGCATGAGCATGGATATCAGACTCCGCGACAGGAGAAAAGACGCTCTTTTTCGCACCGCAGACCGGGCAGGTCCAGTCATCCGGAAGATTGGAGAACAGTGTCCCCGCTGCTATCCCCGCGGACGGGATGCCGGCCGCTTCATCGTACAGGTACCCGCATACACTGCATCGCCATATTGTCATGGATAGTGCCCCGGTAGGCAGGTAGATCAACGGGGAATATAAATCTCGGCATTATGGAACCAGGAACACGGTCCCCGTTTCCGGTTTTCGGTACGGGAACGGACAGGACCCGGTGATGAAATTGTCTGGTCACAATCCGTGTGTATAAGGAATTGTTCCCGACAAATCTTCATAAAACAGGCTTAAGCAGAATACTTTTGCGAACTAAAAGCATGAAGAGGGGCTGTGGCAAAAAGGGAGAAAACAATGGACCCGGCCCCCTGACCCCGGGTTATGGCTGTTTTTTGGAATTCATTTTCCGGGTAATATACCCGGCAATGCGGTTCCGGACCCGCTTGCTCGGGATAACCGCCGACAGTGCCAGCTGCTGCTTGTTCTCATCGAAGTTTTTCGAAAAGTATTCCCGCTGTTTGTTCACCAGAGATGTTCCGATATTTTTGATATATGACGGCTTGATTCCCATGAATATTCCCTCAAAACGCTGTTCTCTCAAGGCGGTGTGAGGTGATAAGGGTATGGGAAATGGTGGTG
>NZ_JAQTQD010000023.1 GCF_028712425.1 Methanoregula sp.
CAAAAGACTTATGAGTATGGCCCCCATATTTTGATACTATCCCAATTTGGGGTTGATTTCATTAAAAAAAGCTGGAATGAAGCGGATTCTAACCAGCTAAAAGGTAGCTCCATAGCAGCACTTCTTCTGATGGTTTGATTCTCTAACAATTTTCAAAGAGCGCCAGCAAGAGTCAAATCCTGGCCGGGGCGCCTACACATTTCAAGTCCAAGTCTTTTCTCAAAAGAAGTGGTTCTTATTGTCAAAATAAAACCAGAGGGCTGCGACGAAAACATCAGATTTTGTGTTAAACTCTTCATTTTCAATTAATGCATTGACCTTCCGCTCAATATCGGGGGGCATCCGGATCCGATGTGAGTTTTCATCTTTCCAGCCAGGGTAAGCAATAAAAAATCACCGGTTGTTAAGATTTGATTAAGTTGACCATGTGTAGAACATTTGGACAACAATATATAGGCACAAAATAGTACATTTTTTAAAACAGCATTTCAATTCGGGAAATTTGTATTTAAAATGCAATTTTATTAAGGAAAAAACTGGGGAGTATGATGGACGATATGTCAAATTATTCAAAATTGGTGTTTTTAATCGGGTGTCTGTGTATTTTTGCTACAGTATCGTTGGCAGGCTGCGTAAATACCAGTGCAACAAGCACTGTCGATAGTGCTAATGAGGTAGTTAATTCAATGAACCATTACATCGAAAATCAAAAAAGTTTTGATAATATGGTTGGAAAGAACATCGATTTTTGGAATGCCCACATCAACTCAGGGGATAAGACATATTACGCGTTTATGAAGGTTGGGATAAACAATGAGCTGAAGGCAATAGATGGTTTACAGACCGACTTAGAGGATGCTGACAATAAAATCATTGATTTTTCCGGGCAGACTGTGAATCTGAACGGCAATGTGAAAACATATGCTGATCAATCGTTGACCAAGATGCGGTTGTGGCAATCGAATATGGAGGAATACTGTAACAGTATGAGTGCATATGCTCAGGATCGTCGGTCATATCTTAATTCAGTGGAAGCTGGATATCCGGATGACACCCTTCTGGCGTCTATGAATAATGCAAAAAATAAAGCGCTATCTGCAATCACTAAGGCGAATGACGCAAGATCTGATATGAATGATCTTCTGAAAAAAATAGAGAAATTACAGTAATTTTTTAGAGATTGTCCTTTTTTATACTCCGTGCCCTTTTCACTTCCCGTACTATATTCGATCCATCAGAGTCCTGAATGGTAACACATCATCATGATGGATCACCAATGCAGCATTCGTTTTATTATTTTTTCTGACAGGGACACTTGCTCATGAAAATGCGATTCCCCCCCACCTCGCTTATGATCGGAATCGCTCGGGGGAGTCGAAGCCTGATGGCTTCTCTAATCGAGCCTCGCTGATGCGACGCTCGATTTCTGCCGGCCCCTCACTGGGCAACGGCCTGTCCGCATGTTCGCGTACAGGTAAGTGAGTTGCGCAAAAGTCGCAAGACCTTTTACGCGTGACCCTCACATTATCCACACGAGCCATTCATTTCGCAATCAAGGTCTGCTCAACTTTTTTCAATCAAAGTCCGGTTGATCCGGATCACAAAATCAATCGCGGTCGCGATCGCGTTTGAACATTTTTCAGCAGGATCCGTTCAAAAATTTTCACGCAGACTCCGCACAAAAAATTTCAATCAAAGTCTACTCATAAAATTTTCAGCAGGGTCTGCTTGAAAATTCGGACCATTTTTCGACGGTGACCAATTTCTCGGTTTTCCGATTCATACAGATCCGGTTAACTTTTGTCAGGCAGGGTCCGCTCATTTTTTTTCAAGCAGGGTCTGCCAGAAAAATCTTAAGCAGGGTCCGGTTGATCCGGATCAGGTTTTCCATCGCGATCACGATCACGATTATTGTTTTTCAGGCAGGATCCGATAGAACATTTTCCCCAAAATCTGGTAGTATCTTCTCCACCTCAGGGCACGATTACCTGTTGCACATCATAACACACCCCCGTTTCAGACATGCGCCAATCCGGGCCCGTTACGGGCTCCGTTTCCCCCCTTTTCCGGATCCAGAGGGAATAATTCTGCAAAATGAGGGAATAATTTAGAGAAAATCCCCATTTTTACGCCGGAGAGGAGAGGTAAATTTTTGCCACATTCTTTTGGCCGAAAAGAGGGCATAACGGGTTTTGGCCTGCGGACAGGCATCCGGAGAGCGCCGGCAGCCGCCATGCCCCCTCCGGCAGGGGATCGCCGGTACCGACGGACGGAAGCGCCGCTGAACGGGCATTTTTTAAAGTCGAAGAAACCTGATACAGGATTTTCAATCAAAGCCTGGCTGAAAAAATTTCATCAGGCTCTGATTGATCCGGCTCACATTGCCCGGAACCGCTTCACCACCGTGTCCATGCCCTTCTTCTTGATCTCGATCCTGAACTTCGTTTCCTTGTATTTCACTTCAAAGATCCCGAGCTTGCCGCTCTTGACCAGCCGCTCGACCGCAAGCATATCCGCACGGGGCATCCGCTTGAAATCATCGCCTTCATAGATCACTTTTCCCATTCTTTCCCACCATCCAATATGTTCTAGAATTGACCAGCGGGCTTATCAACATTGCGCGATGGCGATTTTGAAGGCTCCGTACAATCCGGATTACAAATAGCGCGCAGAATACCCGTAAATCCCCCGGTTTACAGAGGAACCATTAAATAGCGCGTCCCGGCATATCCCTATACGAGAAGTTATGAGCAGGGAGAAGATCAAAGTCCCCGGAAAAGTCTATGAGGAGCTGGAGGCTCTGAAGCGTGAGATCCATTTCACGCTCGACCACGAAGACACCATCAAGAAGGCGGAAGACCGCGGGTACATGGCCGCCGCAAACTGGATCCGCGAGAACGAGCGGGATTACAAGATCGGGTTCTCGTGGGGCTATGAGCCTTCCGGCGAAGAACCGCGGGGCATGCTCCAGGACATTCCCGATCCGAAATCTCCTCCCACGAAACGGACCATTGCAAAACCCATGGCAACCATGGAGCCCCGCTCGCAGAAGAAAGGGTCCGGCTCCAAGAGTTCCGGTGGGTTTTTTGCCGGGATAAAGAACTGGCTGGGCAAATATTTCTAAACCTTTTTTTCACAAAAGAATCATTGCACAGGAATTCCATAGAGAAGCATATGCCAACCTGTGCCGATTGCATCAGTTATACACCAACGTCAGGCAATGCAGGCGAGTGCCGCATCAACGGCCCGGTCCCCGCGGACCGCGACAGCGACCGGTGCCCGTCCCGCACGTTTATTCCAAAGCCCGTAAAACACTGATCGGGTACAACCATCATGCCACGCGAACTTGACGAGAAGGATATCGCGATCTTAAAAAAACTCGCGCCGGAATGCGGCGACCTGACCTGCTTGGGATCGGGCCACATGTTCCACTCCATCCTCCCCCCGGTCTCCAACCATTTTGCCGAGGATTCCGAGGATTTTCTCCGGCGCATCAGCCGGCTCGACAAGGAGGAGCTCACCTACCTCACCGACCTTATCCGAAAAGGTGATGAGAGCCTCGGCTGCATGCCGGTGGAGGATGTCGAGGCGCTCGTCCACTTTATCCACGATACAATTTCCCCTGAAGTGGCACAGAACGTGATCTCCGTGTACGAGTCCGGCGGCTCCTGCGAGCGCTGACCATCTCTCCCCTTTTCCATGACCGGGATCACAACGCTTCTCTCCGACCTCCAGAATGGCAGCATCGCAAAGCGGAAGGCTGCAGCAAAGGCGCTTGCGACCATGAGCGACGACCGTGCCCTTGCTGCACTTTCCGCTGCTCTTGACGACCCTCACCCGGCAGTCCGCTGCGAGGCCGCCCGTGCGCTCGGCCGCAGGGAGGATGCCGCTGGCATTCCCGCGCTCGCAAAAGCCCTCCGCGACAATGAGCCGGCAGTCCGGGCCGCCGCGCTTGAGGCACTGGGAAGGATCCGCGATCCCGGATCCGCCACGCTCGTCATCCCCCTCCTCCGGGACCGGGAACAGGAGATCCGGATTGGGGCTGCCGTGATCCTCGGGAAACTGGGCAACCGGCAGGCCGTTGCACCGCTCGCCGCATTGAAAGACGATCCGTTTTCCGAAGTCCGCGAAGCTGCGGAAGAGGCACTGCTCCGCCTCCGCAGGTAAATCCTCCTCCCAGCATCTTTTATATCTTCGCCATGCCACACTAGGTTAACAATTCATCGGGGTTACAGCATGGAAAAGAACTCACCGGTAATGGAATACCTGATCAACTTCTTCTCGCTCGTGCCCATGATCCTGTACACGATCGTGGCGATCCTTCTGACCATCATCGCCGTCTTCTCGATCCTGGACGCAGTCCAGCTGATCCTGCAGATGATACTCTCCCATGACTTTGCCAACGGGCTTGTCAGTGTCCTGTATGCCCTCCTCCTGACCATCACCATCATCGTTCTCTTCGAGACCGTGACGGTCTATTTCAAGACCAAACATGTCGAGGTCCGGGCCCTCCTCATTGCCGGCCTGACCGCAGTTGTCCGGCATGTGCTGATCTACAATGTTGCCACGGTGGACCCCTTTACCCTCATGGGAACCGTAGCCCTTCTTGCGGTGCTGATCGTCGGCATTGTTTTTGTCAAGCCGGAGCCACTCCCGTAACGCCCATCCTTCCATCTTTTTTTTGATTCTGGTTTCCTTGTCCCAAACACGAGCATTTTGTAGTACGCAGAACAGAGATCCACTGCACGGAAGATCGCTGATGACGGCAATCATCGAGGCCCATGACCTGAAGAAGAACTATAACAGCACGGTTGCAGTCGACGGCATTCACTTTACGGTAAAAAAAGGGGAGATCTTCGGATTTTTAGGCCCGAACGGCGCCGGCAAGACCACGACCATGAAGATGATCACCTGCGTCTCGCCCCGCACCTCCGGCTCGCTCACGGTCCTTGGAATGGACCCGGAAGAAAAACCTGCGGAGATCAAACAGAGCCTCGGCGTTGTCCCGCAGGAGACCAACCTCGACCCCGACTTCACCTGCTTTGGCAACCTCTTCTACTACTCGCGGTACTTCGACATACCAAAAGACGAGGCAACACGACGCGCTGACGAACTGCTGGAGTTCGTCCAGCTCACCGAGAAGCGGGACGTTTCGGTGGACAAGTTATCCGGGGGGATGAAGCGCCGGCTCATCCTTGCCCGGGCACTCGTGAACCGTCCCGACCTGCTTATCCTGGACGAGCCGACCATCGGCCTCGACCCGCAGGCCCGTCACCTGATCTGGGAGAAACTGAGGAACCTTCAGGCAAAGGGAAACACCATCGTGATGACTACGCATTACCTTGACGAAGCTGCCCGGCTCTGCGACCGGCTGGTCATCATGGACAACGGGAAGATCCTGGTGGAAGGGGCGCCCGCGGACCTTGTCCGTGACCATGCCGGCCACGAGATTGTCGAAGTGGAGGGAAGCGACGATGTCGTCACCTGCCTCAGCGAACTCGGGGTCCCCTTCGAGAAGACCGGCGACATGGTCCAGGTGGCCGCAACAACAGAGAACGCCCGCGAAGTTGCGAGGACCATTCTCGAACGCTGCCGGCCGGAGCGGATGATCACAAGGCCGGCAACGCTCGAAGACGTGTTCCTGAAACTGACCGGGAGGACCCTCAGGGAGTGACCATGCCGCACATCTTCTCGATCCCGAGCGTAACCCGCCGTGCGGGAACTGTCTGGTACCGGAACCTCGTGGTCTTTGTCCGGACCTGGCAGGTGAACTTCTTTCCCCCGCTAGTAGAGGCGCTCCTCTACCTCTTTGCCATCGGGATCGGTATCGGCACCTACGTGCAGCAGATCGACGGCATCCCGTACATCAACTACATCGCCCCGGCCATCCTTGCCATAGCGGTGATGAACTCCGGGTTCTTCGAATGTACCTTCGGTTCGTTTGTCCGCATGTATTACCAGAAGACGTTCGATGCCATGATCGCGACCCCGCTCTCGATCGAGGATGTGATCGCGGGCGAACTCTTGTGGGGGGCTACCCGGAGCGTCATCTACGTGCTCATCATGCTGCCGGTGCTCGCGGTGTTCGGCGTCGTCTCCCTCCCCCTCGCCCTCCTCACGATCCCGCTCGCGTTTCTCGGCGGCCTGATGTTTGCCGGCATCGCGATGGGCTTCACGTCCGTCACGCCCGGCATCGATACGCTCAATTACCCGTCGTTCCTCTTCATCACGCCCATGGCACTCTTCTCGGGCACATTCTTCCCGCTCACGCTGATGCCGGTCTTCCTCCAGTACTTCGCGCTTGCCGTGCTGCCGCTCACGCACCTTGTCGCCATCATGCGGATGCTGACCCTGCCATCACTCTCGTGGACTCTCCTTCTTCACCTTGCATGGATCGCAGTCATCACTGCCATCACCTGCATTATCTCGATCAACCTGATGCGGAAGCGCCTGATCGTGTGAGGCACACCTCAGCGGGTGAACCGGAGGACAAGGAGGGACTCGTCCTCCACCTTCTCTTCGCGGACAAGCTCCGCATGTAACCCGTGCGTGGCAAAGAGTTCCTTTACTTCTCCCGGCCCGGTAAGCGACGAGATGAGGATTAGGATCCTGCCACCGGGCGCCAGCACACGTTTCACGTCCGCGGCAAATCGTTCAAGGGTCTCCCGCCCGGATTTCCCGCCGTCAAGGGCATACTCCAGCCAGTCATCGATCCGCTCATGGGATTCGGTGGGAAGGTACGGGGGATTGAAAAGAACGAGATCGAATTTTCCCCGGATCGGGTCGAGGAGGTTGCAGCGGATGACGTCCACGCCGGCCTTCTGTGCAGCAATTGCCGCGTGGGGATTGATATCGGTGGCAATGGTGCGGGCACCCTTCCGCATCGCGGCTGCAATCAGTCCCGAACCGGTCCCGACCTCCAGTACCCGGTCACCGGGCCTTACTTCGCCCCGTGCAGCATCGAGCAGGAGATACGTGTCGGCTTCGGGCTGGTACACCTGCGAGGGATCGTAGTCCATACGGTACGGAATGGTTGGCTGGTATCTGAAAAAAAGGGATGGGATGGAGACCGGAAGAGGGATAAACAGATCGCGATCCGGATCGCATAATGAAATCCGGCCCCGATACAGTGCCAGATTAACGCCTGACACGAAATGCTGCGTGATCCGGTTATCATAAACCTGCCGGTAGTTTATCGGGTGGATACAGTGTAGTTTCGTACCAGAGGAACGCACTGTACCAGAACGGATGCGGATGTCAGGTATCCATATGGCCGAAACGCCAAGGATACCGGCACGGAGCACTGCAAAAGCAATGAAGACCCTGGTTGATTCTGCCCGCGAAGGGAGACTGACCCGCGCGATGAAGACCGTTGCCGCAGAAGAGGGTATCGATCCCAGCGAACTCCTCCAGCGGATAGCCGCAGGAAGCGTTGTCATCATGCAGCGCGGCAATCGCTGCACGGGCATTGGAACCGGCCTCCGCACGAAGATCAATGTCAACATGGGGACTTCGGCGGGAAAAGTCTCTGTCAGCGATGAACTCAGGAAAGCGGAGATCGCCGAAACGTTCGGCGCTGACACTATCAGCGACCTCTCGATGGGGGGAGACATCGACGCCATCCGCCGGGAGATCCTCGCATGCACCACCCTCCCGGTCACTACCGTACCGGTCTACCAGGCGGTTGTCGAATGCGGCCTTGATAACATGACGGCAGAAGATATCCTTGCCACCCTCAAACGACAGGCCGGACAGGGAATCAGTTCAATTGTCATCCACTGCGTGACACAGAAAATGCTCGGGGTTTTCAAGAAGAAGAAACGGGTTCTCGGGATGGTCTCCAAAGGCGGGTCGATCACCAGCGCATTCATGCTTACCCACGATTGCGAGAATCCTTTTGTCGAACACTTCGATGAAGTCCTCTCGATCTGCCGGAAGCATGACATTGTCCTTTCGCTCGGGAACACAGCACGGAGCGGCTGCATCCACGATCGACCGGACGCATTCCAGCAGACCGAGATCCGCCAGAACTGCACCCTCGCACACCAGGCACTTGCAGCGGGAGTCAAGGTGATCATCGAAGGCGCCGGCGGGCATATTCGCAAGGACCGTATCGCTCCGATGGTTCGCATGTACAAAAAGCGTTCCCCGTTCCCGCTCTTTGTTGCCGGGCCCCTGCCAACCGATATTGCGGCAGGATACGACCACATTGCCGGTGCCATCGGGGCCAGCACCGCAAGTGCGGCAGGGGCAGATTACCTCTGTTACATCACCCCGGCAGAGCACCTCGGGCTTCCGGATCCCGAAGCGGTGAAAGAGGGGCTCATCGCGTTCAGGATTGCTGCCCATGTCGGCGATACCGTCAAGCAGGGCAGGGAGAACGAAGATGAAGAAGTTGCGGTCCACCGTGCTGCACTCGACCGGGAAGCACAGATCCGGTGTGCCATGGACCCGGAGAGGGCACGGCAGTTCTGCGGGGAGGAGACGGAGTGCACGATGTGCGGGAAGTTCTGTGCGATAAAGGTAATGCGGAATTTCTAACGGCCCGTTACCTTACCCGACAATCGTATCGTGGAACATCCCGCTTTCGCGATCTGCGAGATAGTGTGAATAATTCCTGCGCACGGCCGCGGCGGACGTATTGGCATAGCAGTATGCGCAGAGATGCATGCAGGTGGAGTACTGCCCGATATCCTTCGACACAATGCAGCGGCAGGTGTTCCGCTGGCCGGGATCCTTCAGGCGCCGCGAGGGATCCGGTGAGGACCCGTCAAGTGCCTGCTGGCCTTCGGGCCGCAGGAACGCCATCAGGTCCCTGTCGTGAGCAAACTCCGTTGTCATCAGGTCATAACTGATGCACTGCCCCCGGCCGATACCAAACTGCGAGAGATCGCGGTCCTCGGCGCAGGCGGAAAGAGTAATGCCCCAGCGTTTGTTGAGGCGCCGGAGACCCTCGCAGAACTCTGCGACGTCTGCGTCAGAGAATTCGCGTGCGCCCCGGCACCCGGCTGCGTCCAGGTTCCGCCGCACTTTCGTGTATTTCTCGATGTCCACGAAACTGAAGACCATTCGTTTCGTGAACGGGGCGATCCGGTCGCCGATGCGTTCCACCCGGTCCAACAGATCGCTGACCGTGATGGTCTCCGTAAGGATAAGGGGATCGTACCGCCACACGACCTTTCCCGGCCCGATCCGGCGGGAGAGCCGGATGAACGTCTCAATCCGTTCATCGAGCGGCGGTACGTTCGGTTCAAGGTGTTCCTTATCGTAGTCGTTTACGCTGTAGAGAAAATAGTACCCGTGCCCGAGACGATCGAGCGCGTCAAGACAGGGAAGGAACGGCGCGGGATTCTTGGACCAGAAGACGAAGATGCGTGTGCGGGCAAACGAGACAAAGACCGGTCTGCCGCCAAAGGGGCTCTTCCACCGCACGTATCCTTCTTTCAGCCGGCTTTGGAACCAGTCGCCATAGAAGGCCGGAATATCCGTGGACCGGCTCGCCGAGACGATGACCGGGGCAATTGCCTCAACAGGCAGCCTGCCGGAAGGGACCGTTGGGTCAGCAACTTCGAGCGATACCTTCTCCCAGCCCCTCCATTTCATGGCAGTCCCAGAAGAAGTATTCAGCGGGGAATGGGCAAAAACCGTTCGGCCTTGAGTCACGGGATATTTGCGATGGTGGCAAAGTCCTCGAGATACAGTGCCTCGGGACGGCTTGCCAGGATCTCTTCCGGCAGGGTCGAGAGCACCCGCTTCACCCATTCGGCGCCCAGCATGGTGCCGGCCGATCCCTTCAGGCAGTTTCTCACCGTCTTTCTCCGGTGCGAGAAGAGCGCCCGCACAACATTCGCATACAGGCGCCGGTCGTTGATGTAAAAGATCGGCTCACGGGGAAAGATCTTCACGACCGCGGAGTGCACCTGCGGTTTGGGCGAGAAGCACTGCGGGGGGAGCCGGAAACAGTGCTGGACTGCGGCATAGGTCTGGACCATGATCGAGAGCCGCCCGCAGTCCTTGGTCCCCGCTTTTGCCACCATGCGGTCGGCAAACTCCGCCTGGTACATCAAAACGCCGACCTCGAACGTGTGTTCCAGGAGCCGGAACGTTATTTTGGATGAGGCCGAATAGGGGAGGTTTGATACCGTGACATCAAACGGGGGGTATTCGCACCGGGTGGCATCGCCGTGCTGGAGCACAAGCTGGCCGGATGCAATCTCGCGAGAAAAGTCCTCGCTGAGCTGTTCCACGAGCCGGGCATCCAGCTCGATCGCATGCACGAAGGCTCCGCGATCGAGCAGGGCACGGGTCAGCGCCCCGTTGCCCGGCCCGATCTCGAGCACCTTCTTTCCCTGCACTTCTGTTATGTCCGCGATGCGGTTCACCGCATTCGGGTCGATGAGGAAGTGCTGGTCGTGCTGGGCTCTCATTTCGTGGTGAAGAGGTGGTACTTGGTCTCCTTGTCCTGGAGCTCTTCAAGAATCCGGGCCTGGATCATCTTCTCCGGGCGGGGAAGTGCCTTGATCCGTGCCGAGATATCGGCAAAACTCTCGAAGGGCTTCCGGTTCCGGGACTCTAAGATCTCCCACATCAGCTTCTTGCCGATGCCCGGGAGGAGGTGGAGCATGTGGAACTTGGGCGTTATCGAGATTGACTTGTTGAAGAACGTGACAAAATCCGGCTCGCGGTCCTTCACAACACTCTCGATGATGAACGGGAGCTCGCCTCTCGCCGTCTGGGTCAGCTCCTCGTACCCGATCCGCCGCTTGACACGCTCGATCTTGTCACGCTCGGCATCGCCGATGTAGACCTTGTCATGCAGCTCGATCTGGACGCCGGGCTTTGGCACAAGCTCGAGAAGTTTGAACTGCTCAAGTCCAATGGCCTGGACGATCGGCTCCCTCTTGAACGGGGGACGCGGGTCGTCCGGGTGGCCCTTCAGCAGGACATCCAGCACTATCGCGTTGACCTCTTTCTTCTCCGCCTTCATGATCAGCACCTCAGTAGTGTGTGATGACCAGTTCGATGATGGAGTCGATCTCTTCGGGAGATAAGGTGAACCGCTCTTTTGCAAAAATTGCCCTGACCTCATCGCGGGTCTTGGGCATGATATTGGCGATCCGGTACGCGATCTCGGGTTTCATCTTCTCCATCTTTACAAGTTCAGAAACCAGATCGCGGGATTTCTCGGGGTCCGTCTTGGAAAGCTGATTGGCATGCTCGATACTGCGCCTGAACTCGTAGGACATCTCCTTCTCGGCAGCCAGCCTCTCCGATTCGACACGGAGGAGGACGCTGCGCATCTCGGGGAGCGTGACCTTCTCTTCGCTAATAATACCCTTAACTTTCATGCCAATCACCTGACAGTGAATTTACTTCTGCGCTTTTAGATGTTGTGGTCTTGCAATGACGACTTTTTCGGCGTCGCCATCGCGGATGGTGAGCATCCATGCACGGCCGCGCTGGCCGATGACGGTGCCGGTCTTTCCGTGGAAGCGGCGGTGGGGCATCCCTTTCTGGATGCTCGGCTCGACAACAACGTGGACACGGTCGCCGATCTCGAACCGCTGGATAACCGAGGTTACCGGCGGAAGGCCGCGCTTTCTTAACTCTTTCTTGTACTTATACCGTGTCTTCTTCCTTGGACCATTGTGATGTGCCATGGTTTATTCTCCCTCCTTTGCTCCTTCCACCTGCGTAACGTCGAGGCTGGTGACGTGAGCCGTTCTGTTCAGGATCTCGGCAAGACTTGGACGGGTTCGCCCCGAGTCCCCGGACACGAGTTCTTTGATGTAGAGGCCGGCTTCGCCCAGGACTTCGACAATAAATTTGTCGTCCTGTTGCCCCACACACTCGATACCAAGGACCGTTCTCTCGCGGACTTTGTCGGCCCGGCGATGTGCAACCCGTTCGGGCGTGCGCTGGTGTATTGTGACGCCCTCCAGGGTTTTTACGGCTTTTGCGAACTCATCCGCCGCTATTTCGCCGTCAACCTCGACCAGGATCCTGTATTTTTTATGCGCTTTGTTTGATTTAAGGGTTTCCACCTCCGCACGGTCTGCCCAGCGCCTGATCGCAACGGAGATCCTGCCATCGGCAGTGATGTTGATGGTTTTTTCCAGTTCCGTAAGGTCGATGGAACGCTTCCTTGGCGATACCACTTCCAGGATGAACGGACGCCCCGTCCCGACCATGCGGGCATCGATGTCCTCACGGCCCGCGCCGTGCAGGACCGCGTTCTCCGCGTTGAACATCTCAATCACGGGCCGCCCGATCAGTTCCTCGACCGAGTCGAGGTACTGGGCGCCGGTAAAGTTACACTTCTCGCAGCCCGCCCCCCTGCAGGCCCGGCAGTCCCAGTGCGTCTGCGGGATCCCCCGCTCGAATTTCTGGTATCGTCCGTAGAAGAAGACCGAGTTGATCTGGACCTCCACGCTGCCCGTTGCAGGGTCGAGGATGGTGACAACCTCGGGTTTTTTGAAGTCCACGACCTTCCCGGACCGTGCCGACACGGCCTTGCCGACCTCCCGGTTCACTTCCGATTTGAAGGGTTCCGGCTCGGCAAGCGAGAGATCGCTCCAGACCATCTCCTCGTTCTCGGCAATCATGGGCGGGACGCGGCAGCCCACGAGAAACGTGGTGTGCTCGATATCCTTTGTTGCTTCAATCACGCGGTCAGCCCAGAGCGGCACGTCATCGAAGAAGTTGCCACAGACCCAGCAGGTGCCGGCAAACTTTTTGTACGGCTGGTTCTCGTCAAGGGCAAGGGCAATCTTCAGCCCTCTCCCCCGCTCGTCATCCGAGAGACCATGCGAGCGTTTCCCGAAGAACCGCCCGAGGCAGTGGTCGCAGGTCTCGCCGTACGCGAGGATCGCCTTCACCTGTTCGTTTATTGCCATCCGTTTATCCTCCTGTCCAGTTCATTGTGCACTACGGTTATCGTGTGATCGGCATGCAGGCACTTTGGCCCCACGGAATATTTCAGGCAGGCACTGGTGAGTGCCTGTTCCGGTTCTGTGAAGTTCAGGTGATCCGAGAGGAGAAATGCCCCCGAAAGGTCCTTTGCCTTCCGGATATCCTCGCCGCTTTCATCGAGCACGCCAAACGGCATCTCCGAAAGGAGCCGCTCAAGTCCGCCTTTCCGGATCGAAATCCCGTCCGCCACCTCGCGGAACTCGCTGCCGCAGGGCACATCGATCACCTTTTTAATCAGCGCCGCGGCACTCCGCTCGTCCGGTGAGAGCGATCGTACCGTTGCCCCGGAGAAGCGTATCGTCTTCGGCCCTGACGGCGGCCCGAGCAGGACAAGAAAGCAGTCGACATCTCTCCTCAGGTCATGCGAGAGGAAGAGCGAGGCATTCACGCACCGGCAGAGCACATCCATCCGGCCCCCGCTGCCCGGCAGGTCGTTGATCGAGAATCCGCTGTCAGTCCGGGCAAGGTGCCCGACAATCGCAAACGCAGTCATAACAACGAAGGTCTCACTGCATCCCGGAGAAGCGTTTCATCAGGCGCTGCATGTTGAACTTGCCGCCGCCCTGGCCGCCCCGCAGGCCCTTTAAGGTGCGCTGCATCATCTTGTAGTACTTGATCAGTTCCCTGACCTCGTCGGGCGTTGCACCGGCCCCGTGGGCGATCCGCTGCATACGCGAGCTGTTGATAAGCGAGGGCTCGTCGAGCTCGGCCGAGGTCATCGAGTCCATGATGATGCGGTAGCGCACCATTTTTGTGCTCGTGACATCGTACACCCCTTCGGGCAGCTGCATGTTCCCGAGCGGGAGCATCCCCATGATCTGTTTTAAGGGGCCCATCTTGTTGAGGGCCTCGATCTGCTTGTACATGTCGCGGAGGGTGAACTTCCCCTTCATCATCGCGTTGACGTCCACGTCCTCGGGATTGATCGCCTCGTTTGCACGCTCCACGAGGGCCTTCAAGTCGCCCATGCCAAGCAGCCGGGAGATGAACCCGTCGGGATCGAACCGTTCGAGATCCTCGATCGTCTCCCCTGAACCGATGAACGCGATCCCGCTTTTCGTCTCGGCAACGGCCGACATGGCGCCACCGCCTTTTGCGGTACCGTCCATCTTGGTGATGATGACGCCGTCGATCCCAATCGCCTCGTGGAACCGGCGTGCCTGTTCGCTTGCCTGCTGGCCGAGTGCGGCATCGATGACGAGCCAGCGGTGGGTGGCTTTCGTCAGCACATTGAGATCGATGATCTCTTTGATCAGGTCTGCCTCAAGGGCATGCCGCCCCTGGGTATCGACGATGATCAGTTCCTGCTCCTTTAATGCTGCAAGACCCTCGCGGGTGATCTTCAGGGCGTCTTTCTCCTGCGGGTTGCCAAAGCAGGGGACATTGATCTTGTTACACAGCGTCGAGATCTGGTCGAAGGCACCGGGCCGGAACGTGTCGGCGCAGATGACACCGACCTTCATCCCCTTCTTCTGGAAGTAGCGGGCGAGCTTCGCCGTGGTCGTGGTCTTGCCGCTCCCCTGCAGGCCGGCCATCAGGATGATCTGGGGTTCGAGCCTGACTTCGGTCGATGCCCAGACAAGGCGGACCAGCTCCTGGTACACGATACGGAGCACGTGCTCGCGGACGTTCATCCCCTTGGGGGGCTCCTCCTCGAGGGACCGGGTGCGGATCGCTTTGGAGAGCTCCATCACGAGCTTGACGTTTACGTCCGATGAGATGAGCGCACGCTGGAGGTCTTTTACCAGGTCGTCAACTGCTGCCCGGTCGACAACGGTCTTGCCAGCAAGTTTCTTGAGAGCATCCTTTAACGACGAGGAGAGGTTGTCGAGCATCACGCACCTCCTTCCAGCAGCTCTTCGACAACCGTTGCCGGATCGAAGGGCATGATGTCGTCATAGGCCTGCCCGACTCCAAGGAACATCAGCGGCTTGCCGATGGTGTGAGCGATTGAGATCGCAGCACCGCCCCGTGAGTCCATGTCTGCCTTGGTCAGCACAACGGCATCTGCGCCCACGGTCCGGTCGAACTCGAAGGCACGGGTGACGGCGTCATTGCCGGCAACAGCCTCGTCCACGTACACGACAAGGTCTGGCTTCATGACGCGTTTGATCTTCTCGAGCTGGCTCATCAGGTTCGCCTTGTTGTGGAACCGGCCGGCGGTGTCCGCGAGGACCACATCGATCTTGTGCGCCTTTGCATAATCCACGGTATCGAACAGAACCGCTGAAGGATCGGCACCTTCCTGGTGCTGGATGACCCGGATCCCGATCCGTTCTGCATGGACGGCAATCTGCTCGATTGCCCCGGCGCGGTAGGTGTCACCGGCGCCAATGACAACCGTGAAGCCCTCCTTCCGGAGCCAGGACCCGATCTTGGCAACAGTCGTGGTCTTCCCGGTGCCGTTTACGCCCGTGAACAGGATCTTCACGGGGCGCTCGTGCTTCGCGATATACGCTTTGAGATCGAACCCCTGCCCGAGCACATCCAGCAGGGCGGCTTTCAGCGCATGGACAACAAGGTGGTCGACCGATTCGCCGATCTTTCGGTGCCTGCCGACAAGGTTCTTCTCAACGCTGCTGATGATGGCATCAGTAGCCGGAAGGGCCACATCGCTTTCAAGGAGCGTGAGTTCCAGCTCGGAGAGAGCATCATCGAGGTCTTTTTCCGAGACAATCAGTTCGCGGTCGATGATGAGCGTCTTCATCTTCTGGACAAGGGTCGGGGCAGAAGGTTCCGGTGCAGGTGCAGCGGCAGTGCCGGGCGCTGCATCCGGTTTTGGTGCGGGGACGGGAGGTTTCGCTGAATCAGCGGGGATTGTCTCTCCCCCGGGTTCAGCCCGGGCTGCTGCGGCATTGATACTGCCGCCAAGGCGCTCGCGTGCCGCTTTGAGCTTCTCCCGCAGTCCCCCGAACATGGGCAGGTGCTCCGGTTCAGCCGAGATCCTGCCCGGCAGCCATAGCCTGCTGGTAGCCGGACTCGATCCGTTTGTTGATCTCGTTCATCTGGGCACGGAGACGGTCGATTGTCTCGGCAACTTTCTTCTGCGAGGCTTCCATCTCCATGATCCGCTCTTTTAAGAACTCCACGGCGTCCTTGTTGGAGCGTTCCACGACAACTTCGGACCCGATTGCAAGGAGGACCTTCTCGGGTTCCAGGACCTTTGCGCGGACACTTGCCCCTCCGCCAATCTGGAGAAGGACGGTCCCGTCTTCCGATGCGAGCATTCCTTCGAGCGATTCGATGGCAGCATGCGCCTCCATCCTCCCGTTCTCCAGCATCTGCAGCTGCTGGACAAAGAGTTCAGCCTGCTGCCCGTACTCCTGCAGGTAATTCTGGAGGGTCATCAGTTCGCGCTGGTCCATTGGTGCATTTTTGTCTGCCAAGATCCGCCACCCCGTAAAAAACCACTATTGTGGTGATTGTGACTCCTGATATGTATGTTCTCCACCACAATAAATACATCATTGTGACCGGATGCCGGTCCGGGATGGTAAGCAGGGGAGCAGATAACCCGTTGGGGTGAGACCCGCCTCTGCGGTATTTTTGCCGTGTGTTTTTACTCGCTCGCGGCAACGACCCTGTGCTTTCCCTCAGGGATACGAATCTCGAACCGGACTCCCTCCCCATAGATCCCGTTCTCGGTGATCGTGAGATCGGTGATGGCAAGGATCTCCCGGGAGAGGAACATGCCAAGACCGGTATTCTTCCCGAATCCTTTCACAAAGACCCGTTCCTTGTCTTCGTTCCGGATCCCGACACCATCGTCCTGGTACACCAGCGCAAGCCCGCCATCCGGGTCCGGCCGGGCAAAAATCGTGATCTGCTTCACCCGCTCCCCGTGACGGAGTGAGTTCTCGGCAAGGTTCTCGAAGACCTTCTCCAGCAGGGGATCGGCGTACACCTCGGTCCCCGCATCCGGGAGGGTGAGGGTCACTCCCTCCCGGGGGAGCCGGGCCCGGAGGCGCTCCCCCACAGTGCGGATATCCTGCCATTGCGGGGCAACCACGCCGATCTCCTCGTAGGTCTTCATGAAATCGAGCTGCCGTTCGATTGCATGGGCCGTTATCTGCTCCTTCTCGATCCGCGCTATTGCGGCAGGGTCGGTGACCTGCATCCGGGAGAGTTCCAGGTACGAGAGAAGGGCGGAGAGCTGGTTCCGGATGTCGTGCCGCGTAACGCTTGACAGCAGGTTCAGTTTCCGGTTTGCAGTCTGGAAGGCATGTTCGGATGCGGCCAGCCGTTCGTTCACCTCCCGCAGGTCCCGGTTCTGAGCCCCGACCATACTGTAGTAGCTGTTCAGTGTGTCGGCAATGTACCCGATGATGTACGCCACGACAAAGAACATCGCGGCCCGGACAAGGGAATCGGGCGTTATGGATCCGGAGATCAACCAGCCAACTGCGATCTGGAGCCCGCCGAAAAAGAGGGCGAGCAGGATCGCTTTTTTCCCGTACCACAGGCCGGCAACGGCGATGACCAGGTAGAAGAAGTGGGTGTATGCAACGGAGATCTTCAGCTGGTAGTGGACGACATACTCAAGGAGAAGGGCAGTGAAGATGAGGAGGGCAAGCGCATACGGTTTGATTGTCCCAAACGATGCCATAAGGGCTTCCCGGGACAGGAGCAGGTCCATCTCCTCTTTTGCGCCCATGCCGCACTTCCTGACGGAACAGTTGGCCGGACAGGATAAAATGATTTGGTATACCCTGATACCGGGGCCCGGACCACTACCCCTGCGTTCCTGCCATGAGATTAGTTCCCGTGCGGTTCATTGTTTTTAATACAATTCACTCACAAAACAATCTGGCAGGTACTCCAGTCCTGTTTGAGGAGAGAATGGAATTCAAAAACAAGGTCCTGATCATCGGATATGGCGCTGTCTGCAAATGCATGCTCCCGATCCTGCTCCGTCATGTAACCATCCCGCTGGAGCAGATCACCATCATCGACTTCAAGGACAAGTCCGCCGACCTGAAGGCGTGGACTGCCGGCGGGCTGCGCTTTGTAAAAAGGAAAATAACCCGCGATAACCTTGCCAGGACACTTGCGGAATATCTCTCCTCCGGCGGGCTTTTGATCGACGAAGCGTGGAACATCGACAGCTGCGATCTTGCCCAGTGGTGCCATGACCACGATGTCCTGTATGTCAATACCTCGGTCGAGGCATGGGACCCGGACGCCGGCATTGAAACGGCAAGCCCCTACGAGAAGACCCTGTACTTCCGGCAGATGCGGCTCATGGAACTGACAAAGGAGTGGGATGACGCCCCCACCTGCGTTGTCGACCATGGCGCTAATCCCGGGCTCATCTCCCACTTTGCCAAGCAGGGGCTTGTGGACATTGCCCAGCGGATGATTGCTGACAATATCGCACAGGACCCCGCACGGATCCGGCAGTTGATCGCAGAGCAGAAATTCGGGGAACTGGCAATGGAAGCCGGCGTGAAGGTGATCCACTGCTCCGAGCACGACACCCAGATCTCAAGGACACCAAAGAAAGTGGGCGAGTTTGTCGGCACCTGGTGTATCGAGGGGCTCCGCGAGGAGGGGGTAGCCCCGGCAGAGGTTGGCTGGGGCACGCACGAGAAGACCCTGCCCCCGCTTGCCATCGTGCCACCGGTCGGCCCCAAGAACGGCATCCTCATCCCCCGGATGGGGCTCAATACCTGGGTGCGGTCCTGGATCCCCAACCAGGAGATCATCGGCATGGTGATCCGCCACGGGGAGGCATTCGGCATCTCCGAGCGCTGGACCGTCTGGAAGGACGGGGAGGCCATCTACCGGCCAACGGTCCACTACGCATACATGCCCTGTGATGCCACCATTGCATCCATCCACGAGCTCCGCGCCCGGAACTACGAGCTCCAGCCCAAGCTGAGGATCATGAGTGACCGTGAAATTGTCTCCGGTGCCGATATCCTGGGCGCCCTCCTGATGGGCCACCCCTACAAGTCCTGGTGGACGGGGAGCATCCTTTCGATCAGCGAGGCAAAGAAACTCGCTCCCGGGCAGAACGCGACAACCATCCAGGTAGCGATCGGGGTTGTCAGCGCCATCATGTGGATGATCAAACACCCGCGGGAAGGATTCTGCCTCCCGGACGATCTCCCGCACGATTTCGTGCTGAATATTGCAAAGCCGTACCTGGGCGAGTTCCGGTCCACCCCGTCCGACTGGACGCCCCTGAAGAACCGCGTGGTCTTCTTCAAGGAGAACCCGGAGAACGATTATGACCGCGAAGATATCTGGCAATTCAAAAACTTCTTATTCGTACAGTAAATCAATCATATAATGACAAAAGTCGCGGTTGATACCAAGAAGAAGCGGAAGAAAAAACCGGAAGGCGATGCTCCCCTTCCGGTCCCTCATATCGGTCATGTGAAAAAGAAATATCTGCTGGACCTTGCGGCGCAGCACGGATCCCCTATTTTTGTGATTGACCATGAGAGACTCCGGGAGAATTATCACGAATTCCAGAGACACCTTCCCGATGTGCAGGTCTATTTTGCTGTCAAGGCCAACTCCAATCCCGAGATCGTGAAGACCCTGTACGATATCGGGTGCAGCTTCGATGTAGCCTCGATGCCCGAGTTCATGATCGTATACGAGAACATCAGGCACCTGCCCAAAAAAGAGCAGCAGGCGTTCATCTGGGACAAGATCATCTACGCAAACACCATCAAGCCCATCGAGACCTTAAAAGCGCTGAATAAGTACAAGCCCCTTGTCAC
Organism: Methanoregula sp.; assembly: GCF_028712425.1. GTDB lineage: Archaea > Halobacteriota > Methanomicrobia > Methanomicrobiales > Methanospirillaceae > Methanoregula. Next base: position 19,707 of record NZ_JAQTQD010000023.1, read on the forward strand.
GTTCGACAACCACTACGAGATCCTGAAGATCCGCGACTATGCTCCCCATGCCGGTCTCGTCTTGCGCATCCGCGTCCCGAATACCGGCTCCATGGTGGAACTCTCCAGCAAGTTCGGGGCCCACCCGGGCGAAGCAGTGGACCTGATCATCGAGGCCTTTGAGAGCGGCCTTGTTGTGGAAGGACTGAGCTTCCATGTCGGGAGCCAGTGTACGAACTTCGAGAACTACATGCAGGCGCTCCAGATTGCCGCAAGCATCATCAGGGAGGTCGAGTACCGGACCGGGAAGAAGATCCGCATCCTCGATATCGGGGGCGGTTTCCCGGTGAAGTACCACACGGGTATCCGGTCGATCCGGACGCTTGCCCGGAAACTGAACGCCGAGATAAAGCGGCTCTTCCCAAAAGACATGCAGATCGTGGCCGAGCCGGGAAGGTTTCTGGTGGCGAACGCCTGCACTGTTGTCGCAAAAGTGGTGGGGAAAGCGGTCCGGGACGGCAAGCCCTGCTATTACATCAACGACGGGGTGTACCACTCCTACTCCGGGCAGGTCTTCGACCATATCAACTACCCGGTATTGTCTTTCAAGAAGGGGGGGGAGACGCAGATCTCCGCGGTGTTCGGGCCCACCTGCGATGCCTTTGACACCATCACGCTCTCCGCGGAACTGCCGGACCTCGACATCGGTGACTTTGTCTATTCCGAGAATATCGGGGCATACTCGCATGCTTCGTCCACGTACTTCAACGGGTTCCCGCCGGCTAAAGTCGTGCACATCAATAAGTGACGCTCCCGTTGCCGGGGGCATCCCCTCCTCCGGATAGTTCCTCCCTTTTTCCCTGCCTGCGGGAACCTTTTTATCGAATCCCGTTACAACAAAAAAAACCTATGCGAATTCGAACTTCACTCCTGTTTTCAGGATTCATCATAATCCTCATCCTGCTTGCCGGCTGCACAGAAGACACCCCAAACACCGTATCGCCGGGTACCGGGAGTGCCGCAGGAGCCGGCCCTGCCGGCATCCGTGCCGGTGTCGCAGCAATGGACTCCATCCTTCCCTCAACGTACCTCCAGTTCGCCAACCTTGACGTGACCTACATCGATTTCGAGCTCACGAACCCGACGGGCACTGCACGAACGGTTGTCGTGGAATCGGAGGTCCCGGGATTCACGGAAAAGGCGATCAACACCGTGGAAGTCCCCGCGTACGGGAATGTCACGGTCGGCCAGACACCCATGCTCCGCACCGGCGCGATCCCTGCGGAGGTAAAGACCGCCGCGCTCCATTACAAGGTCAGCCTTGCAGACGGGACACGCATCGATGAACAGACATATCCCGTGAAGGTATTCCCGAAAGATACGATGGTCTGGGAAGTGAAAGACGGGGACGAAGAGTACGACATGGCGCAGTACATCGCCGCATGGGTGACCCCGCATGCTGCTGTGATCGACCCGCTCATGCGCAAGGCGGCGGAGTACCACCCCGAGAAGTCGATTGCGGGATACCAGTGCGGGGAGAGCTGCTCGGAGCGGGAATGGGCCGATTACTCGAACGCCCAGGTGAAGGCCATATTCACCGCGCTCAAGAACGACTACCGGATCACCTACATCAACTCGCCGATTGCCTTTGGGAGCGGTGGCGACAATCCCCAGCGTGTCCGGCTGCCAAAAGACGCCATAGCCGCGAACTCCGCCAACTGTATCGATGGGACGGTCCTCTATGCTTCCGCGCTGGAGTCCATCGGCATGAATCCCCACATCATCATCCTGCCCACTCACGCTTTTGTCTGTTATGACACGAAGCCCGACGCTGAGGGGATCACCTGCATCGAGACCACGATGACCGGTTCAGCAACATTCGAGGAAGCAGTTGCCGCCGCAGAGGAGGAGTACCAGGAAGAGATAACAAACGGGAACTTCAGGTCCGGTGCCTCCCGGGATTACTCGCTTGCGGAGCTGAGAGCAGAAGGCATCCTGCCCATGGAATAACAGGATACTTTCGCCCCCCATACCATTCTTTTTTCCTCCTGCTGACCAACGGATTTTCCATGAGTACGATCTACTTTGTGATTCCCGATACACTCTCCGACTGGGAAGCAGGCCATGTCCTTGCAGAGCTTGGCTCGGGGCGCTACCTGAAAGACCCGTCACGAAGATATAATGTCGTCCTGTGCGGGGCAACGCCCGATACCATAACAACCATGGGCGGCCTGCACCTGAAACCTGAAGTCCGCATCGGTGAGATCCAGCCGGACAAGGGAGACCTGCTCCTATTGCCGGGCGCGGACACCTGGCTTTTGCCTAAGCAGGAGCCTGTCATCGCAACAGTCCGCGAGGTGCTGGAGAGCAGAGCAACCGTGGGGGCCATCTGCGGTGCAACGCTCGGCCTTGCAAACGCCGGCCTGCTGGACAACCGGCCGCACACGAGCAATGACCCGGGCGTTCTGAAGATGTTCTGCCCGAACTATCATGGTGAGCGGTTTTACGTAAACGAGCCTGCGGTAACGGATGGCAACCTCATCACGGCCTCCGGTCTTGCACCCGTGGAGTTCGCGTACCACATCTTCCGGCAGCTGGACGTGATGGCACCTGCAACCCTCGAAGCATGGCACGGCCTCTTTACCACCCGGAGCCCCGAGTGTTTTTACGCGCTCATGGAATCGCTGCCCCGGCCGCAGGGAGCACGCTGACGGGCGGGAGGCAGGGCAAGGTTTATCGTCCGGCCCGGGCATCAGTCACATGTCGGGAGGGAGCCGACTATGGAGACCGTGATTGGAAAAGTGACCCACTACTACCCGAGAGTGGGTGTGGCCGCTATCGTCCTCTCGGACCATATCACACGGGGGGACCATATCCACATCCTGGGACCGCATGACGATCTGCACCAGATTGTGTCCTCGATGGAGTACAACCACGAACCGATTGTTGAAGCCGATCCGGGGCAGGACATCGGCATCCGGGTCAATGAGCGGGTCCACGAGGGCGACCTGGTGTACCGCGAGTATTGAAGAACACTCACTATTTTTAAAAACGATTAAAAAAGGAAAATCCTCACCGATTCTCTGCAACCATCTCGATCTCAACGAGCGCACCTTTGGGCAGGCCGGCAACCTGCACCGTGGAGCGTGCTGGAAAGGTATCGGTGAAATACGCACTATAGATCCGGTTGACCTCAGTAAAGTCGTTCATGCTGGTAAGATAGATCCGTGTCTGGACCACATCCGCAAAGGTAAGCCCGGATGCTGCAAGAACCGCCTTCTGGTTCTCCATGGCACGGGTCGTCTGTTCTTCAATTCCTCCGGTCAGGTTCCCCGTTGCCGGGTCGATGCCAATCTGCCCCGAGAGCCAGACAAATCCCCCGGACCGTATGCCCTGGCTGTAGGGGCCGATGGGCTCCGGTGCCTGCCGTGAATACACGGACTGTTTTTCCGGCTGTGCTGCCCCGGGCGAAAGGAAATGCGTGTATAAGGCACCGAGCAGAATCCCGCAGACAAAGATCAGGACAAGCAGTATCAGTTTCTTGTGCAGTGCGTTCAGGATAAAACCCTCCGCAGGTGTTGACTCACTACAATTCAGGGTTCTGAAACTATATGTTTCTGCATTGCGGTGACGGGGGGATCTGTTCTACCCCCCACCCGTCCTTTAAAATAATTCACCCATACCCCCCTGCCAGGGGGTGGGGGGGTATCCGAAAGACCCCTCCCCCCCATTGGCCGGATCAGACCCCCCCTTACCATTTTCGGGTAGGCTCATGGGAGAGGTATCCGGCGGAACGACCATGGAAAATCAGGAGGATTCCGTGTGCAATACTGCGCACATCTCAAAAATGGAGAGGGGGGTATCCGGTATACCCCCTCCCCACGTTGCGTTTCAAATCGATCAGACCTCCCCCCCATAGGGGGAGGGGGGTATCCCGGACACCCCCCTGCCGGGATCTGAAATTGCAGGATAAAATGGGTGACGGGTAGTCTGTAACATGCACGGTCACGTCAGGAACAGTGATGAAAAAGGGGGACAAGGCGGGTGCCCGTTGGGAGGGGGGTATGCAGGAGACCCCCCCTCCGTCAGAGAAGGTTGGGCTCCGTTAATGGCAGAGGGTCACAATAAGGGATGACCTTTGGAAGTCTGCCGTGAGTCCCTGTTTAGTCGTGAGAGGAAATCGTCTGAAATATTTGGATGCAGGTCAATGCCTGCGGTTTATCTTCGTCCTTTCCGGATCTTGAAATATGGCTCATCCCGGAACAATGTCGGGTTCTTCCTGCGGGTCCACCACGTTCTTGCAAAAAATCCGGTGACACAGAGGATGATGATACCAACGATTCCCACCGCGAATAATGGAATTGCCGATCCCGTCTCCTTTGGAACTTCCGTTTCCATCGGTGCGGCCATGGTGTGAGTCACTGTTGGCCGTGCGGTATTTTTTTCAGCGGAGATCGTTCTCGTTGGTACCGGCTCCGATTCCATTACTTGTGGTGCGGTCTCCGGAATTATCGTGGCATTTTTGATCAGTGCCGTAGCAAAGTAGGAAAAGCCTTCAGTCGTTGCTTTGAACATGAATTGCCCGTCTTTCTTCCCGACGTACTCGGTGGGCAGTTTCTCCCACGCCTTGTCGTGGTACCGCAGCAACTGGACATCGCGGAAGGTCATCTCCTGTTCGTTCAGCCAGCTCTCGCTGACGGTGAACTCGATTATCCCCTGATGGATGTCGTCTTCCGTTGCGTGATAGACGTCAATCTTCTGGTACTCGTACACCTTTGCACCCGTATAGGGCAGTCCCTGTGGCAGGGAGCTGATCTTCTCCGAGATAACGAACATATCCTTGAGAGTCCCGATGGTCTGGACGGATATTTTCGAGATATGGGTCTGGCCGGTCATCTGGTACGTGGACCAGGGGCCGGTGCTGGGATCGATGGGGGCGAGCTGGAATTTGGAAACGGACGACACCGTCGAGGACGATGTTGAAGGACCGTCATCTCCTCCGTTGACGGAGGAGCTGCCGGAGGAGGGAGTATCGGGAGTGCTGCTTGTCGTTGAGATCGAGGCCACCGAGAAGACCGAGAGGCCGTTGGGCGAGATGACGGTGAGCGTGAAGATGCCGGCGTCGGGACCGGTCACCTCCGGTATCAGGATCTCGGTCGTGCCGTCTTCGGCCTTCCGGAGGACCGCGAGCTCGCTGACGTCGCCGTGTTCGTTCACCCACACCTCGCTGACGGTCATGGTCAGGGTGGCAGACTCGATGATCGCATTGGCACCGCCGTCCCCGGCATTGGCGAGCTCGGCCTTCTGGATGTTTAAGGTGTAGGCGATATCATTGATCTCCTTGCCTTTCTCTTCTACGAAGAGGGTAAACGAGGTCTGGGCCGCCGGGTCCGGGTCCTTGGTGATGGTCTGCGTTATCGCCGCATCCTCACCCGGCATGGCGCTCATGTTCAGCGCGATCTGGACGGTCGGCGATCCCACGGATGCGATGGGTTCCGTAACCGTGACCGGTTCGGTGACGGCCCTGACCGAGCCGACCGTGCCGTTGACGATCCCGGCCCCGGGCTCGGGCGTACCCGCGAGGGTGATGGCCATGGATGACCAGCTGCTCGTGTTCGTGATGGTGACGATGTTGCCGCTCTGCGTGACATTGGCGGTCATGTTGATCGAGACGTTCTGGACGCCGCCCACGATCGTGGCCTTCACGTCATGGACAATGAACTTGTTCTTCTCGACCACCGGTGCGATCACCGTGATGAACGCCGTTTTCGTTGCGGTGCTGCTGCCTGCTGCATTGGTCGCGGTCAGGCGGACCGTGTACGTCCCGTTGGTCAGGTACCTGTGGACCGGGTTCTGTTCGTCTGAGGTGATGCCGTCGCCGAAGTCCCAGGACCACGAGGTCGGGGCATTGGTGGACCCGTCGGTGAATTTCACCGCGAACGGCATGTCGCCTACCGTCCGGTTGGCGATGAACGCCGGCACCGGCTTTACCACTCCCGGGGTAGGTGTCGGTGTTACTTCTGCGCCCACCGTGACGCAGTCCGGTATCGCGAGGAAGGAACTGCCGGCCGCGTTTGTCACGGTCAGGTTGACCGTGTAGTTGCCATTCGCCGCATACGTGTGGACCGGGTGCTGCACTGTAGCATTCACGCTGGTGCCATCGCCGAAGTCCCAGTGCCAGCTGGTCGGGCTGCCCGTGGATTTATCCGTGAAGACGATCGTCACCGGGGCGGTTCCGGCTTTCTTGTCCACCGAGAAGATCGCCACCGGCGCCGATCCTGCCGGACCCACCGTGATGTAATTGGTGACCCGGTGGCTGCTGCCGCCGGCCGCGTTCGTCACCGTCAGGTTGACCGCGTATGTCCCGGCGTTCAGATACACATGCTCGACATCCTGGACATCCGATGTGCTGCCGTCGCCGAAGTCCCAGAGCCAGGCGGTTGGTTCGCCCATCGTGGAATCGTCGTGGAACAGTACCGCCAGCGGGGCCGGGCCGCTCGTTACATTGGCGCTGAACGCTGCAACCGGCGGGACTGTTGCTGCGGTCACGGTGATGTAGCCCGTGACTCTCTTACTGTTGCTCCCGGCGGAGTTGGTGGCGGTCAGGTTCACCGTATACGTCCCTGCTGCTACGTAGGTGTGGACTGGGTTCTGCTTCGTGGCATTCGTGGCATCGTTGTCGCCGAAATCCCAAAGCCAGCCGGTTGGGGTGTTCGTGGATGTGTCCGTGAATGTCACCGTCAGCGGTGCGGTGCCCGACGCCGGCGCGGCGCTGAATGCCGCTACCGGTGTTGTGGCGGGAGTGCCGGGATACCGGACCGCGAGGGTTGCAAGACTGATCTTAAACGAGGGACCGCCATTCGTGAAGGCAAAGGTATTGAGTTCAGCCGGCTTGAGTTCCCGTGTCACATTAAACGAATTATACTTCCAGTAATCATTGGATCCAAGGTTCAACGGGGTGAGGGAATTACCATTGAGCGTATGGGTTGCATCGGCACTGGAATGGGCAACCTCAGTTATTGAGGCTTCGGTCCACCCGGGGGCAAACGATCCTGCATCCAACGCGGTTGAACTGCTCCCGGTCATCCAGTCATTGCCGTGGTTAACAACGTATTTCACCTGGTCGGTGTCGCCATCGTTATAAGCAGCCACAAGAGTGACTGCCTTGAGCCGGCCATCATAACCACCATCCTTGCCAACCGGCGCACCAATATTGGATGAGGTCACGCGAATCTTCGGGTGGGCAGATGTGATCAGGTTTGTCACATCATACCATGCTTCATAGTCTGAGAAGACTTTCGTGACATGGTCGTTCAACGGGTACGCATAAGGCTGCTTGTTCGGCGAATTGGTATTCGATTCGGACTGGATATCGCAGTCTTCGGTGCCAAGCACGGTCTCGAACGTTCCGTCGCCATCGCCATCGAACTCGGTAGTGATGCGAACCGGGAGGTTATTGAGCCCTGAACCGGAATAGTCGTTCACGAAAACCTGTGCCCACGTGATATTACTGCCGGATGCAGGCAGGTCGTACGTGTAGGTGGCAGTTGTTCCATCCCATGGGGACTGGGAAAGGATGTAGAGACCACCAGAGACGGTCCCATTCCGGATCGTTGTCAGGGTATCGTGCAGTTTCCCGGCGGTAAACGCGTGCCGAATGGTCTTGTTGCTGCTCCCGTACATGGCATTCGTAACCGTGAGACGAATATCGTATGTCCCGACACGGGGGAAGGCGAGATTTGACGGACTCCTTGCCCCGGATCCAAACGCAGTCCAGGCAGATTCATTATAGTTTCGGTATTCCCACAGGTACGTGTCAACGGTTCCGGTGGATGAGTCCGTGAACGAGACCGTGACAGGCGCGAGCCCATGCGGCATCTTCCCTTCACCGTCAAGGACTACCGTGAAGTTGGCAACCGGGGCATCTCCACCGGGGGAGCCGCCAGTAACAGCGATATATTCCGACATTACTTTAAAGTTACTGCCATCCGCATTCGTTGCGGTGAGATTCACCGTATAATTGCCGGCGTTCGCATACGTGTGGACCGGATTCTGTTTGGTGGCATTGGTGTTGTCCCCGTCGCCGAAGTCCCAGAACCAGCTGGAGGGCGTGTTGGTGGATGCGTCGGAAAACTGCGCGGTAAACGGCGCGGTGCCGGAGGTTGTGGCAACGGTGAAACCGGCAACCGGGACGGATGAGGCAGAGCCTTCGTACTCGACTTTGAGGATGGCAGTGGCGGCCGCGAACGTCTCCCCGTCGCATTCGAAGATCGCCTCGTTGCCGGACTCTTTCACAAGGCTTGTCACTTCGCGGGAGTTATACCCGACCTGTGCTCCGCCATAATTCCAGGATTTGGTCCACTCGTTGCCATTGAAATAGAGGTTGCCCCGATCGTCCGCGTGCGGAGCGATGGTCAGGAGATCGGCGCGTTTCATCGTCGTGGTACTGATCGCCGGGCCCGTGAACGGGGCATGCGCCATGCCCGTATCTCCGCTGGTCTGGTAGAAGAGATCGAATTCGTCGTTGAGGAAGATGACCTTCCTGGTTTCGGCCGGATTCTCGTACACAACCACCAGCACCATGCCCGTGATGGGCGGCCAGGAATCCGTTACTGTCACATTGTTGCCGGAGGGATCGAACACATCCGTCACGTTATACACAACGGAACCGAAGGGATAATCGTAGCCCGAGTATCCGCCGTATCCTTTACGATCGGTATAGTGGGCGCTCACCGGCACGCGAATATTATTGAATACCGCCGCATGGGTACCATCCGCGGACACGTTCTTCATCACTTCGCTGTTGTCCCAGTTATAGAACGAATAGAGACGGGCGTCGATGATTTTCGCACCTGTCGGCACGGGGAGGTTGGAGGAGGTCCACTGCGTTGATGCCGATTTGTAAGCCGAATTCCCGAACGAGACAATGAGGTTACCGTTCAGGTCGTACGTTCTTCGGGTGATAAGATCGCTGCCATCGGTGTAGCGCTTGGAGCCGTACCCGTTGTATACAGTCGCGACATGCGTAGAGTAGATGTTGTTTGTCTCATCTGTCTCTGTAATAAGATTATCCGGATCGCAGGTCACGGTGTAGGGTACTGATTCCCCATAGCGGTATATCGTGGGATCAGATATGTACGTAGTGACGGTATTTCCCGGGGGGATCGTGAGATTGTCGAGGGTCCACCCATAGGACACCCAGGATCCCGCGCCCGCGCTGCCATAGGTGACGTTTATCATCGTACCGTTATACACGATGCTCGCGTTGACCGGGCCGACGATTGTTCCCGGGCCGTTGTTGCGCAGGTCTATGCGGATGCCGTTGCCCAGGTTCGCGAAGGGGCTGTATACCGGGGGATTGATCAGCAGGTTGCTCTGGAGATCGCCGGCATTTGAAGATACCTGGATAAAATCGGATTTGATTATACTGTTGGATCCGTCGGGTCCGGTAACGGTGAGATTGACCGTGTAATTTCCGGCAGTGTAGTACGTATGACTTGGATTCTGCTCGTTACTGTCCATCGTTCCATCATTATTGAAATCCCAGCTCCAGTTCGTTATTGTGCCGGTCGACGAATCAGTGAAGGTGACTGTTAATGGGACATAGCCATCAGTTAATGCAGTAGAGAAATTAGCCAGTGGAGGTGAACTGGTTACGGAAATATAATCCGTTTTTACCAGTGAACTGCTGCCTCCGGCATTTTTCACAGTCAGATTGATAGAATATATGCCGGTATTTGTATATGCATACGTCGGATTCTGTTCTGTGCTGTCCACAATACCATCGTTGTTAAAATCCCACATCCAGACGATCGGGGAATTCGTGGATTTGTCCGTGAAATGAACCGTAAATGGTGCGGCTCCACCCGTTTCGCCCGCACTGAAATCGGCGACAGGGGGCGTTACACCCTGTGATGTGAAGACGAGCGCCGGTTCTGTGTCTGCGAGTTGCCGAACAAATATCCAGTCATAGTATCCGGTATTCGATCCGCTTGACATCAGACTGACCGGAAGGACGACCACAGGATTGCTCGATCCTATGGTATATGGATTGGATTCTGTCTGGATTGCAGACTGGGACTTATTCCAGAATAACTCGATCTTTTGATAGGAGTTGGGCAGGCTTCCCACACTTACACCTGTGGTAGTTCCATCGACTTTAGTATATATTGTGCCTTTTTTTGCAGCCCCAACACCAAAGAAACAACTGTTACTGCCGGAATATTCTCCAAATGACATTCTCTGTGTGTGCCCGTACAGGTTGGCATATGCACGTATTGAAGCGTTGTTGAGGAACTGAGCCCGGGTATCGATGACCCTGCTTCCCTTCATGACAAGTTTGGAATCGCTGATTGTGGGGGAACCGGATATTATGCTCCACTTAGTGGTATTCAGTGAAGCTTCATCGAAGTGATCGAAAACCGGGAACGTTGCATCGCCGTTGGATTCACTTTCGATCGTTGCATTTCCATAAAAAATATGTATGGCAACCGAATTTTCTGAACCTGAAGGGATCCTCGGAATTTTAACCCAGAAAATTGCATTGTCCGCACCGGTTGGAGTTTCCATCCAGTAGTTCAATGCAGTCCCGTCATCCAATGCAAACCGGATATCGTTGAAGCTTGGCTGGGAGATTGTAGGCAAGAAGATTTTTCTCCCGGAATTCTCTCCCGAAACATTGTAGAGATCCAGTTCAACCTGATAATCTGTCAGTACCGCCGGCGTTCCATTGATGAATACCGTATACTGTGAAGCAAAATTGTCGTGAGTCCACCCAGCAGCAGTAACAAAGCCGGGAACAAGGAGGAGTGACAGGAAAAATACCAGCGCAACAGGAATGGAATGACGACGGTGTTTCTGTATCTCTCTTCTATATATATTACTTATCTTCGTGCTACTTTTTTTAATTTTCATAGTAATTACTACTAACTTTTTTAATTAATTTGTTAACAATTAAAACTTTTCAAATGATGACGAGCAGAAAATAATAGAATAATTTCCCTTCATTTTTCTGGGTAAAAATAAAATGATATCTGCCTCTTGAAAACAAGATATCCGCCGTTTATTCAGTTCCCGGCAATGAGGAACAGTTGTCTCTTTATAAATGAAAAGAAATTCTTGCACGTATCATCTGCGTTTACCTGGTGGGGTGGGGATTATATCCCCTAATCCGACCAGTGTTCTTCTCGCAACGCATTCAAATCAGGATCCGGATTGGATCTTCAGGAACGCAAGGGGTAGTTTGTAGAAGTTGGCTGTCCTGTTGTAAGACAGGTAATTATTCGAACCTATCACGGTATCTGAAAGTGATTTCGATGAGAGTCCTGTCTGGTTTCCTTGGATATTGGTCAGGCCTGTGAGGGATCTTCCATTCCACGTATATACGCCATCATTGCTTGCCAGGTAATTTGCATAGATCTTTGCGGCAACAAACGAATTGTTGGATGCTCCATTAAACCAAGTCTCCCCTGGGACCTGATTATTGGCCTTGTATGTAATCGGGTCTTGCCCCTCATTCACCCAGTAGCGGGTAACGTAGGCGCTGGAAGAGACATTGTACGCAACGACCAATGTTGCCTGTTTGATCCTGCCGTCAAATTTCGGGCTCGTATTTGTAGTAACGATGTTGACATTGACGTCACTCGTTGTGATTAAATTCGTAACATCGAATGCCGAGACGTAATCGCTGGTGTCTCTTGAAAGGCTGACGAAATAATCATCAGGATAAAATACACTTGTCGTGTTGATACCGGAGGTATTAAAATACTCCAAATCAAGAGGCTGGTTTTGTGCTAACGTGTATGCATTATTCGATCTCAGAGTGACTGACTCGTATCCCTTATAATTCGACAGCATATTTCCGCTGTAGACCGTGACATAGAGTCGCGCGAATTTAACATTTCCCCCGGTTGCCGGTACCGTGAAATTCGCCCAGACATCCCGGTCGATCGCACCTGAGTTATCCCATGTCGTCGTCGATGTATTGACCCAGAAATCACCGTTTACCACACCGGGCATCCCTGCGATCGTTTCGGGCGGCAGTCCCTTGTAGTAGTCATCCGCCGACACCACGCCGGCCATCGACATCACCGCAACGATCACCAGCGCCATCATGAGCGCGAGCGACCTGCGCGGCCGGGCCCTGCCCTTCAGCAGGGCGGCAAACCGGCCGTGCCTGCTTTCTGTTCGTTTCGTTTCCATTGGTTTTACTCCATGTCCGCGAGGCCGGCCATGGATAGGATGGTGTAATCATCAGCAGACCGGTTGCGAACAGGTATGCCTCTGCGCAGAAGCTATTAATACGTTTCTGCTTATTCGTAACACTTTATTTTACAATTTTTCTATTTATGATACTGAGCCGGGGATAATGGTATAAATAGTACATTATACGGATCCTCCTATACGATAGACGAATTTGTATAGAATCTGCGGTATCTTCCGGAGGGGATTTTTCCAGCGGGCGGGGGCCTGTATTTAGGCTACGGCCCGGTGAAGCGAAGGACCGGGATCTCTCATTGGCAGGGAAAACACAGAGCCGGGATCACGGGTGGGTGGCGCGTACAAACCGCAGGTCCGGACCGGGAAAATTCCGGACGGGCGTGGGCAGGATCAGGGTATTGATGTGCGGGCCGGCACCAGGTAACCGGTTTGGCCGGCATGCCATAACGAAGGTTCGTTATCCCGGTTTCCGTATGCAACGGGTATATGCTTTAAAAAAAAAGTTCAGGCGCTTCGCGTGATCGTGGCAGTATTTTACCCGTACGGAGCTTGAAAAAACCAAAACCAGGATCCTGAAAATTCCCCGATGGCCACCATCGTTGAAATCTCTCCCTAAACGCTGCACGGAAAGAGGATTATTCCGGATCGGGATATTCCTCAACAGACGCCAGTGCTCTGCAATATAATTGATCGTCAATATAAAAACCCATCCGTTCCCGGAGGGCATTGAGTTCGAACCGGAGCGAATCGATCGTTCCCTCCCGTTTTGCCCTCATGAGGATACCGATCACCCCAGTCTTACGAAGGCCAAACGTGGCGGCTACCCGACGCGCATCGGTTTCATCCAGGAGAATAAGATCTGCATTCAGCTCCAGGGCAAGCACTATTGCTTCTGCCTCCCCACGGTGCAGATCCTGACACAGCAGATTCACCAGATGGTTGTTATCAGGTTTCTTCCGGGAGATCCATCCCTGGCCACATGCCTCCCGGACTTCAGCCGCTCCCGGTAATATATCCCCCGAGGTGGCAATCTCATCCCATACCGACGGAGGGATAATGATCTCGCTGAACATTTCATGCAGGAGACCCCACCTGCCAATCCCCGCGAGATTGATCAGGGGAGACGAGTCACTGATCACAGCGGGCATATTCAATATCATCTTCGAGATCCTGGTCCGTGTAATGCCGGGGTATTTTTCGTGCCCTTAACAGGGTATTGAATTGCCAGCGATCCACTCCTGCAATCTGGCAGGCATTACCGGAAGACACTGCACCTCTCTGGTACAATGCCAGCGCCAGTTCTTTTTTAAGTTCGTACTCCAGATCATCAGGTGGAAAGCGGATCCCATGTAAGACATGTTCCGGAATTTTAAGACAGATATCTCCCATAGATTCACCGATCTGGAAATACTTTTCCTGATGATAGGATATGCCCCGTGCTTAGTAATAAATCCTAGTATGGGTGGAATCTGTCGGGCAGCCTGAGACAACGGATGCACGCGGATGTCAGGCCCGGAATCATGAGCCGGACGGGTATGCGGCAGGGGAATTTGTCAGGACACAGTACAACAATACAAAAAAGAAACCATCAAGAATCATCCGCCGAAACCACGCCGGCGAACGACATCACCGCAACGATCACCAGCGCCATCATGAGCGCGAGCGACCTGCGCGGCCGGGCTTGGAGCAGGTTCGGGAACCTCCCGGGCCTGCTTTCATTACGAGTTGTCTGCATTGTAGTTTCACCACTTCCCGCAGAGGGTTTCTTTTTGCTGATGTCAAATTCCGCTTATTACAAAACTCCAATACTTCACGATTTTTTCATGGACTTAAGAAACATGTAAGACATAACCAGATAGCGGGCGCCGGATTTGGTTATTCTGCGAAAATTTTCAATCGCGATCATGATGTGTTAGTTATGGAGGCTACAATCGGATAATTATCCTACAAAATGCATGTACATGCTACAAAATTTTTGGCTCTCCTACGTGATCGCCCGGCTATTGCAATCAAGTGTTGCTTAAAAAAATTCGAGCAGGGTATGATGGGGTAATTTTTTTCCGGATATCGATTGCGATGGTAAGAGTGGTATAACTTTTCATTCAGATCTTTAGCAGGTAGCGTATATTGCCAGGATTCATGGAGGAATAATCAGGAAAGTTCTGAGGCTAGAGGGGACTGTCCCGAATCCCCCCACCACCTTGTGATGAAAATCGATCAGACCCCCCCCCTCCGTGTTTTTTAGGAAAGGGGTTACCCCCCTACCGTACTACTACGTCCGCTTTCGGATCAAACGGGTTCTTCCGCATCGCGAGGCTGAATAAGTACGGGTAATGGTTCTTCAGGTACTCCATATACTTCAGCCACTCGGGCACGAGCCGGGAATAGACCCGCTCCATATCTCCTTCAAGGTGGGCGATATCGGCTGGAGGGAGGGTCGAGAGGTCGTCGCGTGCTTTCAGCTCCTCGGTCAGGTGGGTCACTGCCAGGATCAGATCCGTGAAGGTCTCGTGCTCGAAAACCGTCGGATTCTCGATGATGCGAAGGAGGAAGTCCTCGTTGCCGTCAAGGAATGTGCGGAGCGATTCCCGGTCAATCCCCGCCGGATCAACTTTACACTTCCACACGTCAAGGGATGCCTGCGCCTGGAAGAACCGGTCTGCTGTCCAGTCGGCGGGGCTGACCTCCAGCTCCTTCTGCATGGGGATGGTGCAGGGATCGGCTTTCGAGAGCCGGGAGAGAAGCGGTGTGCCGACGCGGGAGAAGAAGATCCCGATCACCATGTTCAGCTTCTCCATGCGCTGCTGCTTCTCCCGGGATTCCAGCAGCTGGTCGATGATCAGCGTGACACAGAGAACCTCGACCGGTATGAAGACCAGGTCGCCGACAAAGAAGATGCCAAGGTGGTGCAGGTCGTGGAATGCCAGGTAGTGGACGGTCATCAGGAGCAGCGTCAGGGTGACAAGTGCAAGCCCCACGAGCACCTTCCAGCGGGTGTATTCCTTCATGCCGGAGATATCCGGCACGATACGTGATAATGAATCCGGTACCGGTGACCGTCTGGTCAGGGCCACAGGAAAAGACCGGATAAAAGGAGAGAAAATGTGATGGATGTTATGC
>NZ_JAQTQD010000024.1 GCF_028712425.1 Methanoregula sp.
CCCGATAATGCGGGAACTCATCCAGGACTTCCTGAACGACATCGGCATGGAACTCCATCATCTTCGGTTGCTGTGCTACTGCTTCGGTCATGGGGATCACGCATCTTCGCTTACAATAGTCTCTGTGTTGGTCGTGATCTTTGTCGGACCCATGAATCCAAACCGGAGAGCCAGTGCTATAACTCCCTCGTTCACGAAATCAGGATCTCCAAACCCTTCATTCCGGAGTTTGGCCTCTTCATCGTGCAATCCAGGGCGTATATCAGCGACTGCTAGATGGCAGCCTGGGACCAGCCCCTCAAGCTTGGCAATGTACGCGATCCCCGCCTCTGCGATGGGCCTCTTTGAGATCGCTTTTCCTTCGGCGGCCCACTTCGCGAAGATCTTCTTCAGGAGATCCTCGTGGTACTCATCGATCCTCGATCCGAGGAAGTCGGTTTTCCTCTCATCCAACGTGGTTTTGTTTGTCATCGTTTAACTACGTTTAACAGTATATGCTCAATGTTTAAAAAGATTTCTATATATTATAACATTGTTAAACTTATATAAATTCAATTAGTTTAAAATAGTTGGCCGCTCACTTACCTATCAGTTAAACGGTGTGCAACGTGGTTAAAGAGGAGCTTGTGTTTAACGGGGTGAAGCTGCCTAAGAGCGTGAATGATAAAGTCACCGAGTTGGCAGAGGAGGAAGGAATCGACAGATCTTCCTTCATGAGGAGAGCGATCATTAAATTTATTGAGAGCGAGGAGAATCCCGAGTTGCTCCTTTCTCAGATCGAACAGATCCTGATCCGGCGTCCCGATATTCTGGATGAGCCCCTTCGCCGATACCAAGCGAGGGATTTAACGAAGCGGCCCGGGCACCGACGATCTCAATAATATTCCGATATAGTATAACTTTTTTAAGTGCTTCTGTGGTTTTGTCATCCGTGATAATCCCCTTCTGCCGCTCTTGCTAATACTGTGAATTATACTCACACCAATATTATGGCGCACCATATGCAGAGCGAAAGTGTATCTTTAACAAACTGGCATAAACTTTCTGTTTTGTTCACGTCGTAGAACCTGCGAGTTCATTCATATAATCGAGCGGTTCAATAGTAAAAAAATAATTACTCTTGGCCAAGAACTTTTACAAAGGCCATTTTCTCCTGTAACCTCTTCAAACTCAAGTTAATCTCTGTAAATTGTTCGTTGTGGTCAGCCCGAAGTTTCGCGTTCTCGCGCTCCAGGGCCAGAAGTTTGTCAGCCTGCCGATCGACACGCTCCCGCACAATCTCGGTCTCGGCATCGCGGAATATCCTCAGGGCGTTCTGGTGCCGCATGAAGAGCGGGGCAACCTGTCCCTCCTCCAAGATACGGTATATTGCGATCAGGCCCGGCGAGTGGCCAACAATCGTTTCAGCTGCATCCTGACCGGCGGCCAGCCCGAACTGTGTCCGGAAGAATTTCCTCGTGCTGTGGATATGCAGCTTATTCATGCCGCTCTTGGTTTTTTCTACATACCCGGCCCTGTGAATTGCCTCAGTCAGCACCTCATCAATGGTCGAGATAGCCACTGGAAAGAGCCGATCGTCTTCGCTCACAGGCCGGCGCTCTTGGGGGTTCTTGATGTTCGGGAAGTTCATCTGCCGTTTCCCTGCCGTCGAGATCACATAGAGGTCCCGGCCAGTCTTCCAGAGCTCCTGCCGTTTATGCCCCTTCCCTCTCCTGGATACCATCCGGTGCAGTTTCTCGGTCCAGAGCTCCTTGATGAGGTCCTCGGTCTCCTTTGTCAGGAAGGCTATCCGGGGCTTCCCGTTCTTGGTGTAAGCACCATCGAAGCGGATCCGCACCGGGCCCTTGGAGCCATCCGGCAGCCTATAGTCCCAGGTAATCTCGCTGAGCCGGACACTCGTTGCCTCACGGATGCGGCAACCGGTCGAGAGTAAGAACATGAAAAGGCAGCGGGCGATCGGGGATTTCAGCTGGTGATATACCGCAAGGGCTGACTCGTGGGTGAAGGGGAGATCATCGTTCTCTGGTTTCTCCTTGTATGAAAACTCCGACCGGTACGCTTTGGGCAGCCCGATCTCGTTCATCTCAAACCATGCCTGGACAATCGAGATCCTGAGGGTCTTGGTCGCCACCTCGTACTTCTTCGTGACCATCTGCCCGCCGATCTTCCGCGTGATCGTCAGGCCGTCCAGGAAGTCCTTGAAGTCCCGCAAGTCATCGAGCACGTCCTGTTTCGTTGCCTGCCGGATATACTGGTCCAGCTGAGGGAATACATCATCCTGGGTGAGGGGCAGCTGTTTCTCCCTCGGCAGGTCTTTCCCGAATTTTGATTGCCCGAACTGCGTCAGGGCCAGCCGGTACGATTTGGTGGTTTCGGCAGAGTCAGACTTGCAAAACTGCTTTGCCGACGTAAACAGGCGCTCCATGAGATCATGGTTTGATCGGGCGGTAATAAAAAGTTAGGGTATTTGCCGGGAGTGTAAAAACCTTATCTCAGGATCATTCCATGAACCGGTCAGGTGTCCCCGTAAGGCCAGTTCCCCACAGATTTTTTCCGTTTCCGGAAGAAGAGGACGCGCAGGTGAATGGGCAAGAGGTGTCCCGGGCAGCGGGATAAAGCGGTGGACGTGGACGGTACCGGCCCGTGCCACCTCCCGGATCAGGTCAAGCGTTGCCCGCTGGTCCTCATCCGTCTCGAACGGGAGCCCCACAATAAAATCAACAACCGGTGTTGTCCCGTTCTCCCGGCAGAGATCGACTGCAGTCAGCACGTCTGCGACAGTGTGCCCCCGCTTCAGCCGGGAAAGGACCGTGTCACTCCCGGACTGGGCACCGAAGTGCAGCAGGGTATTCGTGCAGTAGCGGTTGATTAGGTCCAGTGACATCGTGCAGATAAACTCCGGGCGTACTTCGCTGGGGAAGGTCCCGAAGAAGACCTGGTTATGACAGGCACGGAGAAGTCGTTCAACCTTGTCGAACCGCGGGTGAACGCCATCCGACCCGTACGCGAGGGCATTGGGAGTGACAAATCTCGACTGGCTGTGCCATTGTGTATACCGTGCAATCTCGTCAACGGACCGGTGCCGCATGCAGTGGCCGAAGATCTGCGGGGTCTGGCAGTAGCCGCACGAGAACGGGCAGCCACGCGAGATCTCGATATATCCTTTGTACTCGGAGAAGGGGGGGAAGGCATCCAGCCGGACCGTGGTGTCCGCAGTCTGATACCAGTCTCCGGTCATGACGCCGGGAATCCTGCCGTCCCCGCCACGAATAAGGTTGAAGAGGAGACGGGGGAGCGTATACTCTCCTTCGCCAATCACGACATAGTCTGCATAACCGGCCACCTCGCGGGGTGCAGCGGTGGCATGCGGTCCGCCAACAACTGTAATGCAATCCGCCTCAGCAATCTCCTTCTGGTAGCGTGCGGCACTGATCGATGTCAGGCTGTAGCACGTGATGTCCCCGGTGGGTGCATCAACCGGGTTGAGATGAATCCCTTCCCGTTCGCAGGTCGCATAGAGGACCGCAAAGGAGTTTCTTGCCGCATGGATTATCCTCCAGTTGACCTGCATGGCTACCAGAGTATGGCACGGGAGAAAAAAAGAGGGTTGTGGATCGCGATCAGCGCTGGCGGTACTCGCTGATCACATCGGTGACCTTGTAGGTCTGTCCGTTCATCTCGGAGACATAGACGACAACGCGGTCAGGGTTGTTCGGATCCTTGGTCCCGACAAATTCCACCTGATCGCCTTTGTTCTTCCCAATCTTTGCAGTCTCGGTCGTTCCATCCGATCTGTACAGCGTCACATCAATGGAGCTGACAAGATTTTGTCCTTTACCGCCATCGAAGACAACGGCAATCTGCCCGTTGTACTCTTTTTCCTTGACGGTGACTGATACCTGATTGTTCTCCGGGACAACATCTGTTGGCGATGGCACGAGGTTATTGCCCGAGGGGGCAGCTCCGCCGACAGGAGCCGATCCAGTCGCGGGGGCTGGACCGGTTGTGCCCGTGCACCCGGCAATAAGAACCGCTGTGCAGAGGAGAAGGACGAAAAACACTATGTATCTGCCTTGCATACCAGAACATATAACCCGGCTTTATTTGAGAGTTACGCTTGAAACAGAAAGGGTCACGCCTCACGAAGTTCCCCATCATATTCCAGTGTGCCTGCATCCCCGTCCACGGTGACAGAGACGCCATCCTTCAGTTTAACCAGGGGGACGCTCGTCCGGTCGATCATGGGGATCCCCCCGATGATGGCCCCGGTTGCAATGATCGCCTCCGCCTCAGTATTGATGATAGCCGCAGGGGCATGGCCGTTCCGGCTCAGGGCATACAGGACGTACGAACCCACCGTGGATCCTTTCCCATACGGGAATGCAAGCACCGTGCCCGTGATACTCGTTCCCCGGAGCGGGTGACCCTTCTCCACGATAACTCCGGTATCCGGGTCAACACCGGACAAAAACGAGATCGGGGCAGGGCTCACAAGCAGCCTTCCTTTTGCCTTTCCACGGGATATCCCTCGTCCGCTGATATGCATAATCACACCACATAAATGGTTGAAGATGAAGATATAAGAGTGATATGGAAGAGACTGCCGTCAACAGCTCTGCTCCTTCCAGCGAGCTCAAGTACCAGATCCAGCTCAACGAGCTCGAAGCCGCACTGCTCGACCTGAAGGTGAAGATCGAAGATCTCCAGAAGGAGAACGGCCAGCTCAGGCGCGAGAACAACCAGCTCAAGCGCATGCCGCTCTTCGTTGCCGTTGTTGTCGATATCCTGGATAACGGGGATATCTATCTCCGCCAGCAGGGCAATAACCAGGAATACCTTACTACTGCCGGTGAAGAACTCCGCCCGCTCTTAAAACCCGGGGCAAAGGTCGCAGTCAACAACGCGCTCTCGATTGTCAAGGTTATCGGAAATATCTACGACTCCCGTGTCCGGGTGATGGAACTTGTGGAGTCTCCCGAAATATCCTATGCCCAGATCGGGGGCCTTGCGAACGAGATCAAAGAAGTACGGGAAGCTGTCGAGTATCCGCTAACCCGGCCGGAGATCTTCCAGCGGATCGGCGTAGAACCGCCAAAGGGGATCCTCCTCTTCGGTGCTCCCGGCACCGGTAAAACCCTGATTGCGAAGGCAGTCGCCCATGAGGCAAAGGCAACGTTCATCAGGATGTCCGGCAGCGAGCTGGTCCACAAGTTCATCGGGGAAGGAGCCGGCCTTGTCCGGGAACTCTTCCAGTTGGCCCGCGAACGCGCACCGGCTATTGTTTTCATCGATGAGATCGATGCAGTCGGGAGCATGCGGACCAATGACGGTACCAGCGGCAGCGCCGAGGTCCAGCGGACGCTGATGCAGCTGCTGGCAGAGATGGACGGGTTCGACAACCGCGGCGATGTCCGCATCATGGCTGCCACCAACCGGGCAGACATGCTGGACCCGGCACTCCTCCGCCCCGGCAGGTTTGACCGCCTGATTGAGATCCCGGTGCCCGATAAGGATGCCCGGCTCCAGATCCTGATGATCCACTCAAGAAAGATGCAGCTGGGTAACGTTAACATGGGTGCGATTGTCAGCATGACAGAGAACGCCACCGGCGCGGAACTCGAAGCGATCTGCCGTGAAGCCGGCATGATGGCCGTCCGCCGCGAGGCAGAGAAGGTCGAGATGATCGACTTCACCGATGCAGCCCGCAAGGTGAAGAACGAGGCAGTGACCGACAACCGGATGTACACCTGAGCCCGCGTTACGATGGGCTGTACAGTTTGGAGAGAAGGATGAACATCCTCCTGGTCCAGCGCGAAGGAACCGACCTCTACCATACCCTCTTTTCTTCAGAGACGAGCCGCATGGCGCTGCGGTTCTACCACCCGAAAAAGAAATCCTGCGGCGTGTACATCTCCTGTGCGGCACTGAGCAGTGCCCTTGCGCTTGTTGCAGAACTGCGATGGTATATCCGCCGGTACGTGCGCGAGCCCCTCTTTGAATGGGAACCGGGGATCTATTTTACCCACCAGCTGGCACAGGACGTTTATTACGAGCGGACCGTTGTCCTTGGCCCCGGCTGGCAATACCGGAAACTCTACGGGTTCAAGGACGGGAAGCTCATCAGCTCGGTCCCGATGGTACCGGGATCGACCGTCGAGGAATACCACCAGGAATATGCCGGCATAGACCACACGCTTGAGATCTGGTGCACAGAGGATGACGTGGATGAGGGAGAACTGGTAAGCGGGCCGGATGACCTTATCTGATTCCTGCCATTCAACCACGGCCTCGGGCAGAATAGTTTCCGTATGAAAAAATGAAAAAAGTGACGGGAAAAGGAGGAGATCTTTTAAGGACCTGTCCTTAAAAGACCGGTTCCCGCCGGAGGAGCCAGCAGAGTGCAAAGCAGGCCCCCATCAGGGCAAGCAGCCCGATGCCCTCAACTGCCCGGAAGATCACCGGGTAATGGTTCATGGTCTTTGTTATTGTCATAGGTCATAATCTCCTGGATCATTCACAGCCCGGGGTCTCCCCGCATGGAATTCCTGCAGGATTCCCGTACTGTCATACACAACCATCGCCCGTTCGCGATATATATTCGTAAAATAGATGCGGGTGGTTCCTGAAACTCCGTAGTGTATTCAGCTAACTTCCCGGTTAAGGGAATAAAAAGGGGATCGGCTGTTCAGGCGAACATAACGCCTTCGGTACCAGGCAGGCCACGGTGGAAGTCAAGGCCCACCTTCTCAATGGCCGAGAGGAAGTCTTCCTGCTTGATGGCAGACCGCTCCTTCCGGATCGCGAACATCCCGGCCTCCATGCAGATGGCCCGGAGATCTGCACCGTTCTTGCCATCCGTGAGCCGTGCCACTTCCGTAAGGTTAACATCTTCATCAATGGTGAGTGCCCGGCAGTGTACTTTCAGGATGGAGAACCGGCCTTTCTCATCCGGCAGGGGGATCTCGATGATCCTGTCGAACCGGCCGGGCCGGAGGAGTGCCTTGTCAAGGATGTCGATCCGGTTCGTTGCACCGATGATCTTCACATCGCCCCGGTTCTCGAACCCGTCCATCCCCGCAAGGAGCTGCATCAGCGTCCGCTGGACCTCGCGGTCTCCGGAAGTATTCGCCTCGGTCCGGCTGGCCCCCACCGCATCGATCTCGTCGATGAAGATGATGGTCGGGGCCTTCTTCTTCGCAAGATCGAAGAGCTCACGGACGAGCCTTGCGCCCTCCCCGATATATTTCTGGACCAGCTCCGATCCCACGACCCGCATGAAATGGGCGTTGGTCTCGTGGGCAACGGCCTTTGCAAGCAGCGTCTTTCCCGTGCCGGGCGGCCCGTGGAGGAGAACGCCCTTTGGCGGTTCGACCCCGATCCGCTCGAAAAGTTCGGGGCGCTTCAGCGGCAGTTCCACGGCCTCCTTGATCTCGTTGATCTGTTGCTCGAGCCCGCCGATATCCATGTAGGTCTCCTGCGGGGAGTCCACCAGTTCCATGCCATACACCTGTGCATCAAAGGAACTTGGGAGGAGCTCGACAATAGCAAGCGACTGCTGGTTCAGCGTGCACCGTACCCCCGGCTTGAGGTCGTCTGCACTGATGGACGGCGAGCTCCGCACTAAAAACCGCGGGCCCGCGCTGCTCCTGACGATCACCCGGTTTGCATCAACAACATCAGTGACCGTGCCGATGATAAGGGGAGGGCTCCTGAGTTGCTCGCTCTCGCTCTTGAGTTTCCGCACCTCACGCTCGTACCGGATCTTCTGGGTCTCGATATACCGCTTGTCAGCCTCGACCTGCCGCAGTTGCTCGCGGAGTTCGAGGTTGCGGGACTCCAGGTTGCCGACCCGTTCCATCATCTGGACTTCCAGGTCATGCTTGTCACCCTCGATCTGGGAGAGCTGTTCACGGAGCTGCTCGGACAGTGTACGGTACAACCGGTACAGTTCCTCGGGAGTCTGGGGCTCCGGGGACTGGTGGATGGTGTCAGACATCTCGTGCCTCAGATAATTATATGGGGAAATTGCATATAAAGCGTTTGTGAGGAGGCAAACGGCGGGTTGCAGCCCCTGATCCATTCAGAGGGCATTTAAAGTCTGAAAACAACTTCCTAGTGAGAATATGCAGTGCGAAATGTGCGGTGAAACCATTCGCGGTCCGCCCAAGATCGTCCGGGTTGAGGGTGCCGAGCTGCAGGTCTGTGCCAGATGCGGGAAGTTCGGCACCGAGGTCCAGCAGCAACGGCGCACCGATATCGCCCGTCCGGCCGGTGCCAGGCCCGCGGGCAATGTAAAGTCTCCTGCCGTGATCCCTTCCACCTACCGGAAGCGGGACATGTTCGATTTCATCGAGGGGGATATTGTGGACGATTATAATGTCCGCATCAGGAACGCCCGGATGGAGAAGGGCCTCTCCCAGAAGGACCTTGCCATGCAGATGAAGGAGAAGGAGCACCTTATCCAGAAGATCGAGAACCGCGACCTCATCCCGGAAGAGGGTGTGCGGAAGAAACTTGAGAAGGTGCTTGAGATCCGGCTCATCGATGCACCGGATACTGATGTTGAGAAGAAAGTCCCGGGAACCATGGCCCCGACACTCGGCGACCTGACGATCATCCGGAAAGCCAAAAAATAATCAATCCCCTTTTTCGTTATGCAAGGTCGATGACCGCGTTGTGCAGGATATCGAGGGTATCCCGCATGGCCCTGCCCGCGTCCCGCAGGTGATGATAAATCTCCCTTGTCCTTATTGCCTGCATGGCATCGTCCGTACGCAGGAGCTCGGCCATGCCGGTGATGTACTGCTCTTCAAGACAATTATATGCCCGGCGGGCCCGGCGGATCTCGTCCTCGACGCTCTCGCGGTCAGATTCCAGTGCGGAAATCCCCCGTGCAATGCACTCCGTTCCTAAGAGGAGCTGCTGTGCCATGCTGCGGATATGCGGATCGGGAGAGACCGAGAACGCGTACATCTCCTTTGCGGTCTCCCCGGCAAAGTTGAGAATATAATCCGTCTGCCGGGAGATGCTGTAGATATCCTGCCGGTCAAAAGGAGTAGAGAAGGACCGGACCAGCTTGTCCTCCATGGCATGCCGCATGGCATCCACCTCCTTCTCGATCTGCTCCAGCTCAACAGGATTTGTCTGGGGGGAATGGTTCAGCCAGTCGGTAAAGGCAGTCACACCGGCAACAGTGCGTTCGGACTGGCAGGTGAGCATACGGTAAAAATCATGTTCGCGCGGGAAGAGCGAGGAGAAAAGGCCCCTGCCCTTTCCGCGGCGGTCTTTGGTTTTTGGTAGTTTCATGGTCATCATACTCCGATAAGGGGGGATACGAGAAGGAATAACAGCCCGGCAATGAGCATGGTCACCGGGATCGTGATCACCATAGCGATAATGATCTCCCTGCCCACCCGCCACTGGACCTTA
Source organism: Methanoregula sp. (assembly GCF_028712425.1). Lineage (GTDB taxonomy): Archaea > Halobacteriota > Methanomicrobia > Methanomicrobiales > Methanospirillaceae > Methanoregula. Next base: position 9,430 of record NZ_JAQTQD010000024.1, read on the forward strand.
CGCGGGTTTTCTGCAGCTCCGACACCGAGGACAGACATGGTGATCACATGGGTCGAAGAGACGGGAGCACCGGCTGCTGTTGACAACGCGATAGAGGATGCAGAGAAAAACTGGGAATCGAACGAATGGATCGGCTCGATCCGGAAGATCCGGCGCCCGAGGGTATTCATGATCCGCCACCCGCCGCTGATCGTCCCCAGCGCCATCAGGACTGCGCACGCACACCGTGTCCAGAGCGGGACCTCCGGGGTTGCCGCAAAACCCGCGGCAACAAGGACCATCGCTATCATCCCCATCTGTTTCTGGGGATCATTTGCCCCGTTGAAGAACGCCATCAGGGATGCAGTGCACCAGTTGAGGATGGCGATATTCCTGTTCTGGCGACGTTCTGCATTGCGCATAAAGAGATCCGTTGCTTTGTGTAATCCAAAACTTCCTGCAAATCCGATGATTGCAGAGAGGACGAAGAAGACGAGGATCTTCATGAACCCGACAAGTTCCGGCTCCGGGCCGGTAAGTTCGGAAAAACCCCAGGCAACGCTCGATATGCCTGCGGCCGCGATGCTCCCCCCGACAAGACCCCCGATCAGCGAGTGTGTGGAGGATGCGGGAAGCCCGAACTTCCATGTAATGATGTTCCATGCGGTTGCTGTAACGAGCGCAACGAAGAGGACGGCCAGTTCGCCGGCCCCGGGCTGAATGCTGATGAGCCCGACCATGGTGAAGGCAACTGCACTCCCCCCGAAGACCGCCCCGAGAAGAGACATCCCTGCAACAAGGATGATACCGGCCCGCGGCGATGCTGAACGCGAGGCAATGAAGGTAGCAGCGATCGAACTTGCGTCCTGGAACCCGTTGGTAAAGGTGAACGCGAGCGCAAGCAGGATAGTGAAAACCGCAATCACGAACATAGGCAGGTGCCGGCATGCCTGCGGGCTGCCGCAGTCAGAGCCACATGGGCAGTATTGCGGGATGAGGATAAAAAGATCGCCCGAGATCGCCGGCCGGTTTCACCAAGAGGCGTTCCCGGAAAAGGGTATTGTCAGAGCAAGGGAAGAGAAAAAAACTATGGTGTTTTCGGTGACGCTGCTGTTGCTGTCGCAGGGGCGTTGACCGGCCCGGTATACACGCCGGAGCCGAGCCACCAGTCATCAGCTACCTGCATGCCATACCCCAGTTTGGATTCCAGGGTGTTGTTGTCCCGCGGATTGATATACACGTAACGGTAGAACCCGCTGCCGTTCCGGACTTCTGCGCCCATCTCCTCAACAAAGATCCCGTTGGCTCCCTCGCGGAGTTTGCCAACCGCTTCCGGATTGATGGGATGGGCAAGCGTCGTGCCATTATACCCGTACGCGAAGATATAGAGTTCGCCCTGAATAAACGACCCGTTCCGGTTGTTGAACTCGGACAAAGCCCGTTCAGTGCCCTGCACCTTTGCATAGGCAACGGCGCTGTCGACAAAGGAAACAAGGGTCTCGTTGGAAACAGAGGGCATCACCGGGCCGGCTGGCGTATCCATGGGAGTTGACGGGGCCGATCCGGATGCACTCTCTGTACAGCCTGCAGCAATCACCAGCAGGGCGATGATGAATATATGAAGAATGAACATTGGGATTTTTTTCATGGGCTCATTATTGGATTTTTTTCTTTATAGGGTGATCTGTGTCCCCGGATTTCCATGCAGGGACGCCTGCGAACACCGGTACGATCCTCTCATATCGCCGATACCTTTTTGTACAACCCGATCTCCACATACCTATTCGGAAGCTCTCCAGCCATTTGGGGGGGACTGGTTAACTGTCTGACGGACCGGATAGCAGGATACAATCCGGTGCCGTCAGGATATGAGCCGGACACTCCGGCTTTCCCTCAAGAAACCATCCATACACAAGGACGATCATGGCACACCTTCACGGAATCTCAGGCAGCACCCGTTTCCTCCTTGATGGGACAAAACCGGTCCACGGCAGAAAAATGGCAACCCTTGCCGAGATCACGGAGTTCCTGGAACACTACCCGGAACTCCTTGCCGGGGCTGCATCGGTTGAGGAGAAGCGGCAGGATGAGATCATCCATGCGCTCGAAGACCGCGAGGCAGAGCTCAACCGTGAGATGGCCGAAGGCATTGAACAGCGCACAAAGGACGTCTATACCAGCATCCTTGCAATCAATGACCGGATCGAGGCAAGCGAATCGTTTTTTGTGGTCCTCTGGCTCCTGATCCGGTTCTGGGGGGCAAACCAGATCAGTGGGTGGCGGATCCACTTCCCGTCAACTGCTGTCAGATGGAAACTCTGGAAGCTGAAGCGGGAATGGGAGAAGGCAATCGCAACCCGGACCTGCAGTGTCAGTTCTGCGAGCCGGGACATTACGGCTACAAAGCAATTCCTTACAAAAAACAGTTCTTATCTCATCGGCGCAAAGGCTGAACAGCAGGTCATTGATGCGCTCTCGCAGCTGCCCGACGACTGCCATATCATGAGCGGGGTCAACCTGCGCCGGTTCGACACCGCGTACTGGTGGCGAAAAAAGGACGAGATCCGGTTCCAGCAGATCGACCCGGTTGTCATCGGCCCAACAGGGCTGTTTCTTATCGGCACCAAGAACTGGTCGGGAGCAGACATCGAGCTGAAGACCGGAGACATCAAACGGCAGGTGAAGGTCGCCACCCACGCCCTCTGGGTGTACATGAAAGACGAGTACCGCTTCTACGAGCGAAATCCGAAGATCCGGTGCGTCATCGTCTCTACACAGGGTAGCCATCCTGACCTGAAGCTCGACAAGGACATCGATGTGATCACGCTCAACCGGCTGATCGAATACATCACGCAATGGGAGAAGATCCTGACCCCTCTGAATGTCGAGCGGCTTACCCATGTCATCTCATTTTCCGAAGCCCGCTGATGGCCGGGAGAACCTGGCTTTCGGTCTGGGAAATCTGCATAACGGAAGATCGGGGATACCAGCAGGCGCCGGATTAGTTTCAGCTGGATAAGACGTACCCGTTACGTACAGGATCAACATCTGGCTTCAGGCTCCATGAACCCCGGAAACATGGAGTGGCAAAACCAGAAAACGCTGAAAGGTGTTGTCCGTGATGGGATCGGCCTTCCCGGTGAAAAATGATAGTGCACCCTGCCGGGGCACGCATGATTACCCGGGAATACCGCAGCACTTCTTTGCAATCGCCACCCCGATCGGGGCTGCGATCAGGGCCGCTATATAGGTTGCGAGCAGCGCGAACGGGTACATACCGATCCAGATAAAGAGGAAAAACGGGCGTGCTTCGGGAGGTATGAAGTAAATGACCATGATGAGCGAGAGGAGCGTACCCATGATCAGCGCCAGAGCGGCAGTGGAAATCAGGTGCCACGGCAGCGTTTCAGGCTGTGCCCCGCAGGCAGCAGCAACCCTGCCCCCCCACTCCATGAGAGGGATGATGAGAGTTATAACCAGGCTTATGACAAAGGAGACGATGAACCCTTCGAAAAATTCTGCGAGCGTAAGCGATCCGGTGGCGATGAACGGAAGGATGATACTCAGGACAACCGCAAGGAACAGACACATCCAGATGGTTACCATCAAACCAAATTTGTCAATTTTCATCCCTACATCCTGCCATTCTGCTATGCAGATTGACCTTGTTGAACATTTTTTAAAAGTATCATAGATAAAAACAACGATATGCAAAACATATTTGTAAAGCAATTTGATCGGGACGATCGAAATATAGGTTCAATACAGGGAATTCCCAAGATCCATCAACCCCGCGATCAGCAGCTACATACCCCATGACACAAAAGTACGGATCATGAGCCGGTACTCGATCACGGTCATTGTTGGCAGCCTCCGGAAAGAATCATTGAACAGGCAGCTCGCAGAGGGTCTTGTGCAGCTTGCACCGCAGGACTTTTCCTTTACCCGCGTTCCTATCGGCGACCTGCCGCTCTACAACCAGGACGATGACGATCATCCCGCTCCTGCAGTCACCCGGATGAAAGATGCAGTCAGGGCCGCTGACGGTCTGCTCATTGTAACACCGGAATACAACCGCTCGATCCCGGGTGTGCTCAAGAACGCACTCGACCACGGGTCCCGCCCGCCCGGCCAAAGCGTGTGGGCCGGGAAGCCCGCCGGTATCATTGGCATCTCTCCCGGCGCAATGGGTACGGCCATGGCCCAGCAGCACCTGCGGAACATCCTCTCCTTCCTTGACGTTTCCGTGATGCGCCAGCCTGAGGCATACCTCCAGATGCGAGAGGGGATGTTCAATGCAGACGGAACTATCGGCGAAGGGAGCCTTCCCCGCCTCCGGGACTGGATGGAGCATTACTGTACGTGGATCCGGGAGAATGTGCAAAGGGACAGTAACAGGGCAAACGAGTAGAGAGATCCTGGAGAGGGGTCGCAAGAAATTATCGACGGGAAATCAGGACTTTGTAGCCGGTAAACTCGTCTGCAGTGAATTCAGAACGGTCGCACCGCGTCCCGGCATCTGAACCGGAGGAATGAAGCAACCAGGGTGTATTAAACTCCAGATATGACGGGACAATATTTACGGTTGCTATTCTCATCGGCATATATCGGATAGTGCACCACATACCGAGAGACAAGGGAATTGAAGGGTATGACGGACTAGTGAACTAACTGGGATAGCCACACGTTGATGTCCTGCTGCAAAAAACAGAAAAACTTATGGAAGGAATGGGATCCTCATCTCAAAGACGGAACGGAGAAACCGGGATATTCTGTCAAAGGCTCCCGGTTCTCTGCCAGCCACCAGGGTGCCCTCTTCACGCCGATTGTCCGCTGTTCCAGTCTCGGGCATCTCCAGCGTTGCAGGTATCTGAGTTGCAGAGGTATTGTTTTCGGCAGACACTTCCGGGGAGATTGTGAGAACGGTTTTTCCGGGTTCAGGGCTTTGCACTGATATTCTCTGCCGGGGTGTATCTGATGCTCCCGGGGTCATGGATACACTAGGTGTACGTGGGACCAGCACGGCAAATGTGGAGCGTTGTACGGGAGTTTCCTGAACAACAAAAGACGAATACCTGAATTCACCAATCTCCCATGAAGAGCCGGACTGCATAATAACGAATAACTCTCCGGAAGGACCGATGGCAACATCATACGCTGTTTTGCTCGTGTTGCACGTACTGAAATATTCCCCGGTCGGGCTGAACTTCTGGACACGGGCAGTCTGATCGGCAACATAGACATTCCCCCATTTGTCTACGGCAACACCGGACGGGGTCAGGAATTGTCCGGCACCCGTTCCCTTTGACCCCCATTCTGCAAGAGCGGTCCCGTCGGATGTGAATTTCTGGATCCGGCTGTTGCCGGCATCGGTGACATACACATGATCCCGTGCATCGATGGCAATACTTCCCGGCGCATTAAACACCCCGCGTGCTGTCCCGTAGGATCCCCACTGGAGGAGATACTTTCCGCCGGAATGGATCTTCTGCACCCGGTTATTGCCGGCATCAGCAACATACACGGTTCCGGAAGAATCGACAGCTATCCCGGCCGGATGGTCAAACTCCCCGTTGCCGGACCCCTCGCGGCCCCATAGCTCTGTTTTGAAGAGAGACAGTTTGATGACCGTGCTGTTCTTCCGGTCGGTAACATACACGTTGTGAGAAGCGTCAGCAACGATCCCGGCAGGGACAACGGATACCCCGGATTCCGTATCATTCAGCACCCAGTAGGTGGTGAGTTCCCGTTCCGGAGAATACCGAAACACCCGGCCATCCTCCGGCGAGGTTACATAAACAGCGCCGGATGGATCAATGGAGATATCCGGAGGAACCGTGCCGGATCCCGCCGTATAGGGCCAGGGTTTCACAAAAGAACAGGATTCGTCACCCGTAACCCCGGCCACCAGAGCAAGCAGGAGAATTGTCGCAAGCATGCCCCGTATCGAAACCCTGCCAACCAGATCCCTCCCTGTGATCGTTACACCATCTCCTTCACTTCGATTATTAAGATCATAGTATATTGTCATGTATATTTGAGCGAATCGATCTGTTTTCCCGGCACAATTTGGCTCACATCACCCTGCACCAGCCTCACGAGCCTCCATCCCCTGCCCTCCATCTCCCTCCTTGCCCCGGCAGCGTAACACTGCTGTCCTGCCCCAATCCAAAGAATCAATATGTCCAGCGATAAGGAACGACCGTGGGATGATCATGTCGTTAGAAGACGATCTCTGCAGGAAGTTCCAGTTCCGGGTGAAATGGGATGGCCGGTACGTTGCCGGCTTTCCGGAGGTCTCCCCGCTTCCTGTGAACATAGTGCATACCGGCCAGAGAGAAAGTGGCGGCCCGCCCCCTGCCATCGGGCCGGAGGGTCAGCGCACCCCGTATTTCATCAATCTCGAACGCGGCATTGCCGTTGACCTCGGGTTCGCGCAGTGGATTACCATGGTGCGGAGTTTCGGCCCGGCAACCGGCAAAGGCTCCCTGCTTCCGGAATACAAACGGCCATTCACGATCGAGTCGTGCGATGAGAACGGAAAGGTTGAATATTGCTATCATCTCTCCAACTGCTGGGTGGATGAATACCGGGCTTTCCCGGACCCGGATCCCGCTTCTGTCGAAGTTGCAATCGAACACCTGAGGCTCGGTTTCGACGCATGGGGACGGGAGCCGGCGGAGAAGAGATAACCGCAGGTTCCCTGATCGCTCCTGCGCACAGTCGGCTGGTTCACTGCCGGCCGGGTGGACCTGCCCCTCCTGCCCATCACTTCCCGGCAATGTTCCGGGCCCAGGTCCTGGCAGCCTCCAGATCTTCCTTGTGCACGTTGCGGTAACGGACCATGATTGCCTTGCCCGGGGCAGCCGGGTCCCCGAGGACCTGTGCACCTTTCTTTGTTACCATCTCCGCCATGTCGCGGACCAGCTTCTCGCCATCGCGCGATCCTGCCGTGGCAAACAGGGCCACCTTCCGCCCGGTGAATGTCCCGTCCCGGAGAAGGTATCGCATCTCATCTCCCGGCTGGTGGCCGTACGTCCCGCTCCCGAGGAAGAGGATCTCCGCATCCGGCAGGGGCCGTTTTTTGATATCCCCGACACTTACGCCGAGCTCATCCGCAATCGCTTCAGCAACCTTCCGGGTATGCCCGCCCCGGGAATCCACCAGAACTGCTACCGTGGCCATACTCTTTCCTGCTGGCTCAAAGGATATATACCTCGTCTTCCTGCCATGCAGAGTGAGACGGAGCCGTGCACCGGGAGAATCCGCCGGCATGTGCCGGCCATGAGAAAAAGAGAGATGAAAACAGAATGCCTACTTGATCTTCTTCTCAAGCTTCTTGAGTTTCTTCTGGGCCTCTTTGCTGCCCGCAGCTGCCTGCTTTGAGAGTTCTTCTGCCTTCTCCTTCTTTGCCTTGTTCAGCTTTACCAGTTGTTTCTTGCTTGTTGGCATGTGGTTACCTCTAATATGCGGATGGTTGATTTTATCCCTGTTTTGTCTTAAAAATATCCCCCGGGACCGACCTGCAACCCCCGGGTCAAAATGTTTTTTTAAAAAAACCCGGCAGCCAAAAGAAACGGGGAAATTCACCGGTGAAAGAAAAAGAAAAGCCTGGCGGGGATTCCTACAGCCCGCCTTCGGGTTTTGGCATTTTCGGGAGCATATACCGCAGGTGCCAGCAGAGCAGCCCGATAACAATACTGATGAGCAGCACGCACCAGCCGAACTCACCAAGCATAGCACTCCCGGCTCCGGTGGTTGCCGTGAACGCCGGGTAAAACTGCTGGATGAAATAATTCCAGAAACCGTGAAGAAGGGATGCCGTCCAGATGCTGCCGGACCGGAGCCGGAGATCACGAAACTTCCGCCGCCCGCATTCTTCGTGTATGTCCGGGAGTACCCACTTGATGCGATCGGCACGGGCGGTGTCCCGCTCGCACAACAGAAACTGCCGCCGCATGCGCCAAAGGAATAACAATCCCTTTTACCGGTCCCGCTCTGGCAGTGGTTAAGCGGCTGTTGCAGTGCAGCAGATTTCCTGGTGGGGTGGGGGCCCTGCCACGGACACTGGAGATGAGTACGCGGCGGGTAATGGAATATCGCTCTCATGGACATGGTAACAGTTTTATATGCGGATGCCTATGACTTCAGCTATACAAAGCTGCAATCACTCCGGCATCTGTCGTCATTAAAAAAATAAACCAGAATGGGAGATTCAAAATGAAGAATATCTTAATGAAATTGTTGCCCGTGTTCCTGTTCCTTGTTCTGTTTATAATCGTTGGCGCCTGCATAACGAAAACAACCGACAACGACAACAGCGGCATGAGCGGACCTTCCGGTCAGGTCGTGAGCGACAATCCGGGCACGCTGAACATTCCCGACGTGGAAACCACAGTCTCCGGGATCTCAGGGCCGGGATCCGTGGACACGGGCTCCTTTTCGGACGGGGACGATTTTCCCCTCACTCGCCAGCAGATCCTGAAGCACCTGAGGACGGCCAACGAGGTAGCAAAGGAAGCGAAGGCATCCGGCCACCACCCCTTTGGCGCAGTGCTTGTGGCGCCGGATGGCGAGACAGTGCTGATGAAACAGGGAAACATGGGGGGTCTCTCGCATGCCGAAACAGAGCTTTCACGGAGGGCGTCTGTGCAATACGATCCTGATTACCTGTGGAATTGTACCCTGGTGACGACGTTTGAACCGTGCGCCATGTGCAGCGGAAACATCTACTGGGCCAATATCGGAAATATGGCCTATGGCCTTCCGGAAACCACGTTGAAGAACCTGACCGGCGCAAGCAAGAGCAATCCCACGATGAACCTGTCGTCCCGCACGGTCTTTGCAGCGGGGCAGAAGCCTATCCGGGTGGCGGGCCCCTTTCCGGAACTGGAAGACGAACTGGTTGCCCCCCACAGGGACTTCTGGAAATGAAATCTGCTGTAATCTTTTTAAAATTGTAACACACGATGGAAAAAAATACCAGGAACGGATATTACCCGGCGATTCTTATCGGAATTGTTTTCATGGTACTTACCGGGGGTTGTGTTACGGACACAACCTCTTCCCCACCAACCAGCACTCCCGCTGAAACGCCGACACTGCCTCCGGGGCACCCACCGTTATCAACCATCACCGCAACCCCGTCCTTCTCACAAACCCCGGCGGTATCCTCACCCCGGTTCACACCGGATCCCCGGACCGGATGCTCTATGGACTCCCATGTCCCGGAACCGGTCGACACTTCCGTTGCGGTCCGGGATCCAATGCCCGGGATCCGCTATTCTTTCAAAGAGAGTGAGACCGGCCGAACGGTCGTGCTTGAGAAGGGAGAGATTGTTGAGATGACCCTTCGGTGGGCCCCGAGTGTTGCATGGGAATGGGACATGCCGGTTTCAGGCTGCTCGATCGAGCTCCTGAATGACGGGTACTATTCCGGAGGCGGCGATTACTGGAACCAGTCCGGCCATTACCGGGCCCGGTACCGGGCAACAGGCCCCGGAACATCGTTCATTGACGGGGTATTTGGCGTTGTGCCAGGCTGCTCGCCGCATGAATGGAATCCCCGGTTCAACCTGACCGTGATTGTGAAGTAGATTTAATAAAATAATTGCCGCCACGGTAGATCCTTCGTGGTGGGGTCCCTGAACCTGTGTCCTGAAGGCAGAGACCCCGGACCGTCTTCTGCCGGCACTGCCGCACTCGTATCATCGTGCTGACTCCCGACAGGCAGGCATGAGCCCGGGAATGTTCGGTCACAATGCTTTCTGAGCCGGGACTTGGTCCAGCAGATCGAACCGCCGGAGGCAGGCTACGTATTCGGCCACGAGATAATAATTCCCCAGGTCCTCCACGTCCAGCCCGCGGAACGCGAAGAGCTCGTCCCACAGGAGACTGCTCCCCTCGACCATGAAGTACGCAGACTGGAGTTCGACTGCACCGATAATCGCCCTTCCCCGGAACATTTCGTCCTGGTTTTCATACAGGTGTTTTCCTGTCCCGGTGTTTTCCATGACAAAACCCTGTACCTCGGGAGTTATCCCCGCCGGCATCTTCCGTGCATGGCACTCGTTTGAGAGAATATTGTCCTCAACAACATCGCGCAGGGCATCCGAGGTCAGTTCCCGCACGGGATATTTGCCGGTGAGATACGCGAGGACATCAGGACCGGTTTTTTTGTTGGGCTGAAGCAGGGGCCGGTACGTCTTTGCCGTTTCCTTCCACGTGCTGACCAGTTCCGGGGTGACTTTGCGGGTGAGCATCGGTACGTACGTTTGCGCCGTGAAGGTATAAAACGGATTTTTTAAAAAACAGGGGTATTGGGATGGGGTGGTGCAATACAGGAGGTGCACGACTCGCGCCCTGTCCGTTTGTCCTTCGGATGGCCCGGTGCCTGGCGTTACATCCCGAGATATTTCAGCATGCCATAGACCAGGAACGCCGGCCAGAGCAGCGCTTTCACAACGCCGATCACTCCTGCAAGGAAGCTCGTTGCCGTTGTGAGGTAATAGTACAGGGCGCCAAGGAAGCCCACGAAGTACAGGGCGCCCCCGGACCCGTGGCAGGCATGATGTTTCATCGTGTGCCCAACGTCGCACCAGCATTTTTGTTGTGGTTCGTTTGGTTCGTTCTCCATGGTATCCACTTCCGTATGAGAATACGTACTGCCTGCAGGAGAATAAAAATACTGTTATAGAGATACATCTATCGCCCTCTGCCCGTCCTGCGTGTGGGCGGTTGCTCATAGTGGGGGCGACAGGGACCTTGTTCGTCGGATTGTGTAGTTGTGGCAGACTTGCGTGAATAGCGAGCAGGGATTCAAGCTGTTTTGCATGGTTGTCGAAGTTCACACAAATCGGCATGTTTTTATTTTTTTTGATTATGATTGACAATGAGATGATTGTTTGTTTATTGAAAATTTCATTAAAAGATACTCCCCGATGAGAAAAAGTCCATTACCAGGAATCTTTCTCATCTGCATTTTTTTTATGTTTATTATGCAGGGATTAATTCATCCCGTAAATGCAGTCGATCACTATACTCAACCTGCATTGTTGTGGAAATCCTCCTCCTTAAACAAAAATGTCGTAGCTGATGTTGCAATCTCATCAAATGGCCAGTATACTCTTGTTGGTACATTTTCAAATGACGACCACGTATATTTGTTTGATCAAAATGGGAAACTTATTGGGAAAAATACTGTAGGCGCCGGTGTCGCAAACGTTGCGATCACACCAGATGGAGAATATGGCGTTGTAAGTGCAGGGAACAAATCGTGGTTTCTGGTTAATACCCAGGAACCTGTAGAAAATAATGTGTACTTTTTTAATCGCCAGGGAAACCTCTTATGGAAATATAATACTGGCGAATGTACGGGCTTGGCGGCCATCTCCGCCAATGGACAATACGTTGTTTTCGGGGACGGGGCATGGAGTGACACCAGCGTCATTCTTCTTAATCGTGAGAAGGCACTCCTTTGGAAATACAATACCGATCAGAATATCAAAGCTGTAGCAATTTCATCAGATGGACAGTATATTGTTGTTGGATTAACGGATGGAACCATCCTCCTCCTGAACCATGAGGGGAAACAACTCTGGAAATACAACACGATGGGAATAACGAGAATGGGCATTGCAATTTCTGCCGATGATCAGCATATCGCAATCAGTGAACAAAGCACGAAAGGCGCTGTTATTCATCATCTCAACAAAAATGGTCAACTCATCTGGAAGTACAACACCGACGCTGGCATGCTCGACATTGCGATTTCGCCAGATGGTAATTATATTGCTGCCGGATCAAGCGATCTCTATCTGTTCGACCGTAACGGGATACTTTCCGGAAAATTTGTTACAGGGACCGGGGGCGTTCTTAAAAAAATCGTTGTTTCATCCAACAATCTGTATGTTGCAATGGGAAACTGGGATGGATCTGTCAGCATGTACTCATCAGGAAATCAGGAAATAATTCCGGAAACAACCGCAGTAATGCAAAGCAAGATTGCAGAACAGGATGTAGCAATCGCTGAACAGTCAAAACAGATGGACGTTCTCCAACAGTTGATTGACAGCATCCTCAGATTTCTCGGAGTCAAATAATTCTCTTTTTCCAGGCATTTTTTCGCAGGTTTTGATACGTTGATGGCGAGTTATTACATTTGCTCATTACTGTTGCATCATGTTGGATCAACCAGACCCTGCTTAAAAAAATGTGAGCAGACCTTGCTCGACCTGATTTCAACCAGATCCTGCTTAAAAAAAGATAACCGGATCTGTAATAACCGGACACTAGTGTCTTACACATCCGTCGAAACGTGTTCCGGTTTTTTTCTGCAGACCCTGCATGAAAAATGTTGAGCAGCCCCTGCTCGATCTGGTGTTGAGCAGACTCTGCAAGAAAAAATTTTGCCGGACCTTGCTTGAAAAATTTTCATCGCGATCGTGATCACGTTTGATTTACTGATCCGGAACAACCGAATCCTGCTTGAAAAATTTCAGGCAGGGGATGAGGGAGGTTGGGGATGTGCCCGCACGATGATGGGCATGACGGTTATTGATTACTCATTTTTTTTTTGCGTCTCTAGCTGATCTCTTTTAAAAGTGCGGAGAATTCAGTTTCAAGAACCGGCAGATCATCGGTAAGGACACTCCAGACAATCTGCCAGTTTATCTCGAAATACCGGTGAATCACTTTATCCCGCATACCGGCAATTTCCCGCCATGCAATACCGGGATGTTCTTCTTTGAGATGCGGCGAAAGGTTCTTAGACGCTTCCCCGATTACTTCGATCGCACGGATGACTGCATGCGAGTAATACTGGTCTGAGAGAAGATCGTCGTAGTTCCGCCCATTGGTGATCTTCTGCAGAAATTGTATCTCATTGAGAATGTGAGTAACCAGGACCCGGTCATCCTTCAATCCAGATCACATCCTGTTCGATATAAGGCCGGATGAGTCCGGAGAGCGAAGGTTCCGTCAGAAGATCGACTTTGCGCCGGAACAGCGTTTCAAGATAATCCGATAGTCTCACGAAATTCCGGAGCGTTGCGTACCCGTCCTTAAAATCGACAAGGATATCGACATCGCTCTTTTTGGTCTCTTCACCGCGGGCAAACGAGCCGAAGATCCCGATCCGCGTCACCCCAAACGTACTGCGGATGGCCGGAGCTGCTGCTTCCAGTTTTTTTATCACCGGGCTTTTCCTCCGTGGCCTTGCGATGAGTCCGGGCATGCCGTTCCTTCCTATATGGAATTGGACATTCGGGTACTATAAGGATATGGTGAGGACAGGAATACCGGACCGGAATCGTGAAGTCTCGAACGAAGGGGGCAGGCTGGGCACCGCCCTATCCGGGCAGGGGGCTTTGTGCTGGCTGATCGCGGAGGGGGTGCTGAGCGGGTGTTCCGTGGAGGAGCCGTTGCAAAAAGTGTATAGGTAGAGGGCGGCCGGAAACCCTGCAAAGAATGAAAACAGAACGATAAGGTAAAAAGAGACGAATTGCCCCGCGCAGGTTTTTACTTACGCCGGGAGAGATCTCTTCCGGCCAATCCCTGCTCATTTCATTTTCCTTTTCTTACCGGGTACCTTTCGTATCTTCGAACGTGTAGCTGATTGGGACAGAAATCATATATATATCATCATTATAAATTGCACATTGTGGACAGCCGGGGGTTGTTCCACGAAAAGAAGAGGACGGGTTCACCAAGCGACAACCCTGTGTTGAACCCGGTCCCGCCCGTAGGCATGAGATTGTTATCTTCCGATCCTATGAAGGTTTTCCCCTGCCGGCGAGCGAAGGCTATCAAAAAAGGTGAGAACAAATGAGCATACGTAAAACGTTTGTCATCCTGCAGGCGTTGCTGCTGGCAGGGATGGTAATGGTACCGATGGTGAATGCCGATAAGGCCTCATCTGCATCGGATATAGTAACGCTTGTTGATAAAAATGCTATTTCAGAGGATACTGCTCTCCAGTCTGCACGTGCTGCGGTCGAAGATTTTGTCAGCAGAGGTGCACTTGACAATAACTGGGACGGGGCAACCGTAGATCCCAAATCAGACATTATCTATGACCTCAACGAAAAACCACTATTCTATCTCTTCTCTGTTGAGAGCAAAGGGAAAAGAATCGGTGAGATCAAGGCCGCAGCGAGCAAGGTTGTCGGGGGTGCCATTGTCACGATCGGCCCCGGCGCCGGACCTGTCGATCTGGATTCCGCCAAAACGCACGCCAGAGAGATCATCGAAAAAGAATACAAGGGAACGGTAATCAACTCAATGACTCTGGTATGTTATGATTATCCCGACATGGCGATATTATTCAGGTTCTCTGCGCCGGGATCGAAGGAAAAAACCCTGATACTGGACGCGTATGATTTCTCAGTTATTCCGGAGTCAAAACAGGTCTCCTATTATAACGGGATCCATTCGTCGGATATCAGCACCCGTATTGCAAATGCCGAATCCGAACAGGATTCCCTCATGAACCGGCAGACCGTATTATCAGTTAAAGCAGGGGCGACCAAGACTCTGAGCGGATTCCCCCTTTATGCTCAGCAGGCAAATGGGTGGTGTCCTTTTGCGACAGCCCAGATGATATCCGGATACTATGGATATTCGCGAACACAATCCGGAATCGCCAGTACCATGGGAATATCAAACCCCGGTAACGGTGCCACACTCCAGGAAACCCTCTCGAATTATTATCAGCTATCTACGGCATCCGGCGGATTAGGAAAACCGAATTCCCAACTCAGGTATACCGGCATGTTCTCGTATGATGATTTTATTAGCAATCTGAGCGCAAACCGCCCCCAGCATGCAAGCCGCTATGAATCATTGTCCCTTCACGCACGTGCTGTTGCCGGGTATTCGTATTCGTCTGCATCATCACAGTATCTGTATATCTACGATCCAGGCCCGGTCAATGTGGGATCCCCGTACTGGGAAAACTGGAATACCTTCCTGTCAGGATCAAATCCGGTGCAAGGAGTTATTTTCATCAGAAACTAAACGGTCACAGGACGAACGATGATGCTTGGAAAAATAACACCATTCTTCTTTTTTTTCATCCTTGCTTTCCTGATCACCCCATTTCCGGTCATGGGGCTTGAATACCCGTTACATCCTGCATGGGAAGTCCCGCTCGTTCCTTCAGATAATCCGGCCAATCTCTCCCCGGTACTGCATGTCGCGGAAGAAGGTCGGCTCATTTCCCTGAATTACCCGTATAGTCCGGATTTTTTCGTTTATGACGGGAACGGAACGCTTCTCTTCAACAAAACACTCACTGCTGAAAAAATCCCCTGGGTTTCATCTATCACTCCTGTTCCCGATGGAACTGGCATTGTGATCACTCAGCTGGTCCCGGGCTGTTGTCACGGGTCCGTATCCAATACCACCTCAAACAAGGTGACATTCTATGACAGGTCCGGCAGGATTGTCTGGGATTATGTGACATACCAGCCGCCCCTTGCTTCCGCTGTTTTACCGAACACCGGTGATATCGTTGTCGGGACAGAAGACGGGAGAATCATCGGTCTTGACAGGAACGGATCGGTACGCTGGACAACCGTTGTTGACGCCCCTGTGCTTTCCTTTGCTGCATCAGCGGATGGAAGTACCCTTGTTGCGGCGGGAGACAGCAACTACGATTCATGGATACATTACGGTGAGCGGCTCAGCCCGTACGACCTGTTTTTCCTTGACGGGACGGGTTCGATCCTCGGGAAATACCAGACGCGGGGTCAGAACACGGTTGCTGTCAGCAGAAACGGGTCCGTGATTGCGGTGATCGGGGGACGTTTCGGCAATCTCATGATGTTCAACCGTACGGGGACAATGACCGGGGAGAGATCGTTTCCCGGTGCCGGAACAGCACTGGATATTTCAGATGACGGTACCCGGCTTGTTGTGGAAACTTCCGAAGGGCGGGTCTATGCTCTGGATGGGAAGATGCAGGAGATTGTCTCTTTGCCCGGAGAACCCGGCCAGAGAATTGCAGTATCCGATACCGGCGATGTCCTTGCACGGGGAGGGAATTGGAATATTACGCTGTACAGGATTGCAACCGGAGAGAATCTTGGAACCGTTCAGGCCGGCAGCGGGGTCCGGTTTATTTCAGCAGTTCCCGGGACCGGATCGTTCGTCATCAGTACCGGACAAAAAATGTCTTTTTTTACCATGACGACAGGAAAACCATACCAGGAATCTGTCAGGGACACGGCATCTCCTGCAGGTCTGCCGGTAACCTCCACCCCGTTTCCGGAAGTTGTTGTTATAACGGCACTGGGCGTGTGCTCCATTCTCCACCGGGTTGTGAATAAGGGGAAATAATACCCGGCGTTCCGGGGTGTTGAGCACCACAATTTCCTGACAACAGATATTCCCATGACAACGATTTCTGGATTGGGCCCGGAACAGCAAACTTAGAACAGGAGAGAAAAACCTTGAAAGAAACAGAAAATCTGAAAAGATGGATCATATGGGGCACGATACCCTTTATCCTGCTCTTCATTTTTTTTCTCGCGATCCTCATCCACCCAATCGGTCCCGGACTGCCGCAGCACCAGGATTTTTCCACCGGGGTTATCTGGAACGTGGGACATCGTTGCGACTCGCCGGATCGTGCGAATCCCCCGGGACCTGATCTCTGTATCAGCCAGCGGAACTCAGGAAACTACCCGCAATTTCCGTCCCTGACTCAGACTGCAGGTTATGCGACTGCGAGTTATGCCGTGTTCCGGAAACCGGGAACGAACCAGCCCCGCGTTTTTGCAATCTGGTATTTCGAAAATCCGGAGGATTGTAACAGATCGGAAGAGCAGTTGTCCAGGTACCTGAAAGCCGGTGGACAGGTTACACCTGTCGCGCTCAATCTTACGACCGAGATTCAGTCCTGGGAATATTCGGGCAGACAAACCTCGCCAACAACATTGGAGGGTACAACGTTCGAGGGCAATGATACGGCAGGGTATTTCTTTGTCATAAAAAAAGCGGTCATGCCGGGCAGGGACGATTGTTTCATCGAATACTTTGGCCTGGTCGGGGAGAACAACCTTTCAGCGGGTTCAGCCGATCTCAGGCAGATCATTGCGCTGGAGGGGAATCCCTGGTACCTCTTTACCGGTCGGACCGGGTCAATATCTGATGACGGGAAGGTCCATTCCTGAGAGAACACAATGGACGATGAGTTACACATGGATCTGGTGAACAAAGTAAGGAATGCGAAATGACGGGAAGATTCTCATTAACGATTATCCTCATCGGCATGGCACTTATCGGAGGTTGCGTGACTGAACAAACCCCGTTCCCGACAACGAGCAGTCCAATCATTCCGGAAGCAGAAGCCCCCGCAATAACAACACTGATTCCGCCAGCCACACCGACTTTGCTGGTACCTGGTTCCGTGCAGGATACTGTACCCACGTGCAGTCCCCCGGATGTTGCTCCAATAATTCCCGTACCGGTCGATACGTCCATCCCAATCCGTGACCCGATGCCCGGGATCCGGTATTCCTTTAACAGAAGCGAATCCGGCAGGACTATCGTACTTGAGAAGGGAGATGTTGTTGAGATTAATCTCGGTTATGCATCAGGCCAGCCTTTTCATTGGATCGTCCAGGGGTCCGGATGCGGGATTGAACTCCTGAATGCCGGCGCGTACTCCTCTGGTGGCGATTTCTGGAACAACACCGGCAATTACCGGGCCAGGTACCGTGCAGTCAGCCCGGGGACATCGGTCCTGAACGGAAAACTTGTCCTCACACCCGAAGAAAACGGAATGCTTACGTTCAACCTCACTATGATCGTGAAGTAGGCCGGGTGCCTACCTATATCAGCAAGGAGAGGGAGCCACCGTCACACCCGGGCAAACGCCTTTGTGCTGCCCGGTGCCGGCGGGGGTGTTGGCCGGGGAGGGGTACGGGGGCCATTGTCACGAGGAGATGGATGGGGGCCCTCCTGCGGCGGATCTCTGAGGGGGGCGGGATTAGTTTCACCCTGCGCAGGCAGAATATATGTGCCAGTATTCTGGAATATATCGATAGAGAATAATATTTCATTCAGGGACCGGGACTATGAAACCAGCCATCATCAGACGTCTTCACAAACATTTTAAGGATTTCGTCCACGTGCAGGATGGTGTAGAGTTCTGGTTTGCCCGTGATTTGCAGGGCCTTCTCGGGTACGATGAATGGAGGAATTTTTTAAACGTTATCGAAAAAGCAAAAGAGTCCTGTACATCTTCAGGTAATACCGTAGCAGACCATTTCGTTGACGCCAACAAAATGGTTCTCCTCGGATCGGGATCGCAAAGGAAGATCGAAGATCTCCTGCTCACCCGCTATGCCTGTTACCTCATCGCCCAGAACGGGGACCCGCGTAAGGAAGAGATCGCGTTTGCCCAGAGTTATTTCGCAGTGCAGACCCGAAAGCAGGAGATCATCGAAGACCACATCCGGCTTTCCGAGCGACTGAAAGCAAGGAAACACCTGAAGGATTCCGAAAAAGAATTATCCCGGAATATCTACGAACGGGGCGTGGATGAATCGGGTTTTGCCCGTATCCGCAGTAAAGGGGACGAAGCCCTGTTTGGCGGTCACTCCACCCACGCGATGAAGGAGCGCCTCGAAGTTCCTCAAAGCAGGCCTCTTGCGGATTTTCTCCCGACCGTTACTATCACCGCCAAGAACCTCGCAACCGAGATCACGAATTTCAATGTCTCCAAGGAGGATATCCATGGGGAAGATCCAATCACGACCGAACATGTTCAGAACAACCAGGACGTCCGGGACCTTCTCCTGAAACGGGGAATCTGTCCTGAAGCCCTGCCACCGGAAGAAGATCTCGTAAAACTGGAGCGAAGGGTCAAATCACAGGAGAAGACGATTGCCGGACGCTCGGGGAAAATTGTTTCATCATCACCGGATGAGAGATGCGGTAAACCATGATTCCGGATCGTTGCAGCTTCTGTAAAGGAAAACTCCGCAAGGGAACAACGGAATTTCTTACCCATGCTGCCGGTGAAGTCATCGTGATCAAGGATGTCCCTGCTTATGTCTGCGAGCAGTGTGGTGAGGCATATTACACAGCCGATACTTCCCGGAAAATCGATGGCGTGATGCGGGATGCCCACAAGAAGAAACTCTGCATGCGCCCGCTCCCTGCCGGTGAAGTATCGTTGAAGGGATAGTTTTGTTGCAAGTGAAAGGGCGGCCGGAACGACCGGGGCCGCTCTCCCGGGCTTGAACGAGCCGGGAAGGAGTGCGGTGAATTTCATTGTCTAATGAAAGATATAATTTGATAATATGTTGTTGGTTGGATGATTGAACAACCGGATTCTGTGGGGTGCGAAGTCGTGGCGTTAAGGAGAGATGATGAGTCGGAACATTTTGAGCACAGGGATTTGCCGGAAAAATTTTGCCGGACGTTGTTTGAAATTATTTGCAGAGTCAACCCGGAATTTTTTTCACGGATCGTATGGAAAACTTTGTTCGCAAGGATGTTCGCGTTTGGGTTGGTGAGCAGGATCAAACGAATCGTGGCCGGAATTTTTTGCGAGACGATCCCCAGCCTGACAATAGTATCACCCTGAATCGGTAATTTCTGCCGGTTTTCAGGAGTGTTGATCCATATCCCGGAGAATTGTAAAAATCGCTGGTTTCACTTCAGGAAGATCGTTGACGATGACATCCCAGACAATTGAATAATCGATCCGGAAATACCCATGGATGATCCTGTTGCGAAGGGCGGCCATCTCTTTTTTAGGGAAGATCCGGGTATTCCCCTTTTACCGACTCAGGGACATTATTTGCCGCTTCGCCGATTACTTCAATCGCACTCCGGACTGCGTGGCTGAAATAATCGTCATTGATGAGATCATTGAGGGTCCGATCTTTCGCTATCCGTTCCAGGAACGCGATCTCGTCAAGGATATGCCGGAGATAGACGCTGTCATCCTTCAATCCAGATCACCTCGGCCTCAATTCGGGGCCGGATGTACTTGTCAATCCCTTCGACCGTGATGAGATCCACATTCCTCATGAACAGGGCTTCCAGTCGCTCCGCAAGGGCAACAAAATTTTTCAGGGTAGCGTGTCCTTCGGCAAAGTCCACGACAACGTCAACATCGCTCTTCTTTGTCTCTTCACCGCGGGCAAACGAGCCGAAGATCCCGATCCGCGTCACCCCAAACGTACTGCGGATGGCCGGAGCTGCTGCTTCCAGTTTTTTTATCACCGGGCTTTTCCTCCGTGGCCTTGCGATGAGTCCGGGCATGCCGTTCCTTCCTATATGGAATTGGACATCCGGGTACTATAAGGATATGGGGAGGACAGGAATGCTGGGCCGGTATCGTGAAGTCTCGAACGAAGGGGGCAGGCTGGGCACCGCCATATCCGACCGATTGGTTTTGTGTTGCCCGGTGCCGGCGGGGGTGCTGGCCGGTTGTGGAGTGTGGGGGCCGTTGCCCGGGGAGGGGAGAGGGGGCGGCCGGAAACCCTGCACAAAATAAAAACAGAACGATAAGATAAAAAGTGACGAATTTCCCCGCGCAGGTTATCACTTACGCCGGGAGAGATCTCTTCCGGCCAATCCCTGCTCATTTCATTTTCCTTTTCTCACCGGGTACCTTTCGTCTTTTCGAATGTGTAGCTGATTGGGACAGAAATCATGTATATCATCATTATAAATTGCACATTGTGGACAGCCGGAGGTTGTTCCACGAAAAGAAGAGGACGGGCTCACCAAGCGACAAACCTGTGTTGAACCCGGTCCCGCCCGTAGGCATGAGATTGTTATCTTCCGATCCTATGAAGGTTTCCCATGCCGGCGAGCGAAGCGCATGGAAAAATGCGAGGAGTTGAAGAAGCATGAACCTACACAAAACAGTAATCGTCCTGCTGGCGCTGTTGTTAGCGGGGATGGCAATGGTACCTTTGGTGAGCGCGGCGGAAGATCAGAAAATGAAGGAGTTACGTCCGATCATTGAAGAGAATTATGTTTCTGCAGATAGAGCTCAGTCCCAGGCATCTTATGCCCTGTTGGAATTTGTGAGCACAGGTGCACTCGGGGATAAGTCAATCTGGATTGGAGGAAAAATTAAACCAGATCCTTTGATTATTTACGATATTGACGGCACGAGATTATTCTATCTCTTTACCATCGAAAAGAACAACGGAAAGATCGGTGAGATAAAAATTGCCGCAAGTAAAATATTAGGAAACCCGGTCGTTACTATCGGGCCTGGAAAATCATCAATTAATCTGAATCAACTGGAAAAGAAATCCCGTGCTGAAGCGCAAAAAAATGCAAAACCATCAACAACCATCACAACTCAGCTTGTCAGCTATGCATATCCCAACCTAGGGATGATAGCATATTACACGGATAATCTCACAAATATTCAGCAAAACGTAATAATCGACGCATATGATTATTCGATCATTCCGGAAAAAGCTCCTCAATTTGAGGGCGACCAGGGAATTGTTTCTTACTATGAAACATATCCTTATGATAAAAAGACCGAATTCATTGAATCCTGGTTAAAATATGATCAATATGTAACCGAAACGGAAAAAACGAATTTGTATCTTACGACTGACATGAGTGGTGAAATAACAGAAAAACGTCTCCAAGAATATACAGCAAAACTGACTTCTCTAAAAGCCGCGTCCGAATACCGGGTTCTATCCTCATTCCCCCTAATCGGTGCGGAAACGACTGAATGGTGTACTGTTGGTACTGCCAAGATGATCTCCCAGTATTATGGAGTGTCACGAACTCAGACTCAAATTGCCACTCGGATGGGAATTCCGGTATCCATTCCATATAGAGGTGCAACCATCAATGAAGAACTGAACTATTATACGGGATCAATCGCATCAGGAGGATTGGGAAAAACTGGTTCCCGTGATTATTACACGATTAACTGGGATGACAGCAAGAAAGAGATCGATGAAAATCGCCCATTTAAAGTAGGGACCGGAATCCATGCAAAGGCCGCTATCGGCTATATCCGATCTCCGTCCAATGGATTTACCTATCTCTATTTCAAAGATCCCTCACCGCTGGGCCAAGGATCGGAATACTGGGAATGGTTTAATGAATTAAATCCCCAATTCTATAACAATCATATAAAAATAAATTAATTTTTTTTTAGATTGCCTGAACGGAGCGTAACAAATGTTCAAAACCGGTATGATACTCCTGATACTCTTGATTTGTATTACCGGAGTGGTACTCTTCATAGCACCAATAAAACCAGTTCAGATGGATGCCACTCATCATCCCAACAATCTCACCCCAACTCCCCATGAAGGAATATCTTCGTGCCGGGAGATATCATACAAATCCACGGACGAGTGGCAGGAAAAATCAGATCAGTCTGGTTACTGGATTGGGGGCATTCTTGTCAACGAGAGTATGTCCGATGACGAGCTATTCACCTTGCTTACACGATATAACGTTTCACATCCGGAAAACGTACACACCTACTCATCCCATGCGTTCGGATATTATATTCTCATTAACAAAACAGAAAACGCAACACTCCCGGATTCATTTCTTTTATACGAGACTTCACCGGGCATCGGTTTTTCATCACCAATGTATGAGTTTATCGAACCGTCAAGGAAGGATGTCAATGGAAAAATTTCAATTCCAGTAATCCTGTTATTTGGCTCTGAAAAGGCAAAATCAGATCTTTATTCCAAGATTATGCATTACAACATCTCCCTGCATAAAACAAAGATAGTATATCCGGTTGGTCTTGAGCCACCCCGGGCTAAGGAAGAGAGGGAGAACCTGTTACGTGAATTGAACCTGGATCCAAACGTCTTGTTCACGTTTAAGTCATATCTGGAGTGTTAAGTGTGCAAACCCCTCTCATCGGGGTGGGCTGGGCATCGCCCTATGCGAGCAGGGGGCTTTGTGCTGGCTGATCGCGGAGGGGGTGGGGGTGGGTGCTTAGTGGAGAGGGCGTTGCCGGACGGGGTCGGGGAGAGGGGGCGGCCGGTTATTGTTGAGCCAATCACGTCTCAAACGGATAAAGGGGAGGTGGCTAATGGCACAATCTTTATTTTAACGTAATTACAATACTGTAAGTGCTTATAAAATTTTAAAGGCTGTAAGAGGGCAATGCAACGAAGCGTACAATGGTTGTATCCCTGGTTGAAATTTGCCTAGTAAAACTGATGTGATCAAAGCTCAACGTTGTTGTAGAACAAAAGGCTGTAAGAGGGCAATGCAACGAAACGTACGACAGTTGTATCCCTGACTGAAATTAGCCTAGTAAAACTGACGTGATCAAAGCTCAACGTTGTTGTAGAACAAAAGGCTGTAAGAAGGCAATGCAACGAAACGTACGATGGTTGTACCCTTGACTGAAATTAGCCTAATCGAAAGAACCGAGCTGAGCCACCATGACAGAAGTCGCAAATAAAAGAATCCCGGTAACGGAGGAGATCTGGGAATCCCTCGCGGGCTTAAAAAAACACGGGCAGACGTACGACCAGCTCCTAGCGGAGATGATCGCACTCAAGCAGGAACGTGATTTTCTGGCCCACATTGAGGAAATCGAAAAGAACGGTGAATTTGTCAGCTTGAAGGATGCTGCAAAGAGACTGAAAATCCCAAATCTGAAATGAATTGCCTGTTGGCATTAACTCCTCTGAAAAACAGGGATCAATGGAACGAAGAATTTCAGAGGTATCGCCGTGGAAGTACAAATCGAGAAAGGTGTCCTGAAGACTCTGGAAAAATTCCCGGAAAAGATCCGGGAACATATCTTCAGCCACCTCTGCAAACTTGAAGATCCGTACAGCGCACCCGGTGTGGAGTGCCTGAATGCAAAATTCCAGGTATATCGCATGCACATCGGGCGGACATATACGATTATTTTCAAAATCCATAAGGAAGAAAAACTCGTGAACGTGCTTGACCTGATGACGATCGAACAGGCACACAAAAGATATGGGCGCTATTTCTCGAAGTAGCGTTCATCTCTTTTTATTCGCAAGTTCTGTCATAGTGTCTGGCCGGGTGGGGGGCTTTATGCTGCCGGGGGGTGGAGGGGGTGCTGGGCGGGTGCTCAGTGGAGAGGCCGTTGCAAAAAGTGTAGAGGGAAAGGGCGGCCGGAGCACCCCCTGCCGGAACCCCGTTTTTCGGGCTGTGCCAATCTGGCCCCGCATAGCGCCCGGATTGCCCATATTTCCCGGCCCCGGCAACTAGGACTCGAAGACTATCGTCTTCTCGTGTCTCACGTCAGATGACGTTCGACATTTCGTGAAAATGCAGCCATTATACCTCATTTTACAGGCTTTTTCCATCGGTAAAACACCAACCAGGTATGGCACAGTTACAGCGGCGGATCGCAGGAGGGATCGGGCTATGAGAGGCGGGGAGCGGGGAAAATCCCCTTTTTTGGGATCGACTCTCCGACGGAGAAATCCATTCCCCAAAACCCCCGGAGGGCATAAATCCAAAAAAAGCGGGCGTAATTGCTGAAAATGAGGGCGTAAGTCCCCATTCCCGAACACTTTTTTCGTCGGAGAAACGCGGACGCAAATAGCGCTAATACAGAGGCATAACGCAGGGGCCGGAGGGGTAGGAGGTGCGGGTTTGAGGGAATGGGGCTTTTCCGGGATCGACTCTCCGATGGGGGGCAGGGGGTGGGCATCGCCCTATCCGGGCGGAGGGCTTTGTGCTGGCTGAGGGCGGAGGGGGTGCTGGCCGAGGATGTGGTGAGGGGGGTCGGAGAGCCTGCATCAAATGAAAAACAGAATGATAAGATAAAAAGTGACGAATTTCCCCGCGCAGGTTATCACTTACGCCGGGAGAGATCTCTTCAAGCCAATTACGGCTCATTTCGTTTTCCTTTTCTTACCGGGTACCTTTCGTATCTTCGAACGTGTAGCTGATTGGGACAGAAATCATATATATATCATCATTATAAATTGCACATTGTGGACAGCCGGGGGTTGTTCCACGAAAAGAAG
>NZ_JAQTQD010000040.1 GCF_028712425.1 Methanoregula sp.
GGTGCCGCCGTTCCCGGGATACGTGTACTCGACATTCATCTCCTCCTGGCCAAGGATCTGGTCGCCTTTCCCGTCGTTGTCCGTATCGAGGCTTATCTCCGCCTTTCCCGGGTAATTGTTCTGCATGTGGCCGCAATAGACCCCGACATAGAGCCTGGCCCACTGGATTTCGGTAGCGGCCGGGGGGTTGAAGGACTTGTACGCGTACCCCTTGTCGAACCCGTTGTAGGTATCGTACCAGACCCCCCCGGAGACCACTCCCGAGTCCACGGTCCTGAGGGGGATACCGCCCATGTTGACATTGGCATTCGCTGCCGGGGCGAGGGCGAACAGGGCTGCAAGCAGGACCAGGATTGTTATGGCGATGCCCTGGCGCTTCGCCGCTGAAGAGGGGCTCTCCTTAATCGTACCAGGGGTTTGCGCAGTGCAGGCAGCTGCCGGGGCAACAGGACGGGGAAGGCACCGGGACAGATGAGAGAGGACCATGATCATACAGGATCTTATATGACTGATGGTATTAAAAAATTTTATAGTATTTATCAGATTTTTTATGAAAAAAGTATTAAAAAGTAGCAAAGGAACTGTCCCGGCAGGGTTCCGGGAAATGCCCGGGGCAGCCACCGGGGATTCCGGCACTATCCGCACCGGCAGGGCTATCCGGGCTGCGGGTAGATCGCGGCGGTCGTGTTCGTCCCTGCCACAAAACGGCCGGCATACTCGTCCTGGATCTCCCGGGGATCGATGTCACCGGAATTATCGGGATCGAGGATCCGTGCAACCCAGGCGAGCCCGATCACCGAACGGGGGCCGTAGGTGACGCTTCCCGAGATCACGTATACCCTCCCGTTCCTGACCGCGCTGGTGTTCGCGATGCCGGTCCTGCCGACAAGCTTTGCATGGATCTCGCGAAGCTCGGTCTCGTTCTTTCCCGATGCCGCGGTCTTGATGATCACGTCGGGATCCTGGGCCATTACCCATTCGGCATTGACCTTCGGCGAGGAGACCGGGAGCAGCCCTGCGATATTCTCGCCACCGGCCATCGTCACCAGCAGGTCGCCGCCGCTTCCCCAGGTCAGGGCGGAATAATCGGAGTACGACTCGATATAGACCCGTGGGGGGCTGGCGGGCGGGTGAGCTGCGGCAGGGGACCGGACCAGCGCCTCGTACCGTTCGATGAACGCGATATACTCTTCTGCTTCCGCATCCCTGCCGGTCAGGTTCCCGAGCCTTCTTGTATCGGACGCAAGGGTATCGATCTTGTAGCAGTCGATGAGGAGGAGGGGGATGCCTGCCGAGGTTATCCGGTCGACATTCTTCGGGGTGTAACTCGAATAACTGATGACTGCATCGGGATGGAGCGAGTGGATCGTTTCGATATCGGGAGCCTGCCAGGACCCGATACTTTCTGCACCGGCATAGCGCGGGCCGAGCACGGGATGGTTCTTCACCGTGTCGGATATCCCGACGACACGGTCCGCTGCGCCGATTGCGAGGAGGAGTTCTGCCGCATCGGCATTGGTGACGATGATGCGCCCGACGGTTGTGCCGGGGGCCTGCCCGGTGCCGGTGGGACTGGCTGACGGTACCGTATCCGGGGTGAGGGGAGGAGGTGCTGCCGTTGCCGGGGTTACTGTCCTGTCCGGGTTCGACACGCACCCTGTCCCGGCGCACACGGCAAGGACCAGGAGCGCAAGGATCATCGTGGCTGCGATACCGGACCACCGGGAGGGTTTTTTCTTCATGGTTCTTTCTGTCATGGCTGTTCTTGTCCTTTTCCTGTTCGTAAGAAAATCATGTATGCCGTATTGCCTCGACCGGGTTCAGGCGGGCTGCCTGGAAGGCCGGGTAGATGCCGGAGACCAGCGAGAGGACAACCGCGACAAGGAACGCTGCGACAAGGATCCCGGGGGTGACCAGGGCCAGGTCGTAGCGGGCGAACGCGGAAAAGAGGTTCCCGGTCTGGGAGAGCAGGTATGCCTTTCCCGCGGTGTTGATCACCCAGGAGAAGAATATCCCGAGGAGATCCCCCAGGATCCCGCCGATCATGCCGATATACAGGCACTCTGCAAGGATCAGCGTCACTACGTCCCCCTGCGATGCCCCGAGCGCCATGGAGACGCCGATCTCGCGGGTCCGTTCGTATACCGACATGACCATGGTGTTGACGATCATGAGGGCGCCGACAACGAGCGAGATGGCCGCGAAGATCGAGAGGAAGAGGATGACGAGGTCCATGAACCGGTTGACTGACTCGATCTGCCGGAATGCCCCGTTTGCCGTCAGCCCGAGGGACTGGACGTCCCGTGCCACGGCCATCACGTTCTCCGGGTCGTCCACCCGCACGTACACCGCATTGTATGGCATGGACTCGTTGGAAAGGGCGCTGACGGAATCCAGGTCCATGATAAGCAGGTTGTCGAGGGCATCCTCCCGTGCACGAAGCGTGCCTCCCGGTTTTACTGCCAGCTTGCGGTCCGATGGCGCGCCGTACTCGTTATAGTCGCGGATAACGACCGTGAAGAGGTCGCCTTCGCGTATCCCTTCGTACTTCTTCAGCTTCCCGGCCAGTTCGTGGCCGAGAAGTACCTGGTTGGACGATGCCGGGAAGAGTTCCCCCGAGGCCAGGACAGGCCGGAACAGTGCCTTGAGGTCTCCCGCACGGATCCCCAGCACATCGATATAGGTCTGGCGGAGGGTGGAGAAGGAGACCCTGTATACCGGCCCGGCCGCTTCGACATGCGGGATCTTCCGCACAAGATCAGCCTTGGATGCCGTGATCGGGATGACCGTCCCGTCTTTTATGGACCCGGTCACTTCGATGAGCGTGAGGTCCGACTGCTGCCTGATGGTCTCGATCGCCTGGTACCGGATCCCCTCGCCGAACGAGACCATCGCGACAACGGCGGCGATGCCGATCGCGATCCCGAATGCGGTCAGGAGCACCCGCATCCGTTTTTTCATCAGCTGGCGTGCGGAGAGCCGGGCAAAGTCGAGCAGTTTCGTCATATCGCGGTCACCTTCCCGTCAACGAGCCGGAACGAACGATCGGCATATTCCCCGAACTCCCGCTCGTGGGTGACGATAAAGAACGTGGCCTTCCGTTCCCTGCCGATCTCCTGCATCAGGGAGAAGATCTCCCCGCTCGTCTTCTGGTCGAGGTTGCCGGTCGGTTCGTCGGCCAGGATGATCGGCGGGTTGGAGACGAGCGCCCGGGCGATCGCCACCCGCTGCTGTTCGCCGCCCGAGAGCTCGGCCGGGTAGTGGTCCCTGCGGCCATCGAGCCCCACGCGTTCCAGCAGCCCGCCTGCCGTACGGGCCCGCACCTCCGGCTCACGGTAATTGAAGAGCATCGGGTATTCGACGTTCTCCTGCGCTGTCAGGTGCGGCAGGAGGTTGAACTGCTGGAAGATAAACCCGATCTTCTGCCGCCGTATCGATACGAGCCGGGCCGGGTCCCGGAAGTCCACAGGTTCACCGTCGAGAGTGAGAGAACCGGAGCTCGGGCTGTCGAGACAACCAAGGATGTTTAAGAGCGTGCTCTTGCCGGACCCGCTCCTGCCGATGAGGGTGACGAACTCCCCTTTTCCGATGGTAAAGCTTGCTTCCCCAAGGGCAGGGATGCTGCCCCGGTATACTTTTCCCAGGTGGTCTGCTTCAATAGTCGTGCACATGAATATCCCTCACTGGTACCTGACATGCAGGATGGCATTGGTCAAAAGCAGGTAGTCTCCCCGGTCCTGTACGGCCGCGGTGTTCCCCCGGGGGGCGAGAAACGCCGTGACGTCCCGCACCTCGGTCCCGATCTGCTGCTGCGCGTCGGAGTCGAAGATGTCGACCCATTCCTTCCCGTTCGCACCCGGGAAGACAAGGCCGATTATCACCGAGAAGAGTTCCGGCAGCGCCGATCCCTGCCGGTAGTTGAACTGCAAAGCGTTTTTCCTGATGACATCCGAGCGTGTGTACCCCCCGGATGGGGCGATGAGGTGGAGCGTGGCCGATTCTATTCTCTTTGTGTCGATCTCCTGTCCGAAGTCCAGGCTGCTCGTGGCCATGTCAGGGGTGATGCCGTAGCTGTTGTAGAGCATGTCGCACCCTTCCTTTGCGATGACGAGACCTTCCGGGGACGAGGCGCTCCCGTACACGGTGAGGAGCCCGATGCCCTGGATCACGAAGGTGCTGTTCCCTTCCCCGCTGTTCTCTACCGTGACGGCGACCGGGCCGGCACCGGGTATGATATGTTCGCCGGAGAACGTGTCCACGCCCGAGTAGAAGTCGCTTGGGCTGCTGAACCCCTTGTTGTCGGTATACCGTGTTTCGCGGACCGGTACGGTTCCTGTGCCGGGGCCCGGTACAATGGAGATCTCCGGGTAGACGGTCTGCTGGTCCCTCCGGCTCCAGGCCCAGTAGACATAGTATCGCTGGTATTTCACGACCGCGTCTTCCGGTATACCGGGGGCGAACGAGACCGCATACCGGTCGCCGGGATAGATCGTCCCGCTGTACGTGCTGTTGCCGGTCGAGAAGCTGTACCCGCATTTCCCTTCGCAGGTAAAGGCATCGGCAAGCGGTTTGTCGCCGGCATAGGTCGCGAGGACCGGCACGACGAGGAGGGCTGTGCAGGCCAGTGCCATCGCCAGCCTAGCCCGGGAAGTCATACCGGCCCTGCGCATGGTTGTTGCCCCGGCTGCTGTCCTTTATTGCCCCTTCTTCGTCGACAACGACCTTCACTTCGTGGGTGCCCGGGGCGACAAAAACCGGGATCGGGATATCCGTTGTTGCCCCGGCAGCGAGCCCGGCATCGATTCGTTTGGCGGCGATCTTCTCGCCATCGAGATATACAGACACCGTGAACCCGGGGGCATCGCTCCCCCCGCTGTTTGTCACCTGGAGGGGGAGGGTATATTCCCGTGCACCCGTCTCCGCTGCAACCGGTACGGCAATGGCGGGGATGACCAGCATGAGGGCGAGGAGGAGCGATCCGGCCTGCACGGGCGACGGGTATCTCCGCCTGCCATGCCATGCGAGAAGGAGCCCGACCGCAGCGATTGCCCAAAAGGCCGAAAGCGGGGACTTTGTTACGGCCGCAGCTGTGTTCCCCATTACCACGGGCGATCCGATACGGACAGAGAGGTCGGGAGGGGTGCCGGCTTTCAGCGACAGCGAGGCCTCGTTGTTATCAGGCCGGGTATCGGCGGGCGCTGCAACCCCTGCGGTAATGGTGTGGCTCCCTGCCGCTGCCACCCAGGGGACCTGCACTACGGCAATCCCGCTCCGGGGGACCACGACCTGCGTGGTGTTGAGGGTCTTCCCATCGACGGCAAACATGACGGGGACAGGCCCGGCAGGGGGAACACCGTAACTCCGTACGGTCGCCTCCAGGACCGCGTTCTCGCCTGCAAATGCGTTCTCAGCCCGGAGGCCTTCTGCTGCAAGATCGGTCCCCGCGCCGGTGCCGGATTTTGTTATGGTGAGGATTGCGAGGACCGGGTGGATGTAGTCCTCGCCCTCCGGTGCATCGCCCGTCGTGGCAATGGTCCCGTCCCCGTCCAGGTCGAGGCCCCGGATGAACCGTACCGTGTTCTCCTCCGATACGTGTGCTGTGACGTCGAATACCTCCATGTCGGCATACCGCGAAGGGGTACCTGCACCCCCCTCCGCATTGAACGAGACCTCGTCGCCAATGTCCGTGACCTTCGGGCCGGAGGCGTTCCGTACCGGTTTCCCGAGATACTGCCCGTTGAGCTGCACGTAATCCGGCTGGCCCTTTCCCCCGGCCAGGAGGAGGACCGAGAGGTTGGCCCGGGTCATGCCGGACAGCCCTGCGCTGGTAAAGGCGACGTTTGCATCCTCATGCTTCGTGGGATTGGTCCCGGCCCAGCCCTCGCCATGGAGGTTCTCGTTGCCCTCCGCGATCCAGTACTGGGTCCCGCCGGCCCCCGGGTCGTCGACTGCTGCAATCACAACGATCGCATAGACCCGGCCGTCCAGCTTGTTGCCGGCTTCGCCCTTGCTTGTTGTCACGGATACGAGGTTGTCCCCCTTTGTCAGGAGATCGGTCGGGTCGTACGCGATCCAGTAGATGCCGTGGCCGGACTCGTAGAGCTCCCGGTTCACGTCCCGGTCGCCGTTGAGGAGGTACCTGACTTTCTTCTTGTTGTTGATGGTGATGTCCGCCCAGCCGGTATACTTTTCCGTTCCGCCCCAGACCCCGGTATAGACCCGGGCGAACCGGGGGGCCGAGGGGAGCGAAAAGCCGAGTTCGTACGGCGGGTTCTTCAGGCCGTACTGCCCGAAGACGATGACGTTGCCTTCGACGGTGCCCTGTGCGGCAACGGCGAGGGGAAGCCCCTCGAAATCGTAGAGCGCTCCTGCGGGATATGCGAGAAGCGCCGATGCAAGAAGGAGGAGGAGAATGGTTGCATGGCAGGTGTTTCTCATGATAAATACCAGTGTTGTTACGTATGATTCATTCCATGTTACAATTTCAGATAAATATGATGATTTTATTGCGGCGGGTTCCGGCACGATCCGGCGTGGCCAGACCGGGCAGCCGGCGATACCTGCTGCCGGGCCGGCCGGGGATTATGCGGGTTGTTCGTATCCGGACAGTTGTTCCAGGATTGCATGGAACATGTCCTTATGCCGGTGGTTGTACCGGAACGCGAGTTCCTGGACATACGCCGGGACAGCGTCCCGTTTCAGGTACCGGTGCCGCGACCAGCTGGTCTGGGCGTATTTCCAGAAGACCGTGAGCGGGGGCCAGTGCGTCCGGTTCTTCGGCTGGACGAGGACGACTTCCTGGTTCTCCCGGTCCGGGTAATACGCGATCAGGCCGTGGCAGGTCTTTTCGCAGGTGTCGATGAAGAGGATGTTCCCCCGGAGGGGCCACGGGATGTCCAGGTCGACGATAAGATCGTTTGTCGCCGGGGGGAGCGGTTCGATCCGGACGGTCTCGGGACTGTAGTGGATGCCGAAGATTACCGGGCCGGGCCGGGCCCTTGGGTAGATCGGCTCGGTGCCCGGCTCCTTCAGGATAGCAGTCCCGGCCATCCCATCGGCAAAGGAGAGGCGGATCCGGTGGTAAAGATGGTCTACAGCGGAGAGACTGATATGGAGCCGCTCCGCAGCATCAGCAGGCGGGATCTCGTCGGCAAAGTGGCGGGCGATGCGGATGAACTGGAGGTAGGTGAGGCGCGTGTTCTCGATGATGCTCCCCCTCCGTAAGCCCCAGGTGAAACCGCAGTCATTGCACCGTGTCCGTCCCCGCCCGGCCGGACTCACGTGCGTGCTGCCGCAGAGCATGCAGGGCTGGACCCCGTGGAGTATGCCGGCCTTCAGGAGAAATGCCTTTGCCCCGGCTTCGTTCCGGGTCATCTTTCCAAGTGACGTTTTCATGTATCGATCTCCTGTAACAATCTGGTTTTCATTCATTCATGATAAATATTTACTTATTTTTACTACTTTGTAATACTTTTCTAAAAAAAGTGTTACGACTTTGGTGGAGAAGTATTACTAAACAGGCTGGCATCATTCCGGCCGGACGGCTGCCCGGCATACACCGGCCAGCCTTACGGGATCCGTATCGCCGGAGAACGGTTTCCCATGACGGGACAAAGCGGCCCGCCCGGCCGTGCCGGGCGATCCTCCCGGGCACGGGGAGGTGTTTTCCCTCCCTGTTTTTCTTACGTTCCCGGTGTGGAAGTCATAAATATACTATGACCTTAGATAGTGTAATACTGACATGCATTATCTGTAACAATACCTGAGAACTGAATTACTATTTTCCAGT
>NZ_JAQTQD010000025.1 GCF_028712425.1 Methanoregula sp.
CAGATCATCTCCGGCTCGTGGAAGAATGCAAATCTCCGCCGCTACGACGTCACCAAGCTGCCGAAGAAGGCATATCCCGGCAAGATCCACCCCTACCAGAGAATCATCGGCGAGATGCGGGAGATCATCCTCGAGATGGGCTTTACCGAGCTCTACGGGGAGATCGTCCAGCAGTCCTTCTGGAACTTCGATGCCCTCTTCCAGCCGCAGGACCACCCGGCCCGCGAGATGCAGGACACGTTCTACCTGAAGGAGACGCTACCCCTCCCGAAAGGGTATGAGAACGTCAAAGCGATGCATATCTCGGGGGGAGAGACCTCTTCGACCGGCTGGGGCGGCGTGTGGAAGGAAGAGAAGGCGGAGCAGTGCGTACTCCGGACGCACACGACGAGCCTCTCCATCCAGCACCTTGCACAGAACACCAGACCTCCGGTCAAGGCATTTGCCGTTGGCCGGGTGTACCGGCGCGAGACGATCGACACAACGCACCTTGCCGAGTTCGAACAGCTCGAAGGCATCGTGATGGATGAGAACGTCTCGTTTGCCAACCTGCTCGGAACGCTCCGCGAGTTCTACAACCGCATGGGTTTTGAGAACGTGCGGTTCAAGCCCTCGTATTACCCCTACACCGAGCCAAGCCTTGATGCCGAAGTTTACATTGATGGGATCGGGTGGATCGAGATGGGCGGCGCCGGAGTCTTCCGTGAAGAAGTCACCGCGCCTCTCGGTATAAAGTATCCCGTCCTGGCCTGGGGCCTTGGGGTGAGCCGGATTGCGATGCTCCGGCTTGGATTAAAAGACCTGCGCCTCCTCCACAAGAGCGATGTTGCCTTCCTCCGGGAGACACCATCGTACCGGCAGATGAAGGGAGGGATCTGACGATGGCGGTCATCACCCTCCCCTACAAGTATCTCGAACGGCTCACCCGTGCTGACCGGAAGACGATCCTTGAAAAAGTCCCCCTGATCGGTTCCGATATCGAGCGGATCGAGGAGGATCACGCGGACGTGGAGTTCTTCCCGGACCGGCCCGACCTGTTCAGTCCCGAAGGGGTAGCCCGCGCAATGCGGGGGTATCTCGGGATCGAAACCGGTCTGCCGGAATACCCGGTCAAGCCTTCGGGGATCCGGTTCACCATCGATCCCCAGCTTGCAGCCATCCGCCCGGTTCTCGGTGCGGCGGTCATCCGTGGCGTGAAGTTCGACGATGAATCGATCCAGAGCATCATGTCCCTGCAGGAGTCGCTCCACTGGGCCGTAGGCCGGGGCCGGAGTAAAGTCGCCATCGGTATCCACGACATGGACACGGTCAAGCCGCCATTCCACTATATCGCATCAAGGAGGAGCCGTGGTTTTGTCCCGCTCGACTTCACCGGGAAGATGACGATGGAGGAGATCCTCGAGAAGCACCCAAAAGGCCGTGACTATGCGAAGATCGTAAAAGACTTCCCGCTCTTCCCGCTCATTGTGGACGATGACGACCATGTTCTCTCGTTCCCCCCGATCATCAACGGGGAGCGGACGCGTGTCACCATCGACACCAAGAACATCCTCCTCGACACCACCGGCACCGACAAACGGGCAGTCAGCGTTGCGGTTAATATCATCTGCACAGCGATGGCAGAAGCCGGGGCAACCATCGAGAGCGTTGAGATCGGAGGCGTCCAGACCCCGACCCTTGCCCCTGCCGAGCGTGTCGTCAGCGTCAGCGAGTGTTCGCGCCTGCTGGGAGCGGACCTGACACCGGAATCCATGTGCGGGTACCTGAAGAGGATGCGCTTTGGTGCAGAACCGGCCGGTGCCGGCAAGGTAACAGTACAGGTCCCCTGCTATCGTGCCGATATCATGCACGACTGGGATCTCTTCGAGGATGTGGCGATTGCGTATGGCTACGACAAGCTGGAATCCGTGCCCCCGAAGACCTTCACCGTTGGAAAATCCCACCAGGTGCAGGTCGGCATGGCGCTTGCCCGGCAGGTGTTTTCCGGCCTCGGGTATCTCGAAGTCATGCCGTTCACGCTGACCAATAAGGATGTGCTGTATAAGCGTATGCAGCGGACGGAGACACCCGGTGTCCTCCATGTCATGCACCCTATCAGCATCGAGAATACGGTGGTACGGACTGAACTCTTACCCCTGCTCATGGAGTTCCTCACCATCAACCGGCACCGTGAACTGCCCCAGCGCCTCTTTACCGTCGGTGATGTGGTGGTCGATTGTAAGACCCGCCAGCAGGCCTCTGGTGTCAGCATCCATCCGGAGGCAGACTTCTCGGAAGCCTATGCAACCGCCGATGCAGTGCTCCACGAGCTCTCCATTGAGTATATGGTAAAAGAATCCGCAGATCCCGCATTTATCGACGGGCGCCGGGGCGATATTATCGTGAACGGGAAAAAGGTAGGAGTCTTTGGCGAGATCCACCCCGCCGTGCTGGTGGCGTTCGAGCTCGAACACCCGGTTGCAGCGTTCGAGTTCGACCTCAGAGCCGTACCGGGATACCCCGTCCTCTGAGGTATTCCTTCACTTCTTTTACCGTGAACTCGCCGTAGTGGAAAACACTTGCCGCAAGGCAGGCATCCGCCTTCCCGTTTTTGAACCCTTCATAGAAATGCTCAAGGGTCCCAACCCCCCCGCTGGCAACGACCGGGATGCCGACAGCATTGGAAATAGCCGCCGTAATTGGGATATCGAATCCGTTCTTCGTGCCGTCTGTCTCCATGCTTGTCAGGAGGATCTCGCCGGCACCCCTCTCCTCGGCCTCCTTTGCCCAGGCAACGGCATCGATTCCCGTTGGCTTGCTGCCGCCGTAGATGACGACTTCATACCAGCACGTTGACCCGTCCGGGAGGCTGACCGGGATTGCCTTCTCGTTCGGGGTGGTGTTCCGCCGTACATCGATCGCACAGACCATGCACTGGGTGCCGAATGCCTCCGCGCCGCGGGTGAGGAGGGACGGGTCATGAACAGCACTGGTGTTGAGGCTGACCTTGTCGGCACCGGCCCTCAGGATTTGCTGGATGTCGTCCAGGGACTTGAGGCCGCCCCCTACCGTGAGCGGCAGGAAGAGCTGGTCAGCGGCACGCTGGATGACATCGATGATGATGCCCCGTTTCTCTTTGGAAGCGGTGATGTCGAGAAAGACGACTTCGTCAGCGCCCTGTTCATTATACCTGCCGGCCAACTCCACCGGGTCCCCGGCATCCCGGAGCCCGATAAAATTAGTCCCTTTCACAACCCTGCCATCCTTGAGATCAAGGCAGGGGATGATCCTCCGTGTCAGCACCATAGCACTCATAATTGGATGGAAAAACCTATCATCATTTCGAAAGGCACCTGCACCAGCGCGGAGTTTATGTTGCCTGCCGACTCTATGTATAGGATAGTCAGTTACCCGGGCGGGCCGGCCCAGTTCCGGTTCCCCGTTGAGGATATCCATGAGTTCCGGAACGCTGAAGATTGAATGGGCAGGACAGTACATGCCCGTACTTGCTGCCATCAGGAAACAGTTTGTCAAAGAGAGACCGTTCGAGGGCATGACGATCGGCATGGCACTCCATGTCGAGGCCAAGACCGCGAACCTGGTATCGACCCTCGCCGCAGGTGGTGCAGAGGTCTATATCACCGGCTGCAACCCGCTCTCGACGCAGGATGATGTTGCCGAGGCTCTCGGGAAGGTAAAAAATGTCCACTGCTACGCGAAGCGGGCCTGCACGGTCGATGAGTATTATGCCGCGATCAATGACGTACTGGATGCAAAGCCGGTCATCACCATCGATGACGGCATGGACCTGATCCACTATATCCACACCAAACGTCGCGACCTCTTAAAGAAGGTCATCGGGGGCTGCGAAGAGACCACCACGGGTATTCACCGGCTCAAGGCAATGGCCGCCGAGGGCAAGCTGGAGTTCCCCGTGGTTGCGGTCAACGATACCCCCATGAAGCATTTCTTCGACAATGTCCACGGCACCGGGGAGAGTGTTCTCTCGTCGATCATGATCACGACGAACACGCTCATTGCCGGGAAATATTTTGTTGTCGCCGGCTACGGCTACTGCGGCCGCGGGCTTGCGCGGAAGGCACATGGGCTTGGTGCAAAGGTCATCGTCACCGAGATCGACCCCCGGCGGGCACTTGAGGCGCACATGGACGGGTTCATGGTCATGACCATGGAGGATGCAGCCGCCATCGGTGACATCTTTGTCACGACAACCGGGAACTGCGCCGTCATCGCAAAGAAGCACTTTGAAAAACTCAAGGATGGCGCGATCCTCGCAAACGCCGGCCACTTCAATGTCGAGATCGATCTTGAATACCTCCACAAGAACGCCGCAAAGGTCATCCGGCGCGACGGCATCGAGACCTTCGTGCTCGGGAAGAAGTC
Organism: Methanoregula sp.; assembly: GCF_028712425.1. GTDB lineage: Archaea > Halobacteriota > Methanomicrobia > Methanomicrobiales > Methanospirillaceae > Methanoregula. Next base: position 4,384 of record NZ_JAQTQD010000025.1, read on the forward strand.
CGTTCACGTCCTTGCCGAAGGCCGGCTCGTGAACCTTGCCACCCCGAAGGGGATGGGACACCCGATCGAGGTCATGGACTTAAGTTTCGCACTCCAGGCGCTTTGCACGCTTTATATCGCAAAGAACGGGAAGAAGATGAAGGGTGGCGTGTACGATGTGCCAAACGAGATCGATGAGCAGGTGGCAAACCTGAAACTTGCGTCTCTCGGGCTCTCTATCGACGCGCTCTCAAAAGAACAGAAGAACTATTCCAGCAGCTGGGACATCGGGACGTAAATCCCCTCCTTTTTTTACAGCATCCTTGCCGCGTACAGGTATTCCTGTGCCCAGCCGCAATACTCCCCGAACTGCTCCTTTGCAAACATCCGTATCCGGTCGTACTCCCTCGTTGTCAGAGGAGTATCCGTGGGAAGGTCCGGAAGGTATTGTTCTTTTAAGATCCGCCGGATCCAGACATCCACGGGAAATGCCTCGTATTTCTGGAACGCGAAGAGGAGGATGCAGTCGGCGGCTTTCAGGCCAACACCCTGCAGTTTCATCAGTTCCCTGCGGGCATCCTCGTACGGGAGACTGCGGATTTTCTGCTCCCACAATCTCATGTCGGTGACGGTGCAGGAGGTGTCGTACACGTATGGCTGGCGGTACCCGAGCTTGCATACAGCGAGCTCCTCCAATCCCTCGCAGGAAATACCGGAAGGGTCAGGGAACGTATAGAACGTCTGTCCTCCCGATCGTACCCTTGTGCCGAAGCGCTCTGCAAGCAACCCGATCCTGCGCCGGATGGTCGGGATATTGGAATTTGTGGAGCAGATATAGGAGACGGTGCACTCCCAGGGGGGCTGGCGCACAAGGCGCAGGCCGCTGCACTCTCCGATTGCCCGGTGGATCACGGGATCATTGTCAATGACAGAGAGGATCGGGGGCAGGTCGACATCGAGAGCGAAGTACTGACGGATGAATTCCGCAGGCGCGCCGCTGAACCTGAGCCTGTTTCCGTTCTGTCGTATCCGGATGACGTGGTTGCCAACAATCCCCTGCCATGTGCCATCGGGACTCCGCTCCCAGCGGAAGACCTGCCCGCAGCCGAGTGTCTCGTCAAGCGAGAACGGCTGTTCAGGAGGAAGAGTGACAGATGGCATGATGCGAATCCTGCGGGAGAGAGCGGGTTTGCTGTACCATTGACCATTCCCCCTCTTATTCGCTCGGGATGGTGCAAAACAGCCAGCGAGGGATGCAATCCCTGTCATTGTATCGTGACCGGATCGGAACGAATAGCATTTTAATATATAAATGAATAGTTCTCCTTATGGAATTAGCAGAAACGCTCAGGACATTTATTGAAGAAGGCGCAGACTGGGAACGCAAACAGACATCGGTCAAAGGTGTCTCCATCATCCGCCTCCCCGCAACCAAGAACCGTGCCGCCTCGCTTGCAATTGACATCAACCCCCTCGGCCCCAACGGCCTGCCGATGAAGAAGAAGGGCATCATGATCATGAACTCGGCCGAGATTGCCGCATTCCGGGCAGCGTTCAACAACGAGAAGGTAGACAGCCTTGTCGCCGCGCTCGAAGAGGTGCTCCCGGAGCGGAAGACGGCCGGAACACCGGCGAAATCAGATGTCCTGCAGATCTGATCGCACCCGTAACCACCGTTGCTGAATGGGAGTGACCGCCATAAAAAAAGGGCTCGTACCCCTTCTCATCATCGTTGTCGTTGTCCTTGCAGTGTCCGGGTGTCTCGGCAGGGAGGCCCCGGCAGGTCCCGACAAGGCTCCGCCAGCGCTGCTCATCGACTATCACCGTACCGGGGGGTTTGCTGGCGTTGACGACCGCCTCCTCCTGTTTGACAATGGTGCAGGTCTCGTTTCTACCCGTTCCGTTACCCGTGACTTCCTGGTGAACAGTTCAGAGTTGCAGCGGTTGAACCTGGTATTCCGGGAAGCAGGATTCGCGTCGCTCAAGGACACCTACACCTCACCGAGTGGTGGCGCCGATTTCATGAGCTACCGGATCACGTTTGGAAACAAGACCGTTCAGACAGAGGATACGGTAATTCCCTTCACGCTCCAGCCGGTCATACGGGAGCTGAACGCGATCATTACCTCCCGCAGCACGCCGGACCTTGCCCCGGCATCGCTGACAAACGTACGGGTATAGCCTAAAACGGTGCGGAATTGCTGCGATCCCTTCGCAGGCGATGACTCAAAAAAAGGATTACTTGTTCTCGTACACGCAGGACTGGATGTCGTGGCCGAGCTTGCCGATTGCATCGGCACGGCAGCGCTGGCAGTGCCGCATCTGCTTCACGTATTTGCTACACTCGTCCTGCATCTTCCGCTTCATCTCGGGTGTCGGTGGCGTGATGTTCGCGAACTTGTACTGGGCGATGAGTGGTATGAGGTTGAAGGTGTAGACGCCCATCTCGCCTACCTTCTTTGCAATGGCCGGGATGTGGTCCTCGTTGATGCCGGGGATGTAGACGGTGTTGATCTTCACGATCATGTTGCGTTTGACTGCCTCTTCGATACCTTTCATCTGCCGGGAGAGGAGGAGTTTTGCGCCTTCGATGCCTTCGTAGCGCTTCCCCTGGTAATCAACAAACTGGTAGATCTTTGCCCCGATCTCCGGGTCGATGGCGTTTAAGGTGACCGTGATATTGCCCACATCATATTTCTGGAGAAGGTCAATCTTGTCCGGAAGGAGGAGGCCGTTGGTGCTGATGCATTTTATGACATTCGGGTATTTCTCATGGAGTTGCCGGAGCGTCTCGAAGGTCTCCTCGTTTGCGAGCGGATCGCCGGGCCCCGCGATCCCGACGACCTTGATATAATTGTACTTGTCCACGACCTTCTTGACCATGTCCATGGCCTCGTCCGGCTTGAGCACTTTTGTTGTGACACCGGGGCGGCTCTCGTTGACACAGTCGAAGTCGCGGATGCAGTAGTTGCACTGGATATTGCATTTCGGTGCAACCGGGACGTGGCACCTCCCGAAATTATGGCATGCACCCTCGGAGAAACACGGGTGCTCCTTGATCTTGCGCATCTGTGCAGGGTCCCACTGGACTTTCCGGCCCTGGACTTCTGCATACTTCACTTCATCCGGCATAATGAACATCACAACATAGGTTCTTGGGGTATTTATACCGTGCAATTGTGATAGCGGGGATGCGTCCGGGACTACGTTGCATGTGACTTTCCTTTGAACCCGGTGCGATTCTTTTCCGAAACAGAATGCAATGCTCTTATGGTCAGGAGATCAACGTACTGGAGAGACCATGAAAAAATCCGAGAAGGTGAAGGGAAAAGAGGCTGTCGCAGCGAAAAAGAAGAAGATGCGGCAGTACGCGATAGGTGCTGTTGTCGCACTCGTTGTTATTGCCGTTGTTACGTTTTATTTTTTCAATCCGTTCTTTGCAAAGAGTGGCGATACAGTCTCAGTCTATTACACCGGTTCGCTGGCCGATGGGACCGTCTTTGATTCAAACCTGAATGCGGCCCCAATTGTCTTCACCATTGGTCAGGGGAAAGTCATTCCCGGCTTAGAGGAGGCGGTGATCGGAATGGCCCCGAATACCACGAAGACCGTTCACATCCCCATGGCAAAAGCATACGGACCGTACGATTCTTCGCTTGTCTTCACGGTAAACCGGTCGGATTTCGGGATTGAGAACCCGGTCATGGGGGAGCGATACTCGATCCGGAGAGCAACCGACAACGCGGTGGCACATATCAGGATCATCAACATGACTGAAGATACCATAACGATTGACCCGAACCACGATCTTGCGGGAAAAGACCTGGTCTTTACTGTCACGCTTGTGAGAATCGCATAACTCTCTTTTTAAAAAACGATGGGCCCGGCCGGATTCGAACCGGCGACCTCCGCCGTGTAAGGGCGACGTCATAACCGACTAGACCACGAGCCCGATAACCTACTAATGTCATCGTCGGGATTAATAACATTGCTGATTATCGCCCTCTCCGTCGCATTTTCGGCTGTTCAGAACGGAAAAAAATGCTCGTGAATCCCATGACTTTTGGAAGAATTACAGCACGAAAAAAGAGAGGAAATGCCATTATTCTTTCTTGGGCGGGAGCTTGATGTCGAGACCGTACTTCTCGGCGTTCCGGTCGGCGATGGCCTGGATTGCCGCGATCTCCGCTTCCTGCAGTTTCGGTTTGAAAAGGTGACGGAACCGTTTCTGGGTCTTTAAGTATTCAGTCACCGGCTTGCGGACAACCTTCTTCACCTTCGTGACCTTGCCATCCACCATCTCGAAGTTCGGCCAGAGCCCGGTCTCGATGGCGAGTTTTGCGATCGCGATGGTCTGCTCGCCCTCGAATCCCCAGCCCGTGCAGCAGGGTGCATGGACCTGCACATAGCACGGTCCCTTGGTGTTGATGGCTTTTTCGACTTTTTGCCGGAGGTCTGCCGGATAGGCGATGGATGCCGTAGCGACATAAGGTGCCCCGTGTGCTGCAAGGATTGCGGGCATGTCCTTCTTGGGCCGCTTGTTGCCAAACGACTGGGAGCCGGCCGGGCTTGTGGTCGTGCTGGCATCGAGGGGTGTGGCACCTGACCGCTGGATGCCGGTGTTCATGTAGGCCTCGTTGTCGTAGCAGATGTAGGTGAAATCGTGGCCGCGCTCGAATGCGCCACTGATGCTGATCATGCCGATATCGAAGGTTGCGCCATCCCCGCCCATGATCACGATCTTCTCCTTCCTGCCCTGCTTCTTCAGCGCTGCGTCGATGCCCGATGCAACGGCCGCAGCGTTCTCGAAGAGCGAGTGGATCCACGGGACCTTCCATGCGGTCTCCGGGTAGGGTGTGGAGAAGACTTCCATGCACCCCGTGGACGAGACCACGATCGTTTCGGGACCTGCCGCTTCCGTTACGAGCCTGGCGGTAAGCGACGCGCCGCAGCCCCCGCAGGCGCGGTGGCCGCAGTCGAACAGGTCGCAGGTATTCTTCTTCTCTGCCATCTCAAATCAACTCCTTGCGCAGCCCGTAGAACTGGTCGCCGATCCCTTTCTCGCAGAGACTCACGATCTCCTTGATGTCCTTCTTGCGGATATCGCGGCCGCCAAGCCCGAGGATGTAGCCTTTTACCGGTATCGTGGAGCCGTACAGTGCATCACGGACCTCGATTGCTGTTGCTCCTCCCCGGGAGCCAAGCGAGACGTTCTTGTCAAGCACTGCAATGCGCTTCACGTGGGCAAGCGCTTTGGCAACCTCCTCAATCGGGAACGGGCGGAAGACCCGGATCCGCAGGAGGCCGACCTTTTTGCCCTCTTCCCGCATCTCGTCGATTGCATCCTTGATCGTCCCGCACATGGAGCCCATGGCAACAATCGCGGTATCAGCATCGTCAAGCCGGTACTCCTCGATCATGGCACTGTAGTCCCTGCCAAAGAGCGCACCAAACTCTTTTCCGTACTTTACGATTGCGTCCTTAGCCCGTTTCTGGGCTTCGTTCGTCTCGTAGCGGAATTCGAGATAATATTCCGGTGTCGCATACATGCCGAAACTGATGGGGTCTTTTGCATCCAGCTTCTCGGCCGGAGCAAACGCCGGCAGGAACGTGTCTGCCTGTTCCTGCGTGAGGATGTCCACCGGCTCATAGGTGTGGGAGAGGATGAACCCGTCAAAGCAGACAAAGACCGGCAGCTGGACGGAGGGGTCTTCCGCCACTTTGAAGGCAAGGAAGTGGAGGTCGGTTGCCTCCTGGTTATCCTCGGCATAGAAGTGGAGCCAGCCCGCGTCACGCAGGGAGATTGAGTCCTGCATGTCGTTCCAGATGGAGAGTGGTGCGCCCATGGCACGGTTCGCGATGGACATGACGATGGGGAGGCGCATGCCCGCGGCATTGAAAACAACCTCGGCCATCAGCATCAGGCCCTGTGACGTAGTTGCCGAGTAGGCACGCGAACCCGCTGCGCTTGCACCAACGCAGGCAGAGAGTGCGGAGAGCTCGTTCTCAACAGTAATGTACTCGGCGTCGAGCTTCCCGTTGGCAACAAAATCCGCGAGAGCTTCGACGATGTGGGTCTGGGGGGTGATCGGGTATGCCGAGACCACCTGCGGGCGACAGAGCCGGACTGCTTCAGCCACCGCGTGCGATCCCTCGGTAATCTCCATCATTTACTTCTCCTCCTGTTTCATGGCAATCGCTTCTTTCGGGCACTCCGCGGCGCATATCCCGCATCCCTTGCAGTAATTATAATCGGGATCGAAGAATCCCTCAGTATCCTCGTGGACACACCCTTCAGGACAGAGAGTCTGGCACATGCCGCACTTCGAGCACTTATCGTGATCGAAGACCGGCTTGAATACCCGCCAGGATCCGGTCTTGTTGTCGCGCGACTTTCCGGGGCGAGCCCTGCATCCTACCGCAAGCGCCATTATGCTGCCCCCTTCACGCTGTCATACGCGGTCTTTGCCGCGGCGATGTTCTTTACTGCAAGTTCGCCCGGGAAGCGGTGCTTCAGTGCATTTTCAAGCGCGCCAAACTGGATCTCCCCGGAGGCGGCGGCAAACGCACCCATGAGCGTGGTGTTGGTGATGGGGAGGCCGAGTGCCTTGAGGGCGATGGATGTGGCATCGATAGTAATCAGCCTCACGCCTTCCGGGACCTTAAAGTCCGGCTTCTTCTCGGTGTTCACGATCACGATCCCGCCGGGCTTGACCCCTAAAAAGACATTCACGTCCTTGATAAGGGTGCTGTCCTGCACAATGATATAGTCGGGTTCGTATACCTGGCTCCTCTTCCGGATTTTCTTGTTGTCAAACCGGACAAATGCCTGGACCGGGGCCCCCCGCCTCTCGACACCGAATGCCGGAAAGGCCTGGGCATAAGCGCCGCCCTCGAATGCGGCGACTGCGATCAGTTCGGCAGCAGTGACAGATCCCTGGCCACCCCTGCCGTGGATACGTAGCTCTTTCAAGGAAAAATCCCCAATTATCAGATTTCCATGATATGGAAGCGACCGGACGTGTAAATTATCATGACTTTACACCCGGCAGTCATATGGCGATACCCGAAATTATTGCGTATGAATGTGGTAATTTATCACTATTAATAATGCTGATCCGTCTCCAACGTCGGCTCCGGATACCTGTTTGTGCTGATATTCCGGTCGTGAAGAGGGGGGGTCTGCGGTATACCCCTCCCCCTTTCTCTTTGAAATTCGATCATACCCCCCCTTATGGGGGCTGGGGGGGTTTCCGGGATCCCCCGCCCCCCCATTGGCTTGAAGAGACCCCCCTTCCCCCATCTGAACAGGGGTATTCGTGAGGCGCTCCGCCGGAAGCCTCTGCACAGGATCCTGTGCAATAATGCGTAATCTTTAAAATGAATGGGGGGGGTGTCCTGCATACCTCCCCCCCTTGTTGCGTTTCAAATTGATCATACCCCCCCACCCTGTGCCAGGGGGGGATCATGGACACCCCCCTGCAGCGAACCAAAACGCTGGTGGCCGGATACTCCCTGCGCGATTCTGATACGTCGGAAAACAATGCGAAACAGCCGGCCGGATGGTGCTCAGGGGGGAGGGGGGTACATGACACCCCCCCACCGCACCTGGCCCATGGCAGGGGGGTATGTGGCTGATTGCAGCCCAGAGAAATGAACAGTCGATGTTCCCGGCCGGCGTTTTACGGATTGACCCGGATCTTAGAGATCCGTATCGAGCCCCAAAATTGTTGCTTTACCGGAAAAGACGTCGCGGGCGATCCGGGCACACCCGCGGGAAGCGCACCACTCATCGTACACGGCCACCTTCGAGCCGAGAAGCGTTCCGACTTCCTGTGCAACTGCCGGTGCAAGGCTGCCGGCAAGCGCAATGGCTGCGCCCGGATTGAGCAGCCGCAGTGCCGCACATTCCATTGCAGCAAACAGTGCCACTGTCCGCATTCGTTCCGGTTCCGGCACCGAGAAGTGCACGCCCGCGTGCTGAAACGCCTCGTTTGCGGTGCAACTCCCTTTGTCCACGTTACGGATCGCATCAACGTCAAGGGCACCGTGGAGTGTTCCCGGGGCAAAGATGCAGGCATCGAATGCTCCGACAATCTTTCCGGCCGAAACAAGGAGCGTCACTGTGTTGGAACTGATGTCGGAGACAATCACATCGCCCCCCAGATCGTGGCAGACTTCATACGCGATCCCGATCTTCTCGGGGCTGGTCTGGTGCGAATATGCCTTGAACCGGGGGTCTGTCGGGGATCCCCGGTGGAGGCCAGGAATCGCGATGGCCGGGATGCCGCTTGCTGCAACCTCGTCAAAGACCCGGGTGCCGCCACCGATATGCTTGCCCGCCCCTTCGCGGCTGACCAGCCCCCGGTTCTGCACCCTGTCGATTCGCGTGATCTTCGAAAAGTTATCACCCATCGAGTAGCACACAGCAATGCCTTCAATCTCATCGAGGGGGCAGATGCGGGCAAGATCGGCGATGACAAAGTCCTTTGCAGCTTCGCGCGAGAGTTTGAATTCCCTTCCCTCTCCGGCGAACCGCATGGCGCTTGTGCCGTGATCGATCCCGATGAACATGGCAGTAATCCTATAGCATGGATGACATATTAGGTATTGATGTTTGATGTGGTGACAGGCGGGGCCGGGTTCATCGGTTCGCATCTGGTGGACGCCCTCGTGGCACTGGGCGACCGCGTTGTGGTGATTGATTCCCTTGTTCCCGGGCGCGAGGAGACAATTGCCGCTCACCTCCGTTCCGGGAAAGTGCAACTGGTAAAAAAGGATCTTCTCGGCGACGGCTGGCAGGACGCCCTCAACGGAGCGGACCGGGTATACCACCTTGCCGCAGATCCGGATGTCCGCCAGAGCGCGATGACACCGGACCCGACCTTCCGGAACAATATCGTTGCCACATACCGGGTGCTCGAAGCAATGCGGGCGCATTCCGTGCCGGAACTGGTCTTCACCTCCACGTCAACCGTGTACGGCAACGCATCGGTTATCCCGACACCTGAAACCTATGCGCCGCTCGAACCTGTCTCGGTCTACGGCGCAAGCAAGCTTGCCTGCGAGGCGCTCATCTCGGCATACTCCCACTCGTTCTCGATGCGTTCCTGGCAGTTCCGGTTCGCCAATATTATCGGTTCGCGGAGCGGCCATGGCGTTATCACGGATTTCGTGAGAAAACTCAAAGAAAATCCAAAGGAACTCGAAATCCTCGGCAACGGCAAACAGACCAAGTCGTACCTCGAGGTCACGGAGTGCATCCGCGCCATGGAGTTTGCCATTGCCCATGCCCGCGATCCGGTGAACACCTTCAACATTGGATCCGAGGACTGGATCGATGTCGTGGCCATTGCCGATATCGTTACGGAAACCATGGGTCTGAAAGGTGTTCACTACCGGTTTACCGGTGGGGAACTCGGCTGGGTCGGCGATGTGCCGAAGATGCAGCTCTCGATTGAGAAGCTCAAGGCCCTTGGCTGGAAACCGCAGCGGGGCTCCCGCGAGAGCGTCAGGATAGCGGCACAGGCTGCCGTGCAGGGGCAGTGAGATGAAGTACATTATTATCCTGGGGGATGGTATGGCGGATGAGCCGGTTGCAGGGCTCGGCGATAAGACCCCCCTTGAATACGCGAAGACCCCGAACATGGACCGGATGGCCCGCGAGGGAGCCTGCGGGATGCTCCACACCATCCCGGACGGCTTTGAGGCCGGCAGTGATATCGCCAACATGGCCGTTCTCGGATATGACCCGGAGAAGTACTATACCGGCCGCGGCCCGCTCGAAGCGCTGAGCATGGGTGTTGAGCTTGCACCGGAGGATGTCGCGTACCGGTGCAACCTCGTGACCGTGGAACAGGAGATGATGGCGGATTTCTCGGCAGGCCACATTTCCAGTGACGAGGGAAAGCAACTCTTATCGGCGCTCCAGACGGAGATACCGGAGGTCATGGTGCGGGCCGGTGTCAGTTACCGGAACCTTTTGGTTGTCCGCGGGGGGAACGGGTCGACGACCACGCCCCCGCACGATATCGTGGGTCAGGGTATCGGCCCCTATCTGCCAAAGGGAAAAGATGCGAAGCTTCTCATGCGGTGCATGGAGAAGAGCCGTGCGGTGTTTGCCGGTCACCCGGTGAACCGGGCTCGCACTGCCGCGGGCAAACGCCCGGCAACCCAGATCTGGCCGTGGAGCGGCGGGCACAAGCCGGCCTTCCCCCTCTTTGAAAAAAAGTACGGGAAGAAAGGCGGGATCATCTCTGCCGTTGACCTCCTCAACGGTATCGGGCGGTGTGCGGGGATGGAGGTCATCCGCGTTCCCGGTGCAACCGGCTATCTCGATACCGATTATTCAGCAAAGGCACGGTACGCGCTGGACGCGATCCGGCGGCTTGACTTTGTCTATGTCCACATCGAGGCACCCGATGAGGCCGGGCACCTCGGCAGCATTGAGGAGAAAGTAAAGGCGATCGAGAAGGTGGACGAAGTCGTGGGAACGATCCTGGACGGTTTCGATGGCGTTGTCGCGGTACTGCCCGATCACCCGACGCCGATCCGGGCAAAGACACACACCCGGGACCCGGTACCATTCGTTGTCCGTGGCAAAGGAACCGATACAACGACAGAATATTCGGAAAAGGCGGCCCGGTCAGGAGGTCTCGGGGTGAAAAACGCGGTCGATTTCCTCGACTTTCTTTTATCCTGAGCAATGCGGCATCAGCACCCGTGCATCATCATGGATCAGTGGGGGTAACTTTCATCATCTGCCGCAAAGTAGCACTATTTTTCTCTATGATTGTTTATCAATTCGTCCCCTTCCCGGTTACCATGATACTAGTCCGGTTTTTCAAAGGAGAAGTTTTCGAAGGAGCGTTGGAGCATGAATCTGCCCCTCATTACCCGTAACTCCGGCTTGCACACCCGTCCCGGTTTTTTCGGTACGGCCATTTCTGCCAAACAATAATAATGGTACAGGTAGTTAATGAGATTTGGTTATATCGGGAAAAAGGGGGATCTGGTTACATGATTTCCGGGGGAGACTGCCGGTACCGGCCTGTATCGCTGGACAAAGAGAATCTTGCGGCAAAGGCGTTCAGTCGTTATGGTGAACGCTATCCCGAATTATTATTAAAATCCAGCGATTACGAAAAATCGCAGCTTGATGAACATTTCCGGTCGTATGCCGGCCACCTGCAGGAATCGCTCGCTGTCGACGATGGTGTATTGTTCCTTGACTATATCAGCTGGGCCCGGGTATTCTTCGAATCGCTCCATTTCCCCCCAGCGATCCTTGAAAGAAGCCTTGTTGCGTTCAGCGATGTCCTGCACCAGGAACTACCGGAAGAACTGGATTCGAAGGCACAGGAGTATATTACGAGAGCCCGCGCCCTCCTTTCTGCTCCCCCGCGGGAAGATCCCTCCTTCATCAGGGATGACAACCCTTTTGCAGCCCAGGCCCGAGCGTATCTCTCTGCTCTGGTCGCCGCAAACCGGGAGGATGCCCGGGTCCTCATCGTCGGAATGCTCGATCGGGGTGTTCCTGTCCGTGACCTTTACCGGCACATATTCCAGCCGGCATTACAGGAGACGGGGAGGCTCTGGCAGGTCCGCAAGGTCAGTGTAGCAGAGGAACATTATATCACTAATACGACGCGGCTGTTCATTGCACTCCTGTATAACCGGATGAGGGAAGAGAGCAGGAAACAGAAAAGGAAAGACAGGCGCCTCGTTGCAGTCTCCGTCTCCGGAGAGTTCCACGATATCGGCATCCGCATGGTTGCAGATTTCTTTGAAATGGATGGGTGGGACACCCTGTATACCGGTGCAGACACTCCCGCACTCTCGGTTGTTGCGATGATACGGGATCATCATGCGGATGCAATCGCCATTTCAGCAACAATGCCCGTCCATGTATCCCGGGTATACGAACTGGTCCGGGCAATCAGGGCGGATCCGGATACCACGAAAACACGGATCATTGCAGGCGGGTACCCGTTCAGTCTCGTGCCCAACCTCTGGAAGTGTATCGGGGCTGACGCGGGAGCTGCCAGTGCCGATGAGGCAGTCGGGAAGGCAAACCAGTTTGTCTCTTCGTCATGAAATCCCGGTCGCTGCCATGAACGGGCCAGGATCCGGAAGCGGGAGATGCATGCTGTCCTGGATTGAGGCAGACCACTCCCGTAACTTCTTTTTTTGCCAGGGACAATAATCAATGGAGTTAATACCGATTGCGTAGAGGTGTAGTGAGATGAAGAAGAACCTGCTGATGTGGGACGAAACGCTGTTCCGGGACCCCGAGGTGTTGGAGATCGATTACGTTCCTGAGCAGTTCGAGTTCCGCGATGACCAGATGCGCGAGCTGGCATTCCAGATCAAGCCCGGGCTCCGTGGCGGCAGGCCGATGAACAGTGTCTGCAAGGGGCTTCCCGGCACCGGCAAGACGACAAGCATCAGGAAGCTCTTCCAGGAGATCGAGGAGACGACAAAGAAGCTCGTGCCGGTGTACATCAACTGCCAGATCGACAACACCAAGTTTGCCATCATCTCCCAGATCTACAAGAAACTCATCGGCCACCTCCCGCCTTCATCCGGCACCTCGTTCAAGCAGGTCTTCGATGCGGTTGCCCGCCATATAGCAAAAGAGGAGATCGTGCTTCTGGTCGCGCTCGACGATGCAAACTACCTCCTGTACGAGAACGAGATCAACAAGGTGCTCTACACCCTGCTCCGTTCGCACGAGACCTACGAAGGGACCCGGATCGGTGTTATCGTCATCATCAGCGATATGGACGTTGACCTCAGCCGTGCCGTCGATGCACGGGTTGCCTCGGTATTCCGGCCAACAGATATCTATTTCCCCCCGTACGGGGATGCCGAAGTCCGGGAGATCATGAAAGCCCGCGTATTGCAGGGCCTCTTCTCGGGAGTCCTGTCCGAGGAACTGCTGGACCTTGTCGTCAGCCAGACCCTGAAGAGTGGTGACCTCCGTGTCGGTATCGACCTCCTCAAGCGTGCAACGCTCTCGGCAGAACGGGCGGCGCGGCGCAGTATCGAGCGGGATGACATCTGTGGTGCGTACGAGATCTCCAAGTATCTCCACCTTGCCTTTACAACAAAGACTCTCAAGGGAGAAGAACGTCAGATCCTGAAACTGATCGCGGAGCGGAGCAACAAGGAGCACGAGATGAATGCCGGGGACGTGTACAAGTCCTTCAAGGAGACCGTCCCCATCGGCTATACGCGGTTCTACGAGGTAGTCAAGAAACTCGATGCCATGCGGCTTGTCAACCTCCAGTACCGTGAAGGAAAGGGCAGGACACGGATCATCACGCTCCGGTACGACCCGGCAAAGGTCATTGAATACCTCTCCTGATGTCCCGGCCCCGTTGTTCTGACGGTGTAAGGTTTGAAAAATATTATCTATTTCCAGACCATTGGTAGTACTACAGGGGTTATCTCTTATGCTGAGTGTTAACGAACTGGCACTGGAAATTTTTGACAATCTGGCAGATCTCGCCGAAGAATTCAACTGCGCCTACCATGAACTGGATAACGGCGCCCGTATTGTAGACTGCGGGGTAAGCGTCCGCGGCGGCTACGCGGCAGGACGGGCCTTCACCGAGATCTGCATGGGCGGTCTTGGCGAGGTCAACTTCCGGAACGGGGAGATCAAGGGCGTCCCGATGCCCTTCATCGATGTGAACACCGACTTCCCGTCCATCTCCTGCCTTGGCGCACAGAAGGCCGGGTGGACCGTCAAGGTGGGTAACTACTTTGCCATGGGCAGCGGCCCGGCCCGGGCGCTCTCCCTCAAGCCGAAGCACACGTTCGAGGTCATCGAGTACGAGGACGATTATGACTGTGCGGTCATCTGCCTTGAGAGCGACCACCTCCCGAATGCCGAGGTCATGGAGAAGATTGCCGAGGAATGCCATGTTGACGTGCAAAATGTCTGCGCTGTTGTTGCTCCGACCGCCTCGATGGTCGGATCGATCCAGGTCGCCGGCCGCTGTGTCGAGACTGCGATCTACAAGCTCAACGAGCTCGGATTCGATACCAAGAAGATCATTGCAGCAATGGGAACCGCCCCTGTCCCGCCGGTCCGCGGTGCAAAACTCGCCATGGGCGTGACAAACGACGCAACCATCTACCACGGCAGGATCTCCCTGACCATGAATGCACTCGAGATCAAGGACTATCTCGATAAAATCCCGAGCAACAAGTCCAAGGGCTACGGGAAACCGTTCAATGACATCTTCAAGGAAGCGGGCTATGACTTCTACAAGATCGACACGTCGCTCTTCTCACCCGCGGAAGTCACCATCAACGAGCTTTTCTCGGGCGCTGTCTATCATGTCGGCGCAGTCAATCCGGACGTTGTCATGAAGTCATTCGGGTACGAGTAATCTCTCTATACTTTTTTTCTCTCCATTCCTGTTACTGCAGGCATTTCTCATCCTGCAGGTATCCGGATCATTCAGACTTCCCGTTGTCGGGGCGATTTTGTATCCCACTGGTCGGGAGATCATTTTAAAAAAGGAGAAGGTGATTATTTCATTTCAGACCGGGAACAGATGGTTTATTCCCTGTCTTTCACAAGGCGGATCAGGTTTTCCCTGCCCTTCCTGACCTTTTGGATAACCCCTCTCTGGTGAAGGTCATTGAGGGTCGTACTTACCGTTGATTTGGGAAGACCCAATACTTTGACAATCTCTGACTGGAACACCTCCCCATTGTGCGAGATGAGCAGCTGGAGGATCTTCTCCTCAAGTGTCTCAAGGTCAACGGTTGATAGTGTTACTGGTGGCCCTGTTGCATCATCCGCCGCAAAATCCTCCTCTTCAGGACGGCTCCCTGCATTCCTCCTGCGGTAAAGAATGATTGCGGTCATGACAATGATCGCAAGGGCCACAATCCCTCCCACCAATGGAAGGAACGGAAGGGAAGAATCGTTCAGCACAACAGAGGGCTGACCGGGCCCGAAGGAACGCAGGCCATACCATGCAAGAGCATCGCTGGTTCGGTCCGGTACAGGACTGACGGATACCACGGTGTATCCCACAGGATACCTGATGATCAGGGTGTTGTCCCGGGCAAGGTACATTCCCCCGACAAACGCATCACCGACAACAATGCCGTTATCGACCCTGGCAAAATGCGTCCATTCGAATGTATACGTGATAACACCGAACCTGCCGGTCGGGGAGGTCTGGATAAGGGCATTGCCGGTGAAATCTGTCACGGCCATGTCCCGGGACGTGCCAAGGGCTGCCTGTGCAGCGGAGCGTTGCATCAGGTCGCGGAGTTCCGGCAGGTAAACCGCGTTTATCTCCTGCGAGTAGTTCTCAAAACCTGTCAGGTCTTCTTCGGAAAGAAGGGGGGTGCGGTACTCGATCTGCCAGTGGGCAGATCCGTCCTTTGCGACAGAAATAGTATAAGTCGTGGAATAGCCCGTATCGGATACTGCCTGTGCTGGTGGCAGGATGCAGAGCAGAAGGAGCGCTCCAATAATGAGCATCCCTGCCGGGAACGGTCTATTCATGGTGCACCTTTCTGTTGATAGGTATCATGGCTGGAATAAAAATATAACCGGGGGATCCCTCCGGCATTCATTAAGCAGACAGGATCTGGTTATTACCTGCCGGCAGGCCTTGTATTCCCGTTACCATTCCCGTTGGCATTCTTGTTGCCGGTTTCTGCCGGCCCGGGATTATTGTTGTTGGTTCTGATATTCCGGGTCTGATCGGGAGTTATTTGCTGGTTACCTCCCGCAGCGTCTTTGTTATTCCCGGTATTTGTCAGCTGCCCATTCTGTCCCGGCTGCTCCCTCCCTGTGGCACGATCCGCTTGCTGGCGGTTCATATCCCCGGGTGACTGGTTTATTCGCAGTTCATTCCGATCCTTGTTCTGCGTGGTATTTCCCGTGAATTTGTTCCGGTCTTTCAACGCGTTTTCATCCGCGGGCCCGGGTGCTTGGAGTGTCTGGTTATCCTGAAGGTCTATGTTTATCGACTGGTTCTTCCTTGCCTGTTGCTGAACCGTCCTGATATTCTGTATCTTGTTTTCAAACTTTTGTTCGAGCCTTACACTATTGTTGTAAGCACGCTCGAGGCCGGTAGTATTCGGGTGGCTCTGAATGAGATCTCCCAGAACCCGCTGGTGCTTGGCAATCATCTCCCGTGCATTCAGGAGTCCCGTCTCATCGATCTCCGGTGCAGGGCCTGTACCGTTGACCGGTACGGATTCCAGGATGTTGTCGGTCTGGTTGATTTTCAACCGGTAGTGTTCCAGGGCAATGTCGGCAGTGTCTGTTTTGTTCTCGGAGAGTTCGCGTTTCAGTTCGGCAAGCCGGAGATCCGCGTGCCGGATCTGTTTTTGCAGTCTCTCGCTCTGGTTGAAGGTGAATGATTCATCAAGATCCTCAAACGCAAGTTTCAGCCCGTACAATGAATTATCGGGGCCGATACCGCCGGTATACGGCTGGATGGTATCCGCCTGCCCGCCTTCGGCAGGTGCTGCAGCTGCCACACCCGCGCAGCCCGCGAGGGCGAGCAGTGTGAGGCACAGTATGAATCCATATCGTGTTCTCATCATTGGTCCTCCGTTCATATTCTCATGGTTCGGCTCTGTGTGCCGCAATGAGATATGGGAAATTCCCTGCAATAAGGGCCGCGAGCGTTCAGGTATATTCAGGTTGTTCCCAACAGTATATTCTGCAAGGAAACCGTTCAGGAGTGTTCATTTCTCCATTCCGGAGATGAAATGAACGATTTTCAATTCATGGCAATCCAGCGATTTTTCGGGATTGGCGGAGCCGGATTCCTGCAGGGCGCGGAATAATCCCCGTTTCCTCAAATGCTGAGGGTATCGATCGTAAGAGGCAGATAATTATCTGGCAGAATTTTTGCATCTGCTGCAGATTATTCAGTCAGCATCCGCTGACAAGAATAATCACAATCCTGTGAATGATGAAAAAAGGGATTTAGAAAAGGGAGGCAGTAATGCCGATAACCCCGGACTGAATGATCCAGGCAACGGCGATGATCACACCACCCATCTCGAGCGCAACCGCGACATTGCCTTTCTTGAGTTCTTCGAATTCCTCGACACCCGAAGTGAGCTTGTCAAGGATGTTCAGGGCAAGGTAGATTGCACCGACTGCAAGGACGATACCAGCGATGAGCTGGAAGAAGGCAAGGGCAATCGTAAGCATTCCATCCGCCGAGAAGAGACCGGCTGCAAGTGCCTTGCTGATGCCGGCGGAGAGGCCGCTGACCCCGGACTCGACTACCATCGCAATGGCAACAAAGACTGCTGCAACAATGATACCAACGGCAACATTGCCCTTGGCAAGTTCCTTCTCTTCATCCATTCCCTTGCTGATCTTGCTCAGCACTGAAAAGCCGATGTAGAGGGCTACCACGGCAAAGACGATAGCAATAACCAGCTGAAAGATTCCAACGATTGCATTTTCAATAAGCATACCTTAACCTCTTTTTCTCTATCTCATTACGCATCGGGCTGTAAATACGTTTCTTTTCACGTTCCCGTGCCCTGAAAACGAACTAGTTGAAAATGACACTATTATTCCCCTCTCTTCATGGAGAGAAGATAGGGAACGACCACCAGGATGAGAACTAAGATCGCCATGAACTGGAAGAAGAACCAGAGCATGTTCTCGTGCCACTGGTCATAGAACCTGACGTTGAACGCGGTGGTCTTGTCCCACCGGACAGACGTGGTGTTGTCAGCATGATGCGTTACATTTGCACCCTGGCTAATCCCGGCAATGAGCGGATTTTTCACGGAGAATTCAGGGGGGATTGTCGCGTTCACCGAATAGGGGCGGGTGAACTGCCCCTGGAGGGTGTTGCCCGAGAGCGGGGCGAGATAGGAGACAGTATAATTTCCCTTGGCGAACGTGATGACAGACGGGGCCCCCCAGGGGCGGCTCCAGTTGAACCCGCACGGAGAGCAGTTGCCGGTGAGCTCCACATTTCCCACCTGGACCGGGACTTTCTCTCCCATGAATCCCACATCGGCAAATTCATAGCGCGAAGCATCCGCTATTTCGATCCTGGCCTGGTACGCTGTACCGTTTGGCAGGACAACGTACTCGGCCGAGAGCGCTCCTGCCGCAGGTATTCCCAGGATGGTAATTACAAGTGCAGCGCAGAGAGCAGCGAAGGCAGGTCTGCATCGATCTCTGTCGGGGGTTCGCATTGTTTGATCACCGTGTCCGGGTCTTTCAAGAGATGGCCTGTGACAACGCAGACAATCCGCTCATCCCTGTCGATCATGCCGCTCTCTGCCAGTTTCCTGATCCCGGCAACCGACGCAGCCGATGCCGGCTCAACACCGATACCTTCCTTACGGGCAAGATCGCGCTGCATCTGCAGGATCTCTTCGTCTGTAACAGATTCGGCAAGGCCCCCGGTCTTCCTGATGGCCGTGAGGGCTTTCTCGGCATTGACCGGTGCGCCGATCCGGATTGCAGTTGCCACGGTCTCGGGTGCCTTTTCGGGAACGACTTCAGGAAGGTTCTCGCGGATTGCTCGGACCACCGGGCTTGAGCCGGCCGCCTGGATCCCGGTCATCATCGGGAGCCGGTCGATGAACCCGAGTTCCTGGAGTTCCAAAAGCCCCTTGTAGACCGCGGATATGTTACCGGCATTGCCTACCGGGAGGACGAACCGGTCAGGGACTCCGCCAAGCTGGTCAACGGCTTCAAATCCGATGGTCTTCTGGCCTTCGAGCCGGTAGGGATTGATGGAGTTGAGCAGGTACAGCCCGTGCGATAGACAGAGATCGTGGACCATCTCGAGAGCACGATCAAAGTTACCGCGGATTGATATGACTTTTGCACCATGCATCAGTGCCTGGGCCACCTTGCCGACAGCCACCTTGCCGGCAGGGAGGAGAACAACAGCAGGGATCCCGGCCTTTGCCGCGTACACCGCAAGGCTGGCGGACGTGTTGCCGGTGCTCGCGCAGGCAACGCTCTTCTTTCCCAGCTGGAGCGCCATCGAGACTCCCACGGTCATGCCCCGGTCCTTGAAGGAACCGGAGGGATTCATCCCCTCGTGTTTTGCATAGAGATGGGGGATCCCCATTTCCTCACCTAGTCTCTTGAGGTGGTACAGCTGGGTTCCTCCTTCCTGGAGAGTCACCGGTTCGCCGTGCACCGGCAGGAGTTCCTTATAGCGCCAGACGCCAAGAGGCCGCTTGTCCCAGACCGCCTTGCTGATATTCATTGAATCGAGCGGGTATTTTACCGCAAGAAGGTGGCCGCATTTTGTACAATTATAGAGAATCTCGTCAGCGGGATAGGTGGCTCCACAGTTGACGCATACGAGATGGTACATGGTATAGTGTTGGTTATGTCATAACATATAGGCGTGCGGTTATGAGAAGATAATCCTTAACGGACAGGGTTGACGGAAGGGGAATTATTTCTGTTATTTCCTGCCGGACAAAAGTGGATAGAGCTCGCTTTTGCAGTCCTTTGCAACCGGGAAAGCGGTACGGACGGATTCAACAAGCGCGGGGTCGAGATCGCAGAAGAGCAGCTGTTCTGCCTCGTTTGCCTGTGCTATGGTCGTCCCGTTCGGGTCAACAGTCATGGAACCGCCGGAATAGGAATCAACCGGGGTTGTTCCGGTGGTGTTGATGCCGGTCACGTACATCTGGTTCTCGCAGGCACGGGCGGTGACGAAGAGTTCCCAGTGCTTCCTGCGGCTCGCCGGCCATGCGGCCGGGACAAACATTGCCTGGACACCGTGCCTAGCATAAATACGGAAAAGTTCCGGGAACCGGAGATCATAGCAGATGGCAAGACCGCAGGTCAGCTGCCCCAGCCGGAAAATACCCAGCTCCGATCCCGGGGAGAACTGTCGGTCTTCACCCCCGGGACTGAAGAGATGGATCTTTGCATAGGTTGCAAGAATCTCCCCGTTGTCCCCGATGATCAGTGCGGTATTCTTTAGGCGCCCTGCGCTCTTTTCCCGGAGTGAGCCAAGGATGGCGATCGCATTCTCTCCTGCCATCTCCCGGAGTGCCGATACGAGTTGGCCGTTCAGCTCTCCAGCATGGTTCGTGGAACCGGGGTTCCAGCCGGTTGCGAACTGCTCCGGAAAACAGACCAGGCGGGCACCGGACACCGCTGCATGATGAACGAGCGGCCGGATCTTCTCCAGTGTCGTCGCTGGATTGTCCCAGGTACCGGCGATCTGGGCACTGCATATCCGGACCGGTTGCTGATCATCCATGCAGGGCCTCGTTCAGATGCGCGGCGGGCTCCGGGGAACCTTGTAGATGATGAGAATGGCACTCATGACGATGAGCACGGTTGTTGTCAGGAGCAGGAATGGTGCCATCGGTATGTTCATGCCTATGAGCAGTGCGGCAATAATAATCCCTGCAACCGTGATGCTGCTGCCAATCAGCACATGCCCGACCGATGCAATGTCCCAGTCACTCATTTTCTCTTCCCCGTTTGTGTCATGATATAATCTGAACCCGGCATCATATAACCTGTGGTAAACGGGCGGAAGCGAATGATTGTAGGAGAATCCAGGCAGTTTTAAGGATGCTCTCCAGCCACGCATGTATTCATGTTAGACAATCTCGCAGTGCGGACCACGCCATGCGGTAGTCTTCCTAAACAGGTCTTGGATGAAATGGTTCAAAAAAAGAATCAGTATTCGTACAACACGGACTCGTCGATCCGCTTGTAGTCGAATACTTCAGTGGTTTTGAAATGGATCCCGATCTCGCGGGCTGCACTCTCTGGGGAATCGGCGGCATGGATTACATTCCTGCCAATGTCGATCCCGAAGTCGCCGCGGATTGTTCCCGGCGCGGCTTCCTGGGGGTTTGTGGAACCGACCACTTTTCTGACGATCGCTGCCACATTCCTTCCCTCCCACACCATGAGGAAGACCGGTCCGCTCATGATGTATTCCTTCATCGAGGGGAAGAAGGGTTTTGAAAGGTGTTCCTTGTAATGTTCTGTCACCCGCTGTTCCGGTAACTTCTCGAAGCGGGCAGCCACGAGCTTGAGGCCTTTTGCCTCGAGCCGGGAGACGATCTCCCCGACGAGGCCGCGCTGGACACCGTCGGGCTTGACCATCACAAAGGTGCGATCCAGCATGGGGATCACTCCTTGCCGAGTGCTTTCCTGCCGGCGTTTGTCCACTGGACACGGCGCGGGACCCGGCCGAGCTTGTGGTTGTTCTGGCACTTGGTGCTGCAGAAGTAGAAGATGGAACCGTCCTTCTTCACAAACATCTTGCCGGTGCCGGGCTCGAGCTGGCTGCCGCAGAAACTGCAGATATGCTGTTCAACCATCGTTTACCGCCTCGAGAGTTTCTTTGCTTCGCGCTCGGTCTCAAGGAGCATGATGACGTCTCCTTCACGGATCGGGCCCACAGTGTTGCGGGTGATGATCCGTCCCTTGTTGTTGCCGTCGAGGATACGGCACTTGACCTGCATTGCCTCACCGTGCATGCCGGTTGAGCCAACGACCTCGATTACTTCTGCCGGCGTTGCATCGTCTGCCATGGTCAGAACCTCACGCCTTCAGCGCGGCAAGCTGCTTGGCAAGATCGTCAATCGTCTCTTTTGCCTTACCGGGCTTGACAATGGCTGCCGCGGCGGATCCAACGTCAAGGCCGCTTGCGGCACCGATGTCGTTTTGTTTGTTGATGAAGATGTAGGGGACCTTCTTCTCTTCGCAGAGAGGACCAAGGTGCATCACGATCTCTTCTGGCTCTACGTCGGCACCGATGACAACGAGGGCGGCGATGCCGCGTTCAATGGCTTTTGTTGCCTCGTTGGATCCCTTCTTGATCTTTCCTGTGTCTCTTGCAGCTTCAAGGGCTTCGAGCGCCTTGTTCTGGAGCTCCTCAGGAGCTTCTGTCTTAACGTAACCTTTTGCCATAACTCACCTCATTCAGGAGTGTATGCTCCTTCATTACTCATCAGTAAGCAATGATGTAGCCATATCAGTTCGACAGGAACGGAAATAAAGGTTTGTGCCACGATGGGTAAAGTGCACACATGGCAGCCTGCTACCCGGAACGTGTATCTCTGGATTATGCAGAAAGCCGATATATGGAAGTAGTTCCTTCTGAATAGATCTTTGTTAATCCGGATGCCGGAAGGGAGACACTGTATCGTTCATATTCGGAACTCCCGACATAGAGAAGGGTGGCATTGTATTTTTTCATGAGCGGGATGGTCAGTTCCGGCTGTTCATAGATATCCCGGACATCGTCTTTTCGTTCAGAGAACCAGCCGCTCGTATCTCCCCTCCACATGTATTCATGGAATGGCTGGCCGATGATTGCCGGAATTCCCGTGAACGAGGACACCCGTGAGTAGTACGAATAGTCCCCGTTTTCTGCTTCCACAAGGATCTCACCTTCGGGAAGCGTGCGGAGATAAGCAACCGCACCGGCATCTCCCGGGTGCGAAGCGGAGAGATACTCAAGTCCGTCAAGAGTGTTGGTACCGTATCCGGAATTGTAGGAAACCATGAACGGCGCAGCAAAGAGGAAAAGAACGATCCCGAGGATTGCTGCTGTCGTGATCCGGTCTGAAAAAACCGGGATGCGTCCCCATCTCCCCAGCCACTGCCCGACCATGACCAGTGCAGCGGTACCGAGCATCAGCCATGCGGGAAGATAACACTTGAAGACCGTGTTCATGCGGAAGAAGGTCTCCCCCATGTTGTCCTTCATGTATACGAGTTCGCAGATCACGAGAATGGCCAGACCGAATGCCGCAAGAAGATCGGGAAAATCCCGGTCGGCTTTTGCTACAAGATAAACGAGGGGGATGATGGCAATCGCTGCAGCGATGTACCCGGCAAGGGCGAAAGGCAGGCAGGCAATGAGGAGCCACGGCCGTTTCCGGAACTCCGGGACAAGCAGCGCGATAAAGATGGCAATGAAGATGCCATTCACCCAGAGGAACTCGACCGGATCTGATGGTGTCCTGACAAATGCAATCGCCCCGGTCTGTGTCTGCAGCTGGAGATAGAAGGGAAGGTAACAAAGAATCGAGATGGGGGGCACGGTAAAGAGGAATGCCCAGGTGTCTTTTCCCAACGATGCCCGGTTTCTCCAGATGAGGAGAAATGCGATAATCAGCACAAGGGGTGCATAGATGAGAACATCCCAGGTGTTGAAGAGCGGCATTGAACCAAGACTGAGGGAAACCAGGATCGTTACTATGGCTTTTTGAACCTTGTCCAGGGACTCCCAGTTCCGGTAAACAAAAAGGAGGAGCAGGATAAGGAAGAGCTGGTTGAAGATCGAGACAACATGGGCATGGACATCACCCCAGACAAATGAGAAGAGGGGATACTCGTTGATGGTATTGGTGATGGTCCGGGTTCCCAGCCAGGAGAGTGATGCATCATAGGCCGGATTCACCGCTGATCCGGTGATGAGCTGGTAGACAAGTGCCGGGTTGGGGAGGATGAGCACGATAAGCGGGAGCCAGCGGAAACGATCGAGTAGCAGGGTTCCTATGGCATAAAGGCTGATCGCGGAAAGGGCGAACACGGTAGGGAGCGACAGGTTGAACGCGATCGCGGAAGAAACCCCGCTGACGATGGCAAGGCAGCCGAGCATCCAGTACCCGAGATAGTAATAGACATTGAGCGTGCCTTCGGCAAACCAGGGATCGAGCGGGGGGACAACCGGATTCAGGATAACCGATGCAAGGAAGCCGTGGTCCATGAATTTCTCGGCATAGGTGATGGTCGGGTTCACGAACCGGACATCCAGCATGATGAGGAAGGTAACGAGGAAGAGGGCCTCCCAATGCCACTGGGTTTTCAGGTCACGGATCTGGTAGTTCCGCTTGCAGAGGTGCCATGCTGCAAGGATAATGAAGGGAATAAGGGCTGTATGGATGGGGATCCGGGTGAGTCCGCAATACCAGGAAAGGATGGTAAAGACAAGAAGCGACGCAGGGAACGCAACAGGAAACGCGAAGCGGCCAAAGGTCTTTTTCAGGGATGGATACAGTGAGAGCTGCAGGAATGTAAGGACCGCAAGCCAGCTGAGTACGGCAATGATCTGCTGTTCAGGTGCCGTCAGGTCTCTTACCCCCGTTGAACTTTGTGTTGACTGCCTCTTTTATACTGGGAATCACCCAGTCCCCGAGATAGTAAATCGATATGATTCCCCCGGCCAGTGTCACAATGTTCTTGATCAGGTGATCGATGACCGCGATCAGGGTTGCAACCGCCGGGCTCACCCCGGCAAGACCGAATGTCAGGGCAAGGGAGAGTTCGTACGTCCCCATCCCCCCGGGTGTAAGCGGTACTGCTTTTACGAGGTTCCCGATGACCACAGCAAGCACGACAACAGCAAAAGGTATCTGCTGTTCAAACATCATGACAACCGCATAACAGACGAGGATGTCGAGGAGCCAGATGAGAATGGATGAAGATCCGAGCATCACGATAGAACGGAGGGTGAGCGAGGCCCGTTTGATCTCGTGGAGCATGTTGAGGATGATGGCAATGTACTGATTCCCGGAAGTGAACCTGCCGACAACGACCAGGAATCCAAAGAACGCAATCCCGGCAACAAGCGGGACGATGATGAGTGTCAGGAACCAGGATGGTGCGTTGATGACAAAGAAGACCGAGATAGCCCCAAGCAGCGCAACGGTGAAAATATCAAAGACTCTTTCCACGACAATCGACGATACGCCTTCAGAATAGGTGGTGTTATATTCGTGCTTCAGGATGAAGACACGGACAAAGTCACCGAGCCTTGCAGGCACGACAAGGTTGACCGTCTGGCTGACAAAGATGCATGCCATGGAAACGGTCATCTTCACGGAGTAATTCAGGCCGGCAAGGATTTTCCGGTACCTCCACCCGCGAAGGACCCATGCCATGAGGCAGATAGCAATTCCGATGAGGAGGAACGCCGGAACAATGTGCTGAAACGCAACAAGGAGATCATCCCACACACTGTACAGCATGTACCCGATGATACCTGCGGCAAACAGTGTCGGGATTACGATGGCGCTAATCTTTCGATACATGGATCTGCCACCATAACCGGAGGATTGATCTGCCCATCGTGAAGATATCCTTTGCCTTCACGGTTGTCCCTTTTCCCGCCCTCCAGCGGACTGCGAATTCCTTAACGCGACAGCCCTTCCGCTGGCCCCTGACAAGGAGCTCTGTGTCCCAGAACCAGTGGGTGTCACGGACGGTGGAAAGGATGGGAAGAATTCGCTCGCGGTTGAATGCCTTGAACCCGCACTGGTGGTCGAATACCGTGCTGGACAAGAACAACCGCACGAGAAAATTATAGGAGCGGCTCGCGATCTCCCGGCCGCCTGTCCGGATAATGTCACTGTCCGGCATGAGTCGCGAACCTGTTGCCATGTCATACCCATCACGGATCGCCCCGATAAGTTCCGGGAGGTGCTGCATATCCGTTGCAAGATCGACATCGAAATAACAGACAATCGATCCTCTGGCTTCCTGTATCGCACGGTTGAGTGCCTTGCCACGGCCTTGCCGGGCATCGCTGTGGAGGAGGCGGACCCGCGGGTCTGTCCTGCCAAACTCTTCAACAATGGCAGCGCTCCCATCTGAGCTCCCGTCTTCAGCAACAAGGATCTCAAATGACGGGGATATGCCGGAGAGGATCCTGATGGAAACGGGAAGTGCCCTCTCAAGGGAATCCCGGTCGTTGTAGACCGGGATGATGGCGGTCACTTCAGGTGCTGCCATGGATCTTTCTCCTGATGCATTCGGCAACCTCCAGACCTGCCCGTACTGATCCCTCCATGCTCCGTTCGGGATAATTCGTTTTGGAGAACATTCCTGCCATGAAGAGCCCGTCCTGCTCGTATGCCGGCAGGAGGTTCCGGTACCCCACTGTATAGACAGGCCCAGCCCACGGGTCGACAGCCATCCGGTGCCAGTGGATCTCGCGTTCGGGGACAGCAAATCTCCTGCAGAAGTCTGCGATCATCCGTTCATCGAGCTGGTGGGGGACTGTCCCGGAGAAATAGGAGGCAAGATAAACGATGTGCTCGCCGTAGCGTTCCTGTGGAATAAAGTTTGTATGCGACACAACGGCGCCATACGGTGCCGATTCTTTCATGTTGAGCCAGTATATTCCTTCCGTTACCTGGCGATCCAGGGCAAGGGTCATGCAGGCTGCTCCCTGGTAAGGGATATGCGGGAGAGCCGGCCCACCCATCCGCTCCAGTTCGTGCGGGGGGATTGTGGAGATGACCGCATCGAAATGCATCCCGTTAAGGATCCATCCGTTCCCCTGTTTTTCAAGGGATGTGGCAGGAACCTGCTTCTGGATCCGTCCGCCTTTTGCTGTTATCGATGATTCGAGCGCGGAGATTACCTGATGGAATCCTCCATTCAGGTAACCCAGTCTCTCCCCGGAAACGCCGCGGTTCGACCGGATGGCGATTCGGCTGATGAGCCATGCTGCCGAGACCTCGCTTCTCCTGTCGCCGAATTTACTTTTCAGCAGGGGTTCGAAGAATGATGCATAGACATTGGAGCCCAGGTTCTCGATGATATACTGCTCTGCAGGGATGGCGTCGAGTCCGGCAAGATCGATCTTTTTTGCCTTAACCGTGAGCCAGGCCAGTTTTGCCTTATCGGGGAGGGTAAGTTCAGGGTAGGCGAGGATCTGCCCGGGTGTGTTGAGCGGAAAAATCCGACCCCTTGCATAATACCCGGTTGTCCCGGTGATCCATTCCAGCTTCCCGGAAAGGCCCAGCCGTTCCAGGAGCGAGAACAATGCAGTATCGGTGGCGAAGCAGTGATGATAGTACCGCTCGATCCAGTAATCTTTCATGTTGTAGGAAGAGAGACATCCCCCAAGATAGGGCAGTCTCTCAAAAAGATGGATCTCGTGTTCGCTGGAAAGAGCGTCCGCTGCAACAAGGCCGGTCAATCCACCCCCGATAATGCTGATCTTCATGGCTGACAATCTATAGTACTTTTGGGGCCGAAATGAAAAAGGCTCCGGAAAAAGCGCCGGATTTGCCGGAATTACCTCGTAATCTCATAACAAAGTTTTTGAACTGCCGAAATAAAAGGTTCATATCAGCAAAAGGACTTAAAAGAATTAAAAGAAATTATTATCTGTTAGCCCATTGGATGGTGTCACCGGATGCGGGTATTTTTCATAGGATTTGGCCAGGCGGGCGGCAAAATTGTCGATATGTTCATCGATCAGGACAGGAAGCTCGGTACAAACAGTTTTCGAGGAATTGCCGTCAATACCGCACGAACGGACCTGATGGGATTGAAAAATATTGAACTGAGGGACCGGATCCTGATTGGCCAGACGATGGTCAAGGGTCATGGAGTAGGCACCGACAACGTGACCGGGGCCCGGGTTACTGCAGACGAGATCGACAGCATCATCAGCGCCATCGACAGCCGGGGCACACATGACGTTGATGCCTTTGTCATCGTTGCAGGACTGGGAGGAGGGACGGGTTCCGGGGGTTCCCCGGTACTGGCACGCCACCTCAAGCGGATCTACCGCGAACCGGTGTATGCTCTGGGTATCATTCCGGCACCGGAAGAAGGGAGGCTTTACTCCTATAATGCTGCAAGAAGCCTGACAACCCTCGTGAATGAAGCGGACAATACCTTCATTTTCGATAACAGCGCCTGGAAAAACGAGGGCGAGAGTGTCAAGACCGCGTTCCAACGCCTGAACAACGAGGTTGTAAGAAGGTTCGGTGTTCTCTTCCGCGCCGGAGAAGTCGGCAGGATGGGCGTTGGCGAGATGGTCGTTGATTCCAGCGAGATCATCAATACCCTCCGTGGCGGGGGTATCACCTCTGTCGGTTATGCGATAAGCGAGGTGCAGAGCAAGGCCACCAAGGAGAGGAAGGGACTTCTCGGGGGCTTAAAAGACAAGTTCGCGGCAAAGAGGGAAGCAAACGAGGAGGTTCTGCTAGGTGAAGACAGGTCTGCTAAGATCGTTGCCCTGGTCCGGCGGGCAATGCTTGGACGGCTGACTCTCCCCTGCGATTACTCCACTGCCGAGCGGGCGCTGGTTCTCCTTGCCGGCCCACCGGATGAGATGGACAGAAAGGGCGTGGAGAAAGCGAAGAGCTGGGTTGAAGAGAATATTGCCGGTGTCGAAGTGCGTGGCGGCGACTACCCGGTCAACAGCGAGTACGTTGCCGCCGTTGTTATGCTGGCAACCGTTGGCAATGCGCCCAGGATCAAGGAACTCCTTGATATTGCCAAAGAAACAAAAGAAGATGTTATAAAGTCAAAGGAGAAAAAAACGAGTATGTTTGAAGAAGGGATTGATCCCTTGTTCGAGTGAGGTTGAAGATGAAGGTAACAAAAATTATTATCCTTGCAGTTGTTGCTCTGTTTTTTTGCATTCCCACGGTATCGGCATTCTCGATTGAAGGAATGACGATCGAACCATCCGGTTCGCTTACGCCCGGTACAACAGTCACGGCTTCCTTTAAGATTATTTTTTCAGCATCATCAAGTCTGACTTTCCCTGAAGGCAGCGACCTTGTGCTGTCTACGGATCTAAAGGATCCGACGTGGAGTTATACTATCCTTTTAAACGATGTGGAAAATCCCCGTAACCCGGTCGGGGGCAAGACGCTTGAATTGAGCGGCTTTGAACTGTCCTATCCTTCCGATGTGAGTGAGGTTCTCCGCGTCACCCTCAAGGGGACTGCCCCGAGTGTTGACGCCACTTCGGAAAAGACTATCCTCAATGTAAAGGAAGTGGACTCGAACGGGAATACCGTGGCAAGTTCCGTTGTCACCAAGACTGCCCTAGTCATCCACACGGGGGATGTATCAAAGCAGGTCTCGGAGAAGAACACCAACCTGCAGGCACTCCAGGCACAGATCGATGAGAAGAGTGCCATGGGCGTTGACACCTCCTCCGCCGAGGCATACTTTAACGATGCACAGTCCAAGATCTCAACGGCATCGTCCCGGCCTGCAACGCAATATACCGAGGCAATGGCAGACCTGACCTCAGCCCAGACATCGATTGATGCAGGGAACACTGCGGTCGAGCTTGCGTGGGCTGAGATGGAAGTTGCCACTGCGCAGGTCCCGATCGACCGGGTAGACAGTGTGATTGGCTGGTTCAAGGGCAACCAGAGCACGGCAAGCGATGCGCAGTTATCAGCCATTGTTGCAAAGCGCGAGTCGGCAGTAACGTTTCTCTCAAATGCGAATGATGCCATCAACAGCGGAAACTACCAGCAGGCCCGAACCAAGGCTGCTGAAGCATTCGCCAAAGGAAATGAGTCCTATACCGATGCCCTGGTACGCCAGAAACAATTGTCATCCGGGTTCCAGCTCCCCAACATTCTGCCGAGTAATATCAAATTACCGGGCGGAATATTCCTCATCATCGGCATCATTGTCGTCGTCCTCGTTATTGTCGGGGTAGTCATCTACCGCAGGCGCTCCAGCTGGGATGAACTCGGTTAATTGTCGATACCTTCTTTTTTCAACTCCTTCTTTATGATTAACGAATGCCCGTTTTACCTGTGAATAGGAGGATGTTAGAGTGGCTGGATTGAGTGATCGGGGATCCGTGGCCCGATCAGCGGACCTGTTACCATTATGGTGCACTTTCCTGCAATCTGTCCGATCACGTGGTGCACCGTCCCTGACTCTATCCGGATCATTTTTTGCAGTCCCGGATGGAATTTCAGTAATAAGTGATCGCGATGAAAAATTTTTGCTCTGTAGAAATGCTTTGAACGAGAGAAAAGAGAACGGCGAATGACCAAAAGATCTAAGGTACATTGTCTCCATACCAAGATGTGTGCTCAACTAGTAAGGAGACAAATAAAAGATCGTCC
>NZ_JAQTQD010000026.1:0-20917 GCF_028712425.1 Methanoregula sp.
TTCCTGGCACCCCGGACAGGTCGTGTGCGGGGACTGCATGCGTGATGTCATAGATGCTCCGGGTATCGGATATGGGTATTCAACAGGGCACCCGAAACGGGCGTTCGTATCCAATAAAGGGTATACTACACTATTTGACGGGTGTGCTGATAAGGGTATCACCACGGGATATTTACTCCGATAAAAACGTGGTGGTCGGGACTAAAAAAGCCCGGTTCAGTCCGCAAGCGGTTCGGTTGGTTCCATGATGAGCGAGCCGAAGACCACTTTCTCGATGACCTGCGCAACGTACCGGATATGCATTGCCTGTTCGAGGTCCTCGTTGCGGTGGACATCGGCATAGATCTGGAGGCGCATGAGCGAGAACCGGAACCGGTCAAGGGTCTCATCGTCAAGGGTCATCGCCTCCCGGTAAATGGGTTCCACAAGATCGGGAAACGAACGCGGGTTCTCAAGGGCGGTAGCAACTGCCTTGTAGAGGGGAATTGGTTTCTCCTTTCCTGCAAGAATCCGCTGGTAGTCCATTACCTATCCCTCGACAACCTTGATGAGTTCTTCCATGACGGCGTCCACGCTCTTCCACGTGGGATTATCCGCACGCCGGATGATGAACGGGCGGCCCTCGTCCCCGGCTTTCCGCATCTCGATGTCAAGGGGGATGGCACCAAGATAGGGTACCGCGAGTTCCTCGGCGATCTTCTTTCCGCCGCCTTTCCCGAAGAGCTCGATCTGCTCGCCGCAATGGGGGCAGACAAGCCCGCTCATGTTCTCAACGACACCGATGACCGGGAGCCCGAGCTTCTCGATGAATTTTGCGGACTTCCGTGCATCGAGCGTTGCAACGTCCTGCGGGGTGGTGACGATGACGGCGCCGCGGACATTGGGGGCAAGCTGGGCAATGGTCAGGGCTTCGTCTCCCGTGCCCGGCGGGAGATCGACAACGAGATAATCGAGCGGGCCCCAGTTGACATCCGAGAGGAACTGCTGGATGGCTGCCATTTTCATCGGGCCTCGCCAGATGATGGGGGTGCTGGTATCAGGAAGCAGGAAAGCCATCGAGATGACCGAGAGCTTGCCGGTAACGCGGACCGGCTCGATCTTGTTGTCCATGGTCGAGAGCTTGTGCTCTTCGATCCCGAGCATCTTGGGGATGTTGGGGCCATGCATATCCAGGTCGAGGATCCCGACCCTCCTGCCATGGTTCGAGAGCGCGTACGCGAGGTTGACGGAGACTGTTGATTTCCCGACACCTCCCTTGCCGGAGAGGACCATGATGACGTGCTTTACGTCCATCTCAACTTTCGGGGGGAGACCGGCCGGCCCCTTCTTTGCAGACGGGCAGGACGAGGCAGTAGCGCAGCTGGAGCATTCCTGCTTGCATTCCTCGTCCGCCGGTTTTGCCGGGGTACTGGGTAGAGATTTCTTTGCCATGAATTGACTCCTGGGATCAGTAAGCAATCATACAGGTTTCGCGCACGAGACAATAAAGATGGAAGATCGATGCAGGCAAATACGACTCTCTTATTCACTGATGCAGTCAAGATCAGAATAGTAGGGTTTGAGATCCAAAAGCGGCGTCCCGTCAAACGCATCCAGCCCGCGAACTGTGAGCCAATTACCTTCGCGGCGGAGAAGATCCACAACGGCAAACCCGATGGGATTTGGCCGCTCGGGTGAACGGGCGGCAAAGACACCATGCTCAACCCCGGAGCCAGGAGGGGTTGCCTTCAGGAGCGTCCGGTCCGAGCGGTCAAACCAGTACAGGGCAATGAGGTGCGCATTCTTCTCAATGTCCTGCAATGCTTCAGCATATGCAGGGAGGATCTCAATCGTTGATTCCGTGTCAGCGAGCCTGCCCTGCCGGGGAGCGTCTCCCCGCTTCCGGTAGGGCGAGCGGATAATCCCGACAGGGTGCAGTTCCAGGTTTGTTCCAGTCTGTATCGTGCCTGCCATGTACTGATGCATCATCTCCCCGTTATTAAAAGCCTGCCGGGAATGCTGCTGGAGAAATATTGATGCAGGGAGTCCGCTCATCTTTCCCTATGGACCCTCTCATCGTGTCCCTGGACTTCCTGGAGTTCCCCCCATCGCACACATGCGAGGGCGGGAACCTCTCGCCCCGGATCCACCTGAAGAAAATCTCCCCTGCGGCGGTCTCGGTTGCCGTGATGGTCTTCAATCCCTTCGAGAAGTCCTGCTGTTCCTTTACGCCATGGATATGCTGGAACCTCCCGCCGATCCCGGTGATCCCGGAAGGCATCCCCACCGGGGAGATCGTGACAGCACCAGTGCCCGCCGTGCAGGGGATAACGGACCATGGTACGACCGGGTATACCGGCCCCTGCCCCGCCCCGGGGACCATGATCCGGTACCAGTTCCGGGTGTATGTTCTGGACACGATGCTGGAGCTCCCACCCGGAGCGGACAAGCATGCGCTGGTCGCGGCACTGAAAGGACATGTCCTCCAGTACGGGGAGACCGCTGCGGTTGCATCTGGGTAAAGAGCCCCGGAATACGGGATAAATCATCGGAACAACCACCCGGTAGCGCGGTCCCAGGGATGGGGGCATTCTGTACCTGCCCGTTTCGCCATCCTTAACACCTCCCCGCGCAAACGGAATTTTATGAAGAGACCGGCGCGGAAACGTGTTCCCGACCCGGAACATGCATCCGCTGTAAGGGCCCTTACCATGAAGAGGGAGGCGCTCCTCTCGTCCCTGGCTACGACCAGCGCAGATGCCGTACGCCGCTATGACCGGGAGCCGGAAGACATCCGTACCCCGTATTCCCGCGATGCCGACCGGATCATCCACACCCGCGCCTATACCCGCTACATCGACAAGACGCAGGTCTTCTATCTTGTGGACAACGACCATATCACACACCGGGTCATCCATGTCCAGCTTGTATCGAAGATTGCCCGTACGATCGGCCGTTCGCTCCGGCTCAACGAGGATCTGATCGAAGCAATAGCCCTCGGGCACGATATCGGCCACATCCCCTACGGCCATTTCGGGGAGAGCTGCCTCTCCGCCCTCTGCGAACAGCACGGGATTGGCAGGTTCTCCCATAATGTCCAGAGCGTCAGGTTCCTAGACCAGATCGAGGACTGCGACCTGACCATGCAGGTCCTTGACGGCATCCTCTGCCATAATGGCGAAGCCGACGACATCCGGATCGCACCCGAACCTCTCTTCGGCTGGGCAGCATTCGACCGGAAGGTCCAGGAGAATGCCGATGGAAGACGTTCACGGCCTCCTATGACGCTTGAAGGCTGCGTGGTGAAGTTCGCCGATACGATTGCTTACATTGGCAGGGATTTGCAGGACGCCCGGGACGTGGGGCTCATCGATGACCGGACCGCAATTCCTGCGCAGGCAAAAGATGTGCTCGGCAGCACGAACCGGGAGATCATCAACACCCTGATCTACGACCTTCTCGAAAACAGCGATGCGGAAGAGAAGGGATTCATCTTGTACAGCCATGATGTGGAACAGGCGCTGATCGCCCTTAGGGTCTTCTCGCGGCAGCATATCTATGATAACCCGAAGCTGACTGCGGAACGGAGAAAGATCCAGCGGATGTACTTCACCCTCTTTTCCTCCTGCCTCGAATCACTGGAACAGGAGGACAGAACGGCAATGATCTACACGGACTTCATCAACACACGGTGGACAAACAAACGCTACCTGAAAACAGCGACACCACCGGAACTCGTGCGGGACTTCATTGCCGGGATGACCGACCGCTATTTTGCCAAGCGGTATGAAGAGTGCGTTATCCCGAGAAGAGTGGAAGGGAAGTTCCGGTAAAAAACGTCAATCGCAGCGGCTCTTGGGCCCGGCCCACCCGGTGAATCCGCAATAGATGCAGCCGACTCCCTCGCAGTGCCCGCAGAGGGTCTTTGGGGCTGTGACAAGGACGGTCCCGGTCTTGTTGCAGTACAGGCAGCCCTCGCCATCGCAGTGGCGGCAGGTTGCAGGTTCAAATGTCTTCCCTGAGTCGTTCATGGTCATTCACCGGGGGAATCCCGCTCATCCGTCATCCTCGTCAAGGTACCCTTTAAGTGCTGCAAGCAGTTCCTCTGCCGACTGGTAGCGTCCCGCCGGGTCCTTCTCCAGGCATCTCAGGACAATCTTCTCTACTGTTTCTGCATCGGGATTATACTCGGAGGGTGGGATCGGGGAATCACGAAGGATCGCATTCCCGACTTCGACAATGCTCTCCCCTCCAAAGGGGATTGACCCGGTGACGAGCTCGTAAAAAACAACTCCGAGCTGATAAATGTCCGTCCGCTCGTCCGTCCTGCCGAATTCGGAGGGGGAGACCTGTTCCGGGGCTGCATAGGAGAGGGAGAAGCCGGCAACGCTCGATTTCTTGACATCGGCAGCAAGCACCTTGCTCATCCCCCAGTCGGTGATCTTCGGCACGAGTTCATCGTTAAGCAGGATGTTGTGGGGCTTGATGTCGCGGTGGATGAACCCGTGGTCATGGGCGTACCGGAGCCCTTCCGTGACGCCGGTGATGAGACGGACCGCCTTCCAGACAGGGAGGGGTTTTTCCAGCGCCTCAAGCGATCCCGGGACAAACTCCATCTCCACGTACGGGACCGGCAGGATGTTCACCGCAGATACCTCGACGATGTTTGGGTGCCTGAGGGTCTCCCAGGCAGCGATCTCGTTTAAGAAGCACTTCCCGGTCACCTCGTCGAAACTGATCGGGATCTTCACGGCAACCCGGACCCCGTCTGTCTTCCGGTATGCCGAGAAGACCCAGGCTATTCCCCCCCGCCCGATGAACGAGATATCGGTATACTTGTTCTCCAGTTCCCGGGGGAAGTAGTTCTTCTGGTCCGTTGCCGCGGGGAGAGGCGAAGCCCGTGTCTCTTCGCCTGAGTCCGCTACCGTCTCCGCGGGCCGCGTGACAAGCCCCCATGTCTTGTCCACGGCTCCCTTCAGCACGGACGCTGCCCGCGTTGTAACCGGGG
The DNA here is from genome assembly GCF_028712425.1 of Methanoregula sp. Classification (GTDB taxonomy): domain Archaea; phylum Halobacteriota; class Methanomicrobia; order Methanomicrobiales; family Methanospirillaceae; genus Methanoregula. The sequence continues at coordinate 4,988 of NZ_JAQTQD010000026.1, forward strand.
CAAGGGATTCGGGAAGGGACACCTCCTCGGACGAGCGGAAAACGAAGAGATAAATCCCGATACCGGCAAGCACAAGGCCGATGGCAATGAGGACAACCGCGGTCAGGGGGATGTTCTGCAGGATCCGTACGGACCCCTCTCCGATCCCTGGACTAACGGTAGTGCCCGGGACTGATGGCTGGGTCGGCAGGGGGGACTGCAGAGCCGTTTGTGCCGGGCCTGCCGTTACCGGAATCCGGGTAGTGACCGGAGACGGGGATGTCGTGATGCCCGGGCCGGCAGGAGTTGGATCGGCACTCACCGAAGTATAATACCCAACCGGGTCCATCAGGGGAAAGTCGTCGGCGGAATATGGATCGTTCCCGCCAGCGGGAGCAGCACTGGTCTGCGTCGGGTAGGGGATATCCCCGATACCGTCACCGTTCGCGTCCTTCCCGCGGTAATCGTTCCAGTAATTGCCCATCCGGCTCTTTGCAGTCGTTCCGAGGTAAGTATACTGGTAGGCGGAGGGGCTGCTCCACAAGGAACTGGGACTCTTCGAGACAACATTCTGGGTGTTGAAGAACGTGTTGCGGGAGACGGTGTTGGACCGCGATTCAGCATCCATGATCATCCCGATTGCATTGTCCTCCAGGGTGTTGCCATCGAAGGTGTTGCTGCTCGATGCTTTAAGAGAAATTCCTGCCCGGTTGTTACCCGTGATAGTATTGCCGACTATTGAGTTCTTGTCGGACGAGACGAGCGTTATCCCCTCGCCGTTGTCCCTGATAGTATTCTGCCGGATAAAGTTGCTGTTCGAGGAGACGCGGATACCGCTCGCACCGGCGCTTCCCATGATGGCAAATCCCGACACAGAACAACCGTCCGCGTGGATCTCAATGCCATTTGATGCCGGCTGCGTTGCGATGACCGGGGCGCCGCCCCCGCTGTCAACCCCGATCAGGGTCAGTTTCTTGTCAATCTTCACAGGATCCGTGTACGTCCCGCTCATAACCCTGATCGTATCGCCGCCAACCGCCCAGTCAACGGCATCCTTGATCGTGGAGAACTCGGCTCCACTGGGCGCAACCGTATGATCGGCAGCTGCAGCCGGCAGGCAGATAAGCATGGCGATAAGCGTGAGAATCACGAGGATACGAAAGCACGGGGTCGGGGTCATGGGGAAGGGAAAAGCCTCTCTCTTATTCGTACTGGTGGGGATAGTTTTTATAGGTGCGTCCTTTTTCACACGCAATTCATTGCGCCCCGGGAAGGATAACGACGAGCCTGACACCGGATATGCCTTTTGCCAGCTCAATGAGATCGCTGTCATGGAGTGCGTTTTTGACACCTTTCTCCAGTTTGTGGTTGTTCAGCTGGGTGCCACCGGTGCTGCCGCAGTCCTCGATATACCACCCGCTCTTGTCGCGGGTGAATTTCGCGTGGGGGCGGGAGACCCGGGTGACCGCAGAATAGTTATCGGCAAGGACAATGTCCCGTTCCGGCCGAAACGACGCTGCATTCTCCGGGTCATTCCTGCCAACAGCGACACTCTCTCCCTTCAGCAGGAACACCTTTTTATCATCGGGGCCGCCGAGCACAATGGCTGCCGGGGCATTTCCCAGCACTTCCTTTGAAAGGGTGCCTTTCACCTCGTCAAGCCGGCGCGCGATCTCGCTTCCCACCACCTGGACCCGGGTATTGGAGAAGAGCCCGAGGTTCCGGATGATGGCTTCAAGCCCCCCGGGAACCAGGGAATACTCCCAGACCGGGTGGATCCCTTTCGAAGTCGGGGCACCGAGTCCTGCTTCTTTTTTGATCACGCCGATGCTCAGCAGCTTGTCAAGGTGCTTCTTCGTGTTCTCGTAGCTTGTCTCGATCTCCTTGGAGATGGAGCGGGCATCGCGCGGTTTCCTTTCCAGGAACTTCAGAATCCGCAGCCGGGCGCTGCTCGAGAGCACATCCAGGTATTCCGATAGCTCCTCAAGCGAGTCGGAATCCTCGTGAACAATGAGTGTGGGGGATTTGTCAGCAGGGTCCATAATGCTCCACCAGGGGATATACCCCTTGTCTTGGTTACCGGAAGATAAGGGTATGACTGTTTATATTTTCTCCTTATGGTTCTCTTCATAATTACACCATTTGGGTTAATAGCTGTAACCACAGGGTTACACCAACAAACCCCGGGAATTCTCGGTATTTATCAGCATACCCGAAAAACAGGATGATCAGGTGATGCACGAAGCTGATTCGGCGTGTCACCGACCCATCCAGAACCAAAGGAGACCACTTCATGAACACCGGCATCATCATGATCGGACTGTCCCTCATCCTGCTCTCGGTTGGGCTGATCTCGTCCCCGGCTTCAGCAGCGCTTCCCGATGAAGACTGCGGCAGCGGTGTCCTGGTCCCGGGTTCCCCGCAGGGAACAATCGGTACCGGAACGGGTATGACAAGCGGCACAACAAATCTCCCGATCAAGGGCACAGGAACGGTGGCATACGGTCATACGATACCCATGAGATCATGAGATGGCCCCGGATCAACCATGCCACGCACCGGAACGAATGTTGACCATACCAGCACGTCCTGAAGGGTCCGCGTCACACGGCCCCAAAAACAGGTAACAGCACCACTATCGCCCCATGCTGCCGTCATAACCCGGCAAAATGCAGTATACACTCCAGAGGACCGGAGAACACGTGTTTCTTCGGGAGATCATACACACCCCATCCACCATACCCTTTTTTAACAAGTGTATGCTGCTGATATCCTGCGCAAACACAAAAAACAGGTCCGGCCCGGAATTCTCCAAGGGCGATGGTAAAAACAAAGGAGAGATTATTTCCGCTTGTTCAGGTACAGCGCCATGCAGGTCGCTGCAATACCAATGGCGAAGACAGTTACCGGTAAAGGCACCGGGGACTCCTGGGGAGTGGTTGTTGGAAGCGGGGTCTGCTGGACAGTTGTCTTTATCGCGGTCGGCCGTGTCGTTGGGGTACGGGGGACCGTTGTTACCGCGGCAGCGGCAGTTGTTTCCTCAACTTCTGCTGGAACGGTGAGCCGGACATTATCGAGATATCCTTCCGCGTACCGGTGCATCATGCCGTAGTCCCCGATCGAACCGAGGTAGATACGATCCATCCCGCTCAGGTCCTCGACCGTGTTGAGGTAATACCCCCAGATCTCTTTCCCGCTCGTCTTCTCGTTCACCTTCATCGTAAGGACCCGCTGGTCCTTGTTGTAGTCCACCGTGACCCGGTAGGTCTTGTTCAACTCGTAGTTAACCGTCGGGCCCTTGTAAGCGATGCTGCCGCTACTCTGCGTATCTCCCGACTCACTGTTGACCTTCATCAGCTTGTTGCCGGGAGTGACCAGCCGGAGCCACATGATCTGGCCGTATTTTGCATTGGTAAACTCGGTGAGGACATTGGGGCCAACCTCCGGGTTCATAGCTTCCCCCGAGAAACCGAGCCGGAACGTGGTTCCCTCATCCACCTTGTTGAGGATCAGATCATATTCCAGCGTGAACGGCTGCTTGTCGTAGCCTTCGACCAGCGTGTAGGCATAGGCACCGGTGCTGGGCTCGATGGCAAAATGGAACATCTGGAGCCCGGGGTCCCAGTAATCCAGGGAGGGGTTGTTGGTTACCCACTGGGGATTGCTCGAGAACGAGTTCTGGTAGAGAACGGTAACCGGGCCGTTGTTTGCCCCCTGCGCAGGAGCGCATGTAAGGGCGAGCAGGCTGGCCATCAGGATCAGGGTCAGGATTCGCAGGCGCATAATACACTTCCTTTGTTTAATTCTTCCCCCTGGACAGGGAACCTGCCACCAGGAGAGCGGTCTTATAACGTAATAATGTGTTTTCCGCGGTTATAATACGAACCCGCGTACAACCGGGATATATTTATGTTAAACTCACCCAATAATTGAGAGCAGCAACGCGTGCGATAATAGTCTAGCGGTAGGACAGGAGCTTCCCAAGCTTCTAACCCGGGTTCGATCCCCGGTTATCGCATCAGTCCTATGGAGCCTGAACCTGAACGATCGGCAATCCGGATCATTGCAGAGAACCGCAGGGGCGTCCTGCGGGATATCGCAACCGTGGTAGCCAACCATGACGGAAATATCGTCATGATCAACCAGGAGGTCTTCGAATCCGGCCCGTACAGCGGCATGGCGGAGCTCTATTTTGAGTATGATAACTACGAGACCGGCGATCATGAGCAGCTCCTCAGGGACTTAAACGATATCGACTCGGTCAAGGACGTCAGGGCATACCAGCCCTTCGGGCATATCTTCGGGTCGCGCGTGATTATTATCGGTGGCGGGGCGCAGGTTGCACAGGTCGCCCTCGGCGCCGTGAACGAGGCAGACCGGCACAACATACGGGGAGAGCGGATCTCGGTGGACACGATCCCCCTTGTCGGGGAACGGACCCTCGCCCTTGCCGTGGACGCGGTCGCACGCCTGCCCCGTGCCACCATCCTTGTCCTCGCGGGATCGATCATGGGCGGTGAGATCTCAAAGGCCGTTGACCGTGTCCGCGATGCCGGTATACCAGTCATCGCACTCAGGATGGCAGGAACCGTGCCGGAGCATGCCGACCTTGTGGTGACCGATCCCATCCAGGCAGGGGTCTTTGCCGTCATGCATGTCAGTTCCAAGGCAGTCTTCGATATCAACCGTGTCAAGGGACGGGAATTCTGAGTATGGAGATCATCAGGAAGGCGGTCTCTGTCCTGATGCATGACGGTCTTGTGGTCTACCCCACCGAGACGGTGTATGGCCTTGGGGCCGATGCATTCTCCGAAGAAGCTATCAGGAAGGTATACGAAGCAAAGAAACGCCCGGTCGCAATGCCGGTCTCGATCGCCGTCTCCGACCGGGATATGCTGGGAGCGGTCGCCCGCACAGAGCCCTGGATGGACAACTTCTTCGATACCTTCCTTCCCGGGCCGGTGACCGTTGTCCTCCCTGCACGCAACTGCGTGCCCGAAGTCCTGACCGGGGGGACCGGCAGGATCGGCATCCGGATGCCGGCCCACCCGCTTGCCCTGCAGCTCATCGGAGCATTCGACGGCCCGATCACGGCAACGAGCGCCAACCTCCACGGGGCAAAGGACCCGCAGACACCGGATGAATGCACCATCCCCCACGAGCTGCTCATTGATGGGGGAAGGCTGCCCGGAACCCCAAGTACGGTGGTCGACCTGGAGAAGAGGGAAATTATCCGGAGCGGGGCGGATATCGATAGAATCGCATCGTTCCTGCGATCCCGGTGATCCTGTATGCTGCCCGTCCGCCTGCGTGATTTTATCGAGGACGGGGATGGCTGGCTTTATGCGGTCTCCACATACGACAACTCTGACCGGATCGGCTGCGTGCTCCGGTACGTTCCCGAGGAGAACGGCGCACGCGTCCACCCATCCGGGCGCCGTTATACCAAGTACGACTTTGAGGAGGCATATGCCCACATCGCGCAGCACAAGCCGGAATACGCGGGGCTCCTCCATCGTGTCCCCTACGAAGATGTAAAGCGTGTCCTCAAACCCGACCAGGAGATTGACAGGATTGCCGCAACTCATCCAAGGGTGAAAAAACTTGTCACCCTCTTTGCCCAGCCAAAGGGAACGGTCGGCTGCACCGGATCGCTCCTCTGCGAGCTGGAAAACGAGAGTTCGGATATCGACATGGTGGTGTACGGCAAGAACTGGTTTGATGCGCAGGCACTGGTCCGCCAGGGAATCCGTGCGGGTACCATCGAGGGGCTCTCGGAAGCCATGTGGCGCAAGGTATACGAGAAGCGCAAACCCGAGATTCCCTACGATTCCTTTGTCCTCCACGAACAACGGAAATGGAACCGGGGACAGATCGAAGGCACGTACTTCGATATCCTGTACACGCGATCCTACGATGAGATGAAGAGCGCCCCATCCGGCCGGGGGACGGTGCTGGGAAAAGCAACCATCGAAGCTAAGGTAATTGACGCCTCGCTCGCCTTTGACAATCCCGCGGTATACAAGGTGGAGCACGAATCGGTCTCGCGGGTCCTCTCGTTCACCCACACGTACAGCGGGCAGGCGCTTAACGGGGAGAAAATTGAGGCCTGCGGTGTTCTCGAAGAGCACGGCAGCGAGCAGTGGCTTGTCGTGGGAACCACCCGCGAGGCACGCGGGGAATATATCGTCTCGAAAACACTGCTCGAATCCTAAAAAAGGGTATCCGGGAACGTGCATCTGCCGGCAGGCCTTCGTTACCCGCTTACGGCGCAACTTCTCCGGATTTCCTGTTCCCCCGGCCTTTCCTTAATACCGGCACGGTGCCAGATCTCCACCGCGTCCTCGTATTGGTGAGGGAACCGCACAGTTCCGGGAACGAACCGGAACTTCCGCAGGATATGCTGCATGACCGGGCGGGGCATGACCACGCTCACATCGTACCCGCCGGCCAGCCACTGGCGGATCAGCGCCTGCGTGTTTCCCTCGTTTTTGTGCCGGGAGATGATGTAGTGGAGGATGAGCCTGTTGCCCGCTTCCATCTCCAGCCAGCCGGAGAAGAGGTCTTCGGTGAATCCCAGTGCATCGCCTTCTCTTGTACCAGTCTCGATACGGTGTGCTGTCATCTGCTTCACTTCCTTTCTTTTCAGGATCCGTATGGTTGCACCCATTCCCGATTTAAGCGGGAGGAAGGGGGAGGGTGAAAGTGACGAACATGTGGATAAGAGGGGGTCGGGCGGTGTACTTCTTTTGAGCCACAAACCGGAGCATGGATCCATTTGTCGTCGGAAAAACAGGAAGATGCACGCCTCCTGCGTTTGAGATTACTGATGAGTACACCGTCCGACCCCCCCATCTCCCTTTGATATCCTGACAAAAATTGCACTACTTCACGAGAGAAAAATCGCACTGCCGTAAAGCAAGGGTGCAGGGGGTCGGGCGGTGTACTTCTTTTCCGGTGCACCACCAGCTGTATTTCTGCCCTGCTGCAGAACCCCCCTGGCTCTGCCACCCGCCAGGTTTTTTTCCGTTCATGCCTTATACACGGATATGACCGGGAAATCCCCCTTCAGGACAACGCTCATTGCACCCTGCGGCATGAACTGTGCAATCTGCATGACGTTCCTGAGGGAGAAGAACCGCTGCGGCGGGTGTTACGCCCCGGACCGCCTGTGCAGCATCAACTGCACCATCTCCTCCTGCGATCAGGTACCGGGAAGATACAACCATTCCTGCGGTGCATTTCCATGCAGGCGGCTGAAACAGCTGGACAAACGGTACCGGACAAAATACCACATGAGCATGATCGAGAACCTGGATGCCATCAAACGGGACGGCATCCGATCATTTGTCAGGAGCGAGCGGGAACGCTGGAGCTGCAAAGCCTGTGGCGGGACCATCGATATCCACCACTACCGCTGTTCAGAGTGCGGCAGGGAACCGGAATAACCGCCCTTACAACAATTCCGACAGCCGCTTTCCCACGCTGCTCTCGCACTTCTCCTGGTGCCGGCAGCGGTTGCAGGGGGCGTTGAGCGGGTGCTGCGGCATTGCACCCTCGCGGATCTCCCGCAATTTCCTCAACGTTGCGATCACCATCCGGCGGTCACGGGGCTGGACCTCGTGGAAACGGGAGACGCCATCGGGAATGTATTCGATATTCCCTCCTTTCACTTCCGATCCGGTCATCTCCTCAAGGCAGAGCGCAATGGCAGCAACCCGGAGGCGGTCGGCGGCATAGGCACCAAACGGCAGGGCACCCGATGCCCGGATGATGGAGAACGTGCCCTCGCCGTCGATGCGATCGATCATGCCGGCCATTTTCTGGATATCGGAGACTACCCTTACATCGGTCTCCGATGCAGGCTTCCACACAGTCTTGTTGCAGGCAGCAATGCTGATGTCCAGCAATTCCCTTAAGGATGAGTCGATACCCGGGCGGACCGCGGTAACCTCCTGCCAGATGGTATCGGCCTCAAGCGGGGTTCCCAGGTGGTAGGACAGCTGTTTGCAGACAGCATAGCGGTCCGATTCCGCGAGAGTCTCGTGCCGCTCGTAATAATACCGGACCGGGCAGGCATGCACCCGTACCAGGTCGGAGATTGTGCAGTAGTCGGTATGGGCTGCCAGGGTAATTCCTCTCACTACCATGTGGGAAGGAGAGAAGAAGATAGTTGTGGGACATCCTGACAGGAAAAGACGGATAATCTTTCAGAAGAAATACTGGTTGCATGGCATCCCAGGAAATATCCGTTAATATCCCGCCCACGCTCGACCCCGTGTACAGCAACATGATCCAGGTTGCGTACAAAGACGACGAGTTCACCTTCCTCTTCCTCCACCAGCTCCCGCAGGTGAACCAGGCGCGGGCAAAGGCCATCGTCTCCATCACACCCTCGCACGCGAAGAACCTTGTTGCGGTCCTCTCAAAGAGCGTTGCCGATTACGAGTCCAAGTTCGGCACAATCGCGCCCAAGGAGCAGCCAGCACAGCAGAATGTCACGACGCTCTCCGGTTACTCGTAATCCACACATATTTTTATTAACGCCAAAGCCGATATTGTGAGGTATTGCGCCGCCGTGGCTTAGCGGTATAGCGGCTGATTCGTAATCAGCAGGTCGAGGGTTCAAGTCCCTCCGGCGGCTTCGTTTTTTTTCAGAGTGTTCCATCCACCAGCGGGTCTTTCTCCGGGAAATGGCGCTTCACCGTGTTTTTTCAGCGTGTTTCATCTCCGGCCGGCAACAAGAGCGCCCAGGAGCATGGATACCGGGATTCCCCACAGGGGATTTGCGACAATAAAGAACGCTTCGACTGCCCGGAGGATCGCGCCGGACCATGAAGTCTCGTTGCCCAGAGCTGTCATGAACCCGCAGAAGAAGACAAAGGCACAGAGGAGGAGGTACAGGGCGAGCCCGAGAATCGCTTCCTTCCCGTAATCCAGAACCAGCCGCCACACCTTTGAAGGCAGGGAAACTTCTCCCACCTGCATACGATCTCAGGCTCGCTTGCGTTCCGAGAGGTCGCGGATCGTGCTCATGACGGCAGGCATCCCGAAATACTCGGTGACACGGCTGCTGATCTCGACTTTCATCGCGCTGCCATCCTTCTTTCTGAGTTCCGACTCGAAGAGGATATGGCCCCGCGCCGTGAACTGTTTTACCTCCTCAGAAGGGAGCATGGTGCCAGGGACAACGGAGAGATCGTAGAGGCTCCTGTTCATGAACTCCTTTTTCGTGTACCCGAGATAGCGGCTTGCGATAATATTGGCCTCGAAGATCCTCCCGTCAATATCGTGAAGGATGATCGCGTCGCTTGCCCCATCAAAAAGGGTGCGGTAGCGGAGCTCGGACTCGATCAGTTCGTCCTTCATCCGCTTGCCTTCCGTGATATCCATGAAGGAGAGCACCGTAAATCCCTCCTTGCTGACGGCTGCCGAGATAAGCACCCAGATAACGGTGCGGTCCTTCTTCCGCAGTGCGACCTCCATCTCCGCTATCGTCCCTTCGTCGCGGATCTTCTTGATGGCAGCAACCTCCTGTTTGGAATCGAACCAGAGGTCGCCAAAGTCGAGTCCCGTGAGTTCGTCTGAGGTGTACCCGAGGATGAATGCGGCCTTGCTGTTGGCAGCCAAAATCTTCCGCGTCTCGCGGCTGATCGTCAGGATGCCAGCCTGCGAGCTCTCAAAAATCTCGCGGTATTTCCTCTCCTGGACAACCTGCGTGGAGTAGGCGGCAAGGACCACGCCGAGCGAGACGAAGATATAGAAGAATGCCATGCTTGCTGCGTACAACTGGATGCTGGCCGGGCCGTACAGGTACACGATGCCGAGGAATACCCAGCCGAGGACAACGGTGAAATACACCGCATAGCGGGGGCAGCACCAGGCAATCATCAGGATGGGGAGGATGTAGAAGTACGGGAAGATCTCGGTAAAGCCGTTTTTTAAGGAGTATATCGATATGAGGATGATCCCCAGGGTTAAAAGCCCCGTAACGGAGAGCCAGAGGGTGTTTCGTGGTGACACGGTGTTCATATCGCTTCGGACCTGCACACAATTCTTCTGTTGAAGATGGAGTGCGGAATTTCTTATAAGTTGCCCCTGTCTCCGGATCCGCCTCCCGGGAATACACTGACTGTCCAGGTTCCGTAGGGATTACTCTTTTGCACGAAGGACAAGCCACTCTTTTTCTCCGGCTTTCGCAAACCGGATGAGAACGTATTTTCCGGTAAACCGGCTGCCGCTTAAGAGAATTTCGATGCGCCCGGGCCCCCATTCGAGAGGTTCGTACGTCCCGGTATCGGCGATCTTCACCTCTCCTGCCCCGTAGTCACCTTCCGGGATCGTTCCCTCAAACCCGATATAGTCGAGGGGATGATCTTCGACAGCGATCGCCAGCCGCCGTTCACCGGCCTTCTCCGGCAGCCCTTTGGGCACTGCCCAGCTGGCAAGCACGCCGTCATGCTCCAGCCGGAAGTCGAAGTGGTGGTGCCGGGCAAAATGCTCGTGCAGGACAAAACGCGGTGCGGTACCACCCGTCATGGCGTTCCCCTCCCTGCGCGTTTTGCTGTGGCAATGATCGCAGAAAGCCTGCGTGCTGCTGCCGTGATATCAGGCTGCGAGACAACCGAAGAGATGACCGCGATCCCGTCCGCCCCTGCTCCAATGACGTCGGCAGCATTGGCCGGTCCGATCCCCCCGATGGCGATGACCGGGATGCTGACAACTGCGCGGATCTCCCGTACGGTGGCAAGCCCATACCCCGGGCCCGCATCGGCTTTTGAGCCGGTGGAGAAGACCGGGCTGACGGCAACATAATCCGCACCCTGCTGTTCTGCGGCAAGGGCTTCGTCAACGGACCCTACCGACACACCGATGATAAAGCCGGGTGGGGTGAGCTGGCGTGCTGTGCCGCACTCCATGTCATCCTGGCCGATATGGACCCCCTCAGCCTCGCAGGCAAGGGCGATGTCCAGCCGATCGTTGACAATGAATAGAGCCCCGGCCTTTCTCGCGATCTCCCGGATCTCGCAGCCAATCCGGACGAGCTCGCGGGGGGGGAGGATTTTATCCCGGAGCTGGATGACGTTAGCACCACCAAGAACCGCCCGCCGTGCGATCTCGCTGTGCGTGAGGCCGCCGGCAAGGCCTTCATCCGTGATGACGTACAAGTCGAGTTTCATGGGACAGTTATACAGTTTTCATCCTTGCTGCCCGTGCAAGGTCTTCCGGGGTGAGGTTGGCAAGCTCATCGAAGAGCCCTTTCTTGAAACTGCCGGGTCCCCGCGCCGATGCCGCAGACCGTTCGCCGGCAATGCCGAAAGCGGCAAAGGCTGCTGCCGCTGCAAGGACCGGGTCCTTTGACTCCGCAGCAAAGACTCCGGTGACGGATGCTGCCATGCAGCCTGTTCCGGAGATAGTACCCATCATCGGGTGGCCGTTCTCCACGAGCAGCGTATGCTTCCCGTCAGTGATTACATCCGTTGCGCCGCTGATGGCAACAGTCAGGCCGGCTGCCCCCGCATACTCCTGTGCAATGGTTACAGGGTCACCGGACAAGCCGTGGGAGTCCACACCCCGCACGTTTGCTTCGGCACCGGCCAGCACACCAATCTCACCGGCATTACCCTTGAGGACGGCGATATCGAGCCGGTCGAGGAGCCGTTGTGCGGTCTTTGTCCGGTACTGCGTTGCGCCGGCACCTACCGGATCGAGGATAACCGGGATCTTCCGCTCGTTTGCCATACTGCCGGCCAGTTCCATGGACTCGACCTGCACCCTGTTGAGTGTCCCGATGTTGAGGACAAGTGCGTTTGCTATCGCTGCCATTTCTGCTACCTCATCTGCTGCATCGGCCATAACCGGGGCACCCCCGGCAGCGAGCGTGATGTTGGCGCAGTCATTGACCGTCACGTAGTTCGTGATATGGTGGACAAGCGGGCGTTTCTCCCTCACACGGGCGAAAATGTCAGCGATCTGCTGTTTTTTCATAGGATATCACATCCGGACGGGCCGCAGGGCCCGGTTGCGTGAAGATGTTTGGTGATTCCTACATATTAAATCATGATAAATAATTCCGGCACGGGGATGAACAGGAATAATCCTCAAAAAAGAGATCTGCGTGGCGGGAGTTACCGGAGAATCTCTTCCATCGTTGCATGGAAGAGGTCCGCTTCTTCAACGGTATTATACAGCCCGAGGCTCGCCCGCACGGTCCCGTTTGGCAGCCCCAGCCGGTCCATGAGGGGCATGCAGCAGTGGTGGCCGGACCGGACCATGATGTCCGCCGTCTCGTCAAGGCGCTGGGCCACCTCGTGGGGGTGAAGCCCCTCGACCGTGAACGATATTACCCCTACCCGGTTGTCGGGGGAGCCGGGTGCATAGACTGTGACACGGGGGATCTTCTTGAGGCCGTCAATCACCCGCGTGGTGAGCGCCTGCTCGTGCCTCCGCACCCGATCCATTCCCAGCCGGGTAAGGTAGTCGACGGCAACCCCAAGGCCGATCCCCCCGGCAATGTTGCCCGTCCCGGCCTCATACCGCTGGTACCCTTCGACAAGCGTATACCCCGACCGCGTGACGGACTCCACGATCCCACCACCCAAAAGGAGCGGCTCAATGACCGGTTCCTTCATCCAGAGAACGCCTGTACCCGTGGGGCCGAGCATCTTATGGCCGGAGAAGGCCGCAAAGTCGCAGCCGAGAGCCATGATGTCGACAGGCAGGTGCGGGACACTCTGGGCCATGTCCACGAGGAGGAGGGCCCCGTGGTCATGGCAGATCTTCGCAATCTCCTGAACGGGGGTGATGACGCCCAGTACGTTCGAGGCGTGGGTGATGGCGACAAGCCGGGTCCTGTCCGTGATGGCGGACTCGAATGCTGCAAGGTCAAACGTGTAATCGTCCCTGATGTCCGCAAAGTCGACTGCGACTCCGCGGTCCCTGAGCCGGTACCAGGGCAGGAGGTTTGCGTGGTGCTCAAGAACGGTGGTGAGCACGCGGTCGCCTGCTTTCCAGGGGAACCCCTGCGCCACCATGTTGATCGACTCGGTAGAGCTTTTCGTGAAGACAGTGACGCCTCCTTTCGCGCCGATGAACTCCGCCACTTTCTCGTGGGCGTGCCAGTACCGCTGGGACGCGATCTGGGTGAGGCGGTGGACGCCACGGCCCACGTTGGCCCGGTAATTGCGCTCAAACTCGACAAGCGACTGGATGACCGGCTCCGGGGAGAGGCTTGTTGCCGCATTGTCGAAGTATATGACCTCGGAAACGAGCGGGAAGTCTTTTCTCATCCCAATAACATCGAGGTCATCCGTAGGTTTTTCCTGCATTGCTGCCTTCATCGTTCTCTCTCTCCCGATATCAACCATTTCATCAGCCCTCTTCCGGGGTTCGGTCTGTTTCAGGGTGAAGTCCTCGTTCACCGCAATTCCCTTCTCCCGGCAGAGTTCCCGCATCTTCTTCGGGAGCGCTCTCCAGCGCCAGAGACCCCACTGGCAGTACTCCTCCGGCATCCCTTTCTTTGCCGCCCATCGTTCCACGAAGTCGTCCCAGCGCTTCGCGTACTCCGGGTGGGTGACCCGGATCTGCTCGTACTCGCTCTCCAGCATGGCCGGGCAGAGGAAGCAGCCGATCCGTTCGATGCCCTGTTCGTAGAGCGGGTTCATCTCAACCTTCTGCCACCAGAGGTAGAGGAAGACCTCGAGTGCCCGCCAGTTCCGGATGGGCGAGACATTGAGCTGGAGCGGGTTGTCGGGATTCTGGCTCGTCTCCTCAAGGCTCGCCCGGTTCCAGGACTCGTACCACCGGTTGCCCTGGATCGTTACGCAGGGGCCGACCTTCGCGAGATAGAGTTTGAGCGGCCGGAGCTTCTGGAACTTGCAGCACCACCGGTTGTCCTTCCCCGGTGGCCCGGCTTTCTCCACGGCCTGCCAGAAGTCGCCTGCACCCCCGACAATCTCGACTCCCTGCGACTTCACGAACGCGATCGTCTCGGGGAATTCGAGTCCGGTATCGATGAAGAAAGCCTTCTCCACCCCGGCCTTCCGGGCAAGGTGGAGCACGGCCGTGCTGTCCTTGCCACCGGAGAATGAGACATTCACGGTCGGACGGTCGGACATGTGGTGTTTTATCGCCCGGACCGCGTTCCGCTCCAGGTTCTTGAGGTGGTACCGGTTCTTGTCGATCACCACGTCCCAGCCGGGGTCCGGGCGGGTGCGGGGCTCAACTGTAGCGAGCTCCTTTACCTTGATTGACCCGTCTTTTACCACGCCCGTCCCGTACTTCCCTTTGTACTTCACGATCACGGACCCATTCGGGAACGGCTTTGTCAGGGCAAGGCGTTTCCCGCCAATCCGGCCCTGCTCTTTCCGGATATCGGTTACGGCCCCCAGATCCAGCACGCCCTTTGTTGCATGCCGGATAATGAAAGGGAGCGCTTCGGGGGCGAGATCGAAGACAAACCTCCGCTTCACGGGGTCGAAGGTGAGCCAGCCAAACCGCTCCCCATGCATGAGCACGAGATCGGCTCGGTCAACTCCGCCAGTCTTGTTCAGGAGGAGGACCTTTGCCACGGGAATGTCGCCGAACTGCTCCTGCACGAGCCGCCGGATCAGTGCATGGTCAGCGGAGAGGGCGGGGCGGAGCTCGTAGGGCTGGAGGAGCTCTATCCGCTTCCCCTCCCGGCCGCAGGCACAGCTCTTTGCGATGAGCGGGACGTTGCACTCTTCGCACCAGTACAGTACCTTCTTGACCGGGGGCTCCAGCATCACACTCATCAGTGGAACGCAACAGGAGATAAGAGAAGCGATGCGGGAAATAGTCGGGGAAAAGAGAGATTATTCAAACTGCTCCACTGCACCCGGCAGGCAGGTGACAACGCCCCGTATCCCGGACACTGTGAGGGTCATGAGGATGGCATCCACCACTTCCTCCTTCGTGGCCCCGGCTGCCTTTGCCATAGGTACATGGGCTGCAACCGCCATCGTGTCGCCCATCGAGGCCTTAATCGCGATATAGATGAGCTGTTTTGTCTTCTGGTCGAGACCTTTCGATCCAACGAGCGCCATGATGAGACCGTTGAACGCGGCAGCAACTTCGGGGGCTTCTTTCTGGAATACTTCCATCGGGTTTGCCTGCATGGTCATCACCCACCGGTCGTTTCCGGGATATTTGAACCTGCGGCATGCAGGGTGCAGGCTTCCTTCACCGCAGAAGCGGCCCGCCTCTCCGGCCCCCGGCTCCCATGGCCACGCATATTACACAAACTATATAGGATCGTGAATCCTTGGGGAAAACTGGTGAACGTACCATGGTGAAGCTGAACGCAGACATGAAAGAGGCATTCTCGAAGATGAAAGTCTTCCCCATTGCCACCGCGTCAAAGGACGGCACCCCGAACGTAGCCCCCCTCGCGATGGTCAGCCTCCACGATGACGAGACCATCTGGATCACGGACAACTTCATGAACAAGAGCATGACGAACCTCCGGACCAACCCGAAGGTTGCCCTCTATATCTGGGGACCGGAGATCAAGGGGTGTTTCCAGATCAAGGGCGTGGCCTCGATCAAGAACAGCGGCAAGGAGTATGAGGAGATGAAGGCGGACATCAACCGGAAGCGGCCCGAACTCCCTGCACGGTCGCTCATTATCGTGAAGATCACCGAGGTCTTCGAGTGCAAGCCCGGGCCGACCGCCGGTTCGAAACTCATTTAAGAGTATGAGTGGACATCAGTCCACGAATACGAGAAGAAGATTGTGAAATCTTCTTCGGAGTTTCTCACCGCCCGGACTCTGATGAGATCCTCGCTGATTCGAAACACAACGAAGAGTTTCTCACCGCCCGGACTCTGATGAGATCCTCGCTGATTCGAAACACAACGAAGAGTTTCTCACCGCCCGGACTCTGATGAGATCCTCGCTGATTCGAAACACAACGAAGAGTTTCTCACCGC
>NZ_JAQTQD010000026.1:21017-32548 GCF_028712425.1 Methanoregula sp.
AGAGTTTCTCACCGCCCGGACTCTGATGAGATCCTCGCTGATTCGAAACACAACGAAGAGTTTCTCACCGCCCGGACTCTGATGAGATCCTCGCTGATTCGAAACACAACGAAGAGTTTCTCACCGCTCGGACTCTGATGAGATCCTCGCTGATTCGAAACACAACGAAGAGTTTCTCACCGCTCGGACTCTGATGAGATCCTCGCTGGGGCAAAACTCATCTGACCCTTTTTTACGCTGATTCCCCCGCTGTACGCCGGGGATTTGAAAAAAGTTATTTTGCGCCGGGTTTTGATCCCGGGGCAGCGGCAACAATATTCAGCGCTTCGACAAGTTCGGGCAGAATCTCCGCCGGGATGCCCATGACCATCTCGCCGTCATCGATACCGGAGAACTTCCGTGAACCATCGCACCCGAGCGAGAAGTTCACCTTCCCGTTCAGGTACGTCTGGGCACAGGCATCGGCACAGACCGACTGGATGCCGGCAAACTCCGCGTGGATCCTCCCGCCAACGCGGAACAGGGTGCTCTGGGAGAGCTTGAGCATGGCCCACGGGCTTGCCACAACGATAACAACCTGCGGGTCGAACGGTGCCTTGTCGAGCGGGGCATACATCGTTGCGTAGGTGTCGCCCGGCTGTAAGTGGGCGACCCGGTCGATGGTCCGCTTGCAGGCAGCCGAACTCTCGAACTTGCCCAGCTTGAAGTAAAAGTCACCGGTCTTTAAGGTCTCGGTAAGCTCCTTCAGGCCAAGCGACCAGGCACCGCCATTACACTCGTGGTTTTCCACCGTGGAATAGAAGATCTTTCCCTCGTTCCGGGCAAGCCCGGCCATGGAGCAGTGCCGGATCGTCTTGTCGAGCTTTTCCATGCCGGCAGGGATCTCTTCTTTCTTTGTCGCGAACCGGAATGCAACCGGGGAGCCTTTCAGCTTCAGAAGTGTCCTGAGCGATTCGGCTGCCTGTGCATAATTGATAGGTATCTTGACACCTGTTGCCATGATCATGACCTCCATCCGTGGATGACGTTAACTACACCATATCGTCACGATCAGATAAATCCAGCGATGCTATCCCCGGGTATTCCCGATCGTGATGGAGGAAGATCCTTACAACCTTGGGAAAACCATTCCCTATCGGCATTCAGGAATCCGGATGATAATGTAAAAGACGAAACAGAAGAGTCAGGAAAAGTGCCCCGAGAGGTTATTTCAGGATGCACGCGGCCCGGACCGACGGCGTATTGGTCATTCCCAGGACATCCTGCCGTTTCGTCCTGCGAATTACCCGGCGACCCGCAGAGTTTCCCCGGCTGACATTGTACGGCCCCGCAGCCGGTGTCTTTGCCGGTTTCTGGCCTTCTGCCGTTTTAGCCAAAAACCTCACGCGGCTGTAGCATGTTCAACCTTTGATGATCTGGTCAGCCCGATGGAGACGATCCCCTTTGAGACTGTGGCTGAGCAGTCCCGCACATGAGATGCATCCATCGCTGCACTCTTTCGTATAACCTCCCTGAGGCACAGTCTACTATAACGCAGGAAGATAAATATCCGCGGACAGTTTTCATTTTATGAATCAGTCGTTGTTTTCATATTTTGCTTCCGGAAGAGGAGTATTTGTAGATCCTGGAGTGGAATCGGCATTCCATGTCCCACGAACCATCCAAGATTGAGGAAAAAAAGAGTTTCAGGGCTCATTACGCGCCAATGACCCCGCATCGTTTCCGTACCGGGAGCGGCAGGGCAGGGCATTTCCATGACCGCTTTTCAGGTTCACGGGGTTTGTCTTTACGCAGGAAGACTGACAAATGAAACGGTGTTTGCTCCTAAAAGGGGGGATTTCTTCGACAGAACTGGCGCGAGGATTCCAGCCCTCAGGGCAAAACAACCCGCTCAACGGGATAAGTAGGGTGCAGGATACCCTTTTTGACCGTTCAGTTCTCCGACTTATCCTGGGCGCCATTTTTCTTGTAAAAGGTACAAAATGACCCACACCGGTTGCACCTGCCTTCACTGCAGGGCTCGATATGGATCGTGACGTTTGAACGGGGATATTCAAGAATGAGATCATTTTCCAGGTGGTCGGCAAAATCGTGCGACTCGATGACGGTGATCCCCCCGGGCATCACAAGGTGGAACTCGATAAAGATCTCGGGACCCGATCTGCGGGTCTTCAGGTCGTGGAACCCCGCGTAATCGGTGGCATGTTCGCAGATGATCTGCCGGATGCGCTGCTCGTCTTTTTCAGGAATGCTGTGGTCGATGAGATCCGAGAAGGACCTTGTGGTCAGGTCCCATGCGGCTTTCATGATGATGACGGCAACCCCCAGCGCAAAGAGCGGGTCGAAGAGGGGGATACCCGTCAGCTTGATGAGGATAAGCCCGGCCATGACCCCGAGGGAAGTATACACATCGGTCCGCAAGTGCCAGGCATCGCTCTCGAGCGCAATGGACTCCGTCTGTTTTGCCACCTTCATGAGCCGGCTCGAAACATACCAGTTCACGAGACCTGATATGCCCATGATGGCGATACCAAGGATGAGCAGGTCGGGAGTGAAGTGCTCGGTGGGTTCACCCAGCAGTTTCTTTACTGCCTCGATGATGATGAGAACTGCTGCAATGAAGATGAGGATGGCTTCGATAAGGCCGGAGATGTCCTCGAACTTCCCGTGCCCGAAGGCATGGCCGGCATCCGGGGGCTCCGAGGATTTTTTCACCGAGAAGAAAGCAATGACCGCGGCGATGAGGTCCATCGAGGAGTGGATCGCCTCGGAGATGATACTGACGGAGCCGATGGCAAACCCGATGACAAACTTCATCACGACAAGGATGGAGTTGGAGATAACCGAGAGGCGTGCGGTCTGCTGCTTGATGCGATCGACCGATGTCTTATCCATGGGCTCGCTCATGGTGTTCTCTAGTACCCATCGGTGCCCGGGTTTCTTGAAGGTATGGGAAAATCAGACGGTTGTGAGAGCAGAGCACACGGGGAGTTATTTTCGGGTCAGGGTATCATTTGGATCATAAAATAATGCGAACCCGGACTAAAGAGAATCTTTCTCGTGATCCCTTCCATCCAGGCTTTTTAGCCCATTGTCACGATACGTTAGTGGACCCGGACCCGTGACCCGTTTTTCACGGGGTGGACGGTACTGTTTGCCGTGTACCCCAGTTCCCCGGCAAATTCCGCATATGCCGCGGTCATCGTGATATCCGCATGCGCCGGAATGATGTGCTGGGGATTCAGGATCTGGAGGAACTCGTAGTGATCCTCACGATACGCATGGCCGCTGACATGCAGGTCCTCAAAGACACGGGCACCGGCGAACTTCAGCCGGTGAGTGAGGGCATACCGGCTCCCGACATTCATCGGATTCGGGATGATATTTGCCGAGAAGATCACCTTGTCTCCCTTCGCGATCTGGAAGGGAGTCTCCCCAAGGGCAATCCGCGTCAGCGTGGAGCCGGGTTCTCCCTGGTGGCCGGTGACGATGGGCAAAAACTTGTCCTTACCTTCCTTCATCATCTGGCGCATCATCCGGTCAACGGTCTTGCGGTTCCCGTACACGCTCGCCGTTTTCGGGAACGAGACAAACTTCATCTGCTCAGCGGTTACGGAATACTTCTCCATCGAGCGCCCGAGAAATACCGGTTTCCTGCCGATCTCGTGGGCGCATTCCGCAATGGTCTTCAAGCGGGAGATGTGAGACGAGAAGGTCGAGACCACGATGCCGTTTTTATCATCCTCGAAACTGGTGATGACATCCCGGACAAGATCGCGGGCAATCCGCTCGCTCGGGCACCGGCCGGGTCGGTGGATGTACGTGCTTTCCACGATGAGTGCGAGGACACCCTCCTTTCCTATCTGCCGCATCCGGGCAAAGTCCGGCGGTTCACCGATGACCGGTGTCCGGTCGAACTTGAAGTCGCAGG
This sequence comes from Methanoregula sp., assembly GCF_028712425.1. Lineage (GTDB taxonomy): Archaea > Halobacteriota > Methanomicrobia > Methanomicrobiales > Methanospirillaceae > Methanoregula. The sequence continues at coordinate 24,949 of NZ_JAQTQD010000026.1, forward strand.
CATACACAACGGCGCCGTGCGGGGTGTGGAGGACCGGGGTCACGGTATCGATGATCGAGTGCTGGGTGCGCACGAATTCCAGGACAAGGGTCGGGGAGATCGTGAATTTCTGGCCTGCCCGGAGCGGGACGAGGCGGTTGGCCACGCCGAATTTCTTCTCTCCTTCGATCTGCTGCCGGATCAGTTCCGTGGCGTACGGGGTAGAGATGATCGGTGCCTTGTACCGGTGGGCGAGTTTCGGGATTGCTCCGATATGGTCGAGATGCCCGTGCGAGCAGACAATGGCTTTTACGGCCCCTTCGACCTTCTGGAGGACAGTGTCATCCGGGATTGCCCGGATTTTGATCAGGTCGAGGGAATGCATTTCGTCGACCTCGGCATCTTCGTGGATCATCAGCTGGTCCAGGCGAAGGCCCATGTCGAAAATGACAATGTCCTTGCCACAGCGGACCGCGGTCATGTTCCGCCCGACCTCGTCGTATCCGCCAACGGCTATGATTTCTATTTCCATGGTTGGTGTATCTCCTGATGGGACAATATTCCGGGTTTCCCTGTCTGTCCGCCCCGTTGATTATTGCCCGGGACTTCCCCGTTTAACAGGCCGAAAAACAGCCTTCCGCGGGGCTCGTGGGGGAAACCTTGTTACAGGCCCGTATCGGCATACCGCCGAACATCCCTCGCCGTTTGTGCAGGACAAACGTCCGCTTGCGGCATAGGGCAGCAGGGGCCGTCACCACGTGACGGTGGATCATCGGGACTCCCGCCGGTTCTGCCAGGCCGGTTTCCGGCCCGGGATTATCGATATGTGTATTGTGTCCGTTTTATCCCTGCACGCCGTAATGGTATGCGGCAGGGAGAACCAGGCCAGCTAATCGGTACCCGGAATGGTGTTGCCATCTATTTGTGCCCATGACACATCAACTTATGTCTCGTGCCGGTCTTCCAAGATCACGGGCTTTACGCCGTTCTGCTGCAAGAGGCAGGTGTCCCAGGGGATTTTCGGATCGCTTTTCAGGTTGGGGAATTCCCGCAGCAGGAGCCATCGTCCCCGCCGCAGCTGCACTCCGTGTCCATATCCTTTCCCCGCAGTGCTGCACCAATCATCGCCCAGGCACAGCCGACTCCGCTCTGCACTTCGATAGCCTGCACCGGACAGTTCTTCGCACAGGCCCCACACTCCATGCAGGCCGCGGGCCGGGACAGGATGACATGCTCCCTGCCTTCGGTAAAGACCGCGTGCGGGCAGACCTGCAGGCAGCGTTTGCAGTTGATGCAGCGATCTGTATGCAGTTCCAGAGATGTTTCAGTATACGAGTCGAAGAGCGGCTGGTGCCCCTCTTCTCCTCCTCGAGCTTCTCTTCGCTCAGTTCTTCGGAAATCGAACATGTCAGATCACCCCGAGGAGCCGGCTCACGCCAAGGATGATTGCCGCAAGTGATCCGGCTGCCGCCATCACTGCCATAACCGGCACGTACCGGAAGATCTCTTTCTTCACACCGGTCCGTGACGTGAACGTAGTACTGCCCGTGAAGTTGAGGGCAAGATATGCAGTGATCGCAGGCATGACGAGGACTGCCGCAAGAGCCCCCGCACCATTCGCCCAGGCCGGTACGCCGGCAGCAGTGCCGAAGGCGTACGCAAAGGGGATGGCAATGATACCACCCAATATCAGCCCCTTTGATGAGAAGTCATGCGTAGGGATGAACGGGAGCAGGATGGGAAAGAGAACGGTCCCGGCAAGGACGGCGGCAATGATAGCGAGCGCTGCAACCGGCCCGGCAAGGAACCAGAGGACTGCCGCGAGAACGGCTGTCGGGAGTACCGCGTGCATGAACTCCACCGGTGTCAGGACGAGCCGGTCAATGAACGGAAATTCTACCCGGCGCATGGCCGGCGTTGCCGTGTGCGTCCTGAGGTATTCCGGCAGGTCGCGGGCCCGGACCGGGCCGTATTCGACCAGGAACTTCGTCCTTCTCATGACCTCCGGCCAGGATATTCCCGGAGCCCCAAGCTGCGGGACGATGACCTTCCGGTGGCTGACAATACCGGCAAGATTGGTAGACTCGATGCGCCGGACCAGTTCATCCGTCCCAAACGTCCCCTTTCCCGCTGCGCACCAGACATTGATCCCCTTTGTATCCAGTACAAGGATCCATGCATCTGTCCCCGCGAGCGCCGATCGCAGCGCATCGAAGCTGAGGGTATAGTTGGCCGATGCAAAGACCGGCGATTCTGCCGTGGGATTCCCGAGCCGGTACAGGCCGGGCTCCACCCGGTGCGCCTCCCGCTTCCAGCTCCAGCGGGCAAGGAAGTGGTCGAGCCGGTTGGTAAACGTGATCGTGCTGTCAGTTGTGCGGATCTCCGCAGGCACATGGTCAGGTTCCTGGCAGCCGCATGACGGGGCCTGCTGATCCGGTGTGCAACTGCAGCAGGTTTTTTTTGCTTGTTTCATATCTTCTCTTCTCCTCATACCAGGGGCGGTGAAAACGTTGCCAGCAGCAGGAGCCCATGGTCTCCCGCAACAACACGGTGCAGGGTATCGGCAGGCATGACGCCCAAGACACCCGGGCGGTACGGGATCCCCATCCCGGCCAGGATGCAGGTCCCCTCACCGGAGACGACATCATGGATCTCCACCTGGCCGGCATGGGCGTGGTCGCCAATCTCGCAGCCAGGATAGACCCGGACATGGTGTATGCTCATCCGGCCCCCTGTTTCGCTGCCGGTCACAAGGTGCCGTAAGAAGACCCCTTTGAATTTCGGGTGCGGGTTCCAGACAAGATTCTCCACAGTACGCTCTTTTGCTCTCATGACAACCAGGTCCTGCCCGGCGGGTGTATCGGTATCAATGCAACTCATGGTACCTGCCATTTCAAATTTTGTTGAATCAGTGTAAACAGGGCAAGGTTATATATCTTGTTATTTCAGATTATTTTGAAATGAAGCGCGTGACACTCTCCTGCTGCGGGAAAACGGCGAAGTGCAAACCCGAAGGAAAGGTCCAGGATATCCCTGAACAGATCCAGCAGGAGCTTGACCGGCTCGGAGGCCTGGATGCCCTCACGGAACGCGTCCCCCCGGCAACGGAACTCGAAGAGAAGAGCCGGGTCTACCATGCACTCTCCGACCCGCTGCGGCTTTCCATCCTTTACCTTATCCGCGACCAGCCGCTCTGTGTCTGCGTCATCAACCGGTTTACACGCCTCTCCGGTTCGAAACTTTCCTACCACTTAAACATCTTAAAGGAGAGCGGCCTCATTGAAGGCGAATACCACGGCAACTGGATCATCTACTCGCTCACAGAAAAGGGACAAACCTGTCTGGACTGAGGATCACTCCTCGTATTCCCGAAAGTTACACATATCTTTTACATTCCCGGTAATCAGCGCCGAAAGCCCCCGGACCTTCTGGTTTTCGAAGACAACGGCACCATGGTAGGTGATGATCAGGATTCGGTGATACGGGATCTGCTTCTCTCCTGCAGGCGTCCGGATATTCAGGTAGTATGGTTCCAGACTGATGTCGGATCCTTGGGCAATCGAGCGATCTTCCGGCGCTCCCCGGTCGGTATACCAGACCCGCACTTTCCGGGGATCATAGCGCTCATCATGCCAGTACTGCTGGAGGATCCGGTGACTGGTCAGCATACGCTCCTGCCTGTCACCGGAATACCAGGTACTCCAGCGCAACGGCAACGACGAGGATCGCAATACCGGCAAGCGCTATCGGCAGCGTGTAGTTCTTCACCACCGTGTTGATGTCATCGCCGGTCGTCCTCTGGACAAGCCAGAAGTACGGATCGGTGACATACGAGACAATACAGGAGCCGGCACTGATCAGGAGGATGAGCGGGATCGGGTGGATAGCCCCGACCACTGCGGATCCGGCAAGCACCTCCGCCGTGATCACCGCAGTCACGACCCGCGACCCCTGCGCCGTCTCGATCACGGCCGCGAGGATGAAGGGAACGAGGATGACCGGGATCAGGATGACCAGCTGGCCAAGAACTCCCTCCGTGAAACCGCTCTTCACGATCACGTACCCGAGCGCCCCGGCCCCGCAGATATCGAAGATGATCATCCCGGCGTGTTTTGCACTCTTTGACAGGCCCGTTGCGCGGATCCCCTTCGGTGCAAGGGCAATGGCGGTGACAGCACCCACAAGCATGATGAAGTTGATGATCCCGATATGCGAGAGACCGAGCAGGAAGAAGGAGACCGGGATGGCTGCAAGGATCGCGATGAACGGCGCCCATGCCCGCCAGTGGATGCCGGGATGGGAATCCTGCCGGGTATCCCCGCATTGCAAAGGATTCGCAGTGAAAGAGATCTCCGGGCGTGCCCACCGGTGAAAGAGGAGCGCTCCCCCGAGAACGGCAAGGGAGAGCGGGATCGCAACCGCATCGTACGCGAGCGCACTGGTGCCTGCCCCGAATGCCGCGAAGAGCGGGATGACAACCGGGGTCGGGAAGATCAGCGCATACGAGATAATGCTCCCGACTGCCGCAAGATAAAGGAGGATGTTTTGTTTCGCCTTGTCCACTTCCAGGCACTCCAGGATCGGCTGGAGCATCACATACGCCGTGACACAGCAGGTGATCGGGACGGCGAGAAGGTATCCCGAGAATCCCGCAAGTGCCGGAGGATTCTTCACGATGCGCCGGATATCAGAGACGATCTCTTCTGCCTGGTGCTGCTCCTGCAACAGGATCGCAATCACGGCACCGCAGAGGATAATGAGGCCGAACGAGGCAAAGACTTTGCCAAGCCCGGATACGACCCCTTCAAGAGTGGCTTCGAGGGCCATCCCTGACAGGAGCCCAAAGAGGATCGCCCCGCCGACAAGCGTGAAGAACGGCGAGATCCGGTACCAGAGGCTGACCGCAGTGATGAGGGCGAGCGTTATGACAAACGCGATGAGAAGATCCATTGCATCCTGTTCCGCAGAAAACGAGAAAAGACTTCCTTATCGCTCTGCTCACAAAGGGCAAGCGTGGGCCGTGGGGGGAGCCGACAGACTGTTTTTTTAGATAGTCCCGCACATTCCGCCCAGTACGCCATGCACCTCATCACAAAAATATAGGATCACATAATAATATACTGTGCATGGCTGAAGGATTGCGGGTTCTCTATGTCGATGACGAGCCCGAACTCCTTGAAATGGCAAAAATTTTCCTGGAAATGCACGGTGAGTTCCAGGTCGGCATTTCCACTTCAGCAACAGAGGCCATAAAAATCCCCCTTGCCCGGTCTTACGATGCTATTGTCTCCGATTACGAGATGCCGGAGATGAACGGGATCGCGTTTTTGAAACATGTCCGGGAGCAGTTCGGCGATATCCCGTTCATCCTCTTCACGGGCAGGGGCCGCGAGGAGGTGGTGATTGATGCCATCAACAACGGCGCCGACTTCTATCTCCAGAAGGGCGGCTCGGCTCAGGCACAGTTTGCCGAACTTGCCCATAAGATCCGTCAGGCTGTTTCCAAGCGGCAGGCTCAGGCACAGCTCAGGGAGGCCTATGACCGGATCACCGCATCCGAAGAGGAACTGGCCCGGAGCGAACTCCAGTTACAGGAGAGCGAGAGCAAGTTCCGGGACTTTGCCGACAACCTGCCCCAGATGGTCTTCGAGACGGACATGGACCTCCGGATCACGTACGTGAACAGGTATACCGCTGACCGGTACGGGTTCGATCCCGGAGTAATGGGAAGCGGGATCAGTGTCCTCACGTTCATCCACCCGTCCCAGCACGCAACGTTCATGGAGAATGCCCACCACCTCCGGTACGGTATCCCCTTCGAACCAAAGGAATACACCGCGTTTGACAAAAACGGGACGCCGTTCCCCATCATCGTGTACTCCTCGTCCATCTTCCGGAACAAACAGATGGTCGGGTTTCGCGGGGTGATTGCAGACATCTCGGCAAAGAAACAGGCCGAGGCTGCCCTGCGCGAGAGCGAGGAGAAACACCGGACCTTTGCCGAACTGCTTCCCCAGATCGTCTTCGAAGTTGACTGCGACTTCCGTCTCACCTTTGCAAACAACCAGACCTACACGCAGCTCGGGTTCACCCATGAAGAGGTTGCAAGGGGGGAGGCAAGCCCCTTCAGTGTTATCGATCCCTCCCAGCATGCCCGCCTGAAGGAAAACGTTGGAAAAATCCTTCGCGGCGAGCCGGTCGAACACAATGAATACACCTACACCAGGAAAGACGGCAGCACCTTCCCGGCCCTCATCTACGCCAACCCGGTCTATAAAAACGGGGCCCTGGCCGGATTCCGGGGAATTGTCCTCGATATCTCCGAGCAGAAGCGTGCTGAAGAAATATTGCGGGAGAACGAGGAGAAGTACCGGCTGCTGGTAGAAGTGAACCAGGACATCATCTTCTCTCTTGAAGAGGACGGGACGATCCTGTACGTAAGTCCACAGGTATCGGAACAGCTCGGGTACCAGCCGGAAGAGATGATGGGTATGGATTTCCTGGAGGTGATCCATCCCGATGACGCTGACAGGGTGTTTCTGGCAATGTCGCGGAATATCCGCGCCGGATCGCCCACCATGTCCGAGCAGTTCCGGGTACGGCGCAGGGACGGCACATACCGGTGGTACGAGGACAAGACTGTTTATACCGCTGATAAAGACAAACACCGGGTCGCAATCGGCACCATCCGCGACATCACGGAGCGGAAGGCTGCCGAGGACGCCCTTTTTGCGTCGCAGCAGATGCTCCAGAGCGTACTTGACACGATACCCCAGAGTGTGTTCTGGAAAGACCGCGACCAGATGTACCTGGGGTGCAACAAGGCTTTTGCTTCCGATGCCGGGTATGACAACCCTGCCGGGGTGACCAGGACGACTGATTACACCCTTGTCCCATTCGAGACTGCGGAGAAGTTCCGGGCAGACGACCACATGGTGATGGAATCCGGGCAGCCGAAACTCAATATTGAGGAATTACATACCTGGCCCGATGGCAGTACGTCCTGGCTCCGGTCCAGTAAAGTGCCTCTTCGCAACCGGGAGGGGGAGATATTTGGCGTGCTGGGGACGTACGAGGATATCACGGAGCAAAAGAAAGCACATGAAGCACTCATTGAGAGCGAGGCGCGGTTCCGGGACCTTACCGACCACCTGCCCCAGATGGTCTTCGAGACAGACCGTGAACTCAGCATAACCTACGCGAACCACCATGCTGCGTTTGTCACCGGCTTTTCTGTTGAGGAACTTACAGCACAAAAACCCGTCCTGTCCCTGATCGATCCCGATCAGCACGCAGAATTCATGAGAAACGTGAACAGCATCCTTGCCGGTATGCCCTACGAGCCCAAGGAGTATACCGGGATCCGGAAGGACGGGAGCACATTCCCGGTGGTTGTCTATCCATCCCTGATCACGAGGAAACGGGAGATTACCGGGTTCCGCGGGGTTGCCATTGACATCTCTGGTATAAGAAAGATGGAGGTGGGAATCCGCGAGAGCGAGGAGAAGTTCCGTTCGCTTGTCGAGAATGCCAGCGATATCGTCTTCTCGCTGGACCGTGCAGGAAATTTCACGTATATTTCTCCGCAATGGTTAGAGATTTTAGGGCATGACACCCGTGC
>NZ_JAQTQD010000026.1:32648-33786 GCF_028712425.1 Methanoregula sp.
CGAAAGGACGGTTCCACGGTCTGGACCGAGGTGATGATCACCCCGATGATGGGAAAGGACGGTCACCCCACCGGGGTTATCGGCCTTACCCGGGACATCAGCCAGCGGAGGGCGTCAGAAACGGCATTGCGGGAGTCCGAGAAGATGTTCTCCACCATCTTCCGGACCAGCCTTGTTGCCCTCACGCTCCTTTCCGTGAAAGACAACACCTTCTATGAGGTCAACGATGCATTCATCAAAAACAGCGGGTACTTGCGCGAAGAGGTGCTCGGGAAGACACCGTGGGAGATCGGGCTCCTTTTCGACAGGGAAAATGGGGAACGTATTGCCACCATTCTCCGGAAAGAGCGGCACATCGAGGCCGTGGAAGTCCCGTTCCGCGCAAAGGACGGGACCGTCCAGATCTGCCTGTACTCGGCCACGCTGATAACCATGCAGGGGGAGCTCTTCCTCCTCTCAAGCGTCATCGATATCTCCGACCGGAAGAACATGGAAGAGGCGCTGCGGCAGGCTAACCACAAGCTCAACATCCTCTCGGGCATAACGAGGCACGACATCAACAACCAGCTCCAGGCGCTGGACGGATACGTCGAACTGCTCCGTCGCAAGGTCCCCAAAACTGCGCATGCCGGCGACTTTTCCCGCATCAGCCGGACGATCGAACAGATCTCGAACCTGATCCAGTTCACAAAGGAGTACGAGATGATCGGCGTACACGAACCGGCCTGGCAGAACCTTCATGGGCTCGTTGCTGCTGCCGAAAAAGCTGCGCTGCCAAAGGCCATCCGGTGTGAGAACATGCTTCCGGGCGACCTGGATATTTTCGCCGACCCTCTCATCTCCAAGGTCTTCTTCAACCTCCTGGACAATGCAAAGCGCCACGGGGGAACGATCACGCAGGTCCGGTTCATGCTGGAGGAGAATGACGGCGCCCGGATCGTTGTCTGCTCCGATGACGGGGGCGGGGTCCCTCCGGCCGACAAGGAACGGATCTTTGCGCCGGGCGTGGGTAAGAACACCGGGTTTGGCCTTGCCATCTCCCGCGAGATCCTCGACATCACGGGCATCACGATCCGGGAGACAGGACAGGCGGGAAATGGCGCACGGTTCGAGATCGCCGTGCCCTCCGGAAAGCACC
>NZ_JAQTQD010000041.1 GCF_028712425.1 Methanoregula sp.
TGGAGGGGAGCGGGGGCGCCGACGGTCAGGAAATCGTGGATCTTCCGGATCCGGTCCGTGAGCGCGGCATCGGCAAGGGCATAACCGACCCGCCAGCCGGTCACGCTGTAGGTCTTCGAGAAACTGCTGATGGTGATCGTCCGGTCCTCCATGCCGGGGAGCGAGCCGATCGAGATGTGCTTATGCCCGTCGTACACGATATGCTCGTAGATCTCGTCCGTGATGGCAACCACGTTGTGCTCGATGCAGAGGTCGGCGATGAACGAGAGCTCCTCTTTTGAGAAGACCTTGCCGGTGGGATTGTTGGGCGTGTTGATGATGATGGCCCGGGTCTTCTTCGAAAACGCGGCCTTCCACTTCTCTTCGTCAATGGAAAGGTCGTCTGCAAGGGGGACATAGCGCGGGGCAGCGCCCGAGATCTGGGCATCCGGGCCATAGTTCTCGTAGAACGGTTCCGGCACGACCACCTCATCGCCCGGCTGGATGATGGCAAGCATCGAGGCCATCATCGCCTCGGTTGACCCGCAGGTGACCGTGATCTCTGTCTCGGGGTTGAAGGTCATCCGGTTGAACGTCTTCACCCGCGTTGCGAGTGCTTCACGGAGGTCTTTTGCGCCCCAGGTGATGGCATACTGGTTGATGTCGTCCTTCACCGCTTCGCAGGCAGCGGTCTTCAGTTCGGGAGGGCAGGGAAAGTCGGGGAATCCCTGCGCAAGGTTGATCGCGTTGTGTTTCAGGGCGAGCCGGGTCATCTCCCGGATCACGGACTCGGTGAAGGTGTCGGCCCGGGACGGGTGGGTGGCAAAGAAAGGGGCCTTGCCCTTCCCCGTTCCGGCTCTCTTGTCCTGCATGCCGATCCGGTTGGAACGCCCGGAAAATATAATGAGAGGATCCGGCATCCTCCGCCCCGCTCACGATGCACCAGGAAAGCCCCTTGCGCAGTGCCGTTTATGAGGGGTGGTGCACCAATTAAGCAAGTTTTATTTACTTAATGCAAGTAAAATTGATCCTGTATCATCATGCACATCATGGAAGGATTCTTACCCTGGCAGTGGTGCGTTGTCTGGTGGCTTATTGCCCTCCCCTGCCTGATGCTCGGTATCTGGCAGCTCAGGAAAGTTATCAACGCAGACCGCGAGGCGCTGCCCCTGTTGGGGGTGACGGGCGGGTTCATCTTCGTCCTCTCGTCCCTGAAACTCCCGTCCGTCACGGGCAGCTGCTCGCACCCGACCGGCACCGGCCTCTCCGCCATCTGTTTTGGCCCGTGGATCACATCGGTCATCTGCGCCATTGTCCTCCTCTTCCAGAGCCTCTTCCTCGCCCACGGCGGCCTCTCTGTATTGGGGGCGAACATCGTTTCCATGGGAATTGTCGGACCGCTGGTCGGGTATGCAGTCTACCGGCTGCTGAAGGACACGTCCGTGAACATTTTCCTGACGGTATTTTTGGCAACGGCGCTTGCAGACATGTTCACCTACGTGACCACCTCGCTTGAACTGGCGCTTGCCTATCCTGCGGAAGTTGGCGGGTTTGCAAGCTCGTTTGTCATGTTCATGGCGATCTTTGCGGTCACGCAGTTACCGCTCGCGATTGTCGAAGGTATCGTGCTTGCCCTCGTCTTCAAGTACATCGTTGCTTTGAAGCCCGACATCCTCATCCGGATGAAGATATTCTCTGAAGCACAGATCACGGCTGCACGGGGTGAAGCATAATGGCAAAGAATTACACCCTCGAGATCCTTGCGGTCGTTGCGATCCTTGGTTTCTGTGCAGTCTTCCTCTACACCAGCTCGACCATGACCGGCGCTGAGTTCGCCGGTTCCGACAACGTGGGATCGGGCCTGATCGCGGAGTTCTCAGGGAAAGACGTGGAGAGCTTCACGCCGCTCATCCCCCAATGGGAACCGCCAAGCGGTGAGATCGAGTCCTGCCTCTTCGCCCTCCAGGCTGCTATCGGAGGAATCTTCGTGGGCGGGGTCTTCGGGTACTGGCTCGGCCAGCGGAAAGGTTTGAGTGATGCAAAGGTGAACCAGTAAACTATGTTTGAGGAGCTTCTGGAGGACGTGGCGCAGAGAAACGGCCTGCGCGAAACGAGCACCTGGCTCAAGCTTGCGGCAGGGCTCTCCGCTATCGTCCTCTGCCTCCTCTCTACGGGATACGCGGCCCCGCTCTTCATCGCCCTCCTTCTCTCAGCGGCTGTCCTCGTCCTTGCCCGCATTGACCTGCGAACCTACGCGGAGTTCTTCCTTGTCCCGCTCTGGTTTGCCCTGATGAGCGTGGCAGTCATCGTCCTCATCTCGGGCGGGGAGCACGTGTTCTGGAGCTGGGACCCGCTGCCGTTCCTCTCGCTCTCCATAACCCGCGAGAGCATCAATTACGGGTTTTTCGTGCTCTGCCGGGTGATCGGGGGGATGTCCGCCCTCCTCTTCATTGCGCTGACAACGCCCATGACCGACCTCTTTGTGGTCATGCGGAAGGTCCGCGTCCCGGACTTTGTCATCGACCTTGCGATGATCATCTACCGGACTATCTTCTTCCTTTTGGACCAGGTACGGCAGGTCTACCATGCGCAGGTGATGCGCCTCGGGTACTCGGGCTGGAAGGAGTCGGTCCACACCTTCTCGATGCTCTGCGGCTCGGCGTTCATCGCGAGCTGGGATGCGGGCGACGACCTTGTGCGGGCCATGGACGCACGGTGCTATGACGGGAAGTTTGCGCTCCTCGGTGAGAACCGCCCGGTGGAACTCCGGCCGCTCTGTGCCCTTGCCCTGTTCCTTGTCGCGGCATCGGTCGCCGTCGTTGCATCGCAGGGCATGACCTTACTGTAGGAGAGAACCATGAGCAGCATTGTCCTTGAAGCACGGGATATCCGGTACCGCTACCCGCGGGGAGAGGAGGCGATCAAGGGGATCAGTTTCCACTTCCGCCGGGGCGAGAAGATCGCGCTCGTGGGACCGAACGGGGCGGGCAAGTCCACGCTCCTCCAGATGTTCAATGGCATGATCCGCCCCGATTCGGGGACGATGCTCTTTGACAACAAGCCAATGGAGTACGGCCGGGCATCGCTCCGTGAACTCCGGCGGAAGGTGGGATTCGTGCTCCAGAACCCGGACCGGCAGATCATCGCCCCGACCGTGTACCAGGACGTTGCGTTCGGGCCGACAAACCTCGGGTATTCCGAAGCAGAGGTGAGGGAGTCCGTCACGACCGCCCTCCGGCATGTAGGCCTTGCCGGCTTCGAGCGCCGCCCGCCCCATCAGCTCTCGGGCGGGGAGAAGAAGCGGGTCGCGATTGCGGGCGTGCTCGCGATGGACCCTGATGTGCTCGTCTTTGACGAACCGACAAGCGGCCTCGACCCCTCCGGCTCCGAGGACCTGATGGAACTCCTCGACGAGCTGAACCATGAGGGCAAGACCATCGTCATCTCCACCCACGATGTCGAGCTCGCGTACCCGTGGGCCGACCGGGCTATCCTGCTCGCGGATGGGCGGATCATCAAGGAGGATGTTCCGGACGTGGCGTTTGGTAACACCCGGTTCGTCCGAATGGCCCATCTCTCGGTCCCGACCCTGCTCGAACTCTCGGCAGAACTGGAGAAGCGTGGTTTTTCCATTCCCGACCGGAAGCCCCGGAGCGTGCTTGACATGGTCCGCATCATCGGGAGCCAGGCGCATGGCTCCTGCTGCCACCCGGCGCCGGGCACGATCACGGTCTGCAACGTGGACACCATCGGGGCTGAAACCATCCCACTCTGGGTGCAGGCCCGGCCCGGCATCGCAGTTGGCGCCATGGGGACGCGGGCCAAGCAGTGCGCTGCAACGGAACAGGTGGCGCTCGAGTTCACCTATGGGGTTATCGACAAGTGCATCCTCCGGGCCCTGCGGGGGAAGGACTCGCTCATCCTTACGAACGGGAGTATGGTGGGCCGGGTGTCGGATCGTGTGGAGGCGTACGGGAAGGAGAGCGGGAATGCGATAGCTGTTGTCCTCTTGGAAAATCCGGGTCGGCAATCCTGAAGGGAAAGAAAAGGAGAGGGGAAGCGGGACTGGCCTGTTCACATCTTCGGCGTCCAGACCCCGAAGCCGTTCCCCTCGGTGTCCTGGAGGACCGCAACGAGCCCGACTCCCTTGATCATGAATTTTGGCATGATGATCTTCCCGCCGAGTTTTTCGACCTTCGCGACAACCTTGTCAATGTCTTCGACCATCACGTAATTCTTGATGGTCTCGTCTCCCTGCCGTTTGTACAGCCCGCCCATGTTGATGGTCCCGAGCATTGGGTCGCCGAGCGTGATCTCGTTGTACTGGATCGCCTCCATGCTTTTTTTGTCCATCGTCGGGGTTTTGATCGGGTCGATCTTCCAGCCGAGGAGGTTTTTGTAGAAGTGCTTTGCGCGGTCGACATTGTCGGCCGGGATCTCGGAATAGGCAATGTTTGGCATGAAGTGTAATATTCCGGAAAATGTATTTTACTGTTGGGATGGTACCAATGGGCCCGGTCTGCCTGTTAATTCTTCTCAGCATGTCACGTGCAGGACAGCAGCATACTTCCGCCGCTCCTTTTCGATCAGCGGGATGACATCCGGCACGGGCCTGACAACGTGTTCGAACTCCGCGAGCAGGTTTGCAGCATTCGGGGTCACCGGAAGGTCGCCGTACTGGCCGGTGCCGATGTACACAACATCCGGAACCTCTTCGTCCAGGAACGCAAGTTCCTCGGCAGAGAGCGGCGTGTGCCCGAACTCGCTTGCCCAGGGCTTTGAGAGTTTCTTCTTTCGCTTTGATATCGAACCATCGGTATGGATGATGATGTCGTGTTCGTAGCGGATGCCCCCGATCTCGACCCACCCGAATTCCGACCGCATGCAGATCCCTCGCGGGATACTATCGGTCGTAAGGATATCAACCTTGCGACGCCGGAAGACCCCCGGACACAGCGCCCTGGAAAACGATTATCATTCAGCCTGCAAAATTGAACCGTGGTGGATGTTGTGCTGATAGGGATTATGTCTGATACTCACGATGAGATCGAACAGACAAAGCGTGCCGTTGCCCTGTTCAACCGTGAAGGTGTGGGGCACGTGCTGCATGCCGGCGATTTTGTCTCCCCGTTCATGCGGGAGCCGCTCCGGGAACTCAAATCGCCGCTCACCGGTGTTTTTGGCAACAATGATGGCGACCGTGTGCTAATAACCGAGAAGTTCTCGGCCGTGCCGGGCCTTACCATTGCCGGGACATTCGCGAGGTTTGAGGCAGGCGGGATGCGGATCGGCCTCCTGCACGGCAACGACCGCGTCCTGTTCGAGACGCTTGCTGCGTGCGGGAACCTCGACCTGCTCGTGTACGGTCATACGCACAAGCCCGAAGTCCGGAGGGCCGGCTCCCTGCTCATCGTCAATCCCGGTGAAGTCTACGGGCACCTGACCGGCAAGAGCACGGTTGCGATCGTGGACACGGAAAAGCGCGACGCAGAGATCGTGGAGTTGTAAGAATCCCGGGCCTGTTCATACCCGCGGATTTAGCTTGGTCATCACGATTCTTTCGTTTTTCTTTGTTCCGATATTCTGTTGTACGCGCACCAGCAAGGTCTTCCAAAAGTATTTAAAAAACTGTGGAGAGCAGAAAAACTGTGGCCATTTCAAAGGTTTTTTTAGAGATTCTGATACTATGAGATTTTTCTCGTTCAGTTATATTTATATATAAATCCGATCAACTGAGGCAAACCTTTAGGGTACCCTGCATTCTAAACATCACTTGTCTTTACTAAAGAAGATGAGAAGGATGAAACAATTTTCTGCAGATAATGCGTTCACCGGCCTTGAAGCAGCTATCGTCCTGATTGCATTTGTCGTTGTTGCCGCGGTGTTCTCGTATGTATTGCTGGGTGCTGGATTCTACACCACCCAGACAGCACAGGAGACCGTGCATAGCGGTGTTGTCCAGGCAAGTTCGAGCCTTGAGATTGTCGGAGATATCATGGCGATAGCAGAGGGGGATAATCCGACACGGGCTTCCTACATCAATACCTCGGTTGCCCTTACTGCCGGTAGCACTTCAATGGATCTTACCCAGATGGTCATATCATGCTCCGACAGCAATGGCGGCAGGAATCCCAGCATTGCCACCAACACCGACATTAATTCCTGTGAAGATGTGCTTATCAATGCTGTCACGGTGGAAGATATGAGATGGTGTGTGTCTGCGAAATTCAATGATTTGAACCCCGAATCGCCGAACAACCTGCTCGAGCCCAACGAGATCTGGATCCTCTCCATCGGTATGCCCCCGTCAGCTACGCTGAATACCAAAGGAACCATCAACCTGCAGCCATCGGTTGGTGCCGTTGTTCCCCTTTCACGAACTCTGCCCGGCGCGTTCACAAGGGTTCAGGCAATTCATTAATCTCTCACATTTTTTCTTCCGACATACTCCCTGCCTTGAGCCAGAATAGTATAGCTTATACCTCCTCATCCAGCATGAAATTGCACGATTATGGGGGCTGCCGGGCGATTGCAGGAGGGTCGTTTTACCTCGGGCGAAGATAGTGAGAAGGTGGGTTTGGTCCGAGACCGGAGGAGGGAGTATGTTGGAACCGCCCTTCACTGCAACGACCGTGTCATGGTGAGGACGTTTGCCCTGTGCAGGAGCCTCTTACTGCTCATCCACGGGCACACGCACCGGCCCGGTATCGGGAAGGCAGGGTTGTAGGTCATCATCTGTCAATGCGGGGGATGCGGGAGCGGGAGAGACGCTGTTGGCAGCCATCAGTACTGATTCAGGCAAAAAGAAACAGATCCCGTGATTTTAATACCCGGGAGAATAAAGTATCATTCAATGGAGAATATATCATGGAAAATATTTACGATATGGCCATGAGGCGCAAGTATACCATTGCTCTGACGATTATATACGCCCTCATCATCCTCTTTTCCTTTGTCACGATGCTGTTCGTTGTCGGCCTCACCATGGCGGTCATCGTCTCGATCTTTGCCATCGCGTTCTACTGCATTGACATGACTTCACCGCAGACGGAGAACCAGAAGGCCACCCTGCTCCTTGCCTGCGGGGTCATCGTTGCTGCGATCGCATCGGCCATCGCCTCGTGGCTCCTCTGGGCAGTCGTGCTCGCAGTGCTCTTCCTGCACATCTATGTCCTCTCCAGGATCGAGCAGCGGCTCGCGATGCTCGAGTACCGGAGCACCCGCCGGGTCCTCCGGAGACGCACCCGGGGCGGGGCATCACCACGCCACCGGGCGTAAGTGTGTCAAGTATCTCCGTGTTGTGCCGACCCCGCGGCCGGGCCCCCCCCTAAGGAATATCCTCTATTTCCGGATGAACGTTACGAAATAACGTTATTCCGGGGTGCGGTGCTTTCCGGAGGGCACGGCGATCTCGAACCGTGCGCCATTTCCCGCCTGTCCTGTCTCCCGGATCGTGATGCCCGTGATGTCGAGGATCTCGCGGGAGATGGCAAGGCCAAACCCGGTGTTCTT
>NZ_JAQTQD010000042.1 GCF_028712425.1 Methanoregula sp.
GATGAGCGTGCGGAGATCGCGGGGGGAATCTTTGTCAGCCATCGGGATACCTGTTGTTTAGAGTTTTGTATAGTGTTGAACCGTGGGCAGATTAACCATACGGGATTGATGCGATGGTAGTACACCACCTCACTCCATAATCAGTGTGGAAGGATGGCCCCGGAGAGATAATAGAGCCCGAAGAGGATCAGGAAGACACCGCAGGCCGCCATGATGACGTGGTAAGTCCGGCCCGAAAGGAGGGTTCGCCCCTTTGCAACACTGGTGGAAACGAATGTGTACCAGGCGGTGTCGGCCCCCCAGTGACCGATCATGAAGGCGACCGCAAGGACAAGCCCGCCCGCAAGCGACTGGAGGAGGAGGGCACTCCCCACCGAGAGCCACCAGATCCAGAAGTAAGGGTTGGCAGCGCTCGTCACGAGCCCTGCCATGTACGGGCCGGAACCTCCCGATCCCATACCGCGGGAGAGCGTGGCGTTCCTGCTCCCCACGAGGGTCATGGCGCCGAAGATGATCAGGGCTGTCCCGCCGACTACAGCGATCACGGAGGTGTAGGGGCTCGCAATGCTGGCAAGGCCGAGAATGACAAGGAAGAAGATGGCGGTCTCGATGAGAATATGGCCCAGGGAGACTTTCAGTCCTGCCGTCCAGTTCCCGGCAAGGGAGGCATTGATCGTGGCCACCAGCGTGGGGCCGGGGGCGAGCGCACCGGTGAACCCGATGATTACTCCCAGCGCCAGCGTTGCGATGATCTCGTACATGATGTCCGCGTCCCCGTTTGTTATTACCTGTTATTCGTGGGAAATAATGAATCCGCCTCCCGGCCTCACTCATGACAGGATAACAGGCTATAATTTCTTGCGAACCAATGATCTGGTATGCTGACTGCGCAAGAGATCGCGCTCCGGTTCCTTGACACCAGGCTCCAGGTCCACCCCGAGGTGGTCCGCTATATCCTGGAGAACAATGAACCGGACCTGATCGAGCGCATCATCGCGGGGGTGCCTGAGAACACCATTGTCGTCTCCGCAAAACACATCCCGGGCATCCGCCCGACACGGGACGGCACCCGGTTCCTCCTTGATCCTACTGTAGAGGTGGTGAGCGGCACCCCGGGCACCTCGGGACCGGTCAACGGGACCGGTGATTACCTTCACTATTTCCGCGACCGGTTCAGCCGGCTCGGCGGGATGATCCGGGGCAGGACCGGGGCGATGCCCATCGAGGGGCTCACCAAGAACACCCGGTACCGGCAGGAGGAATGCACGGTCATCGGCATGGTCGTGGACGTGAGCACCACCAAGAACGGCCACCGCATTGCCGAGATCGAGGACTCTTCAGCCCATATCTCCGTCCTCTTCCGGAAGGACCGCCCGGTCTTTGCCGATGCCGAGAAGATCGTCCACGACGAGGTGATCGGGGTCAAGGGGAAGCTCTCGAACGACGGGCGCCTCTTCTTTGCCGAGTTCCTCTATCGCCCGGACATCCGTATCGATAACACCCCGTTCAAGAGCGACAAGCCAGGGAAGGCTGTGCTCATTTCCGATGTCCACGTGGGGAGCAACACGTTCCTTGAGGAGGCCTGGAACCGGTTCGCGGACTGGCTCTCGGACTCCGATTACCAGTACCTCCTCATTGCGGGAGACCTCGTGGACGGGATCGGCATCTACCCCGGGCAGGACCAGGAGCTGACCATCAAGAACATTTACGAGCAGTATGATGCCTTTGGGGCCATGCTCTCCGACCTCCCGTCACGGATGAAGATCATCATTTCGCCCGGCAACCACGACGTGGTGCGGGGCGCCGAGCCCCAGCCGGTCATCCCCGAGGTGTTTACAAAAAAGTTCCCGCAAAACTGTATGCAGGTCGAGAACCCTGCCGTCGTCAATCTTCAGGGGGTCCGGGTGATGATGTACCACGGCCGGTCCATCGACGACATGATCGGCCTCATTCCCGGAGCCTCGTACGAGAATTCCGGGCTGATGATGGAGGAGATGCTCATCCGCCGTCACCTCGCTCCCGCGTACGGGCGCCGCACACCGATTGCCGCCGGCAGGACCGACCGGATGATCATCGACCCCATCCCCGAGATCCTCCACACGGGCCACGTCCACATCAAGGGCATCACGACCTACCGTGGCGTTCTCGGGGTCAATGCCGGCACCTGGCAGTCCCAGACCGCGTTCCAGAAACAGATGAACGTCAACCCCACCCCGGCGCTCGCGGTGGTCGTCGATTTACAGACGCTGATGCCGGAGACCTTCAGCTTTGCCTGAAATAACGCTCGCCTGCAGCTAACGGTTTTGGAGCACTTCTGACACCTGCCGCAGGTTCTCCTCAAAATATCCCCGGTCAGTATCGGACAGGATAGTACCGGGGCTGCGGGTTTCCGGCTGGATGCCCAGCAGGGTAACAGGTATCCCGATGTCCCGTTCGATATACTCCATGACCACCGGCAGTGGCAGGGCATGTGTCGAGATAAGGCCTGCACTGACCTGTCCTGGTTCGATCCGGGTAAGGGTCCCGGGTCGCTCCCCCATCTCTGCCGCATCAAGGAAGAGGACATGATCCGGCCGGTACTTCCTGAGCGGGCCGGTGATATTCTCCGGCACAGTACCGGCAAGGAAGACCTGTACGCCCGGGATGCCCTGGTGATCGATCTCCCGTGCTGCTGTCATTCCCAGCCGGTCCGAAGGACTGAGTTCATCGCCGATACCGACAACAGCAAGCAGACGGGTGCCCCGCAGTCTCCGCCGCAAGTCGGGAAATATCGGATCCGTGGTCATTACATTATCACGGCTTCCTTATCCGTTCCGCAGCCCGAGAGCGTGTCCTTAAGATGGATCGCGCCGGTTGGGCAGTGCCGCTCGCAGAGCCCACAGCGGATGCACTTGTAGAGTTTCACTTGCGGCCGTTTTTTGCGTGCAAGGCTCTTTCCCTTGAACTCGACCTCACGCGGGCCGTCGATCATCGTGATCACCTGCGGCGGGCAGACCAGCGAGCACTTCGAGCAGCCGATGCACTTGTCATCATCGATCGCCACCTCACCGCGGAAGGTGCAGGGGATCGGGGCCTTCTCGTACGGGTAGAGGATGGTGAAGGGTTTTGTAACCAGGTTGCGCAGCATCTCCCGGATGACACTCATGGCTGCACCCACCATGCGTTCATGACAAGGACGAGAGCAACCTGGAAGACTGCCGCGCCGGCAATATATTTCCAGCCGATATCGTTGAGCTGGTCGAGGCGGATACGCCCGGTGGCGACCCGGAGGGTGGCAAGGATGAACAGGACTGCGAGAGTCTTTATGAGGAACAGGCCAAATCCTGCGAGGGCGGCAAGCCACACAGGTGCGATAACCCATGGGAGTTCAGGGCCGCCGAGGAACAGTGCCGCGATGAGGGCGCTGCCGGTGACGAGCGAGACGTCGAATGCCAGCTTCATGAGGGCCAGCCGGTGCCCGGTCAGCTCGGTCCACGGCCCGGCAACGATCTCCGTCTCTGCCTCGGGGATGTCAAACGGGGTCCGCTCCAGCTTTGCCTGCAACGCGATCAGGGCAATGACAAAACCGATGGGCTGGAGGACCGCACACCAGGGGTGTACCTGCTGCCATGCAACGATCTCCGAGATCGACCAGGAGCCGGCCATCAGCCCCGGGGCGAGCATGACGAGGAAGAACGGCACCTCGTAGATGAAGAGCTGGGTGACAGTGCGGATTGCCCCAACGCACGCAAAGACATTCCGGCTCAGCCAGCCCATGACGAAGAGTACCAGGGTCGGCAGCGTCATGAGGTAGAGGACGAGGATGAGATCTCCCTGGAAGGCAAGCGGGCTTGCCCCGATGACCGGGATGTAGAGGAATGCGGTCATGACTGCGGCAAGGGCAATGAGCGGGGCTGCGCTGAAAGCCCCGCGGTCAACACCTTTTACATCGATCACCTCCTTGCCCAGCGTTTTGATGAGGTCGGCAAGAGGCTGGAGGAGTGGCGGGCCGACCCGGTGCTGCATCCGGGCCGCGAGCTTGCGGTCGATATACTGGAAGAAGAGGGCACAGGCCAAAAGGAAGAGGAATCCGGGGAAGACGAAGATATACACCGCAAGCAGGAGGGGATCGGTCATGGCTGCACTTCCGTCCCGTATCGTGCCCGGCACTTCCTTACCAGCTCTTCCCACGATATGCTGCCCTGCGCCATGGTGCCGGTATCAATCACCGTCATCCGCGAGGTGCACGAGAGGCAGGGATCGATGGCCGCCACGATCACGGGGATGTCCGCGAGGTTCTGGTTGACAAGGGCCTTTGCCACCGAGGTCCAGTTCGCCAGCGTCGGTGTCCGGATGTCGAGCCGGTCAGCCTTGTCGGTGCCATTGGTGCGGATGAAATGTGCCAGCTCGCCGCGGGGAGCCTCGTACCGCGAGAGGATCTCGCCCTTTGGCGCCGCCTTGGGCGCACTGGTAACGCGGATCGGTCCCCCCGGAAGGTTCTCGATGCAGTGTCGCACGATCTTCAGGCTCTCGGAGAGCTCGCCGATGCGCACCTTCGTCCTGCCATACACGTCGCCACTTGAATCTGTGACAACGTTCCAGGGGACCTCGTCATAGACGAGGTAGGGGTCGTCCCTGCGGACATCGTAGTCTACGCCGCTTGCCCGTGCGGTAGGGCCAACCGTCCCGTACTTCAGGATCTCCTCTTTCGAGAGTTTCCCGACACCCCGGAAACGGAGCAGCATCGTCTCCTGGTGGCTGACCATGTCCACGTACTGTGCAATGCGTTCTTCAAGGACCGGAAGCCGTTGTTGTGCGGCCTCCACCTGTTTCTCCGACAGGTCGAGCCGCACCCCACCGATCTCGTTCATGTTGTAGTGGACGCGGTTGCCGGACATCTCTTCGAGCGTGTCGAGCACTGCCTCCCGGTCGCGCCAGGTCCACATCAGGAGGGTGTTGAACCCGATCTCGTGGGCAGCAACGCCGAGCCAGAGGAGGTGGGAGTGCATCCGTTCGAGTTCCGCGATAATGGTGCGGATGTATTGCCCACGAGCCGGGACCTCAAGGCCCATGATCTCCTCAATCCCCTTGACAAAGGCCGTTGCATGGGAGTGGGAGCAGATGCCACAGACGCGCTCCAGGAGCGGGAGGACACGGATGAAGTTACGCTCTTCGGCCGCTTTCTCGATGCCCCGGTGGTTGTAGGAGAGGTCGAGTTCGAGCCGGACAATCTTCTCCCCTTCCACATAGATCCGGAAGTTGACCGGTTCCTTGAGCGCCGGATGCTGGGGGCCGATGGGTACCATCACTT
Source organism: Methanoregula sp. (assembly GCF_028712425.1). Classification (GTDB taxonomy): domain Archaea; phylum Halobacteriota; class Methanomicrobia; order Methanomicrobiales; family Methanospirillaceae; genus Methanoregula. Next base: position 5,291 of record NZ_JAQTQD010000042.1, read on the forward strand.
CCGCCATGTCAGGTTCCTCCCTGTGCAGCCCCGCCATAGGAGTTCGCCTTGTTTGGTTTCCAGTCTTTCCGGAGCGGGTATTCTCCATCAGGCCAGTCCTCGTTCAGCATGAGCTTGGAGAGGCCCGGGTGCCCTGAAAAGACGATCCCGAACAGGTCGTGGATCTGCCGCTCGTAGATAGCGGCCGGGGGAAGGATGTCCGATACAGAGAATACCTGAGGAGACTCGCGGGGGACAGCAACAGCCAGCGAGATGACGGTGCGGTGAGGACCGGTGAGGTGGTAGGTCAGCCCGAAACTCCCCGTATCGTCCGTGCAGCTGATGAGGATGAGATGGTCGCAGTCCAGGAACTGCTGCGCTGCCTTGATGGCACTGAGAATTTTCTGCGTGTCGGTACTTACCCGAATGCGGTTTTTCCGCACCTGCTCTGCGGATCCATACTCCTTCAGTGCTCCCGATACCTGCTCCATTGTCAGTTGTGCCGTCATACCCTCACATCCTTCGCGACCGTGCCGGGTGTGGTCTCCTTCCTGTCCGTGTCCCCTGCCTTCCGCCGCCATTCCTTTCCTCCCTGGGCAAGATCCTCCTTCATCAGATTGAGGCAGGCGACAACGGCATTGATGATCTCGTCCGGGCGCGGGGGGCAGCCGGCAACGTACATGTCGACAGGGATGACCGTTCCGACATCCCCCACCACATGATACAGCCCCTGGAACACGCCCCCGCCGGCCCCGCAGGCCCCGCAGGCGATTACGTATTTTGGTTCTGGTATCTGTTCCCAGACCCGCAGGAGTCTCGATGCCTGTTTCCGGGTGACCGCACCGGTCACGATCAGGATGTCTGCATGGCGCGGCGATCCTTTTGCCAGGATCCCGAACCGCTCCACATCGAACCGTGGCATAAGGCAGGCAATGATCTCGATGTCGCACGCATTGCACGCCCCGCTGTTGAAGACCGTGACCCAGGGGGATTTCACCCGGGCCCAGGTGGCAAGACGCTGGCTGAGGGATTGCGGATCACCTGTCATAGCATCACTTCCCCTCCTTCTTCTGCGGTCACTGCTCCCACCTCAGGATCGTTATCGCTACAGCGATGATGCCAAGATACCCCAGCGTGCCGGCCAGAGGGGCATCGGCAGGTGCGACCGCGATGATAAGTGCCGCCACATGGACTACCGTGAAGAAGAGGGCCACGTAGAAGAACTGGTATCCCGGAAGGCAGGCCTGTCCCTCCGCAGCCTCCCCGCCAACATAGGGCATGGTCTTGTTTGCAGATGGCGTGAACACCGGTGCAATCTTCCGGGACCAGGCATAGACCAGGTAACAGACCACGAGCGCGTACACTGCGATGAGAGGCGCAGAGGAGAGGAGGAACGGCAGGTCCATTCAGACCGCCCCCCACGGGGTGAGCTGCCCGGCAGCGTGCATGATCCAGTCAAATGACTCGGGGAAGAGACCCAGGTAGACCGTGACAACGGCGAGGACCACAACGGCAAAGAGTACGCTGCGGGAAAGGGCTGCCTTCTTCCGGGCGGATCCCACCGGTGCGGCAGAGGAGGCGGAGAACATCAGGGTTGAGAGGACGGGGATGTAATACCCGAGGGAAACCACGCTGTTGACCGCAAGGATCAGGGCAAGGACTACTCCGCTCATCAGGGACGTTGCCATCCCCGCCTGCTCGAGAAGAAGTTTGCCCAAAAAGCCGCAGGTGAACGGGACGCCGATCAGGCCGAGGACAAAGATCACAAAGGCAATCCCGAGAAGGGGGTGCCGGGCCCCAAGACCCTTCATCCCCTCCACCTCCGTTGTGCCGGCTTCCCAGGAAAAGGCATCCGCGGCCATGAACGCTCCCCCTTTCATGATGCTGTAGGCGATCGCATAATACAGCCC
>NZ_JAQTQD010000027.1 GCF_028712425.1 Methanoregula sp.
GGAGCGGATCTGAAAGCTCGGTTATACCAAATGCAGAGGAAGGAAATCTCTTGCAAGATTATCCTTGCTAACCTTGACAGATTCATTCAATTTATCTTAATTGAGGATTTCTACAGAGCAAAAAATTGTGAGCAGGGTCCGGCAAAAAAATTTCCGGCAGGGGTTGCTCAATGCATCATAGCACGTGCATACCCACAAACTCTCCCTCCGGGTCCGGTCCACGGAAAACCGGCCTGTCGCAGGTGAGCTCCCTTCCGCACCCCTCGTTGTACGATGCCCGGCTGCCGGAAACAAATCTGCCCGTATAGAGCTTATTTTTCGAATCCGAATTCATTTTGAAAAACCGACTTTTGGAGGTTCGCACTTTTTACCGAATTACAGTACACCATTCTGAAAATTCCCATAAATTATCGTTTTTTTGCCCAATGGAGACTGGATTATACGTAAAAAAATGCCAGTATATTCCCTCCCTGTTCATCGATCCTTGTTTTTTCTGGATATGAGCACACAAAACGAACCGGGAGGGGGGTTTAAGCGGGACCGTACTGATGGAGGAGCAATCCTCTTCGTCGGAAATTTCCCGGGAGAGCCACGCGTCCCCCTCACCGGATCCGACGTGATATTCCGTGCCCCTGCTCATCATTCAGCAGACTGCTTTACAATAAAACTGGCACTCATAGTAATTGTATTTCGACGTTGCGTCCAGCCACCAGCAATGAACCTGTTCATGCAAGAACCGGTCCATAAATTATTTTTATCATTTTCCTTGTTGTCGTCAACAGTGAGGACAAATCTGCGTTCGTGGTTTCCCGCACGATTTCTTATACAGCAAGGACAACCGGTATTGCATGAGCACGGAGATCCCCTGGGACGAATCGCGGAAGGAGTAGAAACCGGTTGGCATGGGCGGTCACGGGAATTGTGCAAATCCCCTCCAGTACCTCATCGGATCGCTCGGAGGATGTGTTGGCGTTAAAATCCTCCTTGCCCTTGGCGACCAGGGTATTGTGCCGGAAGAGATGGCCATCGCAATCCACGGGACCCGGAGGAGAACGATGCCCGCGTTCTTCAATCACGTTCACCTGACCGTCACGCTCCGTGCTCGTGGGACGGACGATGTAATGATGAAGAACATTATTGACCAGACACTCACCCGGCTCTGCCCGATCGCGGCGATGTTCGCTGAAGTCGGGGAAGTGACCGCAGAGTGCCGGATCGAAAAGCCCTGATCCGGGCTGGTATCCTCGACTCCTTGTTTTGGAACCGGGTCATTTTTGCTGTATGTGTCCTGCCGCTCCTGGCAACTCTTATTCGTGTTGACTGAGTATGGGTACTCATTGTGAAACGCTTACTCCTGATCCTATTGCTTATTGCCTGCCTCGCTGCTGCCGGGTGCACCATGCCTGCTGGTACCGGGACGGGACAACCGGTGAGCGCAACGCCGGTTCCCCCGCCGTGGTACACGCTGAATGAATCCATTCGGCCGGGTGACGACTTCTATACCCATGTGAACGACGCCTGGAAGCGGGAGCACCCGATTCCTGCCGACAAGACGTATGTCGCGACTTTTAGCCTGCTGCGCGACAAGGCCGACGAAGATCTCCATGCCCTCATGAACCGGGCCGCGAACGCGACCGGGACGGCGACCGACCGGAACAGCGTCCTCATCGGTCAGTTCTACCGCTCGGGAATGGACACACAGGCGATCGATGCCGAAGGGCTCGAAACGCTTTCCGCAGACCTTGCCGCGATCGATGCGATCGGATCCCGGAAGGACCTCTCAAACGTCACCGTCGTCCTGCTGGAGCATGGGGCAACCCCGCTCTATTTCTACCAAGGCGAGGTCAATACACGGAATACTACCGAAGTGATCGCAACGCTCTGGCAGGGCGGGCTCGGCATGCCCGACCGCGACTATTACACGCGGACGGACAATACAAGCGTGGCAACACAGGAGGCGTACCAGGACCATATCAGGAAGGTACTGGTCCTCTCCGGAGAATCCGGAGCACAGGCCGCCGCGGATGCAAAGACGATCTATGCCATGGAGAAGACCCTTGCGCTCGGCCAGTTCACCAATGAGGAGAACCGCGACGCACAGCGGATAACCAATGTCTACACCATTGCGGAACTGAAGGAGCGCTGGCCGTCCATCGGATGGGACCGGCTCACGTCCATTCCGGGTTCCGGGCAGGTGACGAAGGTGAACGTGTACCAGCCGAAGTACCTGGACACCCTGGAGAAGGAGATCTCGACTGCCCCGCTCGCGGACTGGAAACTCTATCTCCGGTACCGGCTGATTGATGAAACCTCTCCGTACCTCGGCGCATCCTTCGAGGAGGAACATTTTGCTTTCTATGACCGGACCCTCAATGGCGTGACCGGGATGCTGCCCCGGTGGAAACGGGTCGTGCACACCGGCGACTCCCAGCTGGGTGACCTCGTGGGAAAACAGTACGTTGCTGAATACGTCGACCCCAGAACCCGCGGGATGGTGACCGGGATGTTCCAGACGATCCGGCAGACGTTCGATTCACGGATCGGGAACCTCACCTGGATGGGCAGCGCCACAAAAGAACGAGCCCGGGAGAAACTCGCTGCCATGCGCCAGAAGATCGCATACCCGGACACATGGATGGATTATGAGGGCCTGGAACTCACCGGCTCCTACAGCGGGAATGTCCGTGCGGCCTCGGCATACAACCTGATCCACGGGCCCTATGGACTCGAACGGATCGGCCGGCCGGTTGACCCGGATGTCTGGTTCATGTCGCCGCAGACCGTGAATGCGTATTACAATCCGTCGACAAACGAGATTGTCTTCCCCGCGGCGATCCTCCAGCCGCCATTCTTTGACCCGGATGCGGTCCCCTCAAAGAACTACGGCGCTCTCGGGGCGGTGGTTGCCCACGAGATGACGCACGGGTTCGATGACCAGGGCCGGCAGTATGACAAGGACGGGAACCTTGCAGACTGGTGGACGGAGGAGGACGCAGCGCAGTTCTCCGGCCGCACTTCCCTTCTCGTGAGAGAATATAACCAGTTCGAGGTCCTTCCCGGCCTCCCCCTCAACGGCAACCTGACCCTGGGGGAGAACATCGCGGACCTCGGGGGCGTAACGATTGCCTACCATGCCTGGAGGAGTGCTGCAGGACCGGCACCTGATCCGGTAAGGAAGCGGGAGTTCTTCTATGCTTATGCCCAGGTCTGGCGGGAGAATGCCCGGGAGGAGGCGGAGCGGAACTGGGTATACACCGACCCGCATTCAGCATCGAAATACCGGGTCAACGGCGTTGTCTTCAACATCCCCGAATTCTATGAAACGTTCCCGGAGGTCCAACCGGGCGATGCCCTGTACCGGAACGAGAGCGAGCGGGCGGTGATCTGGTGATTTTTTTTGCATCTCCCCCGGTATGGAAACACTATAAAATTACGAGGGCTCATCGCCACCTCGCTGGGCGAGGGAACGTACGTAAATTTTGCGAGCAAATACATGTGTATGGCATCACAACTATTTTTCCTGGTGAATTTTTTTTAAAATCAAACAGCAATATCAATTAATTATAAAAATAATTTTAATAGTACTATGCCAAGAGGCAGACGACCGCTCGCCGCCATCGCAGATGCAAAAAAGTTTGCGGAAAAGATGGGCTACCAGTGGCAGGAGAACACGGACCATCCGGAGCTCGGCTACGATCTCTTTTGTTTCAAGCCGGGCAACGCGTTTCTTCTCAGAGTACGGGTTCTCAAGCACCACATTAATCCGGAGGATTTCTATGAAGATCTCCTCAAAGACGAACTTGCCGAAGTCCGCGGACTGCCGTTCCCGAAATGGATGCCCCGCGAGATCTGGCTCCGGACGCAGCACGAGCGGACGTTCCGCCGTCTCCGTATCTACGATGTGGCGGTCGGCGAGATCGGGTTCTGGGAGCCGGACGGGTATGTTAATAAGCATGCCCGCGACTGATACCTGATCCAGGCGGGGTATCCTGTCCTCCGTCGTAACAGGGGGAATCGGGGAGTGTCTCTTCCTCCGGATAGAATCACCGACGGAGAATTTCCGGGCCGGTTTTGTGAAAAAATTCGGCAGTGGAAATGGTGCCAACGCCCGAAAAGAATCACGATACAATCGTGTTTTTTGGCAAAAGGGGGTCATTCTTTCGAATAAAACCGTGCTCTTTATTCGCGTGAGAAATTGCGCAAAAATTTCATGACCTGCCCTTTTTTTGCGGGACCCGGGTGCAGCCGGCGCCCGCTATGGGCGAAATAATTACCCTGTTCCTGGCAACAGAGAAAAAAACGTTTCTGGATCAGAAAATTCAGGATATTTACAGGCAGGACCATACCCTATGGCAAGGACGGACGTTTTAGTGGGGAATACCCCCTACCCAGAACCCAAAACCTCCGTCTTAAGGGGGTGTTCGGGTCTGCCCGTGCTGTTTACCCCTGCTTCCCTGCACGGATCTCATCAATGAACCCAAGCAGACGGGCATGGTAAGCCTCTGCAAGGACAAGAGCCTGTATTGAAGCATTACAGGTGCAGTTCGCGAGGGATAGGGTGCGGAGTTCTTCACTGTGCGGATCGTCCTGCCCGTAGATCCGGTCCACGGCCTGCCAGGTCTTCGAGCACCAGCGGACAAAGTCGTAATAGTCAAGGCCGGCCCCGTCTTTTTTCACCGCGTTCAGTGCCTCGATCCGCTCCTGGAGTTCGAGCACGGCATCTTCCGGTGTAACGTGTATCGTCACCATGCGATCAAAAAAGATCAGGCAGTCCCGAACTTACGTTCAAGCCGCACGATGTAGTAGACAACGGCAAGCATGAAGAAACCGATCGCCATCAGGGCGATTCCCTGGATGTCGTCCCCTGCGGGCGGCATAACAATGACCCAGATGCTGGCAACGATGACACAGAGGGCAAGGATTATCGATCCGTACCTGACAAGGCTGTTTGTTTCCATGGTTGATTCCTGAAATGTACGAATGATATCCGGTCTAATAAAGAGATCCTTTTTCACGCTCACCCCGGACCACCTTTTAGCCTGATGACGGATTTGGGGGGAGAGCCGGTGCACAGATCCCATTTCGCTGAAGCAAATGATTATGATTCCCGGCACGCCTTCACTTTTCATGAGGTGTACACCTTGACCAACCGATTCTTCCGCGAGGAGATCGAGACCCTTCCACGGTCCGATCTCGATGCCCTGATTGATGAGCGGGTGAAGTACACGATCAGCTATGCAAACGAGCACTCGCCGTTCTACCGCACATGGTTCCGCGAGCACCGGATCGATCCGAAGAGTATCCGGGAACACGAAGACCTCAGTGAGCTCCCGATCATCTCGGGCTCGGATGTCCGGGCACACCAGCCGCCGAACCGGCCGGACTATGGCTTCCTCTCCGCAAGCCCGCAGGATATCTACACGATCCACGAGACGAGCGGGACAAGCGGAGTGCCCAAGAGTTTCTTCCTCTGCTGGGAGGAATGGGAGCGGCTGGCCGAGAAATATGCCCGCATCTTCACATCGCAGGGATTCACCCGCGGCGACCGGATGGTGATCTGCGCCTCGTACGGCATGAACGTGGGGGCAAATACGATGACGCTTGCGGCCCGGGATCTCGGGATCACGGTTGTCCCGTACGGCAAGTGCACCTTCCCGCTCCGCGTCATCACGAACTACCGGCCAACCGGGATCGTGGGCAGCGTCTTTAAGCTGATCCGGCTCGCCCGGCAGATGGAGGCCGAGGGCCTGAACCCGAAGGAGTCCGGGGTGACTAAACTGATCGCGGGCGGCGAGGCGTTTGCGGACGAATCGCGGGCATACCTTGCCGAGCTCTGGGGCTGCGATGTGTACAACACGTACGGGAGCACCGAGGGATCGATGTGCGGGGAGTGCACGGCAAAGCAGGGCCTCCATGTTCCCGAAGACCTCGTCCACATGGACCTCTACGACCCGCAGCTGAAGGAATTCGTAAAGGAAGGCGAGTGCGGGCGGATCGTGCTTACGACGCTGCTCCCGGTCGGGGCAAAGTGCGGGATGCTCCTCATCAACTACGACACCGATGACACGACCGTTATCACCAGCCGCGAGAAGTGTGCCTGCGGCCGGACGCACATGCGGATCTACACACCGCAGCGGGAGGCCGAAACGTTCTGGGCCCACGGCACGCCCATGAACCGGGTTGACGTGGAACGCGGGGTGTTCCAGCGCGAGAACATGGAGTATCTCACGGGGGAGTACGAGGCATTCCTGTACGCGGGCGACGATCAGGAAAAGACCCTGCTCCGGGTGAGCGTGGAATGCAAAGACCCCTCCTCCTGCGATCGCGAGGGGGTTAGTGAACGATTTATGCGATCGTTCTATTCATGGAAAAAAGCGCTCCGGCAGAAGCAGGAGGAGAACCTGTTTGGAATCGAGATCAACTTCGTACCGCCCAAGGGCCTCGAACTCTCGCGCCTGCCCGGCCGGCCGAAACGGTTCGTTGACCGAAGGTAGGGGGAAGGCTGCGATGCGCTGCCCGGTCACCCGGATCATGACAGGACCTTAAGGATTAAGTGTGAAAACAAACGAGAATGACCATGGAATTTTCTTCGTACCTGAAAGGACCATCGCTGCTGAGACTCGCAGCTGCAATCCTCTTCTGTGAAATTGCCGGGAGCCTCGGCTCGGTGGTGACCACACCCGCCCCGGGCTCCTGGTACTCAAGCCTGATCAAGCCCTTCTTTGCTCCGCCGGCCTGGGTCTTTGGGCCGGTCTGGGTCACGCTCTTTCTGCTGATGGGCATCGCCCTCTTTCTTGTCTGGGAACTGGGGATTGAGAAGCCGGAAGTCCGGTTTGCGGTGGGTATATTCATGGTCCAGTTTTTCTTGAACGTCATCTGGTCGTTCCTCTTCTTCGGCCTCCGGTCCCCCCTTCTCGGTCTGATTGACATCATCATCCTGTGGTGGCTGATCCTCGCAACCATCGTGGTTTTTTACCGGGTGCGGAAGAGTGCGGCATATTTCCTCATCCCCTATATCGCGTGGGTGAGCATTGCCACGGTGCTGAACGCATCCATCTACCTGATGAATCCCTGAACAACATCCGGCCGGCCCGTGCCGGCCACCCTTCATCACGGTGTCTGAATGCGGATCGGGTATCCCTGTATCAACCGGGGGATCGGGTGCAGCGCCAACAAGACCTTCCGCCTTGCCTCGTACTCAGAACAGCGGCTGGTTGAAACCGTTGCGGGGAACCTTGCGTGCCTGAAAAGAATCCTTGCATGGAACCGTGAAAACAGTATCCTCTTCTTCCGGATCACGTCCGACCTGGTGCCCTTCGCCTCCCACCCGGTCTGCAGGTTTCCCTGGCAGGAGCACTTCCAGAACGAACTCGCGGATATCGGGGAGTTCATCCGGAAGACAGGCACCCGGATCTCGATGCACCCTGACCAGTTCATTCTCCTCAACGCCCCGGACAAGGAAGTGGTTGCCCGGAGCATTGCCGAACTTACCTACCATACTTCCGTGCTGGATGCAATGGGCCTGGATCCTTCTGCAAAGGTCCAGCTCCACGTGGGCGGGGTGTATGGCGACAAGGAAACGGCCCTTGCACGTTTTGTCCGGGTGTACGAACGTCTTGACCCGCGAATCCGCCGGCGTCTTGTGATCGAGAATGACGACCAGCGGTTCACCGCGGCAGACTGCCTGAAAGTCCATGAAGAAACCGGCATCCCGGTCCTATTCGATGTCTTCCACCATACCTGCAACAACGCAGGAGAAGTGATGGAAGAATCCCTGCACCTGACTGGTGAGACATGGAAGAAATCCGATGGGATCCCGATGGTGGACTACAGCTCGCAACACTCCGGCAAACGGCCGGGCAGCCATGCTGAGCATATTGACCCGGCCGATTTTTCCGCGTTTCTTGAACAATCCCATCCCTTTGACCGTGACATCATGCTGGAGATCAAGGATAAGGAGAAGAGCGCCCTCATTGCCTGCGATCTTGCAAGGAATGATCCGCGATTATTCCACCGACAGGACGATCGATAGTATCCTGTTGTCCGGATAACGTGTTCGCAAAAGGCGGACCGTGCTGAACGCATGAGAGTCCGCAGAGGGAAATTCCTGAAAACAAATCCAAAAATAAGGTGTAGTGTTGTGTGCCAAGATTACTTCTTCTTAGCTGCCGCCTTCTTTGCTGGGGCCTTCTTTGCCGGCGTCTTCTTAGCTGCCGCCTTCTTTGCTGCTGCCATGTTGGTATCCACCTCCTACCGGAAAGGGTTATATTTTTTGTTATTTTGTCTATTAATAAATATTTTGGTCGCAATGGCGTTTTTGGGCATAGAAACAGCATAAACCAGCACTTTTACCCAAAAAAAATTGCTCATTTCTCCAAAAAAAGAGCATATCAGAGTAATACATCAGAAATTGCGCAAACCTTTGCACAGGGCTCCGTTTTGCAATCAGCGGGCATATGAACGATTCAGGGGGCCGGGAAACGGCCGGTTTCCCGGGGAGCAACGCGCATTTTATGAGTGTCTGGTGCCGCATTTTTGAATCGGGAGCCGCATGGGGCCCGCAAAAAACAGCCTGGGGGCAACCTTTATTCCGCTCAAGAGCAACGCTACTCCTATGAAGAAACAGTTCATCCTGGGTCTCATCGGGGGAATTTGTGGTATCCTGATCGCCGTGTACGTGATCCTCTCGGCGATGAGCAGCGAGCAGACCCTCTCAGGAGTCCAGACCGCATTGTTTTCCAGCCTCGGCCTTATGGGGGCTGCCATCGCCAACAAGGAGACGCGGTTTGCCGGGTGGATGCTCGTCTTTGCTGCGGTATTTATCACCCTCTCCGTCCCGATCGCCGGGTCATTGAACCTCCTCTTCCTCTATATGCCTGCCGTCATCATCCTTGGTATTGCCGGCGTGCTCTGTTTCCTGGAACCGGAAGAGATCCCGGAAGCAGAACCGGAATAATACGTTTTTCGTGTACAACTCAACATGGAACACCCGTCCGTGTTGTTGAATAAATAAGAAAAAAGGGGAAAACGGCCTGTTTTTTAAAGACTGTTCATTTCTTTGCGTCAAGCGGGAGGATCGTCTCGGCTACCGCATCCTTCACGATCCGCGTCACCACATTTGTGCCGGCACAGAGAACGAGAACGAGAAGAACTGTGTGGGCCAGCAGTGCGAGATAGATATCCAGCCCGGTCTCCCTGTAAGCATTGATGCCATAGAGGAGCACGGAGACGACCACGAGCCCCGCAGCGATCAGGCTTGCCCGCGATGCCGTGAACATCCGGCTCCGGATATCCGGGAAGATCAAAAGCCCGAAGAACCCGAGCACCCCGAACACGAACGCTCCAAAGAGGAGGAGCCAGATCGCGATGTCGAACAGGAATGAGCTCATGCTCTGGCACCCCCGGTGAACCGTACTGCTGCAATGAGGAGGGCAAAGCAGAAGAGCGAGAGGGCGATCGCGATATCGAGGACAAGGAGCGTACCCTGCGAGATGCTGAGCGTGAGACCGGCTGCGGACCCGATCGTTATTGCGACCAGCGCTGCGAGGAACCGGTCGTTCCTGCTCTTTGTGCGGACAATGCGGAAGATTGCCCCCAGCAGGAGGAGGACAAGGCAGGCTGAGGCAAGGAGCCAGGTATCGATCATATCTGCTGTAAAGATGGGAAAGGAGGGTATTTATCGGTACTCCCTTGCCTCCGCCTCGTGGATTTTTATTCCCAAAAGACGTATGATGTGAGAGAAATGCGTCCTTCATATCTTGGCAGGATCCTGCTCCGCTGGTGTGATACCTGCCACACTCCCGTCATGGCAAAGCGCTGCGCCTGCGGTGCCGCAACCCGCGAGGTCCCGGTCACGCCTCCGGGCGATGCACGGCCGGCGTTTCCGGAAGATGTTGCACTTATCAACAGGATCTATTCCGATCATTTCGGTGCCCCGCTTATCCCTGAAGGGCACCTTGCGCTCTTGAACAAGGTTCCCGACCAGGACCGGATGGAAGAGGTGATCGCAGGAGGCGGTGTTGCGGGCATCATCCGGTACTTCCCGGATAAGCGTGCATGGGAGCCGGTTCCCCGGCCCGAGGCATGTAACCTGTTCACGCCAAAAAAACGCGTTGTCGTGGTGAGCGATGACGCGGTCCCGTTCATCCGCGACCAGGGTATGAGCGTGCTCCGGCCCGGCATGGTCTCGATCGACGATTCGGTCAGGGCCGGGGATGAGGTCTTTATCATGACCCGCGACGGGACCTGCATCGGCGTCGGGCGGGCAAAGGTGGACGCGGCAGCGGCCCGGGCCATGGAGAAAGGCTCCATTGTCCGGACGAGACGGAACATTGCCTCGCAGATCGTGCCCGGCAGGGCCGGCTGGGACGATGCTGTGCGGGCCAATGCCCGCGTTCTTGAGGATGCAGAGGCTGAAGCGGTAGCATTCGTCAGGTCCGTTACGGAAAGAAATCCCGGTCTCGTAGCGAACGTCTCCTACTCGGGGGGCAAGGACAGTCTCGCTACCCTGCTTGTAGTGACAAAGGCGATCGGGAAGGTCCCGATGCTCTTTGCCGACACGGGCCTCGAGTTCCCGGAAACCTACGAGAATGTCCGCGAAGTGTCAGAGAAGTATGGCCTTGAAGTGATCCGGACCGATGGCAACAACACATTCTGGGAGACCTTTGCAAAACAGGGCCCCCCGGCAGTCAACGCCCGCTGGTGCTGCCGGGTCTGCAAGCTGACACCCGTGCTGGACCTGGTCCGGGAGAAGTGGGGAGAGTGCCTCTCGTTCATCGGCCAGCGGCGGTACGAGTCGGCGACACGTGCGCAGAGCGACCGGGTCTGGCGGAACCGGAACGTCAAAGTCCAGCTCTCGGCAGCCCCGATCCACAATTGGACTGCCATGCATGTCTGGCTGTACATCTGGCGCGAGCAGGCGCCGTACAATGCCCTGTACGGGCACCGGCTGGACCGGATCGGTTGCTTCATGTGCCCGTCAAGCGATATGGCATTACTGCACATGATCGCCGGGGATTACCCGAACCTCTGGCAGGGCTGGACAGAAAAGCTCAATGAATGGCAGCAGGCACAGGGACTTCCGGCAGCATGGGTCACGGACGGGCGCTGGAGAATAAAAGAAGGCAGGGCCGAGGTCAATGACGCAGATAGCCATTATTGATTACGGTGCCGGCAACCTCCGGAGTGTCATGCGGGGGCTGGAGAAGGCCGGGGCAAATGTCATTGTCACGTGCGATCCGGACGAGATAGCGGCTGCGGACGGTCTCGTCCTGCCGGGCGTCGGGGCATTCCGTGAGGCAATGGAGAAACTCGGCGCCCTGCAGGAGACAGTTGTCTCCTCCTCAAGGGAAGTCCCGCTGCTGGGGATCTGCCTTGGCATGCAGATGCTCCTGGAGACGAGCGAGGAGCACGGGTTCCACAAGGGGCTCGGGCTCATTCCGGGCAACGTGAGGCGGTTCCCGAAGATGGCCGGGTTCAAGGTGCCCCACATGGGCTGGAACACTCTTACGCTGGAGATGCCGGACAATCCGCTCCTTGCCGGGATCCGGCCGGACGAGAGCGTCTACTTCGTCCATTCCTATTACGCGGACACAACTCAGGAGTACACCCTGACAACGACCGAATACATCTGCCCGTTTGCTTCGGCTGTCTTCCGTGGCACGGTCTACGGAGTCCAGTTCCACCCCGAAAAGAGCGGAGTCGCGGGCTTGAAAATGCTTGAGAACTTCACCGGCATGGTCTGAATACGGGCTTTTGGAGCCACCACCTGCATACGGTTCATACAGATAAGCATTTAACGCCACACAAAAGATCCTGTAGGCATGAAAAGGATCCTTCTCATCGCACTCTTTCTTCTGGCAATGGCGGGCCCGGTCTCCGCGTACGGGCTCTATCTGAAGTGCAGTGAAGAGGTCGCGGCGGGGGCCTCCCTCAAGTGCAGCGTAGACAGCGACTTCCCGCCCGGGACAACCTTCAACCTTGTCCTGTACCAGTCCGGATACACCACGACCCAGATCCGGAAACAACCCGTGACGATCCAGTCCGACCAGAGGACGCAGTACGTGATCGTTGATACGACCGGTCTGCCGGGCGGCACGTATAAGGCCGAGATGCAGTATACCGGCTCCGATGAAGCCCGGCTCCGCTCCGACTCAACGACCATGCAGCTGATCAAGGTCATCGACCGGTCGGATGAGATCGAAATTACCTCGCCCGTGACGCAGGACTTGAAGGACGCGCTCCGGATCGAAGGGGAACTCAAAAACGGCGGCAATGATGGGATCCAAATCGAGGTCAATGGCCCTGACGGCCGGATCTACTCGAAACAGTGGATCCAGACAAAGAACAATATCAAGAACGGTGCCGGGATCTTCACCCAGAAAGTTGCGGTAACAAGCGGCGGCGATTACACGGTCGAGTTCTGGGATGCAGACGGGTATATCGGGAGCAAGTCCTTCACCGTCGTTGCTCCGACTGTGGCAACCACCGTGCCGACAACCACGGTGCCTGTGGTGAAAACCACCCGTACGACCGTCACAACCGTGCCGACCCCGTGGCCCACGGCCACACAGTCTCCGCTCTCCCCGCTGACAGCTGCAGCCGGTATCGCGGCGGCTGGCCTTGCTGTGGTGCTCGCTGCACGAAGGGTGCGGTAATAATTGATTCCTTTTTTCAGGCTCAGTAGGTTGCGTATAAACGATTTGGTTCAGACTGGAACGATAACAAAACATACACTTTGAACCTTCTTCCTCTCCATTTGGTATGCAGTACCTCATATTTTTTTTAGAATTTTTTATCTGCACAACAGCGATATAAATGCAAAGCGAATATTTCATTAAATAATACCTCATTTTCCTTTCTGATAATGATGAAGAAATTCACTCCTGTTCTGCCAATTGTCTGCGTTGCCATCCTTCTCGTATGCTCCCTGTTTTCTGCTGGGTGCATATCCATGCCCGCATCTGAAAAAAGCATGACTCCGACTGTCTCAACAACCGTTATTTCTAATACACCTGAATTGCCTTCGTCCCAATCTACAACAACTACTTCAGCGGTAGCTACTGCTAATGTCCCCACGATCACTGTGAGTCTTCCCAGTGATATTACGATAACCTACCCGAGCGACTGGGAAATGGAAGAACCCGGTGTCATCTCATTACGGGAGTATGGGCGGACAACGACAAATATCGCAAATTTTTTCTCACCTGATATTACCTGGGAACGTGCCCATGGGATCCCCAATCACGACACCTCTCGGTACACAACATTCAGTATCGATGTGGATTCCCAGACCTATTCTGATGAAGACCGGTATTTTAATCTTGCAACGGTTGCTATTCAGGACTCCTTGGGTAGTATAGAGATCACCCGGCATGAACAACTACCACTATTTCGGGGGATTTCCGGGTATAAGACGTACGCTCTTGAGTTCAATACGGCAGATAAAAAGTGGCATTACCGGTTTGTGAATGTGGACGGGAGATTCGTCATCATCACCGTCAAAAATCCTCTCCCCTATTCAACTGAAGTAGATGATATGCTCGCCTC
Organism: Methanoregula sp.; assembly: GCF_028712425.1. Classification (GTDB taxonomy): domain Archaea; phylum Halobacteriota; class Methanomicrobia; order Methanomicrobiales; family Methanospirillaceae; genus Methanoregula. Next base: position 13,549 of record NZ_JAQTQD010000027.1, read on the forward strand.
TGTCAAGATCACACCAGATATTACAAATAATAAGAGCCGTTGAAATGGTCCAACTTTTTTTTAAGAATTATGTTCGCTTTTTAAAAGGAAGAGGAATTATCCCGATCTCTGGCTGCGCGATTACGTTACGGTGAAATATAATGTCCAGGATACTGGACTTCTTCCAGCACTGTTATACGCATACATATTCCAGCGATATTTTTCACCAGCAACCAGGACATTCTCCGGTATTGTGATTGATGATCCCGTAATCTCCTGCTTGTTATAGACGAGATTGTCTGATCCATAGGGAGATTTGCTGATTGCGAGAGAATAGTATTGTGCCTTGGTATCTGCCTTCCACGTGAATGTTGGCGTAGTGGTATACACTTTCTCGCCGGGTTCGTATTCCTGTCCAGGAGATAAGGGGTGGGGTTTTCCGGGGGGGGTGTAATAAGTGATCGATGTGGATGAGATATCTTTTAATGTAGTTGAATCCTCCGAATTGACATACTGTTCTTCGGATGAGGAAATATCCTTCAGCATTTCCAATTCGCCAATGAATCGCTTTTTTATTGAATTACGTACTTCTTGTGAACTACTCATAAAATATGATTCGATATTATTCATCTTATACTTGTAAATTTTTTCCACGATCTGGCTATCTGTCATTGAATTTACATTACTATCTTTTAGTGCCTTTACTATCACGTTGGAATTTGGTCCGTATTGAGTTGCAGTACTCCAGATCGCTTCCTGTACCGCTGAACCTTTTCCTGAGAGATCAAGGTTATTATTCTTCAATAATGCCCTTTGAATATCGTAATGCGTCAATTTAATGAAATTATATTGAGCGTTGATAAAGTCATCATTTTCTGATAAAGTCCTCCATTTGTCATCAAATTTTTCTGATCCAATTTCAAGACCTTCAAAGTCATCGGAATATTCACTTGTTTGTAAAAATTGGTTCAAAGTACCTGTTTCGCTTGATAACTGGTATGTTCCATAACTTTTTCCCCCAAAATCCCCACTTCCACTACTGATTGCTGCTGGATCTCCTGCAGATTCATATTTTGCAGATACATACCCGAGTTTTTGTACAGTTGATACCTGACGGTTCCCTTCAGGAGATGATGTTGATTGCTTAAGCATATTCTCCGACTGGACAGTACTCACTTCTGGTATTTGCGTCTTGGATGCAGGGAAGAGAACGGATAAGAATTGTTCGAGCAGAGTCGCTGAGCTTGATCGAAACTGGGAAACCGTTGAGATTGATTGAGTGGATTGCTGGGTTTGAGTATTCTTTGATGATAGGATTGATGTAATTGGTCCTTGATAGACAATTATCTGAGTAATGTATCCTTCTGCGCCGCTCTTATCATTGATAATCCTAAATCGTCCCTCTGGATCTGGGAGTGTGGTTGCGTTGCCCTTTACACCGCATTTGTTGCCACCAGGATTATCGAAGGGATCATGTATTTTGTAGGTAATCCCATCTTGGTTTTCTATGTATCCAGTGATGACGATAAAGTGTGGTGAATCACTGTTGGAACCGCGTATGCAATCCTGCTTATATGTCACTTGCGCAATAACTGGATAACCAGAATCTATATATCCATTTATCATTTCGAGCGAAGCTGAACCTACTGACTTTAATGTAATTGTATTACCACTTGCTTCGGCCACTTTATACCAATTGATATGATCCCATTCATTATCTGGTGCCTTTCCCTGTCCCAATTTAAATCCATGATTCTTTATAAGCCACTGATTTAATTCTCTTGGATTTTTATTATCAATTTCATAAGCTGTTAGAACCATTGCAGCTGATGTTACTGCACATCCATACCCCCCCAAAGTACCTGTTCCAGTTCCAAGTGTATCTCCTGTCCATGTTGGATTATTTTGGGCAAAGTATGGGATGACTAAATATTTCGATCCAATAGTACCTGCAGCGATTTGTTCAGTTTTAGTCCCCTCCGATGCAACCAAAAATCCTTTGAGATTTGTTCCAGAAGTGATCTCGTTTGACCATGACGAGGAATCATAGCCGGCTTTAGAAGCAGAAAACTGCCAGGTTCCCGGTGCACCTGAAAGGGCAACTGTTCCCGATGAATCTGTTACCTGGGAAAATTGAGTCCCGGAACCATCCTGTCCGGTGACCGCAATTCCTGATAAAACCGGACCACTGGCAGATCCATCCCGCATGACAAGTGTCACCTTAATATTGATCTGGGCTCCCGGCTGCAATTCAGCCGGTGATGTGATCAGATATCCTTTCAACTGTTGAGATCCGACGATAGTATTTGACCATTTGGCAGATTCATAACCAATTTTTGCCGCCGAGAATTGCCAGGTCCCTTGGGCTCCTGAAAGAGTAACCGATCCTGTTGAATCGGTGGTCTCGGAGAACGCATTCCCTTTTCCATCTTGACCCGTAATCAATATCCCGGATAATGGAGATCCCGAGGTCGGCCCGTTATACATGACCAGTATTACTTGGGCGGTATTCTGCACAGGGGGAATAGTTGTGTCCTGAATTTTTGAAAGATACCCATTAAGGGTCTTTGAGCCGGTAATATAATTTGACCACGTGGAGGAATCGTATCCGGCTTTAGATGCGGAGAACTGCCAGGTGCCCGGATTTCCGGAAAGAGAGATTTTCCCGGAACTGTCGGTTATTGCTGATAATGCCGCCCCGTTTCCATCAATACCCGAAATGCTGACGCCAGAGAGAGGAAAACCGGATAGTGATCCGTCATGCATGTAAAGGAGCACTTCGATTGTGTCTACGTTTGGAGCCGTTTTTACGGCGGTAACTGTACTTTTTTGTAGATACGCATCATGTCTTCGTGTCGTATAGGCATTGTTGCCCCATGATCCGGGCTCATACCCGTCTTTCGAGCCGGAAAATGACCAGATCCCGGGACTGCCGGAAATAACGACCGTTCCGGTATTGTCAGTAATTCTCTCGAAAGATGCACCAGCACCATCAGTTCCCGTTATTTTCACACCAGATAGAACCGGTCCATCAGATCTGGTTTCATGAACACAGATCGTGAGCTGGACCGTGTTCGGTGTTGTTGTGGTTATGACCGGTATTTTCCTGAGGTACCCATTCAAGGTTTTTGAGATGACGATGTAATTAGACCATGAAGAGGAATCATACCCGGTTTTAGACGCGGAGAACTGCCAGGTGCCTGGAGCCCCCGAGAGTGAAACAGACCCCGAACTGTCGGTGGTTTTGGAGAATGAAACACCATTTCCATCCTGACCGGTGATTTGCATCCCGGGAATAACATCGCCATACGTTGATCCATCATGCATGTAGAGCGTGACTTGAATTGTGGAAGGAGTAGGAGTTGCGGTTGCCGGTATTTTCCTGAGGTACCCATTCAAGGTTTTTGAGATGACGATGTAATTTGACCATGAAGAGGAATCATAACCGGTTTTAGACGCAGAGAACTGCCAGGTACCCGGTGCACCAGAGAGTGAGATAGACCCGGAACTGTCGGTGGTTTTGGAGAATGAAACACCATTCCCATCCTGACCGGTGATTTGCATCCCGGGAATAACATCGCCATACGTTGATCCTTCGTGCATGTAGAGTGTGACCTGAACTTGATTGGATGTTGTTGCACCAGATGCAACGGATACTAGAGTAATAATCAACAGACATGCCAGTAATGACATTTTTCGTAACAGCTTCCCCCTCATTTCAACATCCTCGTAAAAAGTATCCTTTGAACGTGTTAATACGAATAAAGGTCTTTTTTATAAGTAATTCATATAATACTCAATGTTAACTCTATCGAAAAAAATTGTAATATCAGATAAATTAAAAAAATTTTTGCCAGAGAATCTGCTAGTGCGTTAACCATCCTTGGGATAGTGGCAGGTGGGGATGCCTTCTTTCCCATGATACCCATGGTGAAAAAAGGGGTTTCCTCTCTTGGTCATAATTGCATTTTCGGAAATCTTCAATAACTCCATCTATATCTATGAAAAACAAATAATGGAAAACAAATTTCGAAATTTTTATAAACATTAACATACTTTTCGTTACTGGTGGCTTAATGAAAAAAAATTCCAAAACTGTTGTATTTTCGATTTTGAATGTGTTTTTTCTTGTAATCGTGTGTATCATAGCGGGTTGTACTTCTCCGGCATCATCCGGCTCCAGCACACCGGCAACCACGGTTACAGCAGATATTGCTGTTGCAACCCCTCAGGTAACTGCGTCCCCAACATCATCGCTTTCTGAAGATGAACCGTTTGTTCCCCCGAATACCGAGTTTCTCACGTACGGTGTCACCGTAACTGTTCCAAGTAATTGGGAGAAGGAAATCCCTGAAGAAGAGGATGCACTCCGAGATTACGGTCGAGTTACAACCAATATTGCGAATTTCTACTCCCCGGATGTTCCTTACCTATCGAAGCGGTGGAACCAGTCGCAACCAAACATTGATAAATCCAATTATACGGTCATGAGCATCGATGTGGATCCGGGAACTGTTACGGATTTCGAGCAGTACTTTAACCTAGCAACACTGGCTCTCCAGAACACATATGGGCATATAACAATTACGAAGCATAATTACCAATTGAAAATTTCTGGATATGACGCGTACAAGCTGGATTTTGATACATCCCTTGATGAAAAAACTGACATGCGCGCTTCCTACATCTTCACTGATGTCGATGGAACAATCTATATTTTTGCATTTAAGAATCCTTCACTGTATTCATCTGAAGTAGAGGAAATTTATAAATCAGCTAAGATTGTATCAGTCGTCCCTACGAAGAAAAGTCGGTAGAGAAATCCGATTTTTTTTCGGCTCCTCGCAATTTCATGTGGGTACAGTACTTCTCATAATTTTCCTCCATGAACCTTAAACAGTCATCAATACTAGAATCTCTGATCAACTGAGACAACGAATAACAGCAATAAATGTAATAAATTTGGGCTCTGTAAAATCCCTCAATGAGAACAAGAAACGACAAAGTTGAGATCATTCATGAGAGGTTGAAGAGGATCACTTTGATTTTGATTTCCTTGACATGGAGCCGGAACAATCGAGCCTTGAGGGCTTCACCGAACTTTCTTTTCAGGACGGAGAATCCAGTTTCAACCTTGTTTCTCTGATGATAGGTTTCCTCATCGAATGCATGAGCGAGTCGTCTTCGATACTATCCGGGAGATTCGTTTACGTTTCCTGTTTCTGGCCGGGATCAGGGAACGGGAGTAGAGAGTATCCCGGATTAACTCGTGGATATTTTCGGCGTTGTATCCATTGTCCATGACATAGAGGTCAGAACGCCTGAGTCGATGACATTGCTTCAGGAGTTTTTCGGCGTGAGAGATATCATAAACCGGGTGTTGAGAGATCTTTAGACCAGTAATAATCTATTGATCGGTATCGACAGAGATGGAGGTCTTCAGGAATCGTTTTCTGGTTTTACCGGTTCTCAAGGAATAGTAGTGGCTTGCGTATGAGCTTGTGAATCCGGATGAGTCTATGGCGGTACAATTGATCCTCTCACCCTCGTCATAGAACATCTTCACAAGCCGGTTGAGTAACCAGTTGAATGTGCTAGATCGAATCCGTTGACAGAACTTGTGAATCGTCGCGAAATGAGGAACCTGATTGAGGTGGATCTTTTCTCGGAGTGAGTCCATGATCTCCGCGAGTTCTGCAGCATCACGATAATCTTCTGATAGATACTTTTTCAGGAGATGAAGAATGTGTAATTGGTGCTGGCTATAGGCTCTTTCCGAGTACTTTAATAAGAAACGTGGGATTCGGGAATCCCTGATCAAGCCGGAGGATAATCCAACAAACCTGATATACCGGTTTGCTGACATTATTTCGTCTCCTTACGATGTGGTGCATAACAATGTAAGGAGGCACTGTACCTTAGATCTTTTGGTCACTGTTTTACTTCGGTAAACTTAGCATTTCTACAGAGTCACGGTTTTTATTTTTACCATAAATTTTTTAAAAAAGTGACGAGCCTTTACCTAATTCACCGCGTCTTCTTCCAGAGCCATGCCTCGTAGCAGAGCAAAATTACGATGACGAATATGCCCCCGATGAAGAACGCAAGGGCCGGATCGAATGCTATTGGGGCAGGTACAGAAACCGTGTCGAACGTTGCCTGGAGTGCAACTGCACCTGCATCCCGTCCCGCCCCGGTAGCAGTGTCGACCGCAGGTGCCGGCGCCGCCTTGAGCGAGACCATCTCGGCGTTCATCACGGGAGCGGAGAGCATTGGCAGGATTGTCGAGATTGCGAGCGTTGATACAGCCACAATCCCGAAGAGCGAGGCATATTTAAGCAACAGGGAACGCACGTCCACCCGGGGCGGGGCAACGATGAGGAGCTGGTCGGTCAGGGAGTAAAGCTTGACCTCCCGGCCTTTGATGCTGTACTTCGTATCGGCAACCGCAATGACGCCTGCATCAAGGAGATTCTCGACATGGTACTTCGCTGTGTTCATCGGGATCTGGAGTTTCTCGGTGATTGCGGTCAGGCTTTTTGGCCCGTCCGCGAGAAACTGGAGGATGTCGCCTGCAAGGGAGCTGGCTATGGCTTTGGCTATTTTCTGTGCCCGCTCATCGCCAGGTTCCAGGACAAGGACGTTCTCAGCCATTCAGCGCCGCAAGGATCCGTTCGCGTCCGACTTTCAGTGCAAGGTCGAGTTTGCCAGTCTCCGGGCCGCCGCCTTGCGCAAGGTTGGGTTTTCCCCCGCCCTTGCCCCCGAGGAGCTCGCAGACCTGCCCGATGATCTCACCGGCGTTGACCCGGAGGTCACCGGATGCAAGGACGACCCGTGCGGTGTCACCGGCACCCCCAACGAGTGCAACACCACCTCGTGCTGCAACGGATGAGGCAAGCGCCGAGAGTTCCTTCTGGGGGAGGTCAACCCGCTTGATGACAACGTTGACTCCACCCACGACTTCTGCGATCAGCGCCTGCGTCTCCAGGTCCACCATCTTCGAATTCATCCGTTCGACCTCTTTTTTGAGGTCCTTCCATTCAGTGAAAAACCGGGTTACGGTAGCCGGCAGGTTCTCGTACTGGACGGAGAGCGTTTCGGCCGAGGCAGCAATGATCTGCTCAAGGTGCTGCATGTAGTAGATGGCGGCAACGCCTGCGGTAAACTCGATTCTTTCGATGCCGTCCTGGATATGCTCAACCCTGATGATCTTGACAACGCCGACCTCACCGGTACTCCGGCAGTGGGTGCCGGCGCAGGCTTCGATGTCCCCGGCAACCTTGACAACGCGGATCTCCCTGCCCGGCGGGACACCGCCCTGGTACAGGCCAAAGCCGTACTTCTGCTCTGCCTTAGTCCGGTCCTCGATTGAGATCTCGACAGCCTGGCTGGTCATGATCATCCGGTTTGCGGCGATCTCGATCCGGCGGAGCTCTTCGGGGGTGATATGCTTGAAATGACGGATATCGATACGAGCGCTCTCCGCGCCTTTCTGGGCGCCGGCCTGGTGGATGTGTGCGCCGAGCACTTCTTGTGCGGCATGGAGGATGACATGGGTTGCCGTGTGGTGGCGCATCAAGGACCAGCGCCGCTCCTCGTCCACCATTCCTTTCACACGTTCTCCGCGCCGGAGGACTCCGCCCGCAATATGGTGCAGGACAACCTCGCCGACCTTCACGACGCCGTCTACCTGGACCATGCTGTCGGAACTCACCAGCGTACCGGTGTCCGAAGGCTGGCCTCCACCCTCAGGGTAGAAGAGGGTCTGGTCGAGCACGGCATATTCGTCAAAGAAATCGAGCACGACTGCCTCGAACTCGATGTCCGAGGGCTGCTCGTAATAGAGTTTCTTTGTTCCCGGGAGGGCACGGACCCGTTCAGCGTAGTGCGCGGTCTTGTCCTCCTCTTCAGCTGGCTTTGAGGTGGAGTGCATGTCGGCAACAATGGAGTAGAAGTTGTCGGGAAGGTCCACGACTGCGCCCTCCTTTGCCGCGATCTCTTTCACCATCTCCGGCTGGATGCCGTGCGAGTCGTAAAGTGTCATTACCTCGGCAAGGGGCACCCTCTGGCTCTTGGCCTTGTAGGTCTTTGCCACCTTCTGGACAATCCGCGTGCCGCGTTCGAGGGTTGCCGCATACTTCTCGGTCTCGCGGTCCAGGATCTCGCGAACCACCGCGATGTCCTGCTCGAACCTCCGGTTGCTCATGATCCGGGTCTGCTGCTCGATCAGGTCCGCGAGAGGCTCCGTGATCTTCAGGTCATTCATCAACCGCAGGGTCCGCCGGATGACGAGCCGGGCAAGGTAGCCTTCCCGCACATTGGAGGGCACGATGCAGTCGCCGAGCATGTAGGCAAGGCAGCGGGTGTGGTCGCAGATCGCGTAGGCCTTTTCGACCGGAGTGATCATCTTGTCCAGTTTGTCGGGGGAGATATCGATGGCCGTCGCCACCTTCTTTCGTAAGTTGAAGAGGTTCGTGCCCGAGATGTCCATGAGGCCGGCATATTTTGCATTGAGCGCAAGGATCTTGGCATAGTCCTTGTTGCCGAGCATGTGGTCAAGCCCGGCAAGTCCCATGACATGGCTGACCATCTCCGGGAATACTGCGTCGTAGATGGTCGGGGAGCCCTTCGATGCCCAGACAAAGCGTTCGAGGCCGTAGCCGGTGTCGACGATCCGGAGTTTCATCGGGTAATACATCTCGCCGTTGAGCTCGTACCCTTTCTCCCCGGTTTTCTGCCGGCCGAGGCTCATGAACACCAGTGTCGCGACCTCGAGACCGCCAATCAGGACTTCTACGCTCGGGCCTGCGTTGCCGCCGCCGATCCAGGGATTCTCCTTGTAGGTGACTTTCGTGATGTCCCCGCCAATCGAGGCGATGAACTGGTCGCAGAGCTCGACGGTCCGGTCCTTCCAGTAGATCTCCTCGGTGGGGGTGTTGAAAGCATGGTGGGCCATCATCTCGAAGGTGGTCAGGTGACGGCCGGATTTGCCCACGGAGTCGAGGTCGTTCAACCGGATGCAGGGCTGCGAGATGGTGAGCGGATTTGCGGGCGGGGGCACGACCCCGCTGGTCACGAACGGCTGGAAATCAGCGATGGATGCGATGGTCAGGTAAATATCGTCCCGCCACCGGGCAACGACCGGGTACCGGTCGATCCGGGTATGCCCCTGTTTCTCGAAGAACGAGAGGTACGCCTCGCGCATGGTGTCGAGGGTATGGGGCTTAAAGATCGGGTTGCCGATGAAGGTATAGGGTTCGCAGGGGGCATCGCCGCAGACTTCCCGCGAGGGATCGCGGGTCCAGAACGCCGAGCCGCAGGCCTTGCAGACCTTGCGGACCATTCCCTGGGACTTGAAATAATCGAGCTGGTATTCCTCTTCGAGCATGTAAAACCACGTATCGTCTGTACTGTTGCTGTTGAACGCTAATCTAGGTTTTGCTCGGGGCGGGTTTATTCTATGATTTTCTTGTTTTCTTGTTTTTCTTGCTTGCGGTCCCTGTGCGCGAATAGGATCCTTTGGGAATATGCATCTCGAACCGGGCTCCTTTCCCGGGTTCTCCGGCCTCGGCTATGGTAATTCCGGTAATGGCGAGAATCTCCCGTGCAAGGAAGAGCCCGAGGCCGGTGTTCTTCCCGGTGTCCCGCTCAAAGATTGTCTCTTTCTCGTTTTCCGGAATGCCAATACCATTGTCCTCGTACAGGATGACCAGCCGGTCCTCGTTCTCAACGGTACTGATCCGGATTTCTGTTACTTTCTCACCATGGCGTAGTGAATTGTCAAGGAGGTTATAGAATACTTTCTCGATGAGGGGATCGGCATAGATTGAATAATCGGTATCTGGGGGGTGGAGGGTAACCTGTCCCAGGTCTGCGGTCTTCCGGACTCTTTTTACCATTTCTTCAATGCGGATCCAGTCCGGGGGCATGACACCGACCTCCTTGTAATCCCGGGTAAACGCGATGAGGTTCGCTATTGTTTCAGCGATCTCTTCTTCTTTTTTAATTATCTCTCTCAGTTCATCGCTGGCTTCTTGTCGTTTCATCCAACCGATATATCCTTTCAGTACGGTAATCTTGTTGAGGATGTCGTGGCGCGTAACGCTTGTTAAGAGTGCAACCTGGTTACTGGCTTGTCGCAATGCATCAGCGGCTCTCTTCCGTTCCGTGATATCGACGATGGTTGCGGTAACCCCGGAGGAGGGATTGTCCGGATCGAACGGGCTTAAGTTAATGATGACTTTGATCATGGATCCGTCTTTCTTGCGGATCCGTGATTCTACCATTGTAACATTTTTCTGGCCGGCTTTGTTGTATAACTCCTCGTTTACCCGGTGATACTCTTCGTCATCCGGGTACAGGATCCTGGCACTCTGGCCGGTCAATTCTGTCTTCGTGTAGCCGGTAAGATTGCACAGGGAATTATTGACCTTTGTAAAAACCCGGTCAATCAGGAGACCAACTCCAACGGGAGTTGCATTGAGCATGCTTTTGAGGACAGCCTCGTTCTCGCGGAGCGCGTTCTCCGTTCTCTTGTGCCGCCCGATCTCGGTCTCCAGGTTTGCGGTCCTCTCCTGGATCCGCTCCTCGAGCTTAATCTGGTACTGTTTCATCGCTGTGATGTCTTCCAGGAGTATCCCGGCAGCATGGCTCCCGTTTTCAAACACCAGCGGGATCAGTTTGACTTTGAAATACCTGTCGTTTTTATCGATGTCGAAGTGGACTTCAGACGAGAATTCGGTCCCGTCGACAGTTTTTCCGAGGGAATCAAAGAAGTCTCCCGAAAAATACTGTGCAAGCGCTGAATGATCGATCCGTTTTCCTTTCAGCTCGTCTTTCGTGACCTGGAAGAAAGAAAGAAAAGGATCGTTAACTTCCTGGATGAAGAGCTCGCGGTCGAGAATAAGGATGAGGTCTGAAGACAGGCTTAACAGGTTGGTCAGGGGAAGCCGCTGGGAGAGATAGAAGACTTTTGCACGGCCGAGCACGCGCAGCTCTGCCTGCCCGGATATCATCATTGAGTTGAGGTATTTTGCCGCGGTTGCACGGTTGAGCGAGAGCTTCTTTGAGACATCCTCGATCGTCAGCCCCTTGGGATGATCCCTGAGCAGATCCCTGATCCTGGTCTGTTCGTTCTCGGTTTCCATGCAACCTCAATTAAATATGAAATCTTATCGGCTTACGATATTTATCATTATTGGTGGTTATCAATATTGAATATTGATAATCATCATTAAACAAAATGTTTAAATAGTTTTTGAGAAAATTGTGATATTACGCTAAATGCGGGTGTTTCAAACATGGTAGATTTGAAAGATTATGAAGCAATTTTCGAACAGACTCCCCTGGCACAGTTGCTGGTTGATAAGCACTACAAAAATGTCCTGGCAAACCAGGAACTATGCAAGATGACCGGGGTATCAAAGGACATCATCCTGTCTATTAAGATTACCGACTTCAAGGACCGGGGAATCCTGAAATATCTCAAAGATACCGGAGAAACATTCGAGGATGCCGTTGCCCGGAAACGCACGGTTCACGGGCAGTCCACGATCGAGACCTCGCAAGGGAAAATCGAGGTGCTCCGTACCATCATCCCCCTGCTGGATGAGAAAGGTGAGATAGAATATATCTACATCTCCTACAATGACATCACCAGGATGATCAAGGTCCATGATTACATGGCCCACGAGGTCGATGAACTTGCGAAGATCTATGGGATCATGGCAAAAGGTGACCTGACCCCACGTTATAAACTCACGGAACCGGATGCGGATACCAAAGAGAACTACGAGATCCTGGTCAAGCTCCGGGACGCGGTCCGGGGCATCATCGGCAGCCTTGAAGTAAATATTGCTGATGTCAATAAGCGGATGCAGAACCTGACCACGACTTCTGACAGCGCAACAAGAAGTGTTGACGATGCCTCAAAGAGCGTGAGCCAGATCGCAAAGAATGCCAGTGTTGTCTCCGAGAATGCCCAGAAAGCATCCGAGGGCATCGAGCAGATGGCAAAGGCCATGCAGGACATGAGCGCAGCTGTTGAAGAGATCACGTCGAATATGGAGAACGTCTCCAACCAGGCCAACAGTGCCAACAGTTCGGCAAAGACCGGTGCAGCCCTTGCTGACAATGTCAACAAGGACATGAACGCGATTACGAGTTCGACGGAGAATGTCTACGGGATTGTCAAGGACATCGAGAAACAGATGAGCGATATCGGGAAGATCATCGTTCTTATCCGTGACCTGGCAAGCCAGACCAATCTCCTTGCGCTCAATGCAGCGATAGAAGCGGCCCGTGCAGGGGAGCATGGACGGGGCTTTGCTGTTGTTGCCTCTGAGGTAAAATCCCTGGCACAGGAATCCCGGCAAAGTGCTGAAAAGATCGAGGGCATGATCACGCACCTTAACCTTGCCACAAAGAAAGCCACCGATGCCATGGAATCATCCAAGACCCTTGTCATCAAAGGATCTGCCGAATCATCACAGGCACTTGAAGCCTTCCGGACTATCCAGAAAGCAGCTGAAGCGGTGGCAAACAGTGCGTCTGAAGTTGCTGCAGCATCTGAGGAGCAGGCAGCAACAACGGAAGAGATCACAGCGAGCGTCAACGAGGTTGCGCACCTTGTCGAACAGACCGCAAAAGAAGCGGGCGATGCAGCTGCAGCAACAGAAGAGTCTGCTGCGGCTATCGATGAAATCTCCCGTATGATCCAGACCGTAAATGACGTTGCGATGGGAGCAATGGAAGCGAACAGGAAATTCAAGGTGGACTGAGGCCGGAGGGATTTGCCCATGAGTGTCAAGGCAAGCCAACCTGTTACCCGGGGATCCACCCTTCCGGGGCAGCCAAATGATTCGGAACCTATCCAGGTTGTCGAGTTCCTGCTGGGAAGCGAGAATTTTGCTATCAATCTCTTTGATGTAAAAGAGGTTGTTGAATACACGACGATAACCAAGCTTCCGAATGTCCCGTCTCATGTCCGGGGGATTATCGATCTCCGCGGGGAGATCACCACAATTGTTGACCTCAAGCAGCGCCTCAACATCCGGGAAGAAAGCGCCAGGTCGATTGAGGCTTCGAGGATCATTGTCCTCGATGACAAGATTGCAGCCTCAAAGATCGGCATCCTGGTCGATGATGTGACTTCGGTCTCGACCTTCGAGGGGAACCAGGTCGATTATACCTCGGCTTCGGTCAATGCACAGGATACTGCGATCATCGGGATCATCAAGCGCAAGGTAAAGGTGAAGGACAAGGAGAAGAACGAGCTGATCATCTGGATCGATTTAAAACAACTCCTTACGGACATCGATGCCGCGGTCTGAAGTATCGCTGTGATTATTGTATGTGGGTGGGGAACACCTCCCCTGCCCACACTTTTTTCCACAGACCGGTTCTCCTGAAGGAAAACTGTGTAACAGTATAGGAGTGAATAAATTCCCGGTGTTATCGGGAAGAATTCCTCATCTGGTCCTGGTACCACCCGTCAACGGATCGGTACGTGCCGGTTGTAAGAGCTATCCGGACCGCGAGCAGGTGCCAGCAGGTCCTGCCCCGGTACAGGAAGTCACTGCAGGTGCAGAAATCATCTTCCACAATATAGTTCGAAGTCCGGCCTTCCACAACAAAAAAATCAAGGTACCTGATGACTTTTCCGTCATCGATCGCAGCAAGGGCCTTCTTCCCCCGTGTCCCGAACGCTGCCTCGATCTCCCCGCGGAGGCCCGGGTCAAGGGCCTTCTGTTCCGCAAGGCGCTGCCAGATGCTGGTCTCTCTCATGGGATGGTGCGGAGTTGTGGGGTATCGTCGATATAGTACCACCCGCGACGGGCGGCAAGGCGCTTCATGGCCGGGGCTTCGAGTCCGTAATGCGTGGCCTCAATACAAGGGAGGAGGCTTGAGCGCATGACGGAATGTTTCAGCTCCGCCGACAGGACGGCATCGGCGCCCCGCTCCTTTGCCTCGGCAAGAAATGCAGGGTCGAAGCCGCTGCCCCCGATCACGGCAAGCCGGTCCAGAGAAGAAAGAGCGCCCCAGATCCGGAGCGGGCATCCGAGACGCCGGGAGATTTCTGCGAGCGGGATGGTGCAGGTTCCGACAAGGCCGAGCGTCAGCGGCACGGTATCCTTCAGGGACAGGAGTTCAGCCAGTGCATCGTTCACGCCTTCCTCCGCATGATCGTAGTTGGTGTGCATGACCCAGACATTCATCCGTGCCGACAGGACTTCGCGCATGAGGGACGCCAGCGGGCCCGTCAGGGACGTGACCGGTGCCCAGAGCGGTGTGTGGTGGACGACCAGCATGCCGGCTTTCTGCCGGATAGCTTCCCTTACTACTGCCGGTGTTGCGTCGAGAGCGCAGCAGACAGTCTCGAATTCCGGTGCCCCTTCAACGACCAATCCTATCCTTCCCGCATCGAAGTCCTCGGCAAGTTCGGGCGGTGCGATCCGCTCCATGTCGAGAATGAAGGCCTTCACATCCATACAGGATCATCGCCGTTCCGGGATTAAAGAACATTTATTACTAATAGTAATAGCAATCAGTTTAAATATGCATTAAAACATATTTTGAGGTATGCACAAGACTATCGGCCAGATCAATGAACGCATCCGCGAGGGCAGTGCCCGGGTCGTCACCGCAGAGGAGATGCCCGGCATTGTCGCCGAACTCGGGGAAGAAGGGGCACTAAGAGAGGTTGACGTTGTTACAACGGGGACCTTCGGGGCCATGTGCTCGTCCGGTGCGTTTCTCAACTTCGGCCATGCCGAACCGCCCATCCGGATGGAGCGGATCTGGCTGAACAATGTCGAAGCGTACGGCGGGCTTGCGGCCGTGGATACCTACATTGGCGCAACGCAGCAGTCTGACACCCTTCAGGCCGAGTACGGCGGGGCGCATGTCATCGAGGACCTGGTTGCCGGAAAAACCGTGGAGCTCCGTGCAAGCTCGCACGGTACGGACTGCTACCCGCGGCGGACGATTACAACCGAGCTGCTGCTCGAGAACCTGAACCAGGCCATCATGTGCAATCCGCGGAACGCATACCAGCGCTACAACGCCGCTACCAACACCACTGACCGCGTCCTCCACACCTACATGGGGACGCTCCTCCCGGGCTCCGGCAATGTCACGTACTCCGGTGCGGGTGTCTTAAACCCGCTCTCGAACGACCCGAAGCTCCGGCTGATCGGCAGTGGCGTCCCGATCTTCCTCTGTGGTGCACCGGGCATGGTTATTGGGGAAGGTACACAGCATTCGCCGGCGGGCGGGTTCGGGACCCTGATGGTGACCGGAGACATGAAGCAGATGTCACAGGAATACCTCCGGGCAGCGACCATGACCGGGTACGGCGTGACCCTCTACGTGGGCCTTGGCGTACCGCTCCCGGTGCTCGATCTCGATGTTGTCCGGGCAACTGCCGTCCGCGACGAGGATATCTCGGTCGATATCCAGGACTATGGAGTCCCGAGCCGGTCCCGCCCCACCATCCGGACGGCAACCTATGCAGAGCTCCGCTCCGGCTTGGTGGAGATCAACGGTGAGGAGATCCGCACGTCTCCGCTCTCCAGTTTCCGCAGGGCACGCGGGGTATCGCTTGAACTGAAACGCTGGGTCGAGTCCGGAAAGATACAGCTTACCCTGCCGACCCGCGCCATTGATCCGAAAAAGCAGAACAAACCCATGCATGAAACCGCGAAAGGGCCCCGCGTGCTGGACATCATGGATCGTGCCGTCATCACGATTGGAGAGGACGAGGGGATCCAGACGGCGGCAAAGAAACTTCTCAAAGGTGAGACCAACCACCTGCCGGTGGTTAACGGGCAGGGGATCCTTGTCGGGATTATTACCACGTTCGATGTATCAAAGGCGGTGGCAAACCCCGGTAAAGCACATCTTGTCCGTGACATCATGAAGACAAAAGTGATAACTACCGCCCCGGAAGAGTCAGTGGACATCGCCATCCAGAAACTGGAGCAGAACAATATCAGCGCCCTGCCGGTCATCGACCGCGACCGCCACGTCATTGCGCTCCTCACGGCAATGCACCTCGGGAAGCTGCTGGGCGGGAGGTGGCTGAAATGTAGCTGCTGGTAACCTTTTCACGGGGTAAAGGCAGGAAGCCCATCATCGCCCAGGTGGTCCGGGACACCGGTGTCCTGATCAATGTCGAACGGGCGAACATCGATTCCTCTGAAGG
>NZ_JAQTQD010000043.1 GCF_028712425.1 Methanoregula sp.
GGCAACGATCTCCTTCAGCTTGTCCTTATCCACCCTGCGCGAACCGCCGTGCTGGACCCGGGGTACCTTACAGACATGAATGGTTCCCTCATGGTGATCGATAATCTCGTTGACATCAACGATCCCGACATCCTCGTTCTTCTTCGCATCCTCGTAGACCATTGCAGTCGCAGATCTCGGTTTCTTACCGGCATAGAGATACCCGTCTTTCATGTACAGCCCGACCACATCACCGGTTTTCAGGTCCCCGTCAGCAACAGCGGTCCAGACCGAGATATGCTGGATGACATCGAGCCGGATGTGCCGGATATAGGACTCAAGGGAAGCTGCATTCTCCATCACCCATGCGATACCGGTTTTGGTCACCACGTAATTACTCCGGCCGCTCATCGAGAGCATTCCATCATCAACCAGTTCACGGATATGGTCGGAGACTGCCTGTGGCGTCAGGCCAATCCTGTCTGCAATCTCCATCTGGCGCACTGCCGGCTGGTGTTCGGCGATCTCAACGAGGATCTGGAAGCGCGAGACCTCCCGCTTGCTCCTCATGATGGTATTGATGGGATCCTTATTTTCCGGTATCACGCTGCACCCGTCATGTTCCTTTCAGGAGAGTTCGTGGCAACCGGTTAATACATTTTCGGATCGCGGGCAGAGGAGTCTCCGGGTAAGGAGTCCCTGTCGGTATTGATGGTTCTATAGCATTAGCTATGGAGGTTCCTGATGTATTTTCCGGAACACGATCTTATTTCCCTTCTTTTTGAAAAACGCTGGCTGATACGCTTCTGGAAAGTGAAACGTTATTCGTGGATAGCAGAATTGCCAGACATTCTTCACGTAATTAATCCTAAAATGGATTCTTCCCTATTGCCAGAAGGAAAAATGAGGAAATGAATCCGTCCTCTTTTTCAGATCGTCACCTTCCGGAACACGTACCCGGCCAGCCCGACAAAAATAGCAGTAAAGACGAACAGCATCAGGATCGGGACAACCGGGATAGATCCCGCGGTGACATCCCGGATCGCATTGATCGCAAAACTGAGCGGGTTGACATGGGCAATCGTGGCAAGCCACCCGGGCATCGCACTGTATGGCATCAGGGCGCTCGAAGTGAAGAAGAGCGGCATTGTCACCATGGCCGTGAACGAAGCAAAGGAATCGTGGTCGTAGAGGTACAGCGCTATTGCAGTCGAGAACGAGGAGATGAAGACGCCAAAGAGGAAGAGGATGAGGTACACGAGCCCGTACTGGAGCGGGGTCATCACCGTAGCTCCGATGAGAACGGCAAGGATGAGAATGATGGTTGCCTGAATGAGCCCCCGCATCGATACGAAAAGGATCTTGGAGACGAGAATGCTCTCGCGGGGAACAGGCATGGCGAGGAACTTGTTCAGGAACCCGAGCATCTTGTCGAACATCAGGAGTGATCCGCTGGAGATCCCGGCCGTGAGGATGGTCATCACGAGGATGCCCGGAGTGATGAAGTCGAGATAATTTCCGGTGAACGTTACCGGCAGGGCAAGACCCACGAAAAGCAACCATGCCGCCGGGAGGACGAGAGACGAGATGACGCCGATGCGGTACCGGATCCACCGGATGAAATCCCGGTAGATGTAGATTGAAACGCCTTTCATGATCAGTGCCTCCGGTGCAGCATCAGGTGGAACTTGAGTTCTTCGAATCCCTGGGGTTCTTCCTGCTTTCCTACCGACTGGAGGAATACATCGTCGAGGGAAGGTTCGTGCAGTGACATCGCCTTCACCCGGTTGCCGGCACTTTTCAGCGCATCGGCAAGCAACGGGAGCGCCTCCCGGCCGTTCTCTGCAGTAAAGGAGATGACGTTATCTGATTGTCCGACGACGACCATCCCCTCGATCTGAACTGGGGCAAAGGATCCCTCAATGGTAACGGTGATCACATCGCTCATGAGCCTCGATTTCAGCTCTGCAGGGCTACCGAGCGCTGCGATCTTCCCATGGCTGATGATACCAACGCGGTCGCAGTACTGGTCGGCTTCGTCCATGTAATGAGTGGTCATGAAGATGGTCATCCCTTTCTTTGTCATCGTACGGATATGCGTCCAGATGTTCCGGCGGGCTGCCACGTCAAGACCGATCGTGGGTTCGTCGAGGAAGATCACCTCCGGCTCGTGCACGAGCGCCTCGGCGAGTTCGAGTCTCCGGCGCATCCCGCCAGAGTACGTCTTTGCCGGGTCGTCTGCCCGGTCGGAGAGTTCCATGACCCCGAGGAGTTCGTCGATCTTCTCCTTCGGTTTTTCTATCCCGTAGAGCCGTGCGAAGACAAACATATTCTCGCGGCCGGTCAGGTTGGTGTCCACCGCCATGTCCTGCGGCACATAGCTGATGCAGTCCCTTACCTTTTCCGGAGCAAGCCGCGTGTCGTGCCCGCAGATGCTTGCAGTTCCTTTTGTCTGGGCAAGGAGAGTTGTCAGCATCAGGACGGTTGTTGTCTTGCCGGACCCGTTCGGCCCCAGGAGTCCGAATATCCCCTTGTCCACGGTGAGATTCA
This sequence comes from Methanoregula sp., assembly GCF_028712425.1. GTDB lineage: Archaea > Halobacteriota > Methanomicrobia > Methanomicrobiales > Methanospirillaceae > Methanoregula. The sequence continues at coordinate 2,530 of NZ_JAQTQD010000043.1, forward strand.
GGTTGTCGACAGCACAGAGGTCACCGAACTTCTTGGTAAGGTTCTCGGTAAGGATTGCGGTCATCGCCCGTTTCCTCCATTACACGCCGCAGAATATTGTGATTCGGAAGGCGGTGTACGGGTCTTCCTGCGGATCACTGCACGAGCATCGCCGCAGAAAAAGCCCTTACTATTCATGCTGTTCTTCTCCCGTCTTCTCGAAATAGTCCTCGGTCTCAAGATAAATCTCCTGTAATTTTCGTATCGTCTCGTCATCGGCGTCCCAGAATCCCCGCTCATGCGCTTCGAGAAGCCGGCCGGCCATGCTGTGGAGGGCGAACGGGTTATTCTCCTCGATCCACTGCCGGTTCTCTGCATTGAAGAGGAAATGTTCGGCACAGGCCTGGTATTCCCAGTCGTCAATGGCATCGGATGTGACATCCCAGCCGAACGTGTACTCGATGGTGTTCATGATCTCCTGCACACCCCGGAACCCGTGGGGTTTCAGGCCCTCGATCCAGCGGGGGTTCAGGATGCGGCTCCGGAAGATGAACCGTATCTCCTCTTCGAGGAGGCGTGTCTTGATGTTCTTCGGGTCCGATGCTTCGCCCAGTACCGAGACCGGGTCCTTGTTGCCGTAGACCTTGACACAGGCGTTCATCCCGCCAAGCACCTGGTAGGGATCATCAGTATCGAGGATATCGAACTCGCGCGAGACAATGTTCTTGACGGTTGCATCCAGGCGGCCGAACTGCTGGCGGAAGAGTTCCGGTACTTTCTCACCCCGGAATTTCCTTCCATACGCATAGGCGCCCCAGGTTGTGTACACATCGGCCAGGTCTTTCCGGTCCTTCCATGCCGATGCATGGACCACTTCGCCCACACCACAGCCGTGGTTGCCGGGAGGGTCGCCGAAGATCCTGATGAGTGACTGGTCGCGGGCCTCCTGTTCCGGCATCCCGGCTTTAACTTTCTCCACCATGTCCTGCTTCAGGTGGGCAGCAAGGAAGTTGACATCCTCGGATTCATCGAGCATTGCAATCGTCTCGATGCCCTCGTCAATCATATGGATAAGAGCCGGGAACGTATCGCGGAACAGGCCGCTGATCCGGAGCGTTACATCGATCCTCGGCCTCCCGAGCTCCTTTGCCGGGATGACTTCAAGCCCGGTGACGGCACCGCCCCGATCAGACCAGATCGGTTTAAGGCCCATCAGCCAGAAGAGATACGCGATGTCATCGCCTCCTGTGCGAAGGGTATCGGTTGCCCAGACAACGATACCGACATTCTGCGGGTACTCGCCTTTCTCTTTGACGTACCGCTCGATCATCTGGTCGGCCATGGTCTTTCCTGCCTTCCAGGATGCCCGTGTAGGTACAGATGCGGGGTCGATGGAGTAGGCGTTCTTGCCGGTTGGGAGGAGATGGGCATTGCCCCGCGTGGGATCTCCTGACGGGCCGGGAGGGATGTATCCCCCGTCAAGGCCCCGGACCATATTCGTTATCTCATCAGTGGTCTGGCTGAGCCGGCCTGAGAGGTCATCGCAGATGAACGTGGCGCAGGTCTCGAGGTCCTGTGCACCGTTCCCGTACTCCTCCCGGATCACGGCAAGCGTTTTCCCGCGGTCATACCCGTTCTCCGCCATCACAGCGATCAGGTGCTGGCTCTTTTCGTCGATCCGGTCGATGAGCACGCCGTTCACTTCGCCGAGTCGCCCATTGAATACTGACGGGTTATCCATCAGTTCGCGCAGGGACAGGCCCTGCGCAGATGCAATGCTTTCCCGGAGCGAGGGCATCTTCCCGTTCTCAAGCCGGGTCAGCGCATACAGCATTTCAGCGAACCGTTCGTTCTCCGGGGGACTCCCGAAGATGTGGAGCCCGTCCTTGATGATGGCATCCCTGACCTCGCAGATATAATCGTACAGTCGCTCGGCGCTGGCAATGATATCCTCTGTACCGACATCGGCAGGAAGACCGAGGTCGTTCGTGAGGTTCTGGGCAACAACAATCCCCCGGATCTCCACGGCCAGGTCCTCCATCTTCGTTGTTTCCTGGCTCTCTCTTGCCCGGAGGAATTCCTGAAGGATACTGTCCAGCTGCGCCAGGTCGCCGTATCCCTCGGCCCGCATCATGGCAGGGGGGATATGGGCGAGCACCGCAGCCCAGCTCCGCCGCTTAACTTCTATCATCTCCCCCGGGTCGTTGATGATGTACGGAGAGACATGGGGCATGTCCTCGAAGACCAGATCAGGATAGCACTCCTCGGACATGGCGTTGCCTTTGCCCGGCAGCCATTCCAGCGTTCCGTGAGTCCCCATGTGGACGACAACATGGGCCCCCCAGACATTCTTCATCCACCGGTAATAGGCCACGTAATGATGGGGCATGACCATATCCGTTGAATGGATCAGGGACTCGACCTTCTCAAACAGCCCGCGGGGGGGCTGGATCCCGATAAAGATGTTGCCTTTCATGATCCCCGGCAGGCAGAGTTCGCCGCCGGTCAGGAAGAGCGACCCGGGTGCTTCTCCCCAGTCTTCGGTGATCTTTTTCCGGTTCTTCTCGGGCAGCCGGCTGAACCATTGACGGTACAGATCCGCGCTGACCGTGCCGGCCGCACGTTCCTTCATCTGTTCTTCCGAGAGATACCGGGTGTCGTTGGTGAGTCCCGCAATCATCTCGTGGATGAGGTCGTTGCCGGCCTCCGGGATATCCGTGACCGTATACCCCTCTTCCCTGAGCCGCTCCAAAATCCGGATAACGCTCAGGGGCGTATCGAGCCCCCCGGCATCGCCGAGCGCATCCAGCTCTCCGGTGTACTGGTAGAGAAGGATCGCCACTTTCCGGTCCTTCACCGGGGTCCTCTTGAGAACCGCCCAGCGCAGGGCCATGTCGGCGATCCGCTCGGGTCTCCCGGGAATGGGGATGGCCTGGTTCTTCCTGCCTTCGTGTTCACCGGTTGTCGAATGAGGGATGGTAATAATCTGCGCATCGAACTCCGGCCAGATGACCATGGCCGAGATCTCCATGGATGTAAGACCCTCGTTGTCGGCATACCATTTGTCATACGACCGGATCATGGCCATGGTCTGGAGGACCGGCACGTTGAGATCCGAGAAGAAGTTGTAGACCGGATCGGTCTTGGTGCCATCATTGGGATCGGAGAGCGAGATCTGGGAGAAGCCCATGGTCATCACCAGGACATCGATGACAGCCTTCCCGTCGCGGAACAGGTTCTTCTCGACAAACCGCCGGATCCCGATGGCGCCGGTGGTCGGGTTCGGGCTTGTCACGAGAAAGAACGGCAGGGCATTCATACCCTTTGCTTCGACAGCAGCGATAAGCGCATCGATAGCCAGGAGATTTTTCCGGTTATACCAGAACTGGTGGAGAAGGATGCCGGCGGTGGGTTTCTCCGGATCGAGCCGCTGCAGGTGGGCAGCCAGGTCGTGGATATCCGGGAGCGACGGGTGGTAGAACCCTTCTGTGGGGGGATAATGCAGCGGCGGCAGTTCCACGGTGCATCTCCCTATGGTCCGGCACGCCCAGATTACGAGGCACCGGGTATTTTCGATCCCGCCCAGCTCCACGCAGGCATGGACATAGTCGTAGTCTTCATCCGGGAATGGGAACATGTTCCGGTAATCCTTCATCTCTTCAGGTGAGCCGCACGAGATAAAGGTCGGAATGTCCGCCGCCCGTACGGCAGCGGTGAGCCGGTCAAATTTCTTGAAATACCCGGAACCCCCGTGAATGCTCATGATCAGGAGATCGCATCCCCTGAAGCTGTCCAGCAACCCGGCAAACTTCTTTTCCTCGGCATCGAGTTCCTCGGACGTTGCCTGTACGATCCCGATCTCCAGACCGGTATCCTGGCTGTCCCGGGCTGCACGTACAAGCCACGGGTTCTCGCCAACGCCGGCACCAATGAAGACAAGTTTCACCGGTATCCCTCTTCACGAATCATGCGGATAATGTGGGGACTGATCCTTTATTAACAATACTTTTTTTGTTTTAAAACAAATTTTATTGAGTAATAACGGGAACCATCCTGCTGAGGGAATGAGAATCTATCCGTTCCCCGTCTCGCTATCCCTGTCCTGATGTGATGGCTGATACTATCTGTGCCAACATTGTCTGGAAAGAAAATGGCACGCCCGTCCTGCACCCGTATACCATCCGGCAAGTGGACGAAATACCGGTTGCCTTCAGCGGTG
>NZ_JAQTQD010000044.1 GCF_028712425.1 Methanoregula sp.
AAATCCCGCCGTGATTCCGTCTCCGCCCCTTTCCCGCTCCCGGAAGTGATGGTGATGACGCTCTCCGGGCCATACTGCCGGAGCCGGAAGAGTTCGGCCTCTCCCTCTTCAATGGTCAGGACATGGATGACACCATAGACCGATGCTTTGACGGCTCGTTCTATCCGTTCACGATCGAGTTGTCTCCACTGTTTGATCACTGATATCTCGTAACCTGTCTCGACATTGATGGTATGGAATGCCCCGGTATCCACACCGTGCTCGATAATTCCGGTGAGCCTGAGTCGTATGCCGTGAACGGAGAACTCGACGCGGTCAATGCGTACGCCGAGCCGTACCGGACGTTTCTCGACTTTCTCGGGACGGAGCTTGTCGCTTGCCGTATCCACGCTCCGGAATGTCGTGGCAAAGACCAGGTCGCCCGGGGCGATGATGTGCTGGAGGTGCCAGAGATCGTCAATGCTCTCTGGAAGCAGCCGGATCTCGCCATAATTTCCCCGCATCTCCCCGCACTCAGCCTTCATGGTGCCCCACGATATCCGATCCGCCGGGCGGGGTGAATGCTGCCACCTTCTCGGTGTTCAGGATGCCCTTGAGCGCCTTCACATCATCCTCCGGGATCTTCTCCTTCAGGGTGCGCAGTACTTTCTTTGCAACGTCGTTTGGCTCGAACTGGCCGGGCCGGAGTTCGACAAATGCTTTGACTTTCTCCCTGACAGCAGATGGCGGTCCCCCGATGACAGCTGCCTGGGGTTCGACCATCAGGCCGATGCAGGTGGAGAGCGGGATGTTCCGGTAATAGGTCCGTTCCCCCCGCACAATGAAGGAGCCCCGCGAGACAAACTCGCCGGCCTCCGGCGTTTTGCTCACTTGCGAGGGAAGGGCGCTGTACACATCTGCGCTGAAGTGGCCGCTCCGCCATGCACCGGAGTACGATGCCGCAAACTGCGCCACCTCGTCCATCCGGTCCGTCTTTCCCTTGACGAGGACTACGCTGGCTCCATGGACATCGGCATGGACAAAGGTATCCCCCCCGGCCATGTACTTCTTGACCAGTTCCTCGTTCTGGGAGGCGTCACGCCCGCCGAGGACAACGGCCCCGTCGCTGGTGATGAACCAGCGGAAGCGGTGGTACCACTGCTTCTTTAAGGGGATGAACTCCCGCCGTTTGGTCTGTTTTTTTGTGGCAACGGTCTCCATTGCCGTGACTGCGCCGGCCTTCTTCTTCCTGAACTTCTTGATCACGTCATAGTAATGGCCGGCGTTCTGCTCCACGCTCTCGTGCACGAAGATCTTCACTTTCTTTCCGATGCCGATCTCGACTGCTGCCTCATCAGGGAAGAATGCCGTGATCTTTTTTGTCTCTTCTGAAGGAGCGGCCCGGATCCGTTTCTCAATCTCCTGCCAGGAATGGGTTTTGCTTGCTGTTGCGAGAGTGCTGATGACCTGCGTGATGAACGGGTAGTTCTCGTAGATTGCATTGGCCATCTCTTCAGCCTGTGTGATGTTCCGGTCAAACTTTTTTATCGCCGCCAGCTGGTGGCTGCGAATCCGGTCCTCTTTTGCGATCTTCGGGCGTGACGTGGCCTTCTTCTCGGCCTTGGTCATGGGGTAAAATGCTTCGAGGGCAAGGGAGAATGTCGGGTACGCCGTTGTCGCCTCTCCCATGCGGAGATTGACGGATTCGCAGTGCTTAGCCGCGATTATTGGAGAACGGGCCCCTTCAACCTGGCGGAAGAGTGCCTGCAGGGAGGAGAAGATCCTGGCCGGATCTGCAGAAGCGGCAGGAATTGTCTTGTCGAGACCTGCATCTCTGCAGATATATTCCGCATACATGCCGCCAAGCATGCACCCGATGGCAAGTGCCCGGACAAGATCCCTCTCATCACTTTTAAGAAACGCTGAAAGGCTCTCCTCCGATGCGGTGGGATCCGTGCTTCCAAACGTATAGGTGGCACCGGGAACAACTTCCCGGTCTTTGAACCGGTGGTGCCAGAGCGGTTTGATGATTGTCATCTTCTCATCAGCAAGGATGACATTGCCGTTATCGAAGAGCTCAATGATGAGGTTGAAGGTCGTTGTCCCTTTCCCGATCACAAAGATGAGGACCCGCTCAAGCCCATGCTGATGGATCGAGAGGACCTTTCCTCCCGAAAGGTGTTTTCGCAGGAGCATGGCGAAGTGGGGCGGATTCTTTGGAGGTTCGGGAAGATCAGCAACCAGGTGGGCTCTCCGGCCGGATTCGATGAACAACAGGTACTTTGCCTTGTTTTCCCCATTGAGACGGATGCCCAGCGTCTTTGAGTCGAACTGGTAAACCTTGTCGATCCAGAGCGGCAGCTTCTCCTGTAACTCACTTGTCATTGCCCTGACATCAATCCCGCTCATACCCTGTTCGGATGCCATACGTCTCTATCGGTTACTTATTAGCTGCCGGAAGCTGATAAACGTATAATCATCCGCGAAAAGGGCAAAACCAAATTACATATGGCTTGGCAAACATAGGTATACGACAACTGGTGTTACGGGATGAGCGAAGATATTCCTCAAGAAAAGCCGGTCCAGACAAAAAAGGCGAAGACCAAGGCAGACAAGCAGGCTGAACATATCGAACGGATCAAGAGAACCCTGATCGCTTCCCTGCTGGGTATGCTTGCCGGCGTGCTCGCCTACTACTTTGGCGGAACCCCGGACGCCTCCGGGATCCAGGCGGAGGGCTTTCTCGGTTTCATGTTCATGCTCGTGTTCATCGTCCTGCAGAAGCATATCTTCATGCTGATGCGGATGGACACATCAAAACTTGGCGGAAAGGACTGGTTCTACCAGGGATTCATGACCTTTGCATTCTGGTTTATGACATGGACGATCCTGCTCACCTCGATTCCCCGCTAACGCTCTTTTTTGTGATACACCATGAGAATCGCCATTGTCCACAAAGACCGCTGCCATTCCCGGAAGTGCGGTACTGAGTGCATCATCTACTGCCCCCGGGTCAGGACCGGAGACGAGACGGTGATACTCGGTGAGGACGGAAAAGCCCAGGTCTCCGAGGAGCTCTGCGTTGGATGCGGTATCTGTATCAAGAAATGCCCGTTCGATGCCATCGATATTGTCAGCCTTCCGGAAGAGCTTGAGCACCCGACCCACCGGTACGGGATGAACGGGTTTGCCCTGTATGGTCTTCCGGTACCGGTGGAAGGGAAGGTCACCGGTATCCTTGGGGCAAACGGTATCGGGAAAAGTACCGCAATCAAGATCCTCTCAGGCCAGCTCCGTCCCAACCTCGGTAACTTCGACAGCGAGGTTGCCTGGGAAGAGATCCTGAAGCGCTATACCGGAACGGAACTCTTCGACTATCTCCAGACCGTCTCAAAAAAGAGCATAAAGATCGCAACCAAGCCCCAGTACATTGATTTTATCCCGAAAGTCTTCTCTGGCACAGTGGCGGCGCTCCTGAAGACCACTGACGAGCGCGGGAGGCTTGGAGGGATCATCCCGCTCCTCAAACTGGACGCTATTCTTGACCATGACATTGCCACGCTCAGCGGCGGGGAACTCCAGCGGGTCGCCATTGCTGCCTGCCTTGCCCGGGACGCCGACCTCTACTTCCTTGATGAAATAACGCCTTTCCTCGACATCTACCAGAGGATAGCAGCAGCAAAACTGATTCGCGATCTTGCTGCAGAGCGCCCGGTCGTCATCGTGGAGCACGACCTTGCCATCCTTGATATGCTGGCCGATACTGTCCATGTCGGGTACGGTAAGCCGGCTGTCTTTGGTATCATTACCCGCCCCAAGGGTGTCCGGGTCGGGATCAACCAGTATCTCGAAGGCTTCCTTGCTGAAGAGAACGTCCGTTTCCGCGACACGCAGGTAGTCTTCGAAAAGAGGGCGCACGAGAAGGGATCAAACCGCGAGGATCTTTTCCTCATCCCGGCGATGACAAAGAAGTACGATATGTTCCAGCTGACGGTCGGTGGCGGTACGGTCCGCGCCGGTGAAGTGCTGGGCGTTGTCGGGGCAAACGGGATGGGGAAGAGCACGTTTGCCAAGCTCCTTGCCGGGGTTGAGACACCGACAACGGGGTCGCTTGAGACAACCCTGAAGATATCCTACAAGCCCCAGTACATCAAAGCCGATACAACCGACACCGTGGAGATGTACCTGCGCCGGTGCACGAATAAGTTTGACTCGTCAATGTACCAGCACGAGATTATCGAGACGCTGACCCTGACCCCGATTCTCCAGTCACCGGTCGATTCCCTGAGCGGCGGGGAACTCCAGCGGGTCGCCATCGCCGGGTGCCTCTCCCGCGATGCCGACCTCTATATCCTCGATGAACCCAGTGCCCACCTTGATGTCGAGCAGCGGGTCCGGATCACGAGGATGATAAAGCGGCATGCCGAAGGGAAAGAGGTGGGGATCATGGTGATCGACCATGATATTTACGTTATCGACATGATCAGCGAACGGATCCTTGTCTTCGATGGTGAACCGGGTGTCCAGGGCACGGCTTCCGGTCCGTTCCCGATGCGGGAGGGCATGAACCGGTTCCTGCACGAACTTGATGTAACATTCCGGCGGGACCAGAGTGGAAGGCCGCGGATCAATAAGCCGGACTCCTTCCTGGACCGCGAACAAAAGTCGCTGGGAGAATACTATTACTACTCCCAGGGCGAAGATTAAATCCACCCCGAAAAATACTCCTATATTTTAATATTTTAACATGCTATTCTTGCTATATGCGGGGAGAACAGCTTTCGGATGCCATTGTCTACGACAAGCTGCATGTGCTCAAAAAAGACTTCAGCGGGTATATTGAGCGCAATACTGTAAAAGTTGACGCGAACCTCCCTGTTTTTTTCGGCTATGTTGTGTCAGCGCTCGAGAGTTCATTCCCCCATCTCGGTGATGATGACTATGATGAATTCATTGACAGCATCACCTTCAAGATCCTGGATGCAAGCCGGAACATCGCCGATTTTGACTATGTCCGGCGCGTGAAGACGAATGCACTCCGTTTCAAGAAGATGAAAAATGCCGACCAGGGCATCAACATCGTTATCGGTCTCCGGATGGTTAAGGCCGGGGATCCTGTCCACGGTCTGGAGTTTTTAAAGAACTACGCGCTCCTTGATGTAAAACTCGGCATGGCTCTTGCCCATTGTTACTACACCCTCTCGCACCGCGAATTCCGGAAGGATGATGAATCGCCTGCAAAGAACCTCCGTCCCGGGGAGATGGAGCTTCTTGCACGGGAGATGCTTCTCAAACTTGCAAAGACCAAGCCACCCATAAACACCCTCCGGCAACTTGACATCGATGATCCCTCCTTCCTGGAAAAGATCTTCTGGCAGATGATCTTCACCGGACTGGAGTGGTTCCCTGATGAGATCTGGTTCATTGAGACCGGGCTGAAAAATGCCGTTGATACCAATGATGCGGCAATGCGCAAACGGATCCTTGAGATCGGGACCGAGCGGTTCTATACCAACATCAACATCCTCCGGGAAATGTATTACTATCATCTTGAAAACCGCGATCCTGCCTCAGCTGCCGGGGTCGTCAACCAGCTGATCAAACAGTACCCCCATGAACTTGAACCGATCTACCTCGGGCTCAAACTCTCACTCCTCACGCAGAAAAAGATGACCTATCAGGGGTTCCGCAAACTGGCGGTCACGAACAACATACCGGCACAGATCGTCGATCTCTTCGATTTCACGTTCGATCTTTTGAACCATGAGCCCAAGGAGGCGATGGCCCGAATCGCGGAGTTCGAGACCGAGTTTCCCCGGTTCCAGTATTATGCCATCACCCTGAAGTATATTGCTTCGGACCTCCTCTCAACGGACGAGGCAAGGAACAAAAAGGCACGCAAAGTGCTCCTTGATTCGCTTGAAAACTTCTCTCTCCTTGAGTTACAGAACCGGAAAGCTTTAAAATCCCGATAATTCCCTTCCTGTGGGCAGATAGTGTTTCTCTGGATTATTCCGGGATAACCACCAGAATTCCGGAATGAATGGCAAACAATCTGGCAGTTTCAATTTCTTTTCCCGGCAGTCAGAAGCGCGGCTTGAGACCGATACTGGTGAAGAATTCACGGAGAGACTGGATAATGCTGTCAAGGAAATTGTCTGGAGTAGCTTTCGTCATGGACGGAGATGCACCATCCTCACGGAGGGTTGGAACGGCACGCTGGTAGATGGTTTCTGCGGGAATAACCGGAATAGTAGTGGATGATGGTATCGCGATCTGGACTTCAATGGGTGTGCCTGTGCCTGACTGGTCAAGGTAATAGCCGATATTCGCGGGTGTTGAAAACCATACCCTGTTCATCGAGTCAATGTTGATAGAATCGACTACGGAATTCGCTCCAATTCCCTCGAACCGGCTGAGATGCCGGAATACCCCGCCGTTATCCCAGATGTAGATCCCGTTATCTGTTGCCAGGTAGAGTTTGCCATCAGGTCCCGACACAAGATCATTGATCGGCGGGCTGGTGATGGCAAGATCGCTGCTGGTAAGAACGGGTACGAATCCCGCCTCCAGGGAAAAGTGAGCAACGGCGGAATCATTAAAGAAGTA
>NZ_JAQTQD010000007.1 GCF_028712425.1 Methanoregula sp.
TTCGACCGGGTCATCTCCCGCTCGATCAGTTCGTGGGTGTGGACTTCCGCAAACTTCTCTGAAGCAGCGTCGACCACGATTGCCATCTGTTCCAGAAAGGGCGTGTAGCACGCAAGGTATCCTCCGGGCCGGAGCAGAGAGTATGCATGCGCAACATGCTCCGGCTGGATCTGCATGTCCAGGTGCACGACATCGAATGTGCCTTCCGCGGCAAGGAAGTCAGCGGCAATGGCTTCGACATTGGCGAGCTTTGCGTCCGTGATATTTTTCTTTGCCAGCGTGGAGAACTCCGGGCGGACCTCGTAGGTCTTCACGCTCTTTGCAACGCCGCCAAAGTAGATCGCGGCGATTCCGCTGCCGGTGCCGGCATCGAGCACGTCATCGTTGTGGTTCATGCCGGTGTAGGCGATGACAAGGCCGATGTCTTTTGGGAGCATCGGGGCTCCTGAGCGCTTCCCGTACGTGAAGAAGTCGGTTGGCCGGGGGATGCGGATGGTGAACTCCGCACCGGAGTGGGTGGTAATAATATCGCCGGGGCTCTTCCCGACAATCTGGGCAAGGTCAAGCTGGCCCTTGTCGGTGCCGAGACTCCCCGGCCCTGCTTTTACGAAAAATTCCCGTCCTGCCCCTGAGAGCAGGACCCGATCGCCAGTCTCGATCATCACGATGCGAGCTTCATGATGGCTTCGGCAATATCGCCCTTTGATGCAACCAGGGCTTCCTTTGCCTTCTCTTCAGAGACATTAGCCTGTGCGGCAACCATCGTGACATCCTCTTTTGGGATCTCGATTGCCGCAGCCTCGAACCGGGGCGTGCCGGAGATCTGGTAGGTTGTCGCACCCTGCATGGTCATGGCCGTAACTTCTGTGCCGGCATCAAAGATCCAGTTGCCTTTCGGCGTTTTGATAACGATACTCTGCACGTCTTCAATCTGCTCGACATTCATGCCGAGCTTCTTCATCATCGCCCTCATCTGGCGCGGATTGATGTTTCCCGGAAGCATCCTTCTCACTACCCTGCCGTACTTTTACCGCTACTCCGTAATTAAATGCAAGCATCTCGGGGCCTGAAACAGCCGCAGCGCCGCAGGCTACCAGCCGATCGTCCCCTGCCACAACGATAACATCATCCCCCGCGCGGATCTGCGGGTCGGCTGCGGTCACGTGCTTGGCAAAGGCGTTCTTCCCTTTTGCCACGAACTCTGCCACATCATCGCGGATGGTGACGCGGTATCCCGGAGCGGGCAGAGCCTCCTTCAGCCTGCGGGCACCTTCGATCCCGAGGGTCAGCCTCCCGTCCGATGCACGGACGGTCGCAAGCCGAATCCCTTCAAAAAGCACCTGCCGGACCCGTCCCGTGGTGGAATGGATGAACGTGCAGCCCTCGGGAAAGAGGGACGGCCCCACGTTCCCGCCGAACTGGAAGTCAGCGATTACCTGGACCCTTCGCAGCAAACTGTTCTCCGAGTATCCGGTTGACACGAATAACAAACTCCTCTTCCGCGGGTTTGGGAATATATGCGCCCGCTGCAATCTTATGCCCTCCGCCCCCGCCGCCGTATTCAGCCGATGCATCCGCGAGGGCTTTCTGGAGGTCGATTCCTTTCTCGACAACGCGCTCCGTTGTCCGCATCGAGACCTTGGTCAGGTTCCGGTCCTCCGGCACCTCGCACATGATCAGGACGGGCTTGCTGGAATTCAGTTTCGAGAGCGCCATGCCCGCGCCGATCCCGACAATCGTGTCGGGGTATTTCCCGCCCACGTGCAGCCACTGGAGGTATTCCAGCTCTTTCACGCCCCGCTCAACGATATACTGGAGGAGCTCGCGGAGGATGGCCCGGTGGTTGTTGAGCATGTGCTCGGCATCGCGGTACGCAGTGCCCCGGTCCCCGCGGAGGATGGCCCCTCCAATCTGGGGTTTAGACCAACGGCCGCAGGCATTGAGCAGGGTCGCGTACTCCTGGGCGTTCCGCAGGGGGGTCCTCGGGATCTCACCCGGGAACCTGTAGGATTCCATGAGCAACCGGTCGGTCTTCTCGCCGTTTGCCATCAGCTGCTGGGCGAGTCCTGAGATGATAGTCCTCCGTTCTTCATCGGAGAGTTCTTCCCATACATACCAGCGCCCGTCCGGGGCCTGCTGGCGGATGCCGAGTTTCTTTAAAAACTGCCGCGCTGCTTCGGGATTGTTGCTGATGCCCTTTACGAACGGGTCGTCATTGTAAGCGAGCGAGAGGTGGACCGGGCGGGTCGCTGTTCCGTAACAGTTCAGGTCCTTTTTCCGGACATCAACCGACCCGTGCCGGATCCCGTCCTCAACAATGATCTCCCGGGCAGGCCCGACAAGCCCGCATTTCTCGCGGGCCATCATGTCGCCGACATTGCCGATTACGGCCAGTTGTGCAAGGTCGATGTTAGCATCATCCAGCTCTTTTGCCACAAGGTACGAGACACCGGCTGCGCTCATCCGCGTGTGGCCGTAGGGGAGGCAGTTGACCTGCGTATACTCCCGCTCGCAGGGCTGGCTGACGTGGTGGTCGATGATAAGGACGTCCTTTTCGGTCAATCCCCGGTCGAGCATCAGGTTCTGCTGGCCGGCACCAAGGTCGGCAAAGATCTTAAGCGAGGTATCGTCCGGAACCTGCGGCATGGTCAGCGGCTCGAGCTGGCGCACGAAGACGGATTTGACCGGTATCTCAAGACGGGATATCGCCTGCGAGAGGATCCCCTCGCAGCTGATGCCGTCCGCATCGATGTGGGAGATGATGGTGATCTCCGGGGCTGCCGCGATCTGCTCCGCGGCCGCCTTTACATCATCGCAAAAACCCATTGCCATATATTTAGGGAGTTCAAACAGATGAATTGTACCAGCTATGCCTGCGAAACGCTCTCCTGAGTTCGTGGATACGGGGCTCATCACCCCTGCCCGGATGCGCGTTGTCGATGCCAATGCCATCGCGCTTGGCGTTACCGAGCTGCAGCTGATGGAGAGCGCAGGACGAGGGCTTGCCGAGCAGGTGCTCACGTTTGGCCCGTCGCGGGTGCTCATCCTCTGCGGGAAAGGCAATAACGGGGGGGATGGGATGGTTGCGGCCCGCCACCTCCGGCGCCACGCGGAGACGGAGGTATGTTACCTTGAAGCGGGGCCGCGAAGCAGTGCCTGCGAGCACCAGTTCCGTGCCGTGAAACACGCTCACGTGGGAATGCACCCGCTTGCGTCCCGCGACGATCTCGAACCCCTCTGCCCGCTCTTTGAGAAGGCGGAAGTCATTGTCGATGCGCTGCTCGGGACCGGGATGAGCGGGAGCCTGAAGGAACCACTGAAAACCTGCGTGGCAATGGCCAATGCCTCCCCCTCGAAGATCGTTGCCGCCGATATCCCAACCCCGGGGATGCGGGCAGACAGGATCTGCGCCTTCCACCGGCCCAAGGTCGAAGGGTCAAAGGTCATCGACATTGGGATCCCGGTGGAAGCCGAATGCTTCACCGGCCCGGGAGAGCTCACGCTTATCCCCCCGCGGGCAAAGAGATCGCACAAGGGCCATGGTGGCGAGGTGCTCATCATCGGCGGCGGCCCGTACCAGGGTGCGCCATGGCTCGCAGGACTCGGGGCGCTCCGGACCGGGGCGGATATCGTGCGGATTGCATCGCCGGTCTTCGAGCCGGTCCCCGACCTGATCTACGAGCGGCTGGAGGGAAAGGCCATCAGCCCTGAACACACGGAACGGCTCATCGCGCTTGTGGAGAAGGCTGATGCGGTTGTCTGCGGAAACGGCCTCGGTGCGGAGAGCCACGGGATCGTGACGGCCATTGCGCCGCACTGTAAAAAGGCAGTCTTCGACGCCGATGCCCTCCGGCTTCCCCTGCCCGTTGCCGCCGGCGAAACGATCTATACTCCGCACGCCGGCGAATTTGCGCGGCTCACCGGGAAAACCCTACCGGAGGATACCCGGGGCCGGGCACGAGTACTCAAGGGTACGGGGCTGCCGGGCACTGTCATCCTCAAGGGGCATATCGATATCATTTCCGATGGAAAACAGGTCAGGTTCAACCGGACCGGTGATCCTGCGATGACGGTCGGGGGAACGGGCGACGTGCTGGCCGGGATTGCCGGGGCCCTCCTCTGCCGGCTCCCCGCGTTCGATGCGGCCTGTATTGCTGCATATGTCAGCGGGAAGGCCGGGGAAGCGGTGGTTGCCGAGCGGGGCGGTGGGATCCTCCCCTCGGATCTGGTGGACAAGATCCCATCGATCCTTTTCAGGAAAGGTGCATGATGCCAAAATTCACTCATATCGAGAACGACAGGGCACAGATGGTGGATATCAGCGGCAAGGGTGAGGTCGTGCGAGAGGCGACTGCCGCAGGGAAGATCTTTCTCCGGCCGGAGACCCTGAAGGCAATACGCGAAGGAACGGTTGTCAAGGGTAACGTGCTTGCCACGGCCCGCGTTGCGGCAACGCTTGCGGTCAAGAACACCGCGTCCATCATCCCCATGTGCCACCCCATACCCATCAGTTCGATCTCGGTCGATTTCACTGATGGCGATGGGTATATCGAAGCGGTCGTTGTCGTGAAGATGACGGGCCGGACCGGTGTGGAGATGGAGGCGCTGACGGGGGTGTCGGTGGCTCTGCTGACGGTGTGGGATATGGTGAAATCGGCGGAGAAGGATTCTGCCGGACAGTACCCAGTTACTGCTATTACTGATATCCGGGTTGTGGAGAAGAAGAAGGGGAAGTGAGTACTCTTTTTTCCTGACGATTCTTTGACGCTCTTGGGGACTCGAAGAACGCAGAGGGGTTCTTCTCATCCTCATGGCTCTGATGAACTACTCGGACTTCGCCCCGCCACTGGGGCATCCCCCTTGCGATTCGACTACGCGCGAAACGCCTCGTCGGGTTTCGCGCTAGCCATTACCTGCTCAAGGCTGTAATCGGTAATTGAGGCCGCCGCGGGGAGCCCTTCGGGGCGGCGGCAGGCATCATAATCGGGGGTATGGGGGCATCAGCCCCCATCATTATTGTAGCGGTAACGTGAGATTCTTCATAAATCTCCCGCACCCCTCCTTTATTACCCCCATGAACCAATCTATACAGGCATACGGGATCCGTCCCTTGCACAAGGAATGTAGCCCTCTTTGGGCCGAACCTTAGGTGATTACCATGGTAAAGTCAATGTATGCGTTCGTCAGGGACGCATGGAAGAGACCTGACAAGTCAGAGGTTGCAGAGCTCCTCTGGAACAGGATGCAGGGATGGCGCCGCGAAGGCTCCGTTATCCGCATCGAGCGCCCGACCCGTATCGACCGCGCCCGCGCTCTTGGTTACAAGGCCAAGCAGGGTATCGCAGTCGCCCGCGTGCAGGTCCGCCGCGGTGGCCGCCGGGCATCCCGGTACGTCCGCGCACGCCGCTCCGCCCGGATGGGCAAGAACCGGCTCACGGCCGGCAAGAGCATCCAGCGCATTGCCGAGGAACGCGCGTCCCGGAAGTTCCCGAACATGGAAGTCCTGAACTCCTACTGGGTAGGGCAGGATGGCAAGCGGAAATACTACGAGGTCATTCTCGTTGACGGACACCACCCCGCAATCCAGGCGGATAAGCGCCTCTCGTGGCTTGCAGACCCTGCCCACCGCGGCCGTGCCGAGCGCGGCAAGACCTTTGCCGGCCGGAAGGGCCGTGGCATGAGGACCCGCGGCAAGGGTACCGAGAAGACCCGCCCGAGCATCCGGTCCCACGCGAACCGGGGCAAGTAACCTTCTTCTTTTTTTAGCACAACGTTATTCTCATGAAGATCACCGATGCGGCAGTCTGCCCGTACCCGAACGGGGATTCATCGGTGCGCAGGCTTGCGCTGGAAGCGGAAGCGCTGGGGTTCGACAGCCTTGTTGCCGTTGATACTCCGTCCGCAACCTATGGGGACGTGGATGTCCGGTGCGGGCTGTTCATCCAGAACACGGGCATGAAGGATGTCATTTCCCAGGTGAAACGGGTGAATGATCCTGGCACGGTCGTGTCGGTGAGGGCGGGGGATGCCGGGTTCAACCGGGGCGTGGTCGGTCTAAAGGGAGTGCATATCCTCCGCGGGCTCCATGCAGCCGACAAAAACGCCTTCGACCATGTGACCGCGAAGATGGCTGCGGACAACCGCGTTGCCGTGGATATCGATCTCTCGTGTTTAATCTCGGCACGGGGGATTGCACGCCAGAAGGCGATCCAGCGTTACCGCGATGTGATGGTGCTCGAACAGCGCTTTGAGTTCCCCCTCACGCTCTCGACCTATGCACGTTCGGTGCTGGACCTGCGGGCGGTCCGGGAGATCAGCGGTCTCTGTATGCTTGTTGGCATGGACCTTCCGGATGTCGAGAAAGCGCTTGCCGGTGTCGGTGCGGTCACTGCCCTCCCGGAACCTGCCGTGAAGGTGGTCTAGATGGCGGTCCGCCCTCCCACGCTCCGCGACAAACGGCGCTATCTTCTCGTGCGAGTCGATCCCCCGGGAACCACCATCGACCAGAAGGAACTCTATTATGCGGTATCGGACGCGGTCTCCTCGCTCTGGGGGGATGCCGTTGCCGGCATAATCGTCCAGGCCGTAATCTGTGCCGAGGGCGATTACGTGGTCATCCGGTGCCGGCGGGGGACCGAACGCGAGCTTGCGATTGCGCTCTCAACGGTCACCCGGCTCCGCGATGCGAAGATCGCCCTGCGGATCATCTCTGCATCGGGGACCATCGAGAGCCTGCGGGACCGGATGAAACCCCGGCCCCCGCCCCCCTCACCGGATGTAGTGCCGGAATACCGGTTTTTCGGGAAGGACTACGTTGCCGTTCACTGTGACGGTCAGAAGGTTGATGTGATTGAAAAGGGATTTAAAAATACAAGCCGATTGTTTCTGACAACAGAAGATATGGAGACTGAATAATGCAACCACAATACCAGATGGGATATGACCGGGCCATCACCGTCTTTTCGCCTGACGGCCGGCTCTACCAGGTGGAGTATGCCCGCGAGGCCGTGAAGCGCGGGACCACAGCCGTAGGGATCAAGGCAAAGGACGGGGTCGTCCTGATCGTTGACAAGCGCGTCAGCTCCAAGCTGCTCGAGGCCTCGTCCATCGAGAAGATCTTCAAGATTGACGAGCATATCGGGGTAGCGTCCAGCGGCCTTGTCGGGGATGCCCGTGCGCTCGTTGACCGGGCACGCGTGGAGTGCCAGATCAACCGGGTCTCCTACGATGAACCGATCGAGGTCGAGGCCCTGTCCAAGAAGCTCTGCGACCACATGCAGAACCTCACCCAGTACGGCGGCATCCGCCCGTATGGAACCGCTCTCCTTATTGCCGGTGTCAGCGATGGCGACTGCCGGCTCTTCGAGACCGATCCTTCGGGCACGCTCCTTGAATACAAGGCAACGGGTATCGGCATCGGCCGTCCCGCCGCGATGAAGGTCTTCGAGGAAGAGTACAATCCCGATGCCGAGATAAAAGACGTGATCCTCCTTGGCCTCAAGGCGCTCCACTCGGCAACCGAAGGCAAGTTCGATGTCGACACGGTCGAGATCGGGGTCATCGGCAAGGAAAACCCGGCGTTCCGCAAGATGAGCCGCGAAGAAGTGGCCTCGTTCGTGGAACAGTTCAAGCCGTGATCGTATGATTCCGCTCGACCATGCCGTGGTGGCGCGCCTCGAAAGCCACGGGGAGCGCTTCGAGATCCTTGTAGATCCCCATGGGGCCGCGCTGGTCCGGCAGGGACAGCCGGTGGAGATCGAGGACGTGGTAGCCGCGCTCAATGTTTTTGGCAATTCCTCGAAGGCGACCCGCGCTTCCGATGAATCGCTCATGAAGGTCTTCCAGACAACGGACTTCGATGCGGTTGCGCGGAAGATCATCATCAAGGGCGAGATCCACCTCACAGCAGACCAGCGCAAGCAGATGGTCGAGGAGAAGCGCCGGCAGGTCATCACGTTCATTTCCCGGAACGCGGTCAACCCGCAGGACGGGCACCCCCATCCCCCGCAACGGATCGAGCGGGCCATGGAAGAGGCACGGGTGAATATCGACCCGTTCAAGCATGTCGATGAGCAGGTGAAGGAGACGGTGAAAGCCCTGCGCCCCCTCCTCCCCATACGGTTTGAGGAACTCCGGCTTGCGATCAAGATACCGCCGGATTATGCAGCGCGTTCCTACGGCGACATCGCAGCAGCAGCCACCATGGAGAAGGACGAATGGTTAAAGGACGGCTCATGGGTCTGCGTTGTGCGGATCCCCGCGGGTATCCAGGGCGAGTTCTACGACCTGATCAACAAGCTCTCCAAGGGCGAGGGGCAGGTCAAGATCCTCAATCAAGTATATTAGCACAGACGTCAAATAAAAGAAGACAGATTGGTGGGGATCCATCATGGCAAGTTCAACAACTCACAAGGCAAAAGGAAAAGTGACCGGCAGCGCCGGGCGGTTCGGCTGCCGGTATGGCAGGTTTGTACGGAAGCGGGTAACCGATATCGAGAAGATTTCGCGCGCCCTCCACACCTGCCCCAAGTGCGACATGCAGTCTGTCAGCCGGGTCGGTACGGGCATCTGGGAATGCCGCAAGTGCGGGTACAAGTTCGCGGGCGGCACGTACCAGCCCGTGACCCCGACCATGAAGGTTGCCCAGCGTGCGATCGACCGCACGGTTGAAGAGATCAGGAAATAACCGGTTATACAGTTATGGCAAGTACCTACAAGTGTGCACGGTGCAAACAGAAAGTCGAGATCGACGTCAATGTCCGGTGCCCCTACTGCGGCCACCGGATCCTGTTCAAGGAACGCGGCGCGGCGATCAAGGAACTGAAAGCCCGGTAAGCACCGTCCCGTAACCCCGGGACATATCTATATCTCTTTTTCACCAATAATCCGGAGAGGGCATCCCATGCCACAGCACGAAGCCGTCTTCCGGTTCACCACAGAACATGCCGAAAATATCTACCGCTCGCTGCTCCCGGAACTGGAAGACGAGGTGAACCCCCGTTCATCCGTGTCCTGCCGGCTTGAAGGCTGCGACACCCTTGTCCTTACGGTGACAGCTCAGGATACGTCCTCGCTCCGGGCTGCGCTGAACATGTACCTGCGGCTTGTCACTGTGGCAGATGAGGTAACCGGAATTGCGCAAAATCACGAACCGCGCGACACCAGCGGTCCCGTATCAAAGGAATAATGCTTTTTATCACCGGCGCCGATATACTCTGCAGGATTTTTCTATGAACAATATCTCACCCAAGGTCCAGAACCAGCTGGCCATGCTCCAGCAGGTCCAGCAGCAGCTCCAGACGATCCTCCAGCAGAAGGCCCAGTTCGAGATGGCAGTCCGCGAGGCAAAGCGTGCACAGGAAGAGATCGCGGACTCTCCTGAAGACGCGGTCATGTACATGAGCGTTGGCACGGTCATGATGCAGAAGAAGAAGGAGGTTGTGAACACCAAGCTTACCGAGAAGGTCGAGACCCTTGAGCTCCGGATCAAGTCTCTCGAAAAGCAGGAGAAGATGCTCCAGGGCAAGTTCGAGCAGCTCCAGGCGCAGATCAAGGCAGCCATCGAGGGCAAGGGCGCCCCGACGGCTGCGTAAATTCTTTTTTCTTCCTGAACCCCTTCTGTATGTATCCGCATTATTGGCAAGGGTCGAATTTCACGACGTTTCCGGTGATGGCATCGATATAGACTGCGCCTCCGCGGTGGTCTTCAAACCCGAAACGGAGATCCATATACCGTAACTCCACCTGTACTATCCAGACTTTCCGGTTATCTCTATCCGGCATGACGGTCAGTAATACCGACGTTTCGTTACTGCTGATGTTACTGATTTTTGTTTTCTCGATCACGTACCTGGTGGCTGTATCAATCGCCTGGTTTTTCGAAATGCGGACCGGTTCCAATCTTGGTGCCGTCTTGTCCCGGGCATGGTAAGACCTGACACTCCCGTCAGTGTTGAGAGAGACATGGACCAGGTTCCCATTATTAATACTCTGGTCCTGTTCATTCCAGGTATAGGAATACTCGGTTGCTGCATCACCATGATCAATCGCTTGCGATTCTGTCAGCACCATATTTCGCCTGTTGAAGTTATAGTAATGGAGTAGTGCAAATGTCCTTGCGGAGTTTTTTGCCTGTTCCAGGCTGAGGGGGCCTTGATTTTCCTTCCGAACCTGAACAAACTGGGCCCCGGTCACCATTCCTGTTTTTGGGTCAACGATGAAATGATTGTCATTCACCCGGTATGAATCATAAGGTTCGCCCGCAACATTCACCATCCTCTCTTCAAAGACCACGACTACATCCGGATCCCCGATAAACTGACGGATGGACTCCGTCGGGTCAATTGGTTTGTTTTCTGAAACCGGTCCGGGGCCTGCAACAAACAAGAGACCTCCTGTTATTGCAATAACCGCTACAATTCCCAAAATGGGGTAGAAGATTTTTTTATCCGGCAACCTCATAATAAAAGTCCAATCTGATAAAATAGAATTTAAACATATTTTACTATTGCGATAATTCTCGGAAAAAGATGAGGAAATACCAAAATACCCGGAAAATTGTTCGATAGAAATCCTTTTCACAACGCACTCAGTTGAATTACGAGTGTGACCCCCTCTCTCCCCCAAGGGGGGAGGCAGCCCAAGGGGACAAGCGCCCTTGACCCCCCCGTTTTCTTTAAGGCTCGCATACAACCAGGTTCCACGGGGCGAGGGTCGGCAGACCCCGAGCACCCGTGGCCCCATCCTAGACTAGCACTATTCCACATAGGTTTTCTACAGAGCACGGAAAAAAGAGTGATTCCGGTTACGCCCGGTTGATCAGGTTCACGGCGTTCACCATTGCCTCGACCGATGACAGCACAATGTCATCGCCACTGCCACTGGCGTCAAAGATCCTGCCGCGCTCGTCCTCGACCGCGATGGTGACGTGGCACATCGCGTCCGAGCCGCCCGAGATCGCCTCGATGTTGAACTCCTTGAGCTGGAGTTTTGCTGGGGTGATCCCGAGGATCGCGTTCAGCGCCGCGTCAACCGGGCCGTTCCCTACTGCCGAGAAGACATGCTCCGTGCCGTTCACCTTTGCCCGGACGCTGGCCGTCGGGATGGCGTGGTTGCCCGTCATGATGGCAATGTCCTGGAGGTCGAATATCTTGTGGTTGAACTCGATGCCCATCACGCTCTCTGCAATCTCGTAGAGATCGGCATCGGTAACCCGTTTGCCACGGTTCGCGATGGCCTTGACCTTCTCGATGATAGCCTTGAGTTGTGTTTCACTGGGATCGATGTGGGCATCGGCAAGCATCTGCCGCACCGCGTGATGCCCTACGTGTTTCCCGAGCGTCAGCCGCCTGCGGTGACCGACCATCTCGGGCGTCATGATGCCCGGCTCAAACGTGGCCGCGTTCTGGAGCACGCCATGCGAGTGGATACCGCTCTCGTGCGAGAAGACATTCTCCCCGACAACCGGCTGGATGGGCGGGATGCCGAGGCCGGAGAAGCGGGAGACGAGGCGTGAGGTCTCAACGAGGCGCTCTTTTGCTATCCCCGTTTTGATCCGGTACATCGACTCCATGATCATGACGGTCTGGGCAAGATCGGCATTGCCGGCCCGTTCCCCGAGACCGTTCACGGTTACCTGCACCTGCGAGGCGCCGGCCTCGACTGCCGCGATGGTGTTTGCCACCGCGAGGCCGAAGTCGTTGTGGCAGTGGACATCGATGGGGCACCGGACCTCTTTATTGATCCGGGTAATCAGCGTCTTCATCGCGGACGGTGAGATGACTCCCACCGTGTCGGGCACGTTGATGATCGTTGCACCGGCATCTGCGGCAGTCTGGAATACCTCTATCAGGTAGTCCCAGTCCGTTCTCGTCGCGTCCATGGCGGAGAACATGCAGAGGTTGGAGCGTTTCCGGATATAGCCGATGATGTCGGCCGTGATCTCCAGGACCTCTTTTCTCGATTTCTTGATCGTGTTCTCGCGCTGGATGTCCGAAGTCGGGATGAAGACATGCACCATGTCGACATTGCAGTCAAGGCAGGTGTCTACATCGGCTTTCACGGAGCGGGCAAGCCCGCAGATCTTTGATTCCAGGCCGAGGTTCTTTATTGCCGTTACCGTCTCTTTCTCGGCTTTCGAAGACGCAGGGAAACCTGCCTCTATCGCGTGAATGCCGATTGCGGAGAGCTGGCGGGCAATATCGAGCTTCTGTTCGAATGTGAATGCAATACCCGGGGTCTGTTCTCCGTCACGTAATGTCGTGTCAAAAACAGTGACTTCTTCACGAGCTGCGCTATCGGTGAAGAAGACGATCCCCCGCAAAATCCTTGCGAGTAACCATACACAATTGTTGGCCCGCGTGTTATTTAAACAATCGCTGCACCAGATCCGGTTTCGGACGAATGGGATCTTTCCAGCCACGAGCATGATGCAGGGATATGCGGATCACTTCCGGCACCCACGGGCAGATTTTATATAACGAAAAATTCCAGAGCGAATTATGGGTATCAATACCTTCACGTGCGATTATCCCTGCACGGATGTCCATCCGAATATGATCTTCCCCAAGCCGGATCTCAATCCCCAAAAGATCAGGATTGTCATGGTATCCGAGTGTCCTCCTGCCAACCGGACGGATTACTTTTATGAGAGCGGTTCCGGCGCCTTTTTCCAGACAACAAAAACGGCATTCCGTGATGCAGGAGCAGTCATTGAAACCTATGAAGACCTGGCCAGAATGGGCATCTATCTTACGACTGCCATCAAATGCAACAAGACCGGTTATCTCGTTTCTGCAAAGACCATAAAAGAATGTGCGTTACGGTTTTTGAAACCTGAGCTGGAGCAGTTTCCCGATATCAGGATGATCCTGTGCATGGGAGACTTTGCTATAAAAGCCGTCAATTACGTCTATAAGGAAAAATATGGCAAAAGCCCGATCCCCGCAGGGTCTACTTACAAAATACGCAAACAGGAATATAGCCAGAACGGCATCCGGTTTCTCCCTTCATATACCCATACCGGGGACAGTTTCAATATCGAAAAGGTGAAGCGGCAGATGATTGCCGAAGATATACAGACTGCCCTGGCGTACCTGAAGTCTCATTGATTGGTTTGCGGCTGGGGAACTGTCTGGTGCAGGCGGGGAAAGCCATGTACGACCTGTTTTTCCCAAAAGAAATCTGCGCATCGTGCACGGTGAAATGGATCCTGGGATGAATCCAGGCATTTTAACCCGGAACCACCGGGGATCTTACGATACGTTTAATAGTAAACTTGCCCTACATTAGTAGCGCAGTGCCCCGCCTTAACTCAGCCTGGTAGAGTGCGCGGCTGTAGTATGGTTTGCCGATTCAGGCAACTGCGCGGCTACCGCGATGTCCCCGGTTCGAATCTGGGAGGCGGGATTACTGTAACAATTGCCCAGGTAGTGTAGTGGCCTATCATGATTGCCTGTCACGCAATCGACTCGGATTCGAATTCCGACCTGGGCGTACTCTTTTCGGGTCAGATGCCTGAAAAACCATAACCTGCTAGCGAAGGCAGGGCTTTTGTCAAATAGACCGGCTCGCAGAACGAGGATCTGGCCCAGGGCAACACAACATATTTGATTTCCGGGTACGCATATAGCCAGTAAGGATAGAACATCTATGAAACTCGGCATTATCCTCGAGGAGGAAGAGGATGGTACTTACTCTGTTCACTGTCCTGCCCTTAAGGGATGCCATTCTCAGGGAAAAAACCGCGAGGAAGCACTGAAAAATATCCAGGATGCCATCGATCTTTATCTTGAAGTATCCCGGGAAATGGCAGAAAAGGCAGCCAAAGGCCAGCCAAAGAGTACTCTTGTCGAGATCGCAGTATGACCGGCGATCGCCTTCTCCCGGTTTCCGGCAGGGAGATGGTGAAGGTCTTTTCCCGGCTCGGTTTTTCTGTCATACGCCAGCGAGGGAGCCATATTGTGATGGCCCGTGACGAGGAGATTCTTGTCATCCCCGATCACGATGTGGTTGCAAAGGGAACGGAGCGCGACCTGATTCGGGATGCGGGGATTTCCGTGAGTGAATTTAACCGGATGTTGTAAAGGCGCACACGTATCAGCATCATAATCCGGATTCCCCAAGGACTTACCTTTAAGAAAAAGAAGATAGAGTAACAATTCCCGTCAGGGAACAGATGTTGGTAGCCCATCAGGTTTTCTGCACACCGTAGATCCCGCTCCCGATCCACCAGGTGTCATCAACTGCCTTCGCGTACAGCAGTTTCGGTACAGAAGTCCCCCGTCCTCTGGCCGTGTCCATGAACATCGCGTGCGTGAACCCGGTCCCGCTCCGGATCGCATTGATATTGAGGACCGTGGTCTTTGAGCCGTACGGATCCGAGTAGTCCATCCAGTTCTTGCCAATGCCTTCCTTCCAGTACGGGTCGGCAAGGAGCGTCCCGTTGAAGTCCTCGGCCCAGACAAAGAGGTCGCCGTTCACGAACTCTCCTTTGGGATTGTTGATCTCCGCAAGCGTCCTTTCCTTCCCGTTGACCTTCGCGTAGGTTACGGCCCGGTCAACAAGGTCGTACAGTTCCGTTCGCGTATGGCTGCGCACGGTAATTCCGGTCAGGTTGCCCTCTCGGAGCTGCTCGTACTCCGGCACAATGATGCCGGAGAAAACCCAGTACGTGTCATCAACGGGCTCGGCATAATCGATCTTTGGCGCATACCCTGTCCGGCCATCCTTTGTCACGGCCGCAACCGTGTACGAATACCCGCCGCCCTGGAGGGCAAGGTCCCGCATCTCGCGGATTGTAGTCACGCCATCAGGGTCATGGTAGTTGATGAGGTTGATCCGGTTGTTCGCGGTATCAGGAGTGAGGGAATTAGCGAGCACCGTGCCGTTGTAGTCCACCGCGATGAGCGTGAGTTCACCATCAGCAAACTGTCCTTTGGGATCATTGAAGGCAATGAGCGCCTTTTCTTTGCCGTTCTCCTTTGCATAGGACACGGCACTCTTTACGAATGTTGTCAGGTTCCCGACCGTATACTCGCGGCTTTTCGGGCCGATACCGATCGAGGGATAGACCATTCCGGATCCGGCATACGTTCCGGCACCGATATAGTAGCTCCCGTCCACATCAGCGACAACCGAGAGTTTCGGGGTGATGGTCTTTTTGTCCTGCGGGTTGGGGTAATCGTAACTCACATACCCGATCCCGTATCGTGCGGTCTCCTGCAGGTTCTTAACAAGGGGGACGCCATACCGGTCCGTCATGTTCCCGATGTTTGTCCCGACAAGTTCCTGTTCGAAGGGTTCTGCAAGTGCGGTTCCGTCATACCTCTCAGTAAAGATGTAAACGCCGTTCCTGACAAACGAACCGTTCGGATCATTGAATTCAGCAATGGCTTTCTCCTTCCCATTCTCCTTTGCATAGAGAACGGCCTCCTTCACCTGGTCTGTCAGGTCAGCAGGAGTGATCTTTGCAGGCGATAGCCCGGTGGCAGGGGAAGCCGGGGGAGCCGGAGTCTGGCCCTTCTGCGCCGGAAGGGTTCCGGTGCAGCCTGCAGCAAGGATAAGCCCGGTGATCAGGAGAAAAATGAGGATTGGTGCCCACGGTTTCATGCCCGAATCTCTTGGTCCAAAACCATAAAAAAATACTGAAACAGGGGAAAGCCCCTGCGACAGGTGCATCCGGAATATGGCAGGATGCGATTAAAATCCCTGCGATCGTGAAAATTTATTCTGCGGCAGGAGCCTGGATCAGCAGGCGCCCCCGGGAAGTGAGCCTGAGAACGACTTCACTGCTGGATTTGCCCCCGTCAAGACACCCCCTGGACAAGAGACCCCTGACGCTGGACCGGATGAGGCTCTCGCTGAAACCGGGGTACAGCGTCTGTACAACCTGCCCGATGCGACAACTCTGGTTGTCGGCAACGGCCCGGAGGATAGCGAGATGAGCTGCTGTTGGCGTGAAAACCTCGGGTGGGGCAAATTCGATTGCTTTCATGGTTGTTTCTTTCATGATAGGTCCTGGTGATGGTGAAACACAACTGTTTCAGGCAGTAAAAGAACGAATCACCACTATACTCTTAGCTCTCTGACATAATGTAACCATGGTTGCCGTGCCCGGGGCAGATTTCCGCGGGAAGGGTAAAAACAACCGTTCTGCATAGTCAGTCATGATTCACGGGGAAAAAAGGTTCATGCGCCGGATGTTTTTCCAAAGCCGGACAATAGTTACTGTATCGTAAAACCGGTGACACAACACAGGGAAGAACCAGGGCCCCCCAGGGGAATTAATATATCAGCGGGTATCACCTTTTCCCATGATGATCGATGCGATAATTGCGAAGGTGAAGGGGTTCATCGTGAATCCGGTGGAGAGTTTCCGGGCTGCACGCCCCGATACACCTGACATCATTGTGCCTTATTTCATCGCTTTGCTCCTCATCCACACAGTCATGACGGCGATCATATCTCTTGCCGGCATCAGTGTCATGGGAATGCTTTCGCCCATGATGCCGGGGTTCGCGATGCCGGTCGTGATCTTCTTTGGCGTGCTTATCGGGGGTGCGATCGTTACCATCCTCTTCTCGCTCTGGCTGCACCTGTGGGTGTACCTGCTTGGCGGGAGGAAGGGACTTTTTGAAACTGCAAAAGCCGTTATCTATGGCATGACCCCTGGTATGATTCTCGGCTGGATACCGTTCATCGGTTTCCTCTTCTGCCTCTGGTCGATTGTCCTGCAGATCATCGGCATCCGCGAGCTGCAGGAAATGAGCAGTGGAAAAGCTCTCGTTGCCATGATCATTGCCGTGATGGTACCGCTCATCGTTGTTGTGCTCCTGGCGATGTATTTCTTTGTCAGCATGGTTTCCGTCTCTCCCATTCCGGTTGTACCGTAAATCTGCGGATAACCTTTTTTTTAATGACATCCTGAAAACGTGGAGTGTGAGCTGGGGAGAGGCGACCGATCCGGTCATTCCACAAGGAAATCTTTTTGCCGGAGAAATGCAGCGATCCAGGGTTCAGCCTCTTCATCGGATCGCGGCCGTTTCCGTTCAACCTCATCCCATGCTGACCTGAGCTCATGGTCTTCGGAATGCAGGGCGAGCGCCCCGGTTACGTACCCAAGAGACCTCCCCCGGATATCGGATACCTTCAGTGCAACACACCGGTAAAACTTGCACTGGGGCGGGCTGTCGCGGTGGATGGTGCAGCGCAGGAGATCCCCGTCCGGGCGGAGGAAGCGGCAGGCATGGGGGTGCGAATCGGGAAATGTGTGATCTTTGAAGATCTCGCGCTTCTCCTCGTCAACCTCCGCCGTGAATGGTGTGCCGGTGGAGACGGATTCGCAGGCAAACGAGAACGGCCCGGTCTGCTCTTCGATCACGATATAGTCGCCCAGGAACATGCAGCAGGATCCGCACTGGCGGCAGGAGAAGACCATGGTTGTACCCTGATGTACAGTCAGGGAGGGCGTGGTAAAAAAGGGATCGAAGTGTGCCGGTTCACCGGATTTTATCAGCCGCCGTGGCTGCAAGTGATTTTAAGAGTTCATAGTCCGTACTGGTGCCGGCCAGTGCAATCTTTTCGTACACGTTCTTTTTTGTGAAGATCACTGTATAGGTGACAACGGGAGTTATTCCGGAAGTGCTGACCTCGCGCCACGCGATGCTTCGGTCTCCTGTCTGCGGGAACGGCACCTGGTAGTCCGTCCGGCTGTCCTCTTCAGGAAGCAGTTTCTCTTTTTTTAGCGAGTACACGTCCCTGACGGTTTTCAGGGGATACACCGCAATCTCCTGGGTGATCATCGTGATATCATTCAGGTCCGTGTCCATGCGGTAGTAGGTGACCTCGTATCCCTGCTGCCAGCCCAGGTCCCGGTACACCTGTCCCGCACTGGCATAGGATGTGAACGTCCGGTCTTTCAGGCGATAGTCAGAAGGGAGGTCTTCTTTACTGAGTGCCAGGTCAGAAAGAGGTACCGATGCCACCGGGCTCTCGGGAGCAGGAGTGGGGACTGGTGTTACCAGGGTCTGGACTACCACGGGCGCCGGGACCTCGGCAACGCAACCGGCAGAGACAAGAAGGCAGATCAGGCCTGCCGGCAGAAACCACAGCCGGGAAGGTAATCCCATAGCGTACTCCATGGAAGAAGGGGTTTAAATTATTGGTGGATGCCCCGGGTTCAATGCATAATTGCGCAAGCGCTATTATGCCGGGCCGCAGAAACCTTGCTTGGAGAGGAGTACAGATGCCTTCAGCCAGTATTGCCATGCTTGACAAAGACCACCATATCCATATGGTCCCTGCAGAGCGGGTTCTTATGATGAGTATCGAGCATTCCGCGGCGAGAAAAATCGATAACGAGCGGTTCGAGATCGAATGCCAACTCAGGCTCTCGGTCGAGACGTTCCCCCACCCGTTTTCAGACGTTATCCGGTTTACGTTTGCTGCAACTACAGTACCAGACCAGAAGATGATGACCGAGATAACGTTTGTCCAGAACCATATAATAAAGTCCATCTTTGACAAGAACCTTGCCGGGGATATGACGGTCTGCGCCCCGGACGATCCCCGTTCCAGCGAGATCGGCATCACCATCTCGTCAGAGATCAAGGCACAGATGGCGGCTTCAAAGCAGTTCCGGGAAGTCCTTGCACGGAACGGTGCCCTGCCGGAATCTGTGGTCTTCACGCTGTAACAGGGCGGTCCGTGTACAGCGGGGGTTATGCGAAACGCGCATCCCGATAAATATCTTTTTCCCGTGTCAGGTCGAACAACTAGCATCCAGAAAAAACTTCAGGCGTGATTGTATGGGCGATCCAGAACTTTACCGTGGTGAACAGGTCCTGTTGAGGACACCGGGGGTGCACGTCAAGTCGATCCCGTTTGAGGGCATCCTCACCAACATGCGTATCATTCTCGTTGACCGTGCGAAGAACATCCTCCCGACAAGGGAGGTCGCATACGACATGATCATGGAGGCCGAGATTGGAGAGAACGCGATTGGCGACGAGATCCTTACCCTTACCGTCCAGACTGCAACCGGCGAGAACCGCCAGATGATCCTGACCTTCCCGCAGCGGCAGGGCGGCACCCGGTCACGCGAGCGTGATGAATGGGTACGGATCATCCAGCAGGAGGTCTCCGCTGCCCGTAACGCAGCAGTGCACGACGCGGTCACCGCCCCGCAGACTGTTTCAGTGAGACGGAGTGCCCCGGCAGAAGCGTACGAGAGCCCGGCCCCGGAAGATCCTGCGGGGGCATCACCTGACGAGATCGTATACTGCACGAAATGCGGGAACCGTGTTCTTACCGATTCCGCGTTCTGCAACAAGTGCGGCACGCCCATTGTCGCACCTGCCCCGGCTTCCCGGCAGGCACCCCCGCCAGCCCGGTCACCTGCCTATGAAAAAGCCGCGGCAGGTGTTCCCATGGACTCCCCGCGATCATCACAGCCCCCGGCGGCCAGCCCCGCCACACCCCCGCAGAAGCCGGCAAAGAAGGGATTCTTATCCGGTATCCTGGGTGGAGGGAAGAAGAAGGCAGCACCCCGGCCGGCAGTTCCTGCACCGGCAAGGAGACCCCGGCGAAGCATGATGCCGGGAAAGAACGTCATCATGGGGGGAATCATCGTCATTGTCCTCATCGTGCTGCTTGCAGCAGCTGCATTTGTTGTCCTGCCGATGCTCTC
The DNA here is from genome assembly GCF_028712425.1 of Methanoregula sp. Classification (GTDB taxonomy): domain Archaea; phylum Halobacteriota; class Methanomicrobia; order Methanomicrobiales; family Methanospirillaceae; genus Methanoregula. The sequence continues at coordinate 19,688 of NZ_JAQTQD010000007.1, forward strand.
GTCCGGTCCTTCTTCTGAAGGAGAGCCCACGACACCGGGTGAACCTGTGGCAGGAGAGACACCATCGGGCAGCAGCGCTGCTGAACCATCCAGGCCTCTGAGCAACACCGGTGTAGCCTCCATCACGGTAAAGGAGACCACTGCTCCCACCGTTCCCGTCTCCGGTGTGTGGGTTATGATTAATTACATTGGCAGTTACAAGGGGACATACGGGATGTCATCGGATCTCCAGAAACTGGAAGATTCCGGTTCCCGGCTCTATGAAGTAGTGAATGCAACAGGAACCGTCCAGGCCGATGTTGAGAAGAAGGACAGTTCCACAAAACACGAGCTCTCGGTTGCGATCTACAAGGACGGGGCACTCCTGAAAAGCGACGCCACCAAGGAATCCTACGGGAAGGTAAGCATCTCTGCCGATGCCGGAAGTTAACGTGCGGCCCTTCCGGTAGTGGCAAGTGCATCAACAACCATTTCACCACCCTCTTTTTGACAAACGCAATGCCGGGAATAAAAAACTCCCTCGCGCTCTGTTCATTCTCCCCATCTTTTATCCTGAGGAGATCAATACTCCTGCGGTGATACTATGACCACACCCGATCTGTTTCCCCGGAAGGTCCCTTTCAAACCTTCACCGGCATTTGTTCCCTGGTTTATAATCGATTTCATCCTCTTCCTTGGTCTCATTGCCTGCTGTACAGTCCTCCCCATGGTCCTGGCAGCCGGCCCGGAGATCGATCCTGTCGTCACAGGCGCAGTTCTTGTTGGATTCCTTATCATCACCGTCCTCTTTATTGCCTGGACCCGGCTCTATTACGCCACCATGGAGTACGAACTTCACGACGACGAGATGCGCTGGCGCCGTGGCGTCTGGTTCCGGACAACCGGGATCGTTCCCTATAACCGGATCACGAACCTCGACCTGAAACAGGGCCCGGTCATGCGCTGGCTGGGGATCTCCACGATCTCCATCCAGACCGCGGGGTATTCAGGCCAGGCGGTTCCCGAGATCCGGATCGAGGCCATCGAACATGCAGAAGAACTCCGGGAGATCCTCCGCGGCTCTGTCCGTGCGTGCAGTGGCACAAACGACGGCACGGGGACCGGCGCGAATGTTTCTTTGGCTCCCGGATCTCCGGTTGCAACAACCGGCACAAGCATCCTGATCCTGGACGAACTCAAACGGATCCGCCAGCTGCTGGAACAGCAAAAAAGATAATTGTTTTATTGTTTCTTTTCAAGGATTTGGGCAGCCGGTCCTTTCCTTTTTTTCTGCCATGTGTAGATCCAGTACCCGATCGCGCCGATGATAACAAGCGGGAGGAGCGTGAAGAAGAGAACGATCAACGCGTCGATCATTCCGAGGAACCCGTCAATCCCTTCATTGATTGCTGACACGAAATCATGGCCTGCCTGCCCGCCAACCGGTTCAGGCTCCTGGAGATAGACCGTGATGGTTGAGAGATCGATCCTGCTGTCGAGATAATTCAGCCGGCCATTGAGCCGGTCAAGTTCGGTCTGAACCCGGTCGATCTGTTCCTGCACCTTGATGATGTCCTCAACCCGGGTGCTCTGTTTCATGATCGCATTGTACTGCGCGAGCTGGTTGGTGTACGAAGCCTTCCGTGCCTCGAGATCGACATACTGCTCGGTCACGTCCTGTCCGCTCGTGGATATCGACTTGAGCGTTCCGAGGCCTTTTACCCCTTCAATAGCTGTATCGAATGATGCCTGGGGAATACGAATGGTCACCGTTCCCGTGAGCTGGTTCTGATAATTCTTACGGATGCTTGTCGATGAGAGGTATCCCCCGCTGGACGTTGCAAGGGACTTGAGCGATTCTGCGGCCCCGGTAACATCCCTGACCTCCACGGTCATATCAGCGGTCTTGATGATCTTTGTCTCGACTGTGGCGGAATCCGCGCCGTAATTACCCGAGGTAGGTGCAGGCATGGGGGTTGCGGCCACAGATCCACTGATTTTCTGTGGTGTGCCGCCCCATCCGTTGTCATAGACCACCTCGGTCCGTACACTGTCCTGCGATGTTGTATACCCGGAGGCTTGGGTGCGGAGTCCTGTACAGCCCGCTGCAGCGGCAACGGCAATGCAGATGATCAGGAGCACGATGACTTTCTGGTTCATACTAGTCCATCGTGGCAGAAAATATAAAAACCCGCCGTATACTGCGATTTTTTTGGCACTTATGGAGAAATCCTGTACCAGGTAATGGCATATTTATTGTTTGGTATCGCTGCGTCTCAAAATGATGTATCTTCATCGTACCTGTCCCTGGATTACCTGTCGCTTCTCCCAGTTCAGTCACGGCATTTTTTATACATCGACAGGCGATACTTCAATGATGCAGTATGACAAATGATCAACCCATGGAAGAGAATGCACCAAAGAAACCGGAGAACGCTCTCCAGCTCGAAGCGCTGGGACTCGAAGACCTTGCGCGGGAACTCCGCAACAACACCGATCCCCTCGTGCGGCAGTACGCTGCCTATCTCCTGGGAAAGGCCCACAATCCCTACGCCATCCAGCCGCTTATCGAAGCCCTTGCGGATTTTGACAAATCTGTCCGGGAGCAGGCGACCCTTGCACTTTCAAGGATTGGAAAGGCTGCAATAGAGCCCCTTGCCGAAGTCATGCATGAGCCAAAGTGGCAGACCCGGTACCGCGCTGCCGAAGCTCTTGGCAGGATTGCAGACGAAAATGCGGTAAAACCCCTCATCCAGGCACTGAAGGACAACCGTGACCACGTGCGCTACATGGCGGCAAAGGGCCTGAAGCAACTGGGGGACTCCAATGCAATCGAGCCCATGGTCATCCTCCTCAAAGACGAGAACCCGTACGTGAAGATGATGGCTGTCAGAGCACTCGGCACCATTGGCGGAGATAAAGCATCCGATGCGCTGAAGGCTGCGCTGGCGGAAGAGAAAGACGAGAAGATCCGAAAAGCAATTACTGAAGCGCTCCAATAATTCATCCGGGGTCCTTATGACCATTGGTGCATGCACCACGTAAAACTAAAAAGATCTCTTTTTTATTATCGTAAATGATATGAAAAATGACTGGATCGCGACCGTACGGGATCATGGACAGATAATCCCGTTCCTGCCCGAAGTTCAGGCACCCGGCCGCTATTCTATCCTTTCAGCTCCGGCGCGGACCGGGTTGCTGTCTGGAGCATACCAGAAAGCGAGTGGCTCGAATGGTTAAAGAAAAAAGTTCCCGGAGATCGAACCGGTCTTTTTCCTTTTATATCCTCATCTTCATGGTCCTTTTGATCGTCTGTATTGTCGGCCTTCTCACCGTCAATGCTTATGTCTTCACAAGAGAGAACTTCGACCGTGAATACCAGAACCTGGAGAGCCAGACGGAATGGAATGTTGTCGAGGCATTACGTCTGACCGACACCGCGACAACGATCCTCGATGACAGCCTGAACGACAAGATGCGGGACGGGCTCAACAAGGTCAATGTCGAGTATGAGCGTGTCAATGGCGATCCCTCACAGATGAATCTTACCGCGCTGAAAGCAGCACTGGGGACCGGGTATGATATCTATATCATTGATGAGAATGGCGTGATTGTCGAGACAACGTACCTGCCTGAAGTTGGCCAGGACTTCCGGTCCATCCCCTACTTTTACCAGTACCTGACAAAGATCCGGAATGCGGAAGGATTCTTTCCCGATCGCGTTGTCCATGAGCTTCTCGGGGCAGGGCAGTACCGGAAATACGCGTACATGCCTACGGCTGACCACAGGTATGTACTTGAACTCGGGCTTGGCGGGGAGTCCTTTGATGCTGTCAACGATGCACTGGACGATCACAAAAATGTGAAAAAAATCATCATGTCTAATCCGTATGTCGAGGATTTCACCACCTTCAATACGCTTGGTTTGCGTGTCAGCAACAATACAGCTCCCCCCGAACCGGTAAAGAGCCAGCTTGCGGAAGTGATCCGCACGCGGGCGAACCTTGAGATTGTCGATACGGCGAATTCACGGACAACGCATTACCTGTTCATCGATCTCCATGACACCCTGTACGGGTCGGATCCCAGCAGGATCGTGATGATCACGTATAATACACAGTTGATCGAGGATGCTCTCAACAACCTGCTGATCTATCACATCGTTGTTGCGCTGATCGCAATCATCACCGGCTGTATTATGGCATTTTTCCTTTCCCGGCACATGACCCAGCCAATCCAGGCTATTGTCGAAGATGTTGACATCATTGCCCGGGGCAACCTCAACCACCGGATCCGTGAGACAAGAAACATCGAGTTTGCGATTCTTGAAAATGGTATCAACACCATGGTCGATTCGCTCAAAGCCGCGTTCCAGAAGATGAAGGATGACGAGATCTTCCAGAACGAGATGATCGATCAACTCCCGGTGGCCATCTTCATCACCCGGGCTTCTGACGGGAAATATATTTTCTGGAATAAGATGAGCGAGAACCTGTTTGGGATCCCTGCATCAGAGACCCTCGGGAAGACCGATGCGGAGCTCTTCTCTCCTGACGTTGTCACCGCGATCCAGGAGGAGAACAGCGGGATCTTCTCCCGCCCCGGAGAAGTCCGCAATAAAATTATTTCAAAACGGGACAACGGCGGAACGATCATCCACATGATCATTGTCCCGGTCTTTGACTCGCACGGGACTCCCCAGTATCTCCTGGGGATCTCTGAGGATGTCAGCCAGCAGAACATCAACCTCAAGATGGACCTCCTCTTTTCCATAACGCGGCACGACATTCTCGACAACCTGTCGGTTATCATGAACCATCTCGAACGGGCCCAGCTCAAGAACACGCACGAGGAGATGCAGCAGTTCTTTGACAAGACGGTCGGGTCTATCGAGTCCATCCGCAACCAGATCGCGTACATGAGAGCGCTCCAGGAACTGGGTTTCATCTCTCCCAAATGGCAGCGGGTGGAGCAGGCGTTCCGCGATGCGGTTCTCCTCCTGCCACAACATCGTGCATCCATCAAAACGGAAGCGCGGGAAGTGGAGATCTTTGCCGATCCCCTTCTGCCGCGTGTCTTTTTCAACCTGCTGGAGAATTCTCTTCGCAACACTACCCTTGCCAAACCGGAGATCACCCTGTTCACGAAGAGGGAACCCGATGATCTGCTCATCGTATATGCCGATAATGGCTACTCGATCCCGGCAGACGTAAAAGAGAAGATCTTCGAAGGGGGCGTTGACACCGGCCCAATACGGAGCCTCTTCCTTATCCGCGAGCTGCTCGGGTTCACCGGAATTACGATACGGGAAACCGGGACTCCAAAAACCGGGGTCCGGTTCGAGATCCGGGTGCCAAAGGGGAAATACCGCTTCCTGTAAGTGTCAGCATGTTCAGATTTAATGGAAGAGCACCCCGGGCTTATCATACCCACGGCGGAGTTTGCGCGGGGACTCTGCAGCAATGCAATGACTCAAATACGTGGATTGGGATACTATCCACAGACCCCCTTCTGGAGGAACTTTTATGGAATCAAAACTCTATACCCTGCCGAAACTGCCGTATGATTACAAGGCACTGGCGCCGTATATGTCGGAGGAACAGCTCACCCTGCACCACACCAAGCACCACCAGGCGTACGTGACCGGTGCGAATGCTATCTTCGAAAAGCTGGACAAGGCACGGAAGGAGAAAACGGACCTTGACATGAAAGCCACGTTAAAGGAGCTCTCGTTCCATATCGCGGGCTTCCGTCTCCACAACCTCTTCTGGGAGAACCTTGCGCCCGCGGGAAAGGGCGGGGGCGGCGTCCCGAAAGGTGAACTTGCCAAAGCGATCGATGGTGAGTTCGGCAGCTTCGACCGGTTCAAAAAGGAGTTCACGCAGGCCGCATCCAGCGCTGAGGGATCCGGGTGGGCTGTACTGACCCATTGCATGAAAACCAACCGGCTCATTATCATGCAGGTGGAGAAGCACAACGTGAACCTTGTCCCCGGGTTCCGGATTCTCATGGCCCTCGATGTCTGGGAGCACGCATACTATGTCGATTACAAAAATGACCGTGCGAAATTCATCGAAGGGTTCTGGAATATCGTGAAGTGGGATTCTGTGAATGCACGCTATATCAGCCACATAAAGAAATGATCGCGGTTGCCCTGCAACCCGACCGTTCAGGATCAATTCCCCTCTTTTTTTCATTGAACCTGCAGGTTCCCTGATCGTACCCGCAGGATTTTTACAATTAATATCCTGTTTGCCCCAACACTCACGCGATACATCCATGTCAGATGGCTATTCAATCCGGAGATATCGCCGCAGGACCTCCCTGGGATCAGCGGAGACCAACCGGTGGCGCAGTTCTGTCCTGATGGCGGTCATGGCCCTCGCAGGCATGGCCGGAATCCTGCTCGCGGTGCTCTGTGCCTGAAAAGAGATGGTTCTGGTGCATCTTAGTGACTTTTAGTGTTTGCACTATCGTTGGTGCAAAACGAGATGTGAAGATTGAAAATTAATGAAAGGCCACAGATTCCAATATTTGTCTCGTAATTAAAATTTTATCATCGGCTGCTGTGAGTAATTCATCATGAACAGAAAAATCAGAATAATAGAGTTTTACAAGAACGCCAGCATCTTTTGCAGTTTGAATGGCAGGAACAAAATCGCTATCACCTGCAATTAGGATTGCAGTTCCAATATTTCTTGTCCAACTCAATTGTGCCAAATCTACAGCCAGTAAAACATCCATCCTTTTTTGTCTGAAATCAACTTCCCCACGCTCGTTATAATATTTTTGTAATCTTCCCAACTTAATTTGGAATCTTGATAGTTGTTCTAATCTGTGGAGAAATTTGCTCATATTTGCGTATTTTTGTTTTTCAATTTCAGTTGGGGGAGAACTTTGGTAGGGCATACAATTGTAATAATATGTTCGTAATCTTTCACAATCTCCACACACCAAATCTGAAAATTTTTCATAATCTATTCTACGGCCGGGTAAAACAGCAAGAAGGAGTTTGTTTAGATATCCACCATCGATTAGAACAACAGCTCTACCATTCAAAAAAAACCACCAATTAATGAATTACTATCGTTCCAAAAGGGACGATAGCGATTATAATGATTATAGATATAGACGAATTCAATATATCAAATTATCGCATTATCAATACAATGAATTGTCAATGACCAATTGATCGAGTGAAAAAGAATTTGTTTTGATTTTGTCGCCAACCCAATCATAAATATCCATCGATTCCCTGTTAAACCAATCTTAATACGGACCATCTTTGCCGATGTCAAGTGATTTTCATTATTTTTTTAAGAGAATCTAATCAATCACTACTTCACATTGATCTTATATTGATGGATTAAAAATAGTGTTGAGTCACGCCGCACACCTCGCCACGTTTCACGTCATGAAGTCACGAGGATGCACCAGAACCAAAGAGATCGAATTTTAAATAGGAATCACACTAACATAATGTAAACATGAATGAGGCTCTTGAGGTAGCACGGCTTCTTGATATCCTGGGAAACCGCAACCGGAGGCGCATTATCGAGCTGCTCCGCCAGAAGCCCTGCTTTGTCACCGAGATCTCAGAGACCCTGATGCTCTCCCCTAAGGCGGTCATCGACCATCTCCAGATGATGGAGCGCGAGGCTATCCTTTCCTGCGAGATGGATGACCGGCGGAGAAAGTACTATTACCTTGCCAACGACATCTTAATCGACATCAGTCTCAAGGAATTGCGCATCGCTGTTCCTCGTCCGGACCCCGAAACAATAAAAAACGACCAGCTGAAAAAGTCTGTCGCCATGCTGGCACGGATGATCCAGGCGCATGACCAGATCCTTGCCAGTCTTGAGCAGGTCAACCATGACATCGAGAGCAAGATCAACGACCTTGCCCAGATCCATAAGGATATATTCGAAAGCGATGGAGAGATCAGTGTTGTGATCGCCCTGTCCCACCAGCCGCTCACCCTTGCAGAGCTCGAACAGGCCACGGAACTTCCCCGGTCGCGCCTTGTCGGGATCATAAAACAGTTTGAACGGAAGGGTATTGCAAAAAAGGAGAAAGACCGGTATATTCTTGGAGGTGTCTATGCAGAATAACCCGGGCGGGCCCTATGATGATGTCTTTAACAACCTTGCACGGATCGTGGAAGATATCGTGAAGAGCATGCCCGAGAGCCAGCATGCCCGCATCATCGGGTACACGATCATCACCCGCCAGGCTGACAGCGGAGATCCGGAAGTATTCCGGCTGAATAGTCCTGAGGATGATGGGGAGGTCCCGTACGAAGTTGTCGAGACCGACAACGAGCTGTTCATAACCGCCGAACTCCCCAGCGACCTGAAGAATGCCCCGTTTGCGGATATCGAAACCCAGTGCGTACGGATCATTGCCGATGACCGGATTACAACCATCATGCTCGATGGACCGATTGACCGTATCCACAGTTATTACCGTGTCCACCGCGGGATCATGGACATCTCGTTAAGAAAGATCCGGCATCTCTGATCTCTTTTTTTTCAGGCTTGCATTTATCGAATGATCCTGAGAGGCTTCCGTTTTGGCAAATGATAAAAAAATTGCTCTATTGAAATGATTATTCATACGATAGGGGCTGATGCCCCCATACCCCCGGTTGTGATGAACGGCTGCCGAAGTCGAAGAACGCATCCGCGTTCTTCTCATCCTCCTGGTTTTTCAAACCAGTCGGAGGCGCAAAGGGGGGCAATCATAACAGGGGGATATGGAAATCTACTGAGCTAAAAAAGTTAAACTTTCACCGGGAAATCGGACGGCGTCGCGTGGCTGACCGGTTTCTTGCCGGACTTCATCTCGTGGAACTGCCGGAGCGCGACTGTAATGTCCCGGGTAAATGCGAAGTACCCGATCTGGGTGTTGCGGCAGAGTCTCATTGCCATGTCCATGAGGCCCCGGGGGTCCGGCCGTGCTTCGCCAAGCCAGATGTGGAAGATGTTGCCGCCGTCCACAATCGGGAAGAAGACATGCTCGATATCCATGCGCTTTGTCAGGGGCACGTTCGCCCCGGGGGCAACATGGGTGCCGTTCGTGTAATAGATCGGCAGGTCGCGGACCTTGCCCAGTTTTGGCAGGCTGTAGTCCAAATCTCCCTTGATCACCTTTACGGCAGCGTCATGGTACCGGCGGTCGAGAAGATCGGCCACTGCGAACCGCTGGCCGGTTGTTTCTGCCGGGGTGCGGGCAAGGGCGATCGTCATGTTGTTCTTCTGCGAGAGCTCGCGGCCATAGAGTTCCATCTCGGTCATGGCCCGGATGGCAAGCTTGAATGCCTCCTTTGACTCGTGGAGCTGCTTGCCGGTATGGTGCTGGACCATCTCGTTGACACCGACGACACCGATCGTGTACACCAGCCCCTCAAGATCGACTGCAAGGGCGCCCCGCTCCCCGGTGTTCGGGTCCTTCGGGCGCTGCATGGCAAACGGCATCCGGCTGTTGGACCGGATCAAATCCATCCAGCGCCGCTTGATCTTGAAGATCTCGACCGAGACATCCATGAGCTTCTTCAGCTCGGCAAAGAGGCGTGCGTCATCTCCCTCCGCCTTGTACGCTGCACGCGGGCAGTTGACCGAGACGACCTGCCATGATCCCATCGAGAAATGGCGGCCGTTCTCGAAGAAAAGTTTCTTGTCAAAGTCCGAGTCCTCGTCCGCCACCGCGGAGAACTGGTAAGCGCAGCACTGGTAACAGGAGATCCCTTTGCCGGCGCCGCGGTAGGCCGGGAGCTGGTTGTCGTAATACGGTGTTCCGAACTTCGAGGCCAGCTCGAAGGTCATGAGGTAGAGGTCCTGGTACGTGGGGAGTTCGGGGTGTTTTTTGTTGAACTCCTCGCGTTCCTGCATGAAGTCGGGCTCGATGGAGATCTCGGGCTTGGGGAAGTTGAAGGGCTTGCCCCAGTAGTCGCCTCCGAGCATAACTTCCATCAGGGCCTTGAAGAGGAGCCGCACTTCCCGCTCGAACTCGCCATACGTCCGGTGCGGTGCGGCCGATCCGTCCCAGACCTTTCCCTTGTAGATGCAGGGCTTGTCCTGCCAGAGGGTCGGGACACCGGGAGAGAGCTGGATGGACGAGAAGACCAGCTGGCCGCCCCGGGCAACCATCATCTGGGTCATCTCGTATACGAACATCTGGACCATCTGCTTGATCTCCTCGTACTCCATCCCTTCCATGTACGGGGCAAGGAACGTGAGGAAATTATAGTAGCCCTGGCCGCCGGCAAAGTTCGTCTGGGCGGACCCGAGGGCCTTCACCGCATGGAGGATAGCGACCTCGGCACGCTTGGCCGGGCCGGCAACCGATGCCTTGGTGCCGTTGCCATCCGGCATCAGGCCGTAATAGAGGAAGTAGCGCAGGTCCCAGTCCTGGCAGAAGGGCCGCGTGCCGAAGTATTCGAGGTCATGGATGTGCATCTCGCCCGAGAGGTGGTGGTCGGCAAGGGAGGGGGGCAGCTGGAGGAGGTATTGTTCTTTCGAGATCTTGTCTGCCTTCTTCTTGTGGGAGGTCTCCGCATTCTCCTGCAGGTTCGCGTTGTCGTGGGCTTCGAACCCTTTCCCCACATCGATCAAGTGAGCGTCGAAGACCGGCGTACCGACACGGGTCGAGACGTTCCGGTACTGGACCATGCCGCGTTCAAGGAGAGTGATGTTGACGATCTCGCGGATGAGCGGGCCGGAGAGAGACTTGAGCCCCATGTTCTTGATTTTGTGTTCGACATCGAGGGCGATCTCCTGCGCGGTCTCCTCTGAAGCACCTTTGTACCCGTAGAAGGTCTCGACAAGCTTTGTCTCTTCCACGATCTGGCGGACGATGCGGCTCCGGTCCCATTCAACGATATGCCCGTCGGTCGTCCTGACCGGGGGGAGGGAAGGAGTATACTCGCCAAAGATGGTCTGCTGGCGGGTCTCCTGCCGGCTCATCATTCACCCGCGATCAGCTGGCTGAGGTGCTCGTTGTCGAGTTTTCCCGCAGGAAAGAGGTCGGCCGAGGTGAAAAAATCCTCGCTCTTCTGGAGCACCGGGGCCTCGTTCACGAACACCCCGTTCACCCGCAGTTCGGTCAGCGACTCGGCAGTTGACAGGTCGCGCTCGATATAGGGATATCCCCCGGTCTTCAAAAATGACTTGAGGAGTTCGCAATTCGGGCAGTGCTCAAGCGTGTATACGATCAATTGTGGAGAATCCGTCACAAAAAACACCCTCAACTCTGTTAATGATCCATTAGGTGGTATGTGAATAAAAAAATCATGGTTTGCGAAGCATTTCCCGGCTGCCCGCGACACCGGGCGATTACCCTTATCAGGGAATTGGAACAATAACTACCGTAATGGTCAGGACGTTTGTCGCGCTGGAGCTCTCCGAAACAGTACGCGGGCAGCTGAAGGAGGCCCAGGATGTACTGCGGGCCAGTTCGTCCCGGCTTACGTTTGTCGACCCGTCCCTCATCCACATCACCGTGAAGTTTCTGGGCGAAGTGGATGACAAGATGCTCGTGCGAATCAAAGATGCCCTGAAGCTGGTACCGTTTCAGCCATTTCCCGTTTCAGCCGGGAACGTGACCGTGAACAACCCGAAACGTCCGCATACCGTCTGGTGTGCGATCGATGACAAGGGGAATGGCGAACGGCTCCTCTCCCTTGTCGAGGATGCCCTCTCCCCTATGGGATTTCCCCGCGAGAGCCGGAAGTTCACCCCCCATGCAACGGTGGCACGGGTGAAGTATTCCGATCCTTCGCTCTTCGCGGCCCTCGACCAGCTCAAAGGCCGGAGCTATGGAGAATGTATGGTCAGCGGCCTGAAACTCAAGAAGAGCACCCTGACCCCCCGGGGCCCGGTGTACGAGGACCTGCTGGAGGTGAACTGGTGACCCGGAGTTCTCTGGAAGAGACCGTGCTTGCCGGCCTGCGCCCCTCGCAGGAAGAGAAGGACCATGTCTGCGGGATTGGCCAGCGGATCTTGGAGAAGATCCGGCAGAGCGGCAAGGCCGAGGGGATGGTCGTGGGATCGATCGCCCGGCACACGTGGGTGAAGGGAGACCGCGACCTCGATGTCTTCATGCTGTTCGATCCCTCCCTGACCCGGGAACAACTCGAAACCGAAGGGCTGGCACTGGCACGGAGCATTGCAGCGGCGTTCACCGACAACTACCACGAGAAGTATGCTGAGCACCCGTACATCAACGCCACGATCGAAGACGTTGACGTGGACCTGGTCCCCTGCTACAAGGTGGAGAGCGCTTCACGGATCCAGAGCGCTGTTGACCGGACGCCGTTCCATACGCGGTACATCACGGATAAGATCAACGGGTTGATCGACGATGTCCTCCTCCTCAAGCGTTTCGCCAAGGCCGGCGGGATCTATGGCTCCGACCAGATGACGGAGGGATTCTCCGGGTATCTCTGCGAGCTCCTCGTCCTGCATTACGGGGGCTTCACCCCTCTCCTGAAGGCCGCTGCCGAATGGAAGCCCCGGACCCTGATCGATGTGGAGAACCATGTGGCCAAGGAGTTTAACGAACCGCTTGTCATGATCGATCCGGTCGACCCGAAGCGGAATGTCGCAGCCGCGGTCTCGGTCGATCGCATGGCCGAGTTCGTGGAGCTGGCACGGGGATACCTTGAGTCGCCATCGGCGGCGTTCTTTGAGATGCCGGTGAGTTGTGCCATAACGCGTTCCACGCTGGAAGACCTGCTCCGGGATCGCGGGACGAAGTTGTACTCCCTGACCTTCCGGACACCTCCCTATATCGAGGAGATCGTTGTCCCCCAGCTGAAGCGGAGCACCATCGGGATTGCCGAACATCTGGAACGGAACGGGTTCTCCGTGCACCATGCCCACTATCACATGGGGCTGGAGGAGTGCATGATTCTCATCGAACTGCTGGTGGATGATCTCCCCGCGATCCGGAGCCATGCCGGCCCCCCTGTCTGGAACCGGGTGAATGCGGAAAAGTTCCGGACCAAGTATCTCTCGGCCGATCTCCCCGGGCCGTTCATCAGCGGCGGGAGGTACGAGACCGAAGTGCCCCGGGAGTTCCGCCATGCCGGCGACCTGCTCCGCTCCGAAGGGATGCAGCAGGTGAGCCACGGGAAACATATCCGGCTCGCGATGGAGAACGGATGGCAGGTCAGGGAAGGCGGGGACTGTTGGAGCCCGGCGTTCTCCGCCTTCATCGCGGTTTTCTTCAACCGGCGCTCGCCGCTCGTGCGCCATGCGGCAGGGGCGTGTCTGCCGGAGCGGTGAACGGTTTACTCAGTCTACAGATTGGAGACTGTCGGAAAAGGATAATCTCTCTCTCTGGATGCAGATCGGTTTAGATTTGCCGTAGATCTGGAGAAACTTAGCGCCCTTATCACGCTTACAACAGGGATGGGTCAAATCCTCGTAACAACATTCTTTTACTGATGATGCAATGGATTAGTTTCTCGGAAGGTGGATCTGTTTCAGTATGCGTGACTCATCCAGTGCCGTTGGAAATATTTTTAAATTGTGTTCTTTCTAGTTCTTTTAACAATTGAAAATGGAACAAATGCCTTATACTCAGACGGATGTAAGTAATCACAGTTGAGGTCTTTACCTGAAATGAATCTAACTTTTGGGTTTGTCTCTCCTGCATTAACGACAAAATACAAGAAATAATTTTTTGTACTTTGACTTCGTTGCCATTGATTTTCTGAAATAAAAAATGAATAACAGCCATTGGTTACTTGAACAGCCTTTACCTCAATTTTCCTTTCAGAACCATCTTCATTATAGGATAAAATATCATATCCAAAGTCAGGATTAGAGGAGATTGTAGGATCGATTTTTTTTGCTAATTCAGGTTTTTTTGCTTTAACCAATCTTTTTATCTCAGCATGATACACGATAAATTCAGCACGGGCACCTAAAGTCGCCCTTGCTTTATTACGGCTGTCAAAATCGATTTGTTTTGATCTGCCATTTTCTCCATCTTTTAGACTTGTTTTTTCCTTTTTCTGGCGTGCCTTATCAATTGAAAGTGGTTCGGGTATTGGGATCTTGATGTCCGATTCGGAAGGTAGTGAAAGTTCAATTAGCGTAGTTCTGTCTTCTTCCAATGATTTCTCTAGATCTTGAGTTTTACGTTTAGTGCTGCATCGACCGAATATATTTTCAAACGCTGTCACTAATTCAGGTCGCAATATCCATGGAAAACGGCCATCTTTTTCATATCCTAAAAAAGGAACATGCCACCATCGAGGCTTTCCGTTTTTCCCCAAGGGAGTTCGCGCACGTGTCTCTTTGATTACGCGTTTACTAAACCGACTGATTTGTAAATTAATTGGCCCATGATGTGTATACGATGTCATTGGTACAATTTCTGAAGCTCGAATCTCATGATTTGGGCTTTCATATACTATTTTTAAAATCTTCATATCTTGTTCTGTGGTCACATCGTTGTTAGTAAGCAGTTCAGTCCAAGCATCAGCATTTATATCCAAAGGATCGTTATAAAACATCAGATTTCACACCATACTTACCAAAAATATTTTTTTATATATCATCAATATTTTGATTTATTTCGCAACCTTTCAACGCTACCAAAATGATTCATCCGGATTTATTTGTCACATATTCTTCGGATCAAAGAACATCAATGTCGGGTCCATAGCTGAGATTCGAGATGGGTATTCCATCTTTATAACACCAGACTGTGAAATTGAAGTCTAAATTGAAGTTGCGATTCTTCCCCCTCCTCGCTACGCTCGGAGTCGCTCGGGCGCGGCGCCTGTCGGGCCCTCGCTGGGCAAGGGACTGTATGCAAATTCTCGTACAGGTAAGTGCGTAGCGCAAAAGTCGGCAGACCTTTTGCGCGTTGGCCTCACAAATTTTATTTTTGTTTTCAAAATTCCGAAAAAATCCTGAAAAGTTATCTCTCAAAAAATTTTGATAAACATTTTCCAAAATTTTTCCTACAAAATTTTTTAAAAAATTTCACAAAAGATTCAACCCAACCTCCCCCATCCTCTCAAAATATATACATGAATTAAAATAACAAAAAGTACATCAAAACAGGAGATGCACCTTATCGAAGAAAAAATACTAAACATGGAGGCTACCTAATGTCCCGCGGCCGGTTCCCGGCAAAAGCGCTCGCAGCCGCGATGGAGATTGCGGTGAAACGGGGACTCGTCCGGATGTACGAACGCGGGCCGGGCAGCCTCGCCACGTTTGCGATCGTTCGCCCGGGGTTGCTTGCCGAGGTCCGGGTCAAACGGTTGCGGCGGATGGATTGCACGAGTGCGTCGCTCAATCGCGATGCAGCGCAGGAGATCGCGGGCCTGAAAATGTACCCGTCCTGCCCACAGATCTCCCGCGAGCTCTGGGTTGTCTCGCAGGATTATTTCATCCGCTTCTTCCGGATCATGGACAACGGGATCCTTGAGTTGAGAAATGATGGCGAGCCCCTGCCGGCCGGTGCCGTGGTGCGGCCTGACCAGATCCCGGGGCCGGTGCGGTTCCTCCGGCGCCGGAGAAGGGAGTTAAGTGGGATGGCGAAAACCCGGAAGCTGCCCCCGTCTGAGGCTGTCGTCTCCCGAGAATCCGGTTCACAATCGAAGAGCCCTTCGGACTGTTCGAAGACCTGACTGTCTTCTCATCTCTCAGGTCTGGTGACCTTCGAGTTCTCCAGCTCCAGGTCGGATGACCTGTCGCACATCGCAGAGCCCTTCGGACTGTTCGAAGACCTGACTGTCTTCTCATCTCTCAGGTCTGGTGACCTTCGAGTTCTCCAGCTCCTGGTCAGATGACCTGTCGCACATTGAAGAGCCCTTCGGACTGTTCGAAGACCTGACTGTCTTCTCATCTCTCAGGTCTGGTGACCTTCGAGTTCTCCAGCTCCAGGTCAGATGACCTGTCGCACATTGAAGAGCTCATCGGACACCACACATGCTCCAGGTCAAATGACTAGCTGCACGTCGGAGACCGATCCTCAGGAGAGCACTCCTTCATCCTGAAAACCGTTTTCTCAAATCGAGCGTATTTCTTCAATCGAGGGCTATTTTGACCCCCTTTGATTTTCCAGTGATTTTTCAGGAACCGTGAAACTGACTTATTCACATGGATCACCTGACATAAACTCCCGGAAACGCTCATTTTGGACTCCGATTTCGAGGGTTTTACGTCGGCAGGCCCAAATTGCGCTAATAGAACCCTAATAGATCGCAAAAGTCGGTACCGATCGGGCTATAGTGGGGGTATTTCGGCGCCCGGATCACCGGATCCGGGGCTCCCAACAAAAAGATCACCGAAGGGATACCCGGGTCCCACCCCCCGGATCTTTTATCGTCCGTTATAGCGCAGGTAGTACTGATCGTCCATGCAGACAGACCTCCGGAACATCCTGAATTATTCTCTTGCTGCAAGCGCTGTTACGCTCATTATCGCGCTCTTACTCATCGCAGGGTGTCTCCAGACCGGTACGCCGGCAGGCATCCCGGCACAGAATGGCACGGGACCGGCAGCGCCGATCCCTGCCCGGTATGGGGCCGGGGAAATTACCCGGCTTAATCACGAAGCGGAAAAAACCGCCACTGCCTCGCTCGACGCGATCGCTGCCCTTCCCCCAAAAGAACGTACGGTCGACAACACCCTCCTTGCGTACGACCGGGTGATCTCGGATTACAACGATGCCGTCGGACCCCTCATCCTCATGCGGTATGTGTACCCGGATCCTGCCATAGCCGCGGAAGGCAGCAAGGCTGCAACATCCTCCCAAATCTTCCTCAACGGGGTAACGACCCGGCGCGACCTGTACGATGCGCTGAAGGGCCCGGTGCCACGGACCCCCGATGAATCCCGGCTCTACAACGAAACCCTCCGGGAGTTCGAGCACAACGGGCTTGCACTTCCCGATGACCGGCTCGCAAAGGTCAGGGCACTGCGGGCAGACCTGAGTGCGCTTGAATCGCAGTACATGTACAACCTGAACAACGACAACTCCACGCTTGAGTTCACGTCGGAGGAACTGCGGGGCGTCCCGCCTGCAACGATTGCCGGCTTTAAACAGACACCGCAGGGAACGTATCTCGTCACCACGAAATACCCGGATTACACGGCTGTGATGGCGAACGCTGAACCGGGCCAGACCCGGAAGAAGATGTACGCTGCCTACTATAACCGGCAGGCAGAGGCGAACACCCCCCTGCTTGAACAGGCGATCGTTCTCCGCCAGCAGGCTGCACAGGAGCTCGGGTACGCCACGTGGGCCGACTTCCGGCTGGACGGGCGGATGGCAAAAAGCACCGCGAGTGCCATGACGTTCCTCACGTCCTTACAGAAACCCCTGCGGGAGAAGACCGCCTTGGAATTTTCCGATCTCCTCGCGATCAAGAACGAGATCGATCCCGGGGCAACGGCGCTCGATCCCTGGGATATTGCATACCTGCAGGAGATCCAGAAGAAACGGCAGTATAGGTACAGCGACGAGGAGGTGCGGCAATACTTCCCGATGGACAACGCACTTGCGGGCATGTTCTCGATCTATGGTAACCTCTTTGGCATCCGGTTCGATGAGGTGAAGGGTGCCCCGGTCTGGTCGCCCGAGGTGCGCCTGTTCGCTGTAAGGAACCTCTCCGACAACGCCACGGTCGGGTACCTGTATCTCGATCTTTATCCCCGTGATGGGAAGGACGGGTGGTTCTCCGAGTCAGAGGTTATCAAAGGAAGAGAGACCAATGGGTCATACACGGTCCCGGTTGTGGCCATTGTTGCAAATTTCCAGGCCCCGTCGGGGGACCGGCCCTCGCTTTTGACCCCGTATGATCTGGAGACGCTCTTCCATGAAGGCGGGCATGCCATGCACAGCCTTCTCACGACGGCGCCCTATGGTACGATGTCCGGGACCAGCGTTGAGTGGGATTTCGTCGAAACCCCCTCGCAGGCCCTTGAGGAGTGGGTCTGGGACCCGCAGGTGCTGGAATCCCTGTCAGGCCACTATACCAATACGTCCCGCAGGATCCCCCCGGACCTCCGCGACCGGGTCATTGCCGCACATAAAGCCACGATGGGAAGTAAGTACAGCAGCCGGATGGAGAAATCCCTGGAGGACATGCGCTTCCACACGGCTTCTGGGCCGGTCAACGTGACCGGCATATGGTACCAGACGTACGAGGAAGTGTGGGGCATACCTCCGCTCGCAGGTACGCACCAGCCGGCATCGTTCGACCATGTCATGGACGCGTACGATGCAGGGTATTACAGTTATCTCTGGGCGAAAGTGTACGCCCTGAATATCGCTGACAGGTTCAGCCAGGACGGGATGACCAACCAGACCACCGGCATGAAATTCCGGCAGGAGATCCTTGCCCGTGGCAACATGGAGGACGGCAGCGTTCTCCTGAACAATTTCCTTGGGCATGAGCCCGGGACGGAGGCGTTGTACCGCCAGATCGGGATCACCCGGCCGCAGACCGGGTCCGGGGCCGAAGGACCTCCTCGTTTTTAAAAATAAAAAAAAATTTGCATTCAACCGGGTTGATGTAAAAAACCGGATCGCGATCGGGCGGGACCGGTTACGTTCGCTAAAAGACCCGGTAAAACTTTTTGCAGTAACGTCTTGGGAAATTTTTTTTAACAAGGTCTGGTTGTTCCGGATTTGTTTTTTTAACCAGGGTCGTGATCGCGCCAAAAATTTTTGAGCAAAGTCTGAATAAATTTTTCACGCATGGTCTGCTGAAAAAAATATGAGCAGGGTCTGCCCGGAAAATTTTCGAGTAAGGAAGGCACGGCGGATCTTTGCCTGTACACGGGGGACAGGATAGTTTTAATCCAAGAGTTTTCAAACGTTAGCCCTATGAAAGGAGCGCTGAAGATCGGAATCATCCTGACGTGTTTTTTTGTTGCTGTAATCGGGGGATCGCTGGTTTTCTTACAAACCGGGATCCCTGGAGGGGAGTATCCGATAAATTCCACCGTCTCTACAACGATTGAGCGGACCATCATGCCGGTACCTGTGCCTCCCGGTGCACCGGCTCTTCTCCCGCACCAGGTCCCAGACTACTCCGCCAATGGATATGGCCAGTGGCGGTTTGGCGAGGGGCTTGGTTATGAGAAACGACTGGACCTGATGCCCGCGGAATATTCCGCAAGCGACGTTGTTCCCGCTGCGCGGCTTCTTAATTATTTTGTCATGACCGATATCCACATCACGGACAAAGAATCTCCGGGGCAGGTGATCTATTATGGCTATAAGTGGGGGATGATCTCCGGATATTCTCCGGTAATGCTGTATTCAACCCATGTTCTTGATGCCGCAGTCCGGACGGTAAACGTCCTTCACGAGGAAAAACCGTTTGACTTTGGTATTTTTCTGGGAGACGCGATCAACAGCGGCCAGTACAACGAACTCCGGTGGTATATCGATGTGCTTGACGGCAAAACGGTAAAACCCGATTCCGGGGTGATGGACGATCCCGTTCCCGGGCCGCTCAATGATTACCAGGACCGGTTCAAGGCAGCCGGTCTGAATGCATCGATTCCCTGGTACCAGGCAATCGGCAACCACGATCATTTCTGGATGGGATTGTTCCCGCCGGACAATTACATCAAAAGTACCCTTACCGGTAATTCCATCCTCAACATGGGCAATGTCCTCACCAGCAAACTCCGGATACAAAGCCGTGGTTATTATATGGGGGCTGTCGATGGGCGGACTCCCTATGGGGACATTACCGGTGCAGGGAATGTAAGCGAATTTCCGGACGGGCCTCCCACCGTACCTGCGGATCCTGATCGACGGTTCCTTTCACGAAACGAATGGATCAGTGAATTTTTCCGTACCTCATCGGGCCCGGCAGGACATGGTTTCAGCCAGTCTGACATAACAACGGGATTTGCCTGTTATTCGTTCGAACCGGCATCGGATGTACCGGTCAAGGTCATTGTACTCGATGATACCATGAAAGACGAAAATATGCCGGATGGCTCCAGCAACGGATTTGGGTCGCTGGATAAGGAACGGTATGCGTGGCTGGTCCATGAACTCGATGCGGGCCAGGCTGAAGGAAAGCTCATGATCATTGCAGCACACACACCGGTGGGTGTGGAACTGCCAGAGACCGGCCTGGGATCGTTGATGGCCTGGGACAAATATGCGGCCGTATCCGATACGGACCTGGTGGCAAAACTTCATACCTATCCCAATCTTCTCCTCTGGATCGCGGGGCATCGTCACCAGAACACCATCACCGCGTTTACATCCCCGGATGCAGCCCATCCTGAACTCGGCTTCTGGGAGGTTGAGACGGCATCGTTACGCGAGTTCCCCCAGCAGTTCCGCACCTTTGAGATTGTCCGCAACAGCGACAATACGGTCTCTATCTTTGCAACCGATGTTGATCCGTCTGTCAGTGAAGGGACTCCTGCTGCCCTGTCACGGTCCTATGCAATCGCGGCTCACCAGATATTCAATCTCACGACCGATCCCAGTCCGTCCGGTTCGTACAATGCAGAACTGGTCAAGCAGCTCAGTCCGGAGATGCAGGTGAAGCTCCAGAACTACGGGACTCCGGCAGGCAGGCAGCGCTGAGGGTGGCAGCGAGCCGGGCCGGATTTTTTTTTCGAGCCGCTGCCGGCCGGGACCGTGGTGCGGCCCGACCAGGTGCCGGGGCCGGTGCGGTACCTCCGGCGCCGCAGACGGGAGCTGGCTGGGAAGGTAAAGACCCGGAATCTGCCCGTGGCTGAGGAGGCAACCCTCCAGCCGGAGGTGCAGTCTCCGACGGAGAAGGACCCTCAAGGGAGTACCCACACTCTTTAAAATCCGTTTTCTCAAATTGGGCGTATTTCTTCAATCGGGGGTTATTTTGGCCCCTTTTATTTTCACCGCGATTTTTCCATAATAGTGAACCTGACATATTCACCTGGATCACCTGACATAAACTTCCGGAAACGCTCATTTTAGGCTCCGATTTTGAGGGTTTTACGACGGCAGGCCCAAATTGCGCTAATAGAACCCTAACAGATCTCAAAAGTCACCTGCGATCGGGCTATGGGGAGGGTATTCGGGCGGCTGGATCGATGGATCCGGGTGTCCGGGAAGGTTTTTACTGACAATATATTATTATGAAAATACGATATCTCCCCCTCCCCGCTTATGCAGGGAGTCGCTCGGGGGGCTCGTCGCCCCCTCGCTGGGCAACGGCCCGAACGCAACCAAGAATACCAGTAAGTGAGTTGCGCAATGTCGAGACTCATCTGAGTCGAGACACGAGAAGAATTGCAGGGCAATTCTTCGAAGAGTCGGCAGACCTTTTGTGCGTGGGCCTCACCATTTTATTTTTGTTTTCTAAATTCCGGAAAAACCGGAAAAAATTTCTCTAAAAAATTCTGGTAAACATTTTTGGGATTTTTTTTGAAAAATGAATTTGTGAAATATTTTCATGTAAAAACAATCATTAGAAATTAATGCGTTGGGCATTATCTGAAGATAATGAATTGATTGAAGCCACGACTCGTGGCATTGTAGGTTATTGTCCCCTATGTAGTGCGAAGGTTATTTCTCGTCCCGGAAAAATCAGAAACCCTCATTGGGCTCATAAATCTGGAAGGGACTGTGATTCATGGGGGGAGGAAACACCTTGGCATTATCAATGGAAAAATGAAGTTGATAAAAAATTTCATGAAAAAACTGTCGAAAAAAACGGTATTAAACATAGAGCCGATATTCAATTAGAATCCGGCATTACTTTTGAATTTCAAAAAAAATCATTAAAGATTGAAGAACGGAAGGCACGTGAGGAGTTTTACAATAATCTGATATGGGTAATCTATTTTGAAAATGGTAAAATATTGCAAACAGATATCAGAAAAATGTATCAACCTACATTAGGCGACTCACTAATCGAAGTAAAAGGTTTCAGTGAACGATTTCTGTTTCCTCCGCATCCAAGCCCAATTTTTTTGGATTTTAACGATGGTCAGATGTTTTGGATAAGAGAATTTGATGAATATTGTTTCGGACAAATAACAAGGATGTACGGAAGATTCCTAAAAAAAACTGAATTTATCGATCGTTATTTACTGGATCCTAATTTTTCTGACATTGAAGAATTAAAAATTGCACATTACCATAGAGATTACGAAGTGAAACAAAAAGAATTGTTTTCCGTTAAAAACGAATTACGTGAATTACAAGAGGAATATAGCATTCTAATGCTGCAAAAACAAAAAGAGGAGCGCCTCGCATTGCAGCAAAAAGAGTCTGATGAACGTAGTCAAAAAGCACAAAAGAAATTTGATGACTATAATCGAACAAGAAGAGAGATCATTGAATCTATTAACCAAATAAAAAATATTGATTCTTGGGGTCTTTCAACAGAATTAAATGATGAATTAATCGCACTTGAAAATAAGTTAAAACAATATATGATAAAAGAATGTCACGATGATTTGTTCTGGTGTGAATAATTGAAAGGATATTAATTGAGGTTTTCTGCTATTATCAACTGATAATTTCCCATCAGCCCCAATGAGATCAGGTCATGCAACTCGGATATCTAATCGCAGCGCATCAAACTGCAATCCCGGGTAGCTCGGAAAAACAGAACCCCATGGAAGCCCCTCGCTCCCTGATCGATCGTTCTCTTACCGGCCAGCACCCGCCTTTTTTACGCTTTCCACCACACATATTATGAGAATAGAAACTGATTCAGTACTGTCGATCACTTCCTTATGGGCATTGAATTATTTATCGGGATGAGCAGCACCACGGGGAAACAGATCATCATGGTAGGTGAACATGTCGTCTAACAAACCAGCAGCGGTAACGAAAATCCTCAAAAGGATTGAGGTGGACAAGGTAAAATTCATCCGGCTCCAGTTCACGGATATCCAGGGCCAGCCGAAAAATGTTGCGATTCCGGCGATCCAGGCAGAGAAAGCGCTGACCGAAGGCATCTGGTTCGATGGGTCCTCCATCGAGGGTTTTGCCCGGGTTGAGGAATCCGACATGATCCTCAAGCCGGACATGGCAAGTTACGCCGTACTGCCCTGGAGGCAGGGCGATGCAAAGGTTGCGCGATTCATCTGCGATATCCAGACGTACGGGAATAAGCCCTTTGAAGGCGATCCGCGATATGCGCTCCATAAGGCGATTGCCGAAGCTGCCAAGATGGGGTTCACGTTCAATACCGGCCCCGAACTCGAGTTCTTCCTGTTCCGGATGGTCAATGGTCTCCCTACCACCGAGTTCGAGGACCACGGGGATTACTTTGACCTTGCACCCACCGATTCGGCAGAGGATGTCCGCCGCGATGTCGTTCTCGCGCTCAGCGATATGGGGTTCGAGATCGAGGCATCGCACCACGAGGTTGCAGACAGCCAGCACGAGATCGACTTTAAGTATGGTGATGCCCTGACCACTGCTGACCGGGTCATTACATTCAAGTTTGCGACAAAATCCATCGCGTTACAGTATGGACTCCATGCTTCCTTCATGGCAAAACCCATTGCCGGGATTGCCGGGAGCGGGATGCACACCCACGGATCCCTTTGGAAGAACGGGAAAAATGCATTCTATGACCCGAACGCAGAACTCCAGCTCTCGGACACTGCGATGTATTACATCGGGGGCATCTTAAAGCACGCAAAGGCCATCACCCGCCTTGCAAATCCGACCATCAACTCGTACAAACGCCTGGTTCCCGGGTACGAGGCCCCGTGTTATATCTCGTGGAGCGCGGCAAACCGCACGGCGCTTGTCCGTGTCCCGGCTGCCCGCGGCAACAGCACCCGTGCCGAGTTCCGGAGTCCTGATCCCATGTGCAACCCGTACCTGATGTTTGCTGCAATGCTTTCCGCGGGTCTCGACGGGATCAAAAACAAGATCATGCCCCCGGAGATGAGAAACTCCAACATCTACCACATGGATGAGAAGACGCGGAAGAAGAACAAGATCGATATGCTGCCCGGAAGCCTCATGGAGTCCAATGCCGCGCTTGTGAAAGACGATGTGCTCTGTAAAATTCTTGGCGAACACATTGTCTCGAACCTGACACGCATTGCGGAAATGGAGACCGAGTCCTTCAACCTTGCCGTCCATCCGTGGGAACTGGACCGGTACCTGGCAACCTACTGATTTTTCCCCCACTCTGTAAAGATGGGGGCTGATGCCCCCATACCCCCAATCAGGATGCTTGCCGCCGCCCCGAAGGGCGCCCCGCGGCGGCCTCAATTTTTTTATGAAAAAAACTCCTTGTCGAAGTATCACTATCAGGTAATGCAGAGGCATCCTCAGCGCCCCCGCCCCCATTGGGGGCAGGGCTGGCGCAAGGGGGACAATTATCCAAAAGAAATTTTTACAAAGCACAATGTTCTGCCAGCGATTGTCTGTTGGAACTCACAACCTTACAAAAAAGAAATTCAGTGCCGATCGGAAAATTATTTCCGCCGGTTCTTTTTGATCTTGGCCTTTGCCAGTTTTTCTATCGCAGGAATGTCTGCTCCTTCTTTGACGAGAAGTTTTTGGGCCTGAACTGTCGCGTCAACAAATGCCTTGCCGGTGGTATTCCGGATGAGGAGCGTGGTCATGCCTGCCGGGCTGCCAACGGATCCGGCAGAGATATCGGCATAGAGAGCAGTAAAGTCCGTGCAGGAATGGCAGCCTTTTCGGATGCAGGCTTCCAGCTCCGAAAGAGGGATGCTCGTGCTGCTGCCATCAGTCTTCTCGATGGTGAGTTTTCCTTTCACATCGAGTTTTTTGATCTGGAATGGCTCAAGCTTGTTGCCCACCTGGAGCTGGGAGTGAATGAGCGAGGAATAGTCGAACGACTCGGTACAGAACAGGCCGATCACAAGGCGGATGGCCCTGGCATAGGGCCTGAGGAGATCATTGTCACTGGTCCGGATCTTTCCGAGAGCCTGGACTGCACAGGGGACCCCGATGACAGCAATCCACCGGTATTTCTTCTCAACAACGGCGGTTTTCAGCGCTGCAAGGAGCGGCACCCACCAGCTGTACCGGCTGCCGGCAACGCTGATGAGCGCTTCGGACTGTGTGATGATTACAGACGAGGATTTCAGGGTGAACCGGTCCTCGCTCACGGTAACAACTGCATCAATGAGCCCTGTATTAAGTGCGTGGGCAAGGATTGCTGTGACCGCACCCCCGCTCTGCGCGTGGGGAACTTCCGATGCAGACCGGGCAGACAGGACTTCGAGATACGTGCCCAGCGTCTCCTCCGGCTGCGGCCCGGTCCTCGGGCATGCTGCATAACATGCGCCGCAGGGAACTAAATCCGTTGCCTCTTTGCAATAGCCGGAACTGACCGGGCTTGTGACCATTTCTCCTTGGGGAAACGATAGCGCATCTGCCGGGCAGACTGCAATACAGGCACCACAGCCCGAGCATATTCCGGTCTCCCAGACCTCCTTTTTCAGATCAAGATAATTTTTTTGTGCCATTGCTCTCACTCCCACGTGTACTTGCTGGCAAAGGGCCGTTTGCTCGCGGGTACGATCTTCGAATACTCTGCGGAAAAGACCGGGTCCGGATCGATGGTGAAGGTCCGGACAAAATCTTCGAGGATTGGCCGAATCGCCTTTTTCTCATCTTCGGTGAGTTTCTTCTGTTCCGCTCCCCCCCCAAGGCAGGTATTGTCAATGCGGCCCCGAACAATGATCTCACCGCCATGAATGCCGCTCCCGACACCCCGCCCGCTGACGGGAGCTACTCCGTCTGTGCCCAGGACAATCACGAGCCCTCCCGCCATGTACTCCCCGAGAAACGCTCGGGCAGAGCCTCCGACAACAAGGATGGGGCGTTTCGTTTGGTATTCCTTCATGTTGATGCCCCCGCGGTACCCGATATTGTCCCGGACATAGACCCGGCCGCCCCGCATGCTGTGGGCTACCGCATCCCCGGCACTGCCATGGATGACGACCTTGCCGTTGTCCATGGTGTTGCCGGGGGCATGATCGGCATTGCCGTGGACGATGACGGTCGGGCCGCTCATGAACATGGCGAGGTCCCCGCCCGGTACGCCATTGACCGTTATGGTTACATCATCTCCCCGGATCCCGTCGCCGATGAACCGCTGGCCGAGGACGTTGTCGAGAATGATGTCCTTCTCGCCGCTGGCAACGAGAGCCCGGACCCGCTGGTTGAGGACCTGGTACGGCATGTCTTTTGCATTGATGCGAACTTCTCCCATTGCCTATGCTCCTACGGTTTTTACGTCAAGCACGTTCATCAGCCCTTCATCGAGCATGTATCCCCGGAGCCGGTCACGGTTGCCGCGCAGGCTCTCGATGCTGTTGATCCCGGCGGCCCCCATCAGTTCGGCAAGTTCAAGGGTCCACCCGTGGATCAGGTTCTCGACCTGGACTGCGTTAACCTCCGGGTCCAGCCGGGCAACAAGTTCCGGCTTCTGGGTTGCGATCCCCCAGGCGCAGGTGCCGCGGTAGCAGGTGCCGCAGACCCGGCAGCCCATGGCAATGAGCGCGGATGTCCCGATATACACGGCATCGGCGCCAAGGCAGATGATCTTCGCTACATCGGCGCTTTCCCGGATCCCGCCGCTTGCGATGATGGAGACTTCGTTGCGGATCCCCTGTTGCCGGAGTTTTGCGTCAACACTAGCGACGGCAGCTTCAACCGGAATGCCGACATGATCGCGGAACACCCGGGGCGTTGCGCCGCTGCCCCCGCGGAAACCGTCCACGACAACAGCATCCGCCCCGGACCGGGCAATACCGGCGGCGATGGCAGCCGAGTTGTGGACCGCTGCGATCTTTACGAAGACCGGTTTTTTCCATTCGGTTGCTTCTTTCAGGCCACGGACAAGTTGTTTTAAGTCCTCGATGCTGTAGATGTCGTGGTGTGGTGCCGGGCTGATTGCATCGCTGCCCTCCGGGATCATGCGGGTGCAGGAGATATCGGCACAGACCTTATCACCCGGGAGGTGTCCCCCGATACCCGGTTTTGCACCCTGCCCGATCTTGATCTCGATGGCAGCTCCCCGCTCAAGATAATTGATGTCCACGCCGAACCGGCCGGATGCTACCTGGACGATCATGTGGTCCTGGTACGGGTAGAGCGATTCGTGGAGCCCCCCTTCCCCTGTGCCCATGAATGTCCCGATGCGGCTTGCTGCTTTTACCAGGGCCGTCTGGGCGTTTAAGCTGATAGCCCCGTAACTCATGTGACCGATCATGACGGGAGTCTCGATCTGGAGATTGGGCGAGAGTTTTGTGCAGAGCTGGACATCGCCATTTTCGAGGTGCCGCAGGTCAAGGGATGACGGCTTCTTCCCGATATAGGTACGCAGTTCCATGGGCTCCCGGAGCGGGTCGATGCTGGGGTTGGTCACCTGGCAGGCGTCCAGGAGGAGGCGGTCGAAGATGATCGGGTAGGGCAGTGCATTTCCCATGCCGGCAAGGACAATCTTTCCGGTCTTTGCCTGGTTGAAGATCGCTTCCCGCGCCTCGCGTGTCCATACCGGGTGGCTCCGGTAATCCCCGGGCTTCTCTTCAATCTCGATTGCGTCGCGCGGACAGAAGGCAAGGCAGCGGTGGCAGGCAACGCAGTTGCGTGATTGTATCTGGATCCCGTCGCCCTCTTCACGGAACACTCCGTATGAGCAGTTCTCGATACAGCGTTTGCACTGCATGCAGCGTTCCGTGTCGATCTTCACCCGGTATTTCAGGGGAGTGCTGCCGATGCTCATGCGTACAACCTCCCGATTACCGGTTCACCGGCACCGGGCATCCGGATGTTCGTAACATCGTCATCGATCCTGCGGATCGCCGCCTCCTCGCTGGAGATGAAGAGCCGGTCGCCACTCTCCGCGGCAACGAGGGGACGGAGCTTGATGCGATCGGTGAACCCACAGAGCAGGTTCTCTTTTGCCACGCAGATCGCAAAGGGTCCGTTCATCAGCGCAGGGCCGTAGGCAAGCCGGAGGGCCCGGTTCAGTTCCTGGTCTTTCTTCTGCATGCGGTCGATCTCATCCCAGAATGGGGGCGCGAATGCCCGGACTGCCATTTCTTCCGAGAGCCCGTGCTTCCGCACAAGGAGATCGATGAGGTATGCAACGACTTCCGTGTCCGTGTGCATCGTGCACTTGTACCCGAAACTTTCTATGTACCTCCGGTTTGTGCCATAGGAGGTGATCTCGCCATTGTGGACAACACTCCAGTTCAGCAGGTTGAACGGGTGTGCGCCTCCCCACCAGCCGGCCGTGTTCGTCGGGTAGCGGTTATGCGCAAGCCAGAGGTATCCCTTGTAATCCTGGATCCGGTAAAAGTTCGCCACGTCTTCCGGCCAGCCGGCTGCTTTGAAGACGCCCAGGTTTTTTCCGGAGGAAAAGATTAGCGCGCCGTTCCTCTCGCTGTTGACTTTCATCACAAGCGAGGTGATGATGTCTTCCTCCGGTGAGGTGCTCTTGGGCATCATGCTCGGGTTCGGCCGGAAAAAGTAGCGCCAGGGAGTATGGACTTTACGCAGGCCGGGCTGCTCATACGTTTTTATCTGTTCGTCATGGATGATCATGCCCCATTTCTCTAGGAGGTCTTCAAGCGGAACCTTGTGTTCACGGATGTTATCAAAGAAGACATGAAGGGCATAGTACTCCTTGTAATCCGGATAAATGCCGTATGCAACATATCCGGATCCTTCACCGCTGCCCCGCTCGTCCATCGAAGCAAGTGCCTCCCGGATCTTCGAGCCGTCCATGCACTGGCGGCTCCGGTCAATTACACCAATTATTCCACACATAGCATCACGAATAATCCTGGTTTCTCCTTACTGGCACTGAATCCTTATCCAGTGAGTGGTTGCAAGGCTGCATAATCAGGTTAGTTCAATAAGTATTTATATTGGCTGATGGAACATTCCTTCCAGTATGACAACGGACGTACAAAAACTTCTGAAAAAAATGGAAGCGGAGAACGTCAAATTCATCCGCCTGCAGTTCACGGATATCCAGGGTTTGCCGAAAAACGTGTCAATCCCGGCCATCCAGGCAGAGAAAGCACTGACCGACGGCATCTGGTTTGACGGTTCTTCGATTGAGGGCTTTGCGCGGATCGAGGAGTCCGACATGCTCCTCAAACCGGACCCCGCAACCTATGCGGTTCTCCCCTGGAGGCCGAATGAGGGAAAGGTCGCACGCTTCATCTGTGATATCCAGACCTATGGCAACAAGCCGTTTGAGGGTGATCCCCGCAATGTGCTCAGGAAGACCATTGCCGAAGCAGCGAAGATGGGATTCACGTTCAACACCGGCCCGGAACTGGAGTTTTTCCTGTTCCGGATGATCGATGGTATGCCGACAACAGAGTTCGAGGACCGCGGGGCCTACTTCGATCTTGCGCCAACGGACGCTGCAGAAGATGTCCGCCGCGATGTTGTCCTCGCCCTCAGTGACATGGGATTCGAGATCGAGGCTTCCCATCACGAAGTCGCAGACAGCCAGCACGAGATCGATTTCAAGTACGGCGATGTGCTCACTACCGCAGACCGGGTCATCACCTTCAAGTTTGCCGCAAAGTCCATTGCCCTGCAGTATGGCTTGCATGCCTCATTCATGGCAAAGCCGATTGCCGGCATCAACGGCAGTGGTATGCACACCCACGGATCCCTTTCAAAGAATGGCAAAAATGCATTCTATGATCCCAATGCAGAGCTCCAGCTCTCCGATACCGCAATGTACTACATAGGCGGTCTCCTGAAACATGCAAAGGCGATCACCCGCGTGGCAAACCCGACCATCAACTCGTACAAGCGCCTCGTCCCCGGGTATGAAGCGCCCTGTTACATTTCCTGGAGCGCAGCCAACCGCTCGGCCCTTGTCCGCATACCGGCAGCCCGAGGCAACAGCACGCGTGCTGAGTTCCGGAGCCCGGACCCCATGTGCAACCCGTACCTCACCTTTGCCTGCATGCTTGCTGCCGGGCTCGATGGTGTCAAAAACAAGATCATGCCGCCGGACATGACCAACTCCAACATCTATCACATGGATGCAAAGCTCAGGAAGAAGCTCCGTATCGACATGCTGCCGGGAAGCCTTGCGGAATCTAATGCCGCGCTTCTCAAGGATGATGTGCTCTGCAAAACCCTGGGCGTTCACGTTGTCGACAATCTCAGCCGCCTTGCAGAGTTGGAGACCGATGCATTCCGGCTCACGGTTCACCCATGGGAACTTGACCGGTACCTGGCAACCTATTGAAGCCGTAGCTTTGTGAAGGATATGGAACGCAGGATTGTACCAGAAGATCAGACAAACGGGATGCGGGGTGCGACCTGCATCCCTCGCTCTGCAATCCACGTTCCCGTATTTTTTTCCTGGCCGCCGGAAATGCGGCACGTCCCCGGATCGGTAAACCGCTCCTGCCGTTCCTGCGGATCCAATGGTTGTCTTTCCATCACGGGCAGGTGCAACGATGCATGACCGGGTAAGCACCGGGATGTCCGGCTTCGACCGGGTCATCGATGGCCTGCGGCTCGGGGATAATGTTGTCTGGCAGGTGGACTCGATCCCGGACTACCAGCGGATGGTGGAGCCCTATGCCCGGCAGGCTTTGCTGGATGGCCGGAGGCTCGTGTATGTCCGGTTCGGGAGCCATGAACCGCTGTTGCAGGAAGCGGCGGAGATCCAGGTTTATCACGTTGATCCAACGCTGGGATTCGAGCACTTTGCAACAGAGGTGCACAATCTCGTTGAACGCGAAGGGAAGAAGGCCTTCTATGTCTTTGACTGCCTGACGGACCTCCTCCAGTACTGGTACTCTGACCTGATGATAGGGAATTTTTTCCGGGTCAGCTGCCCCTTCCTGTACGAACTGGACACGATTGCCTACTTTGCCATCATCCGTAATGCCCATACGTACGGGACCATTGCCGGGATCCGGGAGACAACCCAGCTCCTTCTCGATCTGTATCTCGTGAACGGCAGGATCTACATCCACCCGCTCAAGGTCTGGCAGCGCTACTCCCCGACCATGTTCTTCCCGCACCTGATCCGCGGGAACGAGGCCGTGTGCATCACCGCGAGTTCTGAAGTCGCAGAGCTCTTCTCCAGTGTCGAGCGCAAAGGCGAGAGGCTGGATTACTGGACGGTGGCGTTTGATCGTGCACACGAAGCCCTCGCCCTTCCGGCAAAACAACAGGAACCGGTCAAGCGTTCGCTCATGAACATCCTGATTGGCAGGCCATCCCGGATGTTCGAACTCTGTGCCCGGTACTTCTCCCTTGCCGATATTCTCGCTATCGGCTCGCGGGAAGTCGGGACCGGATTTATCGGCGGGAAGAGCGTGGGCATGCTGCTTGCACGGAAGATTCTGGAGAAAGACGGGGGCGACCGGTTCACGCCCTATTTGGAACCGCACGACTCGTTCTACCTCGGGTCAGACATCTTCTACACCTACATTGTCCAGAACGGATGGTGGCGTCTCCGTACAAAACAGAAAACCCGGGAGGGATATTACAAGTACGCGCCCGAGCTCCAGGAGAAACTCCTGCAGGGAGAGTTCCCCAACACGATCCGCGAACAGTTCATGCAGATGCTGGAGTACTTCGGGCAGTCGCCTATCATCGTGCGTTCCAGTTCTCTGCTTGAAGATGATTTCGGGAATTCCTTTTCCGGTAAGTACAAGAGCGTGTTCTGTGCAAACCAGGGAAGCCCGGAAGAACGGTATGAAGCCTTTGAAAAAGCCGTCCGCACGGTGTATGCCAGCACCATGGGAGAGGACGCTCTCGACTACCGGATGACCCGGGGGCTCGTTGACCAGGACGAGCAGATGGCGATTCTGGTCCAGCGGGTGTCGGGGGACCAGTACGAGGATGACTATTTCCCACACGTTGCCGGGGTGGGAAATTCTTCGAACCTCTACATCTGGGAAAAAACCATGGACATGGATGCCGGGATGCTGCGGCTGGTCTTCGGGCTCGGTACTCGCGCCGTGGACCGGACTGTCGGCGATTATGCCCGGATTGTCTGCCTGGACGATCCCTCGCGCCTGCCACCGATGAGTTATGGCGATGAGAAGAAATTCTCCCAGCACATGGTCGATGTTCTCTCTCTTACGGAGAATATATGGTGCAACCGGGCACTGGAAGAATTTGTGTCGTATGATCTGAAAGCGGACCGGGCACTCTTCATGAGTGTCGATTCCCAGACCGTGAACCGGCTGCGGGAGATCGGGCGGACGGATATCAAAGTACCCTACATCCTCGATTTCAAGAACCTGCTCACTGAGACGGAATTTCCTGCGCTGATGAAAGACATGCTCGCGCTGCTTTCAACCGTGTACGATTATCCTGTTGATATCGAGTTCACCGCGAATTTCAAATCGGAACGTAACTTCCGGGTGAATCTTTTACAGTGCCGCCCGCTCCAGACGCGTGGCCTTGGGAGGACCGTGGAGCTGCCGTATCTTGCCGATGTCAATGACTGCATTTTTTCCGGCAAAGGAAATTTTATGGGGGGGAATGTTCGGATCCCGCTCGACTTTATCATTTACATCAGCCCCCAGGAGTATCTACAGCTGAGCGAACAGGACAAGCATGCGGTTGCACGGCAGATTGGGGTCCTGAACAGCCGGCTGAAAGGAAAGATCGTGATGCTGCTTGGCCCGGGCAGATGGGGCACAACGACGCCGATGCTGGGAGTGCCGGTACGGTTTGCCGAGATCAGCAACATGGCGATTATTGGTGAGGTGGCATCCATGGAAGCCGGGTTCATGCCGGAATTATCCTATGGCAGCCATTTCTTCCAGGACATTGTGGAGTCCGGCATTTTTTATGTGGCGATTTTTGACGGGCAGAAAGATGTTGTCTTCAACCCCCACCGTATCCGGGATCAGGCAAATCGTATCGCAGAAATTTCCGGGGAGAATGATCAGCTTTCGCATGTTATTCACGTGGTCCCGGCTCCGGGAATTGAAGTCTATTCAGATATCATAACGCAGACCGTCCTGTGTAAATGAAATGAAAAATGTTCGGGGAAAAATCATGAAAAAAGGTACCATGAATCTGCAATGAAAACGGCCTCCCTGGAACAGGGGGAACTCACTCCAAAAAGAGAGGTACCGGATTTATCTTCCGGCACTAGCCTCCCTGGAAGGAGATGTTCCTGAAAGGATCACGGGAAGATCCGTGGTCTTTCTGCTAAGGGGATAGTGCAAACAGATAGCAGGTGAAAAAAATGGCACTAGATTCTGGAGCAACTGCATGGATCCTTGCCTCAACGGCGCTCGTCATGCTCATGACGCCCGCGGTGGGATTCTTTTATGGGGGACTTGTTCGCAGGAAAAATCTGATCTCCATGATCACCCTGTCGTTCGTCGCCTTTGCACTGGTGAGTATCCAGTGGGTTGTGATCGGGTACTCGTTTGCATTTGGATCCGATGTCAACGGGTTCATCGGAAATCTTGAGTACATGGGATTGAACAACGTGACCATGGAACCCGGGGCCTTCAGTCCGATCGTGCCGGGGCTCTTGTTCATGGTCTTCCAGCTCGTGTTCGCTGCGGTGACGATGGCTATCGTAACGTCGGGCATTGCCGAACGCGTCAAATTCAGTGCGTATCTGGTGTTTGCCCTGATCTGGACAACGATTGTCTACGATCCGCTCGCGCACTGGGTGTGGGGCGGCGGCTGGGCGGCACAGTTCGGTGCGCTGGATTTTGCTGGGGGGACGGTAGTCCACATCAGCTCAGGATTTGCAGCGCTTGCGCTCGCCCTGGTCATCGGGAAACGTGTCGGCTTTGGCAAATATGTAATGGAACCGAACAATATCCCGCTGACCATTCTTGGGGCGGCGCTCCTCTGGTTCGGGTGGTTCGGGTTCAATGCCGGCAGCGCGGTTGCGGCAAACGGCCTTGCAGCGAATGCGTTTGTGACAACAAACACGGCAGCAGCTGCGGGTGCGCTTGCCTGGATGATCGTCAGCTGGCTCAACGGCAGGCCAAGTTCCCTCGGGTTCGTCAGCGGTGCTGTTGCAGGGCTTGTATCGATCACACCGGCAGCGGGGTTCGTGACACCGATGGCAGCAATCGTGATCGGCGCTGTCGGGGGTGTGTTCTGCTACTGCATCATGCTCTGGCGCATCAGGAAAGGCCTTGATGAGAGCCTTGACGCGTGGGCAATCCACGGCATGGGCGGTCTCTGGGGTGCACTCGCAACCGGTATCTTTGCGGTGGCTGCCGTTAACGGTGCATCGGGTCTTATCGAAGGAAATGTGCACCAGTTTGTGGCAAACGCAGCGGGAGCGTTTGCAGCGGTTGCTTATGCATTCGTGGTTACCTACCTCCTTGCACTTGCAATCGACAAGACGATCGGCCTGCGCGTATCGGAAGAAGAAGAGTATGTCGGCCTTGATCTATCGCAGCACGGTGAACGCTGCTAAAATGGGGGTGAACCAGTATGAAAATGATCAAAGCAATCATCAAACCGGAACGATTTGAGTATGTAAAAAAAGCACTGGAGGATAGTGGCTTTCCCGGCATGACGGTGACGGAAGTCCAGGGGCGGGGCGACCAGAAAGGGATCACCCTGGAGTACCGCAGCGGCCACATGACCGTTGATCTCCTGCCCAAGATCCAGATCGAGATCGTGGTCGAATACAATAAAGTCGAACACGTCATCACCACGATATTGGAAGCCTGCCGTACCGGAAAGGTGGGAGACGGGCGGATCTTTGTGATGCCGGTTGAACGGGCAATCCGGATCCGGACTGGTGAGACCCTGGAGGAAAAAACCGTGGGCGGGACGTTTGGTGTCCCGGCATCCAATCCTCCTGTTGAATTCACGACCAGCGTTGAGGACGAGGAGATGATGGTCTGGCTGGATCTTGCAGGCTCCCAGCCAACTAAGAAGAGCGGGGTGTGAAGACCCTGAAACTGGTGAGGGCACTATTCCCGCCGGATAAGATAACAATCATCACCCGGGCGCTGGAAGAGAACGGATTTTTCCGTATGTTCTTCACACCCGTTGAGGGAACGGGTACTCAGAGCCCCTCCTCTTTTTTTGCATGCAGGAGTTTTCGAAATTCAAATCTTTTACCCTGGATCCAACTCGAGATGGTTGTTGATTATTCCCGGGTTGATGACCTCATTGCCACCCTTATGGACACCTGCCAGACCCGGGGGATCGACATTCACATCTACATAATTCCGGTGGAAAAAGCAATCCGGATCGGGAATGGAGAAATCCCCGACGATTCCCTGGCTGGCGGCTCATACGGAATCGCGGCATGAGCGCACGGCGGAAGCGGGGAATCCCTGAGCGGAAAAAAGTTGTGCGTTTCAAAAATCTACAGGAAAACTGTTATCCGGTCCTTTGCCGTTCGTGGATGGTGAACGCGTCGATGATCTGCAGCGTGATCCGGGCCCCGAGCGTGGGCTGGATGGTTTCCAGCCAGAGGAAAAAACCGACCTTGGGGGGTGTGGGGCGCTCAAACTTGAAATGCCCGTCTTTCATCTGCACGAGTTTATGGTACTCCTTCTTCTGCCGCGACCTCAGGTAAATGATCAGTTCATACCCGGGAAGATCGGTTGCGATGATCGCCTTGGAGT
Source organism: Methanoregula sp. (assembly GCF_028712425.1). GTDB lineage: Archaea > Halobacteriota > Methanomicrobia > Methanomicrobiales > Methanospirillaceae > Methanoregula. The sequence continues at coordinate 55,246 of NZ_JAQTQD010000007.1, forward strand.
ACTGCTTTGAGAAATCCTCAATTACAATTTTTTTCCCCTTCACGGTCATCCCCCATGTCTCGCAGACCGCCCTGATCGCCGGGGGGAAGAGCCCGCCATAGAGCACCTTTTTCACAAGCTGGCCGGTTGGCCCGGGAATTTCAGGATTGATCCGGCCGGGCGTATGTGTGATCTCGGTAAAAATCCGGTTCTTCACTTCATCGTGGTTGCCCTTGTAATTGAACGGGTGTTTCATCCGGATATCCGTTGCCCGGATCAGTTTTTTGTGGTCCTTTGGTTCATTGTAGATGATGCGGGGGCGGTAGTGCTTGACAAGCGACTTGATCTCCTCGCAGGAACTGGTATGGATGATCGCGTTGGTCTTGTCCTTTGCCAGCCGTTTGACAACGGAATAGTTGGAGAGATCGAACGATGAGACAAGGAGGAACGGCGTTGTCTTCTGGTTGTAGAGGTATCCCAGCAGTTTCTTCTTGTACGCGATCTCGATCTCGAACTCTTTTAAGTCAGCCGGCGAGGTGACCACTTCAGCAAAGGCAACATGGTTGTTTGAATCCACGAGCAGCATGTCGAACTCGGCAAGGTCCTGGCCATTGCCCCGGATGGTGATATCCCCGTATTTTGAGTAGAAGAGCCCGTTCTGCCCGACCTTCACGCTCTCGCGCTGGCGCGGGGCATCGGCACCTTTCATGGCGATATACCGGATCGTGTCGGTCTTTTTTGCAATGTCAAGAAACATCTCGTAGACAATGGCCTCGAACCATCGCCCCTCCGCGGTACGCATCGGCTCGATATCCGGGGAGAAGAGTTTCCGTCTCTCGATCTTGTTCATGTGCCGCGTGGCATTGATGGCAATGGCCGCTGTCGGTTTAAAATGCCGGAAATTCGTATTGAGCCACGGGATCATGATTATGACTATGAATCTCTGTGGTTAATAGTAAATAACCATCTGCCTTTGCGGATTGTATCGGCCCGGCAGGTGAGAGTCAGGCCTGGATCAGTGATGACCGGAGGTGGTGAAGGGCGGTCCGTTCCGGACCCGGAGAAAAAATGGATTATAGAATTCCCTGGGCCTTCATGGCGTTCGCGACTTTCAGGAAGCCCGCGATGTTTGCACCGGCAACGAGGTTTCCTTCCATGCCGTATTCTTTGGATGCATTGTAGGCATTATGGAAGATGTTGATCATGATCTGCTGGAGTTTTGCATCAACCTCTTCAGCAGTCCAGGATAAGCGTTCCGAGTTCTGGGACATCTCGAGACCTGAAGTGGCGACACCGCCCGCGTTGGAGGCTTTCCCGGGTGAGAAAACGATCTTTGCTGCAAGGAATGTCTCAATCGCTTCGGGTGTGCAGGGCATGTTTGCGCCTTCGCAGACCGCGATGACACCGTTCTTTAAGAGGGCCTTTGCATCCGCGCCATCGAGTTCATTCTGGGTAGCACACGGGAGTGCAACCTTGCACGGGACCTGCCAGATCTTCTTGCAGCCCTCGTGGTACTCGCTGCCCGGGACACGCTTGGCATACTCGCTGATCCGTGCCCGCTCAACTTCCTTGAGCTGTTTGACAATATCCAGTTTGATCCCCTTGGCGTCGTAGATATAGCCGGAGGAATCGGACATTGCAACAACCTTGGCCCCGAGCTGCATGGCTTTCTCTGCGGCGTAGGTGGCCACATTGCCGGAACCGGAGATGACCGTGACCTTTCCCTTGAAGGATTCCTTCTTCATCACGGCCATTGCTTCCTGTGCAAAGTAGCACAGGCCATAACCGGTTGCCTGGGTCCGTACAAGCGATCCGCCAAAGGACAGGCCCTTGCCGGTCAGGACACCGGTAAACTCGTTCCGGATCCTCTTGTACTGGCCGAACATGTACCCGACTTCCCTGCCTCCGACACCGATGTCCCCTGCGGGAACATCGAGGTCTGCCCCGATGTGGCGGGAGAGTTCGGTCATGAATGCCTGGCAGAAACGCATGATCTCGACATCGGACTTGCCCTTGGGATCGAAGTCGGAGCCACCCTTGCCGCCCCCCATGGGCAGGCCGGTCAGGCTGTTCTTGAAGATCTGCTCAAAGCCGAGGAACTTGATGATGGAAGCCGTGACCGACGGGTGGAACCGGATACCGCCCTTGTACGGGCCGATTGCCGAGTTGAACTGGAACCGGTACCCGCGGTTGACCTGGGTTTTGCCCTTGTCATCCACCCATGCAACGCGGAACTGGATGCCCCGCTCGGGTTCAACGAGCCGTTCGAGAAGTCTGTTCTCAAAGAGTTCAGGCGTCTTCTTGATGACCGGTTCGAAAGACTGGAGCACTTCGAACACTGCCTGGTGGAACTCTTTCTGGTCGGGGTCTCTTTTGACAACCCCTTCATATACCTGCTGTAAGTCCTTATTTTTTAGAGAAGTCATGCATTTCACACTCGCATGTTGCCGTATGATACATCACTTGAATGATCCATAAATGGGTTGTGTAATCTTTCCGGGTAACACCCGAAATTTTCCAGCCGAAGAATGATGCCGCTTCCTCACCGGGTGTCCGGGTTGAAGGCGTATTTTTCCCTGGGTGGTTGGAGGTGTTGCCTGATACCCGGCTCTTCACAAGCCAGTTACATTTAATACCTATTCACTAATAAGCCATTGCCCACCATCCCTTTATAAATTTAGTGTTTAGTTTCTCACCTCAAACGGTTTTCCCCTGGATAGTTGGAAAATTACAGGCAAAAATAAAAAAACGTGAGAATGGATCAGTATGCGTTTTTTCTGAGGATCAGATCCTGATGAGCTCGTAGTTGCTGCTGCCCATCCCGATCTCCTCGCCGTACCGCACCTGCCGGTACCCGTCCGTCTGCTCATGGACGCCCGTGAACTTATCCTCGCCCGGGTGATGGTGTGCAGTGAGGAGCGAGTCCTTGTATCCCTGCTGCTGGTTCACGAGATCGAAACTCGCGGCATCGATTGCCACCGGGTCCTTCGATGCAAGGATCCCGATATCCGGCACGATCGGGGCGTCAGAAAACGGGAAACAGTCGCAGTCCGGTGTGATCCGGATCAGGAAGTTCATGAACCCGACCTTCTTCTCTTTCCCCTTCACCGCCCCGTACGCGTACTCAACCATCCGCTCCATGAACTGCGGGATCTCGGTCTCCCAGTCAATGTCGATCGCATGCTCCGGGCAGGCGTGCATGCATTCGAAGCAGCCGATGCAGAGCTCGCGGTCGATCACGGACTTTTTCTTCTTCACGGTTATCGCGTCTTTCGGGCAGACCTTCAAGCACGAAGCGCAGCCCGTGCACTTCTCCGGAATGGTGAATGGCCGGGCATTGTGCTGTGCCCGCTTCCCTTCCGGTGGAGCACAGCCCATGGCCATATTCTTGATCGCTCCCCCGAACCCGGAGACGATGTGGCCCTTGAAGTGGGAGAGTACGATCATGCTGTCCGCTGCTGCAATATCTCCGGCAATTGTGACTTCTTCGAAATGCTTCTTGCCTATGGCTACCTTCCGGACATTCTTCCCGTTCAGCCCGTCCGCAATGATGACCGGTGCGCCCGCCACGGCAAAATCGAACCCGTGGGAGATCGCGGTGCCGATATGTTCGACAGCGTTCGACCGTGCCCCCAGGTCGGGTGAACTTTTTCCGGGTTGGAATTATCCGTTTTCCAACCTTCTTTTGTCAAAATCGAACCTCCTTGGGTTCTGATCAGTAGATCGGCGCGATCCGAAATAAAGTTATGTAAGCCGGGATGGGGAGTTTTGTAAATCCAGCATCAAAGGGAAAATGCGCGGGGCCGGGAAATGTCCTGTGGCACGGGATAAAACAACATACTTCTATCGTGATATGAGGTGTTTCCTTATCCCAGATCCTCTTGGGATTACTGTTGATTTGATCAAAACAAAAAATATCTTGGGCGTATTGTTAGAAAAAACAGGAAATTTTTATGGTTTTTTTTGTCTAAGAATCGTGACAATTCTAATTCATGTTGTTACGGGGGAGACCTCCGTAGTTTTCCTTATTGTTCCACACGTATTTTACGGCATCATTTTTTGAAGAACAACAGGAAAAAGCGAGAACAATAGGCTCGATAATACGAAATGAAAAAGTTATTTTTTACGGGTTAAATGATAGAGACGAATTTCCTTTATTCCATTTTCATTAATTTCTGTTGTATTCTTAAATTCAATCAAAAAAATACGATTTCTATCAATTGGTTTAGCACATATCGGGCGACAAATCAGATCGGGGAAGTTTTGTTTGGCGAATTCAACCATGCTCGTGATTTGTACCCATCCCAATTTATCACGTTCTTGAGGACTTTTGGCTTCAAGAGGGAAAATGTATTTTTTACCTTCTCGATCAATCCCTACATAGATTTCATCAATTTCAATTTGGCCCTTATTTTTTATCGTGGTTCTAATATGGGATTGCAGAGGAAAGCAAGTGACTTTAGTAAAAATATCAATTAGCCGGTTATACCTGATAGACGATAATAATCCTTGTTCATCTTCAGCTGAATAATCTTCAACAATTTCTGGAAGTGAATTTAGAATTTCAATTTCGGATAATCCATCCTGTATTGAGATAAAGGGAGATTTGTTGATTTTTACAAACGCATATTTTCCCTTACCTCTTGGTTCGATGATCCAATTTCCAGTTTTCAAGATTTTTTCAGGGAAATCGCCACGTGATCTATATGTGTAAATGATATCCGGAACATTTTTCGCCTTGATTCCTAGTGATTCACCAGACTCAACTAACTCTGTTTTTAAAAATGGAAATTCCGTAATTGTTTCAGAATTTGTTTTTGGATATTTTTTGAAAAAGAGATCTTCAATTACTTTATCGTATTGAGACAATTCTTCATGAGTAATTGTATCCGCGTTACTAGTGTCTTCATCTTCGAGTTCTTCATCGGTTTTATTTCTCTTTTCTTTCATAATTAACAACCCCTCATTGATTTTCGAGAATTATTACATTTTCATCAATTGAACGCGAAGTAGCAGTTGCATATCGGGTTCTCCACAGTTCAATTTCAGATACCTTGTACCCTAATGACTCTGCAACTTCACCTAACAAATCCGCAGTCGGGATATACGTCTGGAAGAACGACATTTGATCCCCAACAACATACGCCAGCTTTGCATCGGGAGATAAAAACGGTTTCAAGGTTTTCAGGTGAAGTAACATGCCCCCAAAATAATGACGAACAATCTTATGGTACTGTTTTTCAAATCCTGATGTTTTATTCATCCGAATCCTTTTTTCCTCAATTTCATCAGCAATTTTTTCAATACTCTCGAATTTTCTTACATATTCGCCATCAGTATCATTTACGAATATATTGCGTGAGTTGCTTCTGAGTAGGTTTTCCTTCATTGATCGCAATTCCTGCTTATTTTGGATAAATCCAAGGAGCACACTCTCTAATCGTGTACTTCGTGTGTAATCTTTCTCATTTGGATACGGGGGTGATGTAATAACACAATCAATTTTTCCTTTTAAATCGGAATTTAAACAACTATTTACGTCTCTTGAATCTCCATGAACTATATTTGAAATATTACGCCCATTTTTAAATAATTTTATATCTTGGATCATATGGTCCGTATTTACGCTGTAATACGACAATGCATCGATATCCACTTTTGCCTTTTTCCGATATATCTCAGGTCCAAACCCGATATTCCCTGCACGTTTAACAATCAAATTAGCTAATGACAATGTGAAAAAGGCCCGAACCTCGTTATCTTCGATAGTGTCGATAATCGTTTTTAAAATTTGAACTTTGTACAGGGGTTTTTCACTAATGAATCCCGCTGGAATTATTTTTTCTTGTTCTTCTGTCAATCTTGGAATTTCTTTGATTATGATTGGATCTTGTTGAGATTCCAAAGGAGTTAAAAAAGCAATTCCATCCGAGATATGGTGATAATTGAACGAGTAATTCGCCGATTGAACAATGAATCCAAGGGTATCAGATAATTCCGATGGATCTAGTGCAAGGTTGGTTTTCACGGTTGAGGCAAAATAAGCCATATTATTCGCTTCGATACCCCAATTAGCAATCCCACACTTCATACATTCAACGGGGGTGGTACCAGTCCCACAAAATGGATCCAAAACGAGATTACCACGGTGAATGTTGAATTTTGATAAATAATATTTTACTAAGTGGGGTGGATATCCTAAAACAAATTGATACCATGAATGGATGGGGGTATCTACGAGTTGCAGCTTATTTTTCTTTCCATTATCGATGTCGGTGTGGATAAAGGAAGCTTCTTTCGATCCAATCATTTCCGTAATCTCTGATGAATAATATGTGGCATAGATAATTTAATACTCTGTTAAGGTCTGTGAAAAGAACTAAACGTGGACTGATATAAGCATAATATAATGAGTGTATTGATAATCACAGAGGACACTGCGACAAAACTACCTCAAGTCGATAAATGGACCACCCCAATACGAAAAGGGCAAGATATCGAAAAAAATATTGAGTTAGTTCAATTATTAAAGACACATAATTCAACAATTCCATCAGATGACCTCAAAAAAGAAAAGGCATATAAAACCATTTTAAAAAAATACATTCGACCTGCAAAGTACATGTTTTCCGCCGTGTTTTCCGAAGTCCGTGATTTTTCGGATGAATCAGCGGAACTCACAAGAACCGACCTATATATTATATCTGGACGATATGGATTAATTAATGGAAATGATGAGATTATCCCGTATTCAAAAACTGTGAAAACAAGTATCGAATTGGCAGAGCTCGATAGAAAAACTGATTTTGTAAAAAATATTCAGACGCTCTTAAACCAATACTCAATAATTATTTTTTTACTACCGAGTGAATTCATAAAATTTTTTTTAATTGTAGGTTTTTTTGATTCTATCCCAAAAAAACAAACAGTGATAATTGTCACCAGTACACAAAATAATACAATTTTAGGAAAATATCCGAATTTTATAACCTTATCTCGAAAAGGATTGGCACGACTTGGTGCGATCAACCGGGAAAAAATTATTGATCTAATTAAAAAAAAGAATACCTCATAACTTCCCCAATTAAAAAATGAGGGTTTTTATAATTATCTGCTAAAATCCTTCAGAGATTTTGTTTGTTCAACCGTTTCTTCAACCGCTGCTTAATATTGCAGGTTGTCGCTGTACACCCATCATCCGTTGTTGTCTTATCAGGTTCACTTACTGTTCCTTCAGAAGTCTCACCCGGATCCTCGGCCACCTTTGCTCGAAGGGATTCATCGTAGATAGGAATCCGCCGACACTGCTTAGTTTCACCGGTAATAACATCTACATCACATTCCAAAAGGGACAGCGTCTTTCTTGTACCTGATGCGGATGTTTCCGTCTGCGATACCTTCATCTGCCCTGCGGTAGATGAAATTTCCTTGGGGGTGCTCTGTTCAGATTGTACCCTGGAACGAGACTCCCCCAGATCTTCTTTTGTCATGTTTTTTCCTATGTGATTGAACACATTGCAACTGATTTACGCAACAGCTGGCGAATTCTTATATCGATAATGATCTGTTACCTGTCAAGTTCCTTATTCACTACACAATATCGCCCCCCAATTGAGAGTATTCCCCGTTGGTAGTCGGAGAGTTTCGAAAAGGAGGCTGTCCTATGGGTGTGGGTATAGATGCCATCACGGCACCCCGCACCCTCTTGGAATAGCGTGTAGCAAGACGGTAGCGTATCGGAGTATCTCCTGATGCCCGGAGGATCATTTTGTCCCCATACAACCGGAAGAAGATTGCACGGTCGAAGCCCGGTATCTCGCTGGCCTGTTGGAATGTGAAGTGGCGGTACCCGAACCTGTTATGGATATCCCTGAACAGATCGCCCTTATGGCTGCCCATGCCGCGAAGGGTCATGCTCATAAGCGGTCCTCCGCTGGTTTGGTCGGGTTTTCGACAACGATTCTCTTCTCTTTCAGAACGCATTCGCCACGGCCCACGAGTATGTCAACTGTCAGCTTGTGAAGAGGGCTGGGAAGATTGTCATACTGTGCACGGGTCAAAACAAATTTGTCACAGTTGTTGATTTCTTTCATAAAAAGAAGTGGAAATCCAGCTTACATAAGCATTTTGGGCATTATTTGAGCGTTAAATTGAAATTGCGCTTAAATAATGTCTCAAAAATGGAATTCAACTGTCCATGGACGGACAATTTTTCATTTTCCGGAAAATTTTCTTGTCCATGGCAGGACAGTTTGTCAAGGCACCTGATCGGTTTTTGTCATTGCAATGACAAGTAAGTGTCATTCCATGGACATTTTTGACAACAGGACGTGATTTTGCTGTCAGTATGCTGACACAATTATTTTTTAATTTTATGATAAATTTTCAAATCTTTGGATTTATCGACGATAAAAACTAAAACTCACATTTGTCAGTGCGGATCGATAGCGCAGACGCGCGGAAAAATGTTGAAAAAAGAAATGATGATATCGGGAACAGCTACGGTGCCGCTTCTTCCATCTGGGCTGCCTTCATGGTCAGCTCCGCGACAAGTGACTTAAACACCGGGTTCTGCTCGATCTTCTTCACTACCTGCTCCATCGTTCGTTCCTCCGTTTCAGACAGGGGCATGCCGCACGTTCCACAATACTTCACACCGGGCTCACATATTGCCTGACAGTTCCGGCACTGGGTAGCCACCATCAGGGACTTCTCCGAGTTCTTCGGACACGAGATACCGTTCAGCCGGAGTATTTCGGCATCGACATCGGAACTGGATAGATGCGTGTAATTCCCGAGCATCTTCGTTGACTGCGATCCCCAGCACATCTGTTTCACAACGGCTTCGCTGCATCCCTGCTGGAGCAGGTGGGTGACTCTGCTGTGTCTGAAAAGATGGGGATGCATTCGCTTGGTTATGCCTGCACGAATGGCGATTTTCTTGAGCTGAACGTTGACCTGCCCGTGTTCGAGCGGCTTGTGCTGGTATGTGATGAACACAAGGTTTTCCCCACTGGATTCGTACGGGTAATCCTTCCGCCACGCGGCCAGATGCGGAACCGAGTTGACCAGCCGGACGTACCGCGGCTTTTCCGTCTTCTGGTTCGTATTGATCACGACACCGAGGTGATCGAACTTCACCTGTTGCCATTCAAGACGGGCCATCTCGACGATACGGAAGCCGCCTTCGTACATGACACTGATCAGCGCACGGTCACGAGAGTTCCGGCATGCCGCTATCATGTCCAAGACTTCCTGCTCGGTGAGCAGGTCTTCAGCGGTCGTGCTCATGGTATCGGCACCCGGAGGTTTGATCTCCTTGATCTTGTCCCACGGCAGAGTCGAATACTTGTTCCTGATCAGCCAGTGGTAAAACCGTTTCAGGAATGTGATGTAATCGCGGAGCGTGTTCTGCTTGATGGGCCGGCCAATGAAAAGGGTTGCTTTCCTCTTGGCAATTCCCTGATAGATGGAATCTACCGTGTTCTGGTCAAATGGCCCGATGAAACTACGCCAGTTCACGAGAACGGACATGATCTTGAATGCCCGGGCCTCCCCGATATTGGCGATTACCCGGCGTTCATCAATGTACCGGGTGATCAGGGTGCGGTCGTTCTGCGTGAGCGAGCCGTGTTGCATCTTCCAATCAAGATGATCCTCAAGTGCATTCGGTTTCAGGATGTGAAATTCCCGGTCCTTGCGGGTCGGGGCATGCTGAATGTTCTTTTTTGCATTCATGCCGGGTGCGTCCCCGCTCGTAATCAAAAACCTAGCGGGTGCTCTGGACGGTTTTTGAGAGTCTGTCGGGTGTCTACCCCGAAAAGAGTACGCCCAGGTAGAGTGTATTGGTGTCGGTCAGAAATGGCAGGGCCTTGCATTCCTTCACCTTTTCAACAACCTGCCGCACGAACACCGGGCTGATGAACCCGTCGCTGCCTACCTCGCCGAAATGGAGCTTGATGGCAGTCTTGTCCTGCGGTGCAATGAGCTCGGAAAATCCGGCCTCGTCAAACAGCCGTCGCACTTTCTCCGTGGTGGCTTCCTTGTCGGAGAACGCACGGAGGCTGGAAAAATATACGGGACTCTTCATGGCGAATACTCCCCTGCGGGGAATGTTGACACCCATACCGTATAATCCCGCCGGTTACTTCCGGAAATACTGTGGTGCTGCATCCTGCAGGAAACACCGGAATATGAACGAAAAAAAGGGGATTATTCCCGCTTGCCCAGCTCGTGGTCGAGCCAGAAGAGGTGGCCGACAACATCGCCGAGCATGTTGATCTGGGAGAGGATCCCGCTTGCCTGCTCCTCTTCTTCAACCTGCTCTTTGACAAACCACTGGAGCATCTCGAACGTTGCATGGTCCTTCTCCTTAATGGCGAGGTCCACGAGGTTGTTGATCATGCCGGTGACTTTCTGCTCGTGAGAATAGACCTCTTCAAAGACTTTCCCGGCCGAGGTCCACTTCGCCTTCGGGGCCTCGATTGCTTCCAGAGAGGCTTTCCCGCCGCGTGCAATGATGTAATCGTAGATCTTCATCGCGTGGCTCTGCTCCTCTTTTGCCTGGAGCCGCATCCATTTTGCAAAGCCCTTCATGCTTGCGGTCTCGAAATACGCAGACATTGCCAGGTACAGGTACGCAGAATAGAGCTCGCGGTTGACCTGACGGTTTAACGCACTTTCCATAGACTTTGATAACATGCGGATTCCTCCGTCTGAATGTGAAATTGATTTTTCCTTTCATAATGGTTTCTATAGCCGCAAAAAAAGGAGAGGAAAAATGTCCGGGTTACCACTGCTTCTTCATCCGCCTTGCTTCCGCGTGCATGTCAAGGATGATCTCCAGTTCGAGCGACCGGCCATAGGCCTCCTGTGCCTCATCGCTCCTGCCCATCTCGTCAAGGCAGACGCCCCTGATATACCAGGCCGTGACATCGTTTGCATTCAGGGTCGATGCCCGGGTGCTCGCAGCGAGTGCGTCCTCGATCCGCTCAAGGTAGAAGAGGGCGAGCGATTTCTTGGACCAGGCTTCGGAAAGGTTCTGGTTGATGGCAATAGCCTTGTCGCAGTCAACGAGCCCTTCCTTGTACTTGCCGGACTCGATCAGCGCCGCAGCCCGGAGGAAGAGCCCCTCCGCGTAATTCGGATCAAGGGTGAGCGCCTTGTTGTAATAGGCAAGCGCCTCCTTGTACTTTGTCCGCTTGGCATACGACAGGCCTTTCTTTGCCAGTTCCACGGCTTCCTTCAGTGCCATACGATCCCTCCCGACGGGTCTCTCTTCTTCATCCTCATGATCCCTCCAGCGTATCGGTGATGAGGTCCCCGAAGATCTTCTTTAACGCCTCTTTCTCGTACTCTGCCTTGTGCTCGTGGGCGTCGAGCAGGTGCTTGGGCGGCTCCCACACAAACCAGTCCCGCATGGTCATGTACCCGATCAGGTTATCGGTCAACAGTTTCCCGACCTTGTACAAGTCATAATAGTAATCGATTGTTGGCTCCTCCTTCCAGTTCACCGGCCCGAGTGGTTTTTCGATGATCGAGAGCATGTTGTCGCCAAAGACCTTGGACTGGTACCAGGCCGTGTGCGTCCACCGGGTGGTCAGCATCTCCTTGACCTCGAGGTGGTTGAATTTCTTCATCTGCGGGATGTTTAAGACCGGCATCAGCTCGTCCGCCGGCAGGGTCTTTGCAAGATACATGTCGCGGGCATAGAACATCGCTTTGTTCAGTACGAAATACCGGCGCGGGACAATAGACTCCTGCTCCATCATCTCGTCCATGTCGTTCTTGCTCTCCTTCATGATGTGGTAGAGCTGGGTTTTCCTTATCTTCGGCATCCGGTGGTAGACATCGGCATTGATGATCGCGTTCCACGGGATCTCGTTGATGTCGTCGTTGAAATGCGAGAAGAGGATAAAGAGCATCTGGATGAGTTTCTGGACCGGGAGCTTGTTCTCCTTCTTGGCCTCGTCTTTTAAAGCATCGATATAGATCTGCCTCATCCCGGCGTAAACGCCATCAGCATTATAGGAACAGACCTTATACTCGCCCTTCTTTGCCGCAGCGCCCTTGATCAAAAGGTGCGTACAGTGCTTTGCGATGATGAAGTCTTTCAAGAGCCCGACATACTGCGCCGGAAAGATGATGACGTTTGAGTCGATGTCGTAGGTGAACTTGTCGACAAGTGTGCCCCCGGGCTCGGCTTCCGGCTGGCGCAGGAGCGAGATTTTGGTATCGAGCATCTCTTCGGTATGGACAAGGATCCGCCGGATTGGCTTGGATAAGGGCATCTCGGTTCTCATGGGAAAATCACCGGGGCGGATCCGAACACCGTCCCAAGGATCTGTGGGTAATACAATTGTTCGTACCAGTGCATTTATAACATACACATTCTTTGGCGGATACCCAAGAGAAAATGTGTCTCGTTCTGGTTATTGCCCGATACTCCCCTGCCAGGATTCTTCGGCACCGGTAAAAAAGAGTATGATCACGGTTTATCCACGAAAATCTGGACAAACCTGCCCGGATTATTCTGCGTATTTCGCCGGGTCCGAGTCGAACTTCTTCTTGCAGCCCGGGGCACAGAAGTAATACTTCTTCCCCTTGTACTCGCTCGTGAACTTCGCGGTCTTCTCGTCAACAGTCATCTTACAGATAGGGTCGATTGCCATAGAACACCTCAGTTCCTCCCTTTCCTTGCATCGGGTATATACTTTTTTAAGAGCAGCGAGAGCGAGACCACGGTGACGGAACTCGCTGCCATCGCGAGTGCGGCAAGTTCCGGCCGGAACATGATCCCGAATGACGGGTAAAGCACCCCCGCGGCAACCGGGATGAGCGCAACATTGTACGCAAACGCCCAGAAGATGTTGCCCCGGATCCGGCCCATCACTTTCTTTGAGAGCTGGATTGCCGCAACCGCATCCACAAGATCGTCCCGGACAAGCACGATGTCCCCGCTCTCAATGGCAACGTCCGTGCCGCTGCCGATTGCGATTCCCACATCGGCCTGCGCAAGCGCCGGGGCATCGTTGATCCCATCCCCGACAAAGGCGACAACCCCGCCCTTCTCCTGCAGCCGCCGGACTTCCGCGGCCTTGTCCTGGGGCATCACTTCCGCGATCACCGTGTCGATCCCGGCCTCGCGGGCAACCGCGTCTGCGGTCCTCCGGTTGTCGCCCGTGATCATCGCGACCTCTTTGCCCATGGCACGGAGCTGCGCAATCGCCTCGCGGGTTGTTGGCTTGATACTGTCGGCAATGGCGATCAGGCCCGCGATCGCGCCCCCGGCAGCAACAAGCACGACCGTCTTTCCTTCCTGTTCGAGTGAAACGATCCGCGACTCGATTTCACCAGGAATGGCCACGGCCTTTTCGTTCAGGAACGCACGGTTCCCGACCAGCACGGTCTCGGAGAGGACAGTTGCTGCAACGCCACGCCCGCCGAACGTGTCAAAGCCTGTTGCCGCCTCAGCCATCATGCCCCGTCCTTCTGCCGCACGCACAACCGCGTCGGCCAGCGGGTGCTGCGAGTTCTTCTCGACCGCTGCAGCAAGGGAGAGAAGCGTCTGTTCGGTGACTCCGACCGGGACTATATCCGTGACCTCGGGTTTCCCTTTCGTCAGCGTCCCGGTCTTGTCAAAGACAACGGTCGTCACCCGTTCGGCAACTTCCAGCGCCTCGCCGTTCCGGATCAGGATGCCGAGTTCCGCACCCCGGCCCACGCCCACGGTCACGGCCGTCGGCGTTGCGAGCCCCAGCGCACAGGGACAGGCAACGACAAGCACGGAGATGAACGCTGTCAGGGAAAAGAGCGCGGTCTCGTGGAAGATAAAGAACCAGAGCAGGAACGATGCGGTTGCGATGATCAGCACGGCCGGGATAAAGTACGTCACCGCCACATCGGCAATCCGCTGGACCGGCGGTTTCGAGCCCTGTGCGTCCTCGACCAGCCGGATGATCTGGGCAAGCACGGTCTCCTTCCCGACTTTTTCTGCACGGACCTTCAGTACGCTGTTCGTGTTCAGGGTCCCGCCCACGACATGGCTCCCGCTCTTCTTCAGCGGGGGGACCGGCTCGCCGGTGATCATCGCTTCGTTGACGTAACTCTCCCCTTCGACAACCACGCCATCAACAGGGATACTCGCCCCGGGCTTCACCACCACGACATCGCCCGGCACAACCTCTTCTACCGCCATCTCGCGTTCGGTCCCGTCGCTGACGACAATCGCGACTTTTGCCCGCAGCCCCGCGAGTTTTTTGATCGCATCGGAGGTCCGGCCCTTAGCCCGTGCCTCCAGGAACCGCCCCAGCATCAGGAACGCGGCGAGCATGATGGCAGTATCGTAGAACATGTATTCGTGCGTAAGGACGATCGAGAACGTCCCCATCACGCTCGCGACATACGAGACCCCGGTGCCCATCGCGTACATGACGTCCATCGAGAGCTTCTTGTTCTTCAGCGAGACCCACGCGGCCCGGAAGATCGGGGCTGCGACAAAGACGAAGACCGGCGTTGCGATGACGAGCATCACGTACGAGAGCGTGTGCATCGGGATGGGGAGCGGCACGAACATCGCGATCATCAGCGGGATACTGACGGCAAACCCGACCATGAAGCGGACGAACTTATCGTGCAGGTCGGCGTCGCGGGCTTTCTTCTCCGCCTCTTCGCTCACCTCGCCGGAAATCCCGAGGTACTGGTATCCCGCATCCTCGATCGCCTTCTTCATGTCGGAGAGGTCCGAGAGCGACGGGTTGTAGGTCACGTATGCTTTTTCCGTACCAAGGTTCACCGACACGGTTGCAACGCCCGGCAGCGCCCGGAGCGCGGCCTCAATGGTCTCGACGCAGGTAGCGCACATCATGCCGCCGACCTTGATCGTTGCCTCGCTGTTCACCACATCATAACCGGCGTCCTTCACCGCCTTCTCCAGCGTGAACAGCGTGACCTTTGCCGGATCGAACTCGACATGCGCCTTTTCCGTACCCAGGTTCACCTGCGCTTTTGTCACATCTTTGAGCTGCGACAGCGATTCTTCGATGTTAACGGCGCACGTGGCGCAGGTCATTCCCGTGATCTTCAGTTCGGCCTTCTTCTTCTCCGGCTCCGGCATGCTTGCCTCCCTGTGTGGTGTCTTTGTTATGGGGATATAATCGTTGTGAACGGGGCAGGCGCCCGGTGGAATACAGATTCACGCTGCTCTCCGCTCATTAATAACGCCAGCGGGTGATGGTATCGCGAGGAAAACCATTGGGAGTCTTTCGCTTCGAGAGCAAATATGCCGCACCGACAAAGGAGCAGCGGGAGCGGTACATGCGTGGGGAATCTGAAGAGCACACGTTCGGGAACGATGGGGAGATCGTCCTTATCCTGTACGATGAAGCCGCGTATCTCAAGGATGACCGCGAGGGTGTCCGCATCCTGTTCACGGGTGTTTCGGACAAGCAGAAAGTCAATGACGAGGTGCGCCGGCTGCTTGAGGAGCATGGGCAGAAGGAGCAGCGGCCGGACGAATTTGAAAATGGAAAACGGCGCTGACCCGGCCGGGCCGGATTATTTTTTAGTGAAAGCCACCAACACCTTCAGCATGGGCCTTGTCGCAACCATTCGTCGCTTCTTCTCGCGGCTGTTCGAGAAGAAGGAGTACCCAGTACACGGGACCTGCGCCGTCTGCGGCGAGCGCGTCTATCTCCCGTTCCACTGCGAGTACTGCAACAAGTACTACTGCGACAAACACCGGCTCCCGTTCGATCACGATTGTAAGAACATCGGACAGTGGAAGAGGAAACCGAAGTAATCCTTTCCGGATCCGCTTGCAAGTTTCCTGATGGAAGCCTTTTGTAGTTTCATTCCTAAAGAATGGTAATTGAATCAGATTTGGTGATATCCATGACTGAACAGGAAGGGCATTTCGAGAAGGGGGTCTGGGTGAAGGAAGCCGCCGCAGCCCCTGCCGCACAAATGGAGAACAAGATCGAAGAGCGCCTGACAACCGCGACAAAGAACGTCATCTCCGCTGTCGACGAGCTGGCAAAAGCAACGCACGACCTCCTTGCGACCGAGGAGGGCAAGAAGCATATCGAGAAGACCGTGAAGGAGACAACGGACCAGGTCCAGAAGTCCTTCGACGACATTCTCAGCAAGGCCCGTGCCGAGATGGACAAGGCAAAGGCCGATATCAAGGCTGAAGCGGAAAAAGCAAAACAGAAAAAATAATTTTATTCGTTTTTCGCCAGCGATTCCTTGTACGCAGCAAGGAGCCCGGCCGCGTACTCGGCCTTCTTCTTCGTGGGCACGTAATTGAACTGCTGCACCCGGATGAGGATCTCCTCCGCGAGCCGGGAATCGTTTTCGGTCCCGAGCTTCTTCACTTCAGAAAAGATCCAGTCCAGGTGGTCGATCCCGGTTGCCTTGCCATCGATGAGGACCTGTTTTGTGGTGATCCTGTCCGGGGGAACGCCGCCGCAGATCGTGCAGTAGTACCCGTCCGCATCATTTCCGCCCATCGTCCCCCTCCTTGATCATCACAAGCGACATCTTGAACTTCGTGATGGCCGAGAGGGCGTGGGGGACCCCGGCCGGGAAGATGATCGTCTCCCCGGTCTTCATCTGGTACGTTGTCCCGGCAACCCAGACCTCGCACTCCCCGTCCAGGATCGTGACGACGGCATCGAAAGGTGCCGTGTGCTCACTGAGCCCCTCGTCCTCGTCAAACGAGAAGATCGTGATGCTCCCGCACTTCCGGTTGATCACCATCCGGCTTGCAACCGTCCCGTCCGCGTACTCCACGAGGTCCGAAAGGCGTATCACTTTGCCTTTGAGTTCCTCGCGTTTCTTGTCCGGTTTTCCCGGCTCATCCTGCTTCCATTCAACCATTGCATTCACTCCCGGATCATCGTCAGCGTCATCTTGAACCGCTTCTTTGCCTGGACGCCGTGCGGCCGGTTTGCCGGCAGGATGATCATCTCGCCGGCCCGCACCGTGAACGGTTCTCCCTCAATCGTCACGTCCGCCTCCCCGTCCGTGACCGTGAGGATCGCATCGTACGGGGCCGAGTGTTCGGAGAGCCCCTCGCCTGCATCGAACGCAAAGAGCGTGATGGTGCCGGCCTTCTTGAACACGATCATCCGGCTTGCAACGGTCCCGTCCTGGTACTGGAGGAGATCGTTTGTCGCAAGGACTTTGCCGATGAGTTCCTCGCGCTTTTTGTCCGATGAGGTGAGTTCTTCCCGCGGGTCGGTCATGGTGTTCCTCGCTGCTCTGTACGCGTAAAGAAAATTAAATGCTATTGTTCCATGCAGCGGTTATGCCGGTACCATCCGCTTCATGTCCTCTTCGACCGTGCTGTTCTTGCCGATGTTGAAATTCCTGACGAGCACATCGAGCACGCCAGGCGAGACGAAGGCCGGGAGTTTTGGCCCGAGCGCGATGTTCTTTACGCCAAGGTTCAGCAGTGCAAGGAGCACGAGTGCAGCCTTCTGTTCGTACCACGCAATGTTGTATGAGACCGGCAGCTCGTTGATCCCAACGTTGAATGCCTTTGCAAGCGCCTGCGCGATCACCACGAGCGAGTAGCAGTCATTGCACTGCCCGGCATCGATGACCCGGGGAATCCCGCCGATTGCGCCAAGGTCAAGGCCGTTGTAGCGGTACTTTGCGCAGCCGGCCGTGAGGATCACGGTGTTCTCCGGCAGGGCCTTTGCGAATTCCGTGTAGTAGGCCCGTTCGGTCTGCCGGCCGTCGCAGCCGGCCATGACAACGAAGCGCTTGATGTCGCCTTTCTTCACGGCCTCGACTACTGTTCCCGCAAGCGCGAGCACGGCATTGTGCGCACAGCCGGTGATAAGGTCACGGCCCGGAGCCGGCAGTGCAGTCGGGGGTTGGCACTTCTTTGCATGCGCGATGACCGCCGAGAAATCTTTCTTCCCGTCTTTTCCGGCAGCGATGTGTTTCACGCCCGGGTATCCTGTGGGGCCTGTGGTGTAGATCCGGTCCTTGTACGTGTCCTTCGGCGGCACGATGCAGTTGGTGGTGACGAGCACCGGGCCGTTGAACGACTCGAACTCCTCCTTCTGGTGCCACCACGAGCTGCCGTAGTTCCCGTACAGGTGACCGTACTTCTTCAGCGCCGGGTACGCATTGGCCGGCAGCATCTCGCCGTGCGTGTAGATGTCAACACCGCTGTCCTTTGACTGCTCCAGCAGCTGCTCGAGATCCTTAAGATCATGGCCCGTGATTAAAATGCCGGGGCGCTTCCCGGCCGAGGTCTTAACACTCGTGATCTCCGGGTTGCCGTAGGTCTTCGTATTTGCGGTGTCGAGCAGGGCGAGCGTGGATACGCCAACGCCCCCGCATTCGAGCACGAGCGCCGTCATCTGGTCGGCCGGGAGATCGTGGAGCATGGACGCGAGCCCCTTCTGCATGAAGTCCGTGATCTTCTCGTCCTCATACCCGAGCATGGCCGCGTGGTGGTAATACGCGGCAACGCCCTTGAGCCCGAACAGCAGGAGCGCCCGGAGCGAGTGGACGTCATCGTTGTTCGCAGCGTCCTTTGCGATCTGCTCCGCCTTTGCCGCCATCGTTGCGTCGCTGGCCGGTTTCCACGTGCAGGCCTCCGGCTCGTTTGCACCAGCGGGCGGCAGTGCGTCGCGGATGGATACGGCCTGCGTGATGAGCGATTTGAGCCGGCCGTCATCGAAGTTCGTGTTGGTCAGTGTTGCAAACAGTGATTCGGCAATGAACATCCCGGCATCCTTGTTCGCCTTCCCGGCTTTTGCAGCGGCGATGTTCCTCTCGGAGATTCCCTTGCAGAGCCAGATCAAAACATCCATCAGCCCGGCTGTTGCTCCTTCCTTTCCACAGACTCCTTTCACGGTACACCCGGTGCCCCGGGCCGTCTCTTCGCACTGGTAACAGAACATAACTCACTCCAACTCCTTTTGTATTCTTTTACTACATGGTATCTTTTGTATACTAGGTTAAATAGAAAAGAGTTTCAGAAACTATACCATGGACGAAGCCTGCACGGTCAACATGACGGTCAAATACTTAACAAAAAAATGGACGCTCCTGATCATCCTCGAACTCTACAAGGGGCAGAACCACACGCGTCGTTTTTCCGATCTCAAGGATTCCCTGAAAGATATCACACAGAAGATTTTGTCGGAGCGGTTGAAGGAGCTGGAGGACGAGGGCGTCATCACGAAACATGTCGATGCAACGACCTTTCCCGTACGGAGCGAGTACACGCTGACAAAGAGCGGGCTCGAACTTGTGGATGTGATCCGCGGGATCAAGATGTGGGCGCTGAAGTGGAAGATTGACAATATTCCGTGCGGGAAGCAGGACTGCAGCAAGTGCGTGCTGTGAGAAAGATAGGAGATAGAGGAATCAGTTTCACCCTGCGCATGGCGTCAATATATATTCAACTTTCTCGACAGTGTTAAATCGAAACATATCGATATTCACTATCATATTCTTCGTAATGCTCGATGGAATAAACAATGCAAAACAATCCGCTAAAAATTGAATTCAATCGATTGAAAGTGTTATTAACAGCGGAAGCGGAAAAAATCAAAAACCCGGAAAACAGGAATAAATTCGCTCGCTCTATTTGTCAATTAGTATTAAAGGAATTCTGGTCGGAAACTTGCACGAAGAATGGTTGTAACTGGAAGATATGCAAGTCATTTGTTCAGTTTGATAAACCAGAATCAACAGGTGAGTCGGAAGCCTGTGATGTTGGATCTATCCTAGCTCAACTTCCATTTTCTGAGAGCAGTTATCTTATCGGCACATTATACACTGCTTTATTACCTCAAGAAACTCAAGCGGATTTTGGTGCATATTATACTCCGCCCGCACTTGTCGATCGCTTAGTCGGTATGGTGACTGACCAAGGGTTTGATTGGAAAAATGGTACGGTAATGGATTTGTCCTGCGGTGGTGGTGCGTTTCTCTCCCCAGTTGCTCTTCGGATGTTAGAGTCGTATTCTGTGAAAGATCGGGGTAATCCTTCCCGCATCATCGAGTTGATCTCCAAGAGGTTGCAGGGATTTGAAATTGATCCTTTTGCAGCATGGATGTCGCAGGTTCTTGTAGAGATTGTTTTGTTAGAAATCTGCATCAATGCATCTACTCGACTTCCTATTATTGTGAATGTATGCGATACGCTCGAAACATTGCCAAATAATGGAGAAGAAGTCGATCTCGTAATTGGGAATCCACCATATCGGAAGATTACACTTCCTCCGCATCAGAGAAGAATATTTTCCCGTTCGCTTTATGGACACGCAAACTTGTATGGTGTTTTTACTGACATCGCAATCCGTTGGACGAAGCCAGCTGGACTTATTGCTTATGTAACCCCAACTTCATTCCTTGGTGGGCAATACTTCAAATTCCTTCGTGCCCTCCTTTCCCAATATGCTCCACCAGTGCTAATGGATTTTATTTCTGATAGGAAAGGCGTTTTTGAGGATGTCCTTCAGGAAACAATGCTTGTGGTGTACAAGCGTACAGAAAATGAAAAAGAAATCTCCCGCGATCAGTGGGTTACCGTTCATGATCTAAAATCAAATGGTCCTGAAAAACCTGTGGTGAGTGAAAGAATTGGCACATTTTTATTGCCAAATAGTGGTGAGGAGCCATGGATCATACCGAAAGCACCAGATCAGGTTAAACTTATCGATAACCTCAAACGGATGCGGAATAGAATCGTCCACTTTGGATTTGAAGTCAATACTGGCCCGCTTGTTTGGAACCGACATAAAAATCAGATGAGTACTGAAAAACAGGAGGGAAATTATCCTCTTATTTGGGCTGAATCCATTCATCCAGATGGACGGTTCCTGTTTAGCGCGAAGAAACGAAATCATCGGCCATACTTAACGCTAAAGAGGAATCAAGAGTTTCTAGTAACGAAAAAACCATGTATCCTTATTCAACGAACCACTGCGAAGGAGCAGAAAAAACGGATTGTTGCTACAACACTCCCAAAGGAATTTCTCCATATGCATGGTGGAGTAGTAATTGAAAATCATGTGAATATTATCAAGCAGACGAAGAGTCCTTCCCTAGCCTCGCTTGAAACATTGGCTGTTTTATTGAATTCAAAAATGATAGACAAAATTTTTCGTCTGATTAACGGAAGTGTTGCGGTTTCGGCTTTTGAATTAAAAGCATTGCCATTACCAAACAAATCTGACATTAGACATCTCGAACAATTAATCCAAAGTGGCGTTTCGAATAGTGAGATTGAATTAGCTATAAAAATGATGTACGAGCGATAGCATCATGTCTGATATACAATCACCATCTTTACCGTCATTACCTTCGATAGATGTGATCAATCAAAGGCTTCCTTTAATTTTCCCGATGGATACTGAACACCGAAGCCAAATTATTGGGAAAATGGCAGTTAGGACAATTTTTGTAATGTTTTATATTGGTGCAATAGAGGGAAGAAATGAATGGTTTCAACCGGCACACGTGCTCAATATGGATGATGCACGAGCATCAAGAACAAATGAAGAATCTCGTCGATCATGGGCCAAAAGGCGAGAATTTTCATCAGATCGGAGTCTTCATAAATGGTATGCTGACACCACAAAAGAATCAGTTCGAAAACAAGTGATCCTCTTCGGTCTAATCCCATTAGGAGCAGCAGTCAAAATCGATCTCGGCCAAGAAAATGAGCCGCGATATGCATTAGCACATGATTTTTCTATATTATTTGATCAGGACCTTTCTGGAGAAGAGTTAACAAGAAAAATTTCTGAATGGCAACGGTCACATCTTACAAGAGCTGCATTGGGAGCGACCGCTTTAAGGGGATCGGATTCTGGTACTCGCCTTAAGGTCAAGATCCCAAACCACCAAATAATTAGTGAGATGAAATTACCTCCGGGAAAGAGTTCTCTCATTATCAAAGAAGTAATTGAAAAATTTTCAGAGAATTTTCTTCATGAACCTCATGTAATCGCTATCAGTACTTCTGAAGCACCATTTCAGCCTATTGATGATCAAGTTATCCAAATTCTCAATTTAGATTTTTCAAGCGTTGTGCAGAAAAAAATTTTACCAGATATTATCCTGTGGGATAAATACCTAGATCACGGCCGTTCTGAGAATTTATTAATATTCATCGAAGTTGTTGCATCAACAGGATCGATGATTCAAGAAAGAAAAGAGAAT
Source organism: Methanoregula sp. (assembly GCF_028712425.1). Classification (GTDB taxonomy): domain Archaea; phylum Halobacteriota; class Methanomicrobia; order Methanomicrobiales; family Methanospirillaceae; genus Methanoregula. The sequence goes on from NZ_JAQTQD010000007.1 coordinate 77,422, forward strand.
ATAATGGCCTTTTTACGAACCAGAGAATATAATGCTAAAGTTGCATTCGGGACAGCATTTCTGAGCAGAACCGATGAGGCTTACAATAAAAAGAATATTGCTGAAATATCTTGGGGATCTTTTGTTTGGTTTGCTGCCGAACCCACGAATATCGTTATACTAAACCAAATGGATGCTGAAAATAATAAAAAATTGTCAGATCTAATCTTCTGATATTTTACGATGCCCACGCGCAAAACGCCTCGCGGGTTTTCGAAGAACGCTTATGCGTTCTTCTCGTGTCTCGACTCTGATGAGTCTGGACATTGCGCTACGCACTTACCTGTACGAGAATCTGCGTACAGTCTCTTGCCCAGCGAGGGGACGAGAGAATCGACCGTCACATCAGTGAGGGTCGATTGGAGAAGACGTTAGTCTTCGACTGCGCCCGAGCGACTCCCCGCACCGCGGAATCGACCGTTGCATCAGCAAGGGTCGATTGGAGAAGGCGAAGCCTTCGATTGGAGGGGGGCTTCGCATCAGATCTAATTAAGACGGGATCAAATCGAATTCAAAAAAAATTTCATTAATTTTCAATCCACGTATCCAGCGAAACCTTCGGCTTCTTCGGGAGAACATACCGTACCGGCTTCACCAGTTTCTGAACGTCACCTTTCTCAACAGCCGATAAAAGCCATGCCCGCATCTGTTTTACTTCAACATTGAAGCATTCGGCAAGTTCCTTCTCGGTCTTGGGTGTCGCGAGTTGTTTCTCAATGCAGGGCCAGACGATAGGGAAGAGATCGTTGGGTTTCTGTCCGGTATTTATCTCCATTGAAATGTTCTGAGTACTGTTTGGGATCTCAACGGGCATTGCTGCAATATCATTCGTAACCGGAGTTTCATCCGATGTAGAATATGTGCTCGTGAGGTCGCACACGATGCAGGGTTTGCCCGCCATTGCCTGTGAGTGTTTAAGAATGGTCAGGAATGTATCGGGATCCGAAAAGGAATCCGGCCGGATGGCTGTCGCCCCCCGATCGATTAACCGGTAGTTTCCTTCCGGGACATCCACATCCTCCCTCACGAACAGCGGCACCCACTTATTCTTCAGGTTCTCCGTGGCACCGGCCCAGGTCCCGCCTTCGTTATAGGAGGAGGCTATCACAAGGGTCCAGTCGCTCAGGCAGTACACGAATTTGTTCCGGGCCATCGCGTTCCCGACACTGAACGGGGTCTTTGGATCGTTCGATGTCACGAGCACTAACCGCTGATCCCGGAGAGCCTGACGGTATTTGCCGTTCACCGACATTTTCAGGAGACTGTCTGCGATAAACCCGATGACCAGTCCCCCCTCATCGAGTACCGTCTGCATAGCTTCGGAATCAACACCACGGGCGCCCCCGGAGATCAGCGGGATCCGGTTCTGAACACAGAGACTACCGATCTTGTGCGTGGCAAGTTTTGCCCGTTCACTGATATCCCGCGACCCGACAACCGCAAGGCCGCCTTTCGATAACAGTTGGGGATTACCGACACCAAATAACAACGGCGGAGCTTTGTTCGAAAGACGCTCCGTCAATCTTCGGGGATAATGTTCATCGGTTGGAGAAAGGATCCAGATCCCCTTATTGTTCCAGTCTTCGACCGCAAGGGCAAGTGCCCCGCCCCGGTTTAGTAATTCCGGTAATCGCTTTGCATCGAGCCGGGAAATTTTACTGTAGTGATCGACAACATTTGAATCAAAAAGGTCCGGCAGGGTTTTCGATTCGTTTCTCAGCCACTGGCATAAGGAAAAAAATTCGTTGGCATTCAGCGGGGTTACGGACGGTTCATTCAGTCCGAATCTTCCACACAACAGGAGTGCCACCTGAGTATCCGGTGTTATCGAATCCGGTATCATAGGACATCCTTGCCTTGCGTATCGGTCAGAGCACAGGGATAGACCGGGCCGCTTCCGGCAGATTGCAGCATGGCCGAAAGAATCGTGAAGGTCCACCGGGAATCGACCATATCATCAATTAAGAGGACCGGGCCTTCCATGACAGAGTCCCGATCGATCTCAAAGGCGCCGTCAAGATTGGATACCTGCATAAAGCTGTTCTTCATCATTTTCTGTGGGTCAGTTTCTTTGATTTTCCGGATACAGTCCACGAAAGGGATTTTGAGCGTCCCGGCGAGTGCCATCGCGAAATTTTTTACGAGAGTCTTTTTCCTGAGTGACGGGACACAGGTTATCCATGTCGGCATGGGATTGGGTTTCCACTGGTTAACGATCAGATCACGCATTGCATCTACAAGTTTATTATCGAAATGATTTGCGTGTTTTCCGGCTTTGACAACTTCTCCCCAGCCCCCGTCACCCCATGAAGAGAGTGCCCGCCCGGGGTTTGCCTGTAATTCCTCCGGAATCCGCCCCTGCCAGTTCTCTCCGGAAAAAGATATTCCGGGTGGCCACTTGAGGCGCGGGGAGATGACGTGCTGATTTGTGTAGAGAAACTGTCGTGCCTTTGCGATCAGTTCTTCCGGAGGATCTTCCGGAAATAACGGATGCCCGACACAAACGGAACATCTCCCGCAGGAGGTTGCGTCATCGTCTTCCAGCTCGCGCTGGAGGAACATCATCAGGCATGAACGGCTTTTCAGGTAATCATTGATCTTCCGCCACTCATCATGACGAAGGGAAGTCAGTCGTTTGATTTTTTCTGTGTCGATCGCGTACGCCATTGAAGTTGCATAATAGCGGTGCCCCTCTTTGACAATTGGGGACGGTGTATCGACAGAAATCAGGTTGAAAACTTTTTCAATCTGGGATCTCGAAAGATTTGTCCGAGATTCAATCATAGGGACTGACAATCCGTCATCAGATTTCTCCAGTTCCTCAAGGATTGTAACAACCTGTTCTTCTTTTGGAAATGCGGTCTGGATAAAATATTCGACGATATCCTGATCTTCTTCACCTGCAAATAAAATCCCGTATGCCTTGGAGAGGGATCGACCGGCACGGCCTACCTGCTGGTAGTAGTGAACGATGGACATTGGACGCTGGTAATGGATAACAAACCCGAGATCCGGCTTGTCGAAACCCATACCCAGAGCGCTGGTTGCTACGAGGACTTTGATCTTATTGTCAAGGAGATCCTGCTCCATCTCTTCGCGGGAAGAAGATTCGGATTCACCCGAATATGCCCGGGCGTCGATTCCCTGGGATTGCAGCCACTGGGCAACACGATCGGAATCTTTTACTGTCATTGTGTAAATGATCCCGCTGCCGGGCATCTTCGGGACATATTCTGCCAGCCACGCCAACCGTTCGGCCCGTTGGGGTAAGACAATATTCTGCAGGCTGAGTGACGCCCGGGCAAGCGGTCCCCTGAACAGGCCTAATTTGTTTCCCATCTGCGAGCGAATATCGGTGATAACCCGGTTATTCGCTGTTGCGGTTGTTGCAAGGAGTGGGATATTTTCTGGGAGAACCTGGAGAATCCGCAGGATCCGCTGATAATCCGGACGAAAATCATGCCCCCAATCACTGATGCAATGCGCCTCATCAATGACAAAAAGGCCAACGGTATTGGCAATAGGAATTAATTTTTCCCGGAACCCTTCATTTCCCAAACGTTCCGGAGAGATGATGAGGAGATCGATTTGCCCTTTTTCAAGATCTGAAAAAGTCTGATTCCACTCATTGCGATTGCTTGAATTTATTGTCCTCGCAAAGAGGCCTATTCGCTCGGCCGCGGCGATCTGGTTTCGCATCAAAGCGAGTAAGGGAGATATGAGGATTGTCGGGCCGGTACCCCGATCACGCAGTAGTTTTGTCGCGATAAAATAAACGATGCTTTTCCCCCATCCGGTTCGCTGAACTACGAGAAGATGTGCATTCTCATTCACAAGCTGTTCAATAACTTCCCACTGGCCTGCCCGGAATTCTGCATGGGGATCCTGTAATGCTATTCTGAGAAGATCAAGAGATTTTTGGTTTAAAGGATCACTCATGTCACTTTCTCCGGCACAGGATTCCGGCTGTTTTACACCCTACGATCGATTGAGGGGATCCCATTGATGATGTGGTCAAAGACCGGATATCAAGATAAATTATTTTTTATGATTTCTTTAATCGCAACTTATATTATGTGGTGTGCACCGGGAAAGTGTTACAAACTGCGGTCGCTGTCCTTAACTTGCAGGCTGAATTTTTTTACAGGAAAATTTTCTCTGTCCGGAAAAATTTTCCCACAATATTTTCAAAACAGTTTCACGGAATATTTAACGATTTCAAGATAACAACCCTGAAAAAAATAAATGGTTCTGCTGCAAAAAATCCATATCCCCAGTGAGATTTCGGCGTCATCCCAAACCCGTCGAATTGGACGGGATTAAAAAAAATAATCCCCCCGCGGAATTTTCCGGTTCCCTTTTGTCACATGCAATACTACCGGAATAAAAAATTCGTAAATCGAAAAATCTTTCTCGCGTTTCAAAATTTTTTATTTTCAAAAATAATTTCCGCAAAAATTTCCAGAATTTTTTTTCATCGCACAAAAAATTTTAAAATTTTTCCGGCTCGTGCTCCTGTAAAATAATTCCCAAATTTCACCATCATATCACGCCAGGGCACCCCTTGGAAGCCCCACCCGGACACCCCATTTTCCAGTACCAGACCAATGCCAATCCGGCCCCTATACGGGCTCCGATGTACGACTTTTCCTGAACGGAGCCCAATACAGCCCCTGATTGCGATCCGCCGACCCCCTGTTTGATCGAAAACTCCTGGAAGTTTTTCACAAACAGGGGGTCCGGAGGAGATACTCCGACGGAGACTACCCATTACCGACGTGAAAGCCCTCTGTTCAGGGAGTGCCTTGGAGCATGGAACCCTGTGAAAATTATCTCCCCGTAAATCGCTCCTTTTTCGGATCCGGGCCCATTTTGAAAAACCGGTTTCCGGAAACTCGCACTTTTTTACGAATTACCGTATACTGTTTTTGAAATATCATCAAATTATCGATATTTCTCCTAACGGGGTTCATTTTTGGCTTGAAAAATCAACTAAATAGTGCCCTTCCAGCAGCCGATCGTTCTTTTTTCGCATGGGGAGCACGTGAAATGAAAAGAACCCCCCTTTTCCGGCCCCCTCTCACGACGGAGAAGGGGATATCTCCGACGGTGGAAATAGCCCGGATACCTTCCCCCTCAGAGATATCCGGAAGGATATCCCTACTCTCTCCTCGCCTTCTGGATCTCCTTTCCGAATTTCGCGATCCCTTTCCAGCGTTTTCTCTCAGAACGGACAAGTCCGATCTCCGCTTTGTCCTGCTCAAATGCAAGCTCGCGGCTGAGCCGGTGGAAATTCTCAAGCCGGGCCGCTGAGAGTTTTCCGGCCTTCACGGCTTCCTGCACGGCACAGCCCGGTTCCCGCTCGTGCCGGCAATCGGAAAACCGGCAGCTCTTGGCCAGTTCATGAATGTCCGGGAACGCGTCACTCAAACCGGTCGAAGCGGTCCCGATGCCCACTTCGCGGATCCCGGGATTATCGATCATGAGCGCACCGCTGTTCAGGACAAAGAGCTGGCGAACGGTTGTTGTGTGCCGGCCTTTCCCGTCATCCTCGCGGATACCCGATGTTTTCTGCATCTCCTCGCCAAGGAGCCGGTTGATCAACGTGGACTTGCCGACACCCGATGAACCGATCAGCACGATTGTTTTGCCGGGCTCAAGATACGGGTCGAGCAGATCCATCCCCTCGCCGCTCATGGCACTCACGGGAATGACCGGAATGCCGGACGAGACCGGAATAATTGTTCCGGTAAGCGATGCGGGATCCTCCGCAAGATCGGATTTGTTGATGACGATCACCGGCCGGGCCCCGGATGCGTGGACGATCGCAAGATACCGTTCGATCCGGCGGGCGTTCAGCTCAGGGCCGGCTGCGGTCACAATAAAGATCGTGTCGATGTTTGCCGCAATGACCTGGTCCGTTCCTTCCCGCCCGGTGGCTCCACGCGTGAACACCGTTTTTTGCGGGAGGATTGCAACGATTGTGGTGGACCCGGCCTCCGGCTGGTTGAGAATGACGACAAAATCCCCCACGGCCGGAAACCGCCCGAGTTTTTTTAAGGCCCCGGAGATCCCGGCTATGACCGGTCCGCTTCCCGTAAAAACTTCAAAGACAGTCTTCTGCCGGCACGCAACGCGCCCCGGGATGTACGGTCCCGGATATTTTCTGAATGCTTCCTTGTGTTCTTCTGTCCAGCCGAGCTGTTCCAGGGTATAAGGATGCGGTTCCCCGCATCCGGAAATGGATGGGTTCATAAAAAAACCTGAACGTTTGTATTGACAGGTGATTTTTGGCGGTCCAAGTGCTTTGTGGTCACGCTCTATGGATGCAGTTTTTTGGTTACGACAAGACTTGTCTGATCCGTACGACTTTTATGAATTCGAAGAGCGTGATAGTCTGCCCCTGCTCACGTTCGTGTTTCTTGGAGGAGACTCTCTATTCAGTCAGGTTCATGATCTTCAAGAATAGTATCGATCTTCCGGATAAGATCCTCTGCATGGCGGATTGCAGATTCCGCTTCCGTTTCTGATACGGTACCCGCTTGATCGTAGACCGAACTGTGCCGTTTACGTCGCATTCGGTCGAAGACAATTGCATCACTGTTGTCAAGGAAAAGTTCTGCAAATTTTACAACGGAGATGTGCTGGTTCGCGCCATCGGGACGATAGCCTTTTGAGAACATCAGCGCCCTCCCTGCTTGCAGAACCGCGTTGTAGGCTATCGTGTATGCCCAGTCCCGGTCTGAAGGAAGAATCGTGCGAGCCGTTGCGAGATCCCGCTGTGCGTGGGCCATCGCATCATCCACCTTCTTCCGATCATATGGGAGTACCCGTATCAGGCCGTCGCGTTCGAGATCGTCAATCATCACAGTTTCCGCTGATCAGGATCTTCTCTTCATGCATTACATTCTTAACGAATGGATCGTTCTCCTGTTTTCTTTTCCGGAATTCCCTCTTTGTCATAAGAGTGTAATTGATCTCCCGGCCGGTGGCCTGTTCGCAGGAATGAATGACGGGGATAAGCCGATCCTCGTCAATATTCCCTACAATAAAGAGATCGATGTCACTGCCCGATCCCGCGCTTCCCTTTGCAAATGATCCGTAGATGAACATGCACTCAATGGGCTCTTCAGATAGTGCAGTACGGATGATGCCGACTGCGCCTTCGGTTTTCAACAGGACTTTCTGGAGATCTGGATACAGGAAATGATCGGTCCTTACTGTGTAGTACTGCTGGTTTCCTTTTCTCTGGCCGGCAATGATGCCGAAAGATTCGAGGTTTGCCAGCTCGCGGCGCACTGCATTGATATTCTCACCAGTTATCCTGACGATCTCGCGGATATAGAATTCACGTCCCGGGTTGAGCAGGAAGAGCGCAAGAAGTTTCACCCGGGTCTTCGAGGAGATGAGAGCTTCCAGCATGAATACATAATGTATTCAATTGAGTAAAAAATGTATTCATTGTTCTGTTTATCCAGAGCAACCATTTCGGTTTTTCCCTGTGCGCTATCATTGAATGGGATTATTACAGGGATTCATGCATCCTCGGATTATACCCGCCCCTGCCCCGGCTCCCCTTCCTTCTCCCCCTTCTTCAGCATGTGCTTGTACCACACGAACCACGGGTTGTCGATGAACCCGATGATGTTCTTGATCACGACCTGGCCGAGCATCAGCGGGAGGATTGGGAGCACGCCTAAGAACGCGATGGTCACAAAGATGATCGAGTCGAGCGTGAGGGAAACGGCATCGCTCACGCTGGACCGGAGCCAGACGTACGGGTTGAGCATGGTGTGGTGCCGGAACGCAAGCTCGCGTTGTAAAAATCTCTGCTTCAGCGCGGAGAAGATATGGGCGTCGATGGTTGAGCAGACAAGGAACGCGACCCAGCTGGCGAGCGTGATCCGGATGCTCATGGAAAAGATGTCCTGCCACGCCTCTTCGTGCGTGAAGACCGCTGCGGGCGAGAGCGAGTTTACCATCAGGAAAAAGATCACGAGGAGTACCTGGCTGATAAAGACGATGGCGATTGCGGCATGGGTCATCGCCTTGCCGTACACTTCGTTGATCATGTCGATGACCTGCGCGATGAACGGGTAGAGCAGGACGGAGGCCGGGGCGGTAAAAACATAAATGCCGAGATCGAAGTCCACGACCCGTGCCGCAATGACCTGGGACGCCGCAAGGTACACAACATAAAACCCGGTCAGGGCCGCAAATCCGTACTGCGGGTAGCGCCGCACGATCTGGACCGAGGCGTAGGTAACTATCGTGAGGCTCAGAAGCCAGCAGATCCAGACAAGCATTCCCGGAACTTTGTCGCGGGAAGTAATGGAATTTGCGGCGGGGTTTGCAGCGTGCTCATCCCACTACCACAAGCCATCCCCAGTACACGATCACCTGCAGCACCGTGAGCGGCACACCGACCTTCATAAATTCAAAAAAGGTCAGGGTCTCGCCCTGCTTCTCCGCGTTCTGGATGATGATGACATTGCTTGCGGCCCCGAGGATCGTGAGGTTTCCGGCAATCGTGCTCCCCGCTGCAAGCGCCATCAGCTGGGCTGTGCCGGCACCGGCCTCTGTCACGAGCGGCTGGAAGAGCGCAACGAACGGGACATTGGAGATGAACTGGCTGATGACAACACTCGTTGCGAGCAGCGCCGGGATGGATGCGAGCATCCCGCCGCCGACCAGCGACTGGAAGACGCCGGTCTGCCAGACGCTCTCCATGAGGATGAACATCGCGGCAAAGAAGACGAGCGTGCACCAGTCGATCGATCTCACGATCTCAACGCGGCGGTGCGAGAAAAGTATGATGGGGAGTGCTGCGCCGATCGCGATCAGCGGGAGAGTCACGAACATGGAGCCGGTGATGAGCGATGCGACAATATTGACAGCCGCGAGCAGCAGGATGATCGCGAGCGAGATTTTCGAGAGGAGCATCAGCCGGTCATCGCAGGCCGGGACCGGGATTTCTCCAAAATTATTCCGGGTGAATTCATCGCGGTACATCCACCGCAGAACGCCCCACGAGACTGCGAGGCAGATGAGCGTCGGGATGCCGAGCCAGACCACAAACGTAAGAAACGGGGACGCCATACCAGAGTTCAGCGCAACGAGCAGGTTCTGCGGATTGCCGATCGGGCTCATCACGCTGCCGGTCGTGATAGCGATGGCGAGCGCGAGGAGCAGGAGTTTTGGCGAGATCTTCCGGCTCGCTGCAAGCCCGAGTACGAGCGGTGTGCCGATCACGGCGAGGGTGTCGTTCATCAGGAGCGCCGAGAGGATGCCCATACCAAAGAGGATGAAGAGCACGACCTGGTCCGGTTTTTTTGCCCGGGCAAAAAAGCGGTGGGCGATGCAGGAAAGGTACCCGCTTGCGACCATCGCCTCGCCGACTACGAACATGCCGAACAGGAATAGCATCACGCTCGGGTCGATGGCGAAGAGCGCATCGGAGGGGGAGATCTGGCCGGTGACGAGAACCGCAACGGCGCCACCGAGCATGATCTGCCAGATCTTGAGATTGAACCGGCCGACCTGCCGGATTGCGATGAGCAGGAAGACTGCGGCAAGGACGAGGATGGGGAGGTAGGAGGTCATTCATTGCTCCAAGTGGTTGAGAAGAGTTGGGGTGCGGGGGAATAATTATTGTGCGGATTGTTGGGTTCAGTGTTGTCGGGAAATTGTGTGTATCAAGCGTATATGAGCGGTTGGATCGTCAAACATTCGATGGTATTGTGAGCCATCCCACCGCCTGATGGGGGTCGCTCGGGGGGCTCGTCGCTCCCTTGCTGGGCAGGTCGGTTTATGCATGAATTATACTGTATTGAGGCCGCCGCGGGGCGCCCCGGCGGGGAGGCTATCGTCGCATCAGCGAGGATTGCCTGGAGAAGGCATCAGCCTTCGACTGTGGCGGCACCAATCATAATTGGGGGTATGGGGGCATCAGCCCCCATAATTTGATAAAAAAAGGTTCCTTGAAACGATATTTCATCAATTATTTCTCAACCTTCCAGTGCAGCAATATCCCGTCCTCGATCCTCCGGGCCTCAAGCAGCACAAGCCGGCAGAACTCTGCCTCCTTCACAAACCCCGGGCCGTCCGCGAGCGTGGGTGCATCCTTTCCGCCGATGATGATGTTGCCGATAAACGTGTAGATCTCGTCCACGAGCCCGGCCGCGATAAGGCCGGCGATGAGCGTTCCTCCACCTTCGACTATGATCCGCCGGATATTCATCCGGCCGAGTTCCTCCATCATCGCGGTAAGGTCGACGTGATCGTCCCCGGCAACAATCACGGTCGCAAGCTTCTCCAGCTCGCGGACTTTTGCCGGGTCCGCCCGTTTCGAGACCGCGATGACCCGCTTGCCCTCCTCTTTGTGGAGGATTTTTGCATCGGTGGGTGTACGGGCCTGGCTGTCCACCACGATCCGGACCGGGTGCAGGCTCGTCCCCCTCGCGAGCCGGTTGTTACGGCACTCCTCGGATTTTACGGTGAGGGATGGGTTGTCTGCAAGCACGGTGCCGATACCGACCATCACCGCGTCGCTCCCGGCCTTGAGCCGGTCCACCCGGTTGAAATCCTGCGCGCCCGAGATCTTCACCTGACGGCGTTCGCGCGTTGAGAGCTTGCCGTCTGCACTCATGGCAGTATTGACGATCACGTAAGGGCGCATAATCCATCGTTGGTTGCCCTGCCTGTTATATCAAACCACTGATCCCGCTGTAGACGCCTGACACTGCCCGGCTATCGTGTGGGCGTGGATGATCCTCTTCGGGAGTGGTGAGCCGATCCCGGGAAACAGCCTTCCCTGGACAGATTGTGTTTTTTATCCTGTCTGCAATCTTCAAATAACAAGAGAACCAAACTGGCAGATATCATGCGGGTGAATGAAGTCCGGACTGGCAGTCTTTCCCTTCCCGGAACCGATCTCGTGCGGCTGGTCATTATTGCCGTGCTTGCCATTCTCTGCATCGCCACCTCTGCGGCGTCATTTGCATCGGGTATTCTTGCCATCATCACCTCCCAGCTCTTCTTTATCCCGATCATCTATGCCGCGTACGTGTCCCCGAGAAAGGGCCTGTATGTTGCTGCTACCTGCAGCCTTGCGTACCAGACCATCGGGTATTTCTACAGTTTCCCCAGTCCCGTGTCGCTTGTCAGCATCACGGGAGAAGCGATTCTTTTCATCGTGATTGCCGCCATTATCGCGTATTTCATGGAGCGGATCCAATCCGGGGAACTCAAGTACCGCACGGTGTTTGAGAACTCCCAGCTCGGTATCCTCCTCTTTAACGACGCGGACTTCTCCATAAAGCAGAGCAACGAGAAGTTTGCCGCAATGCTGAACTACACGGTCGATGAAGTCATGACAAAGTTCCTGCTTGACATGTTCCTCTCGCCCCGCGAGAAGAGCCGGTTCCTTGAACGGTTTGGAAAGGAGAAGACGACCTCTGATTTTGAGACACGCTTAGCCGCAAAGGATGGCTCCTCCTGCTGGGTCAACCTCTCGTGGGGCCAGATCAGCGTTGGCACGGTCAGCTGCTCGGTTGTCAACATCAATGCACGCAAGCTCGCCGAGAAGCTCAACAACGACAACATGATGAAGTACCGGCAGCTCACCGAAGGCTCCCCGACAAGCATCCTGATCGTCCAGAACGGATTTATCCGGTTTGCCAACCCCTCCTTTGTCGCGTTCGTGGAGTATTCTCCTGCGGAGATCACCGGAAAGAGCCTTTCCGCATTCATCGAGCCGGGCAATCTTGACGATTTTAACAAGTTCTCGGAAAAGTGGGCCCAGAAATACCCGGCAAAGCATGCAAAGGAGTTCCGGTTCGTCTCAAAGACCGGGGAAGTAAAGGTTGGCTCGCTCTTCACGAACCAGGTCATCCACATGGGAAACCCGGCTACCCTCGTCAACATCGTCGACATTACGGAGAAACAGCGCCTCGAAGACCAGATCCACAAGGACAATGAGCGGCGCCGGGGGGTTATCGTGACCGTTGCCCACGAGCTGCGGACTCCGCTCCAGCCGATCCTCGGGTACCTCAACCTCCTGCTCTCCGATGCGGATGGGTTCGGGATCAAGGAAGACACAAAGAAGATCCTCGAACGCTGCCTTACCAGCGTTGACCGTGAGCGGCAGATCATCAACCAGATGCTCGACCTTTCCGTCCTTGAGAGCGGGAAGCTCCAGCTGACTACCTCAACCTTCCCCCTGGCCCCGCTGGTAAGAAACGTGCTGGATGCCGGGGAATTTGCGGCCAAAGCAGAGCTCACGGTCAACATCGAGGACTCAATCCAGGTCACGGGGGACAAGGAAAGGCTCTTCTCGGTCCTTGACTCGCTCCTCTCGAATGCGGTCAACTTCTCCAAGCCCCCGCGGAAGATCGGGATCTTCTACCGCTCGGCTGTCGGGGACCGGCAGCACCATATCTCGATCCGGGACAATGGCGTTGGCATCCCGCAGGACCAGTTCAGTTCGATCTTCGAACCGTTCCAGCTGGCCGATGGCACGGTTCTCTCGCGGAAGTACGAGCGCCTCGGCCTGTCACTCTCGATAGCAAAGAATATCGTACAAATGCATGGCGGGAGCATCTCGGTTGAGAGTGTGGTGAATGCCGGAAGCACATTTACCATACACCTGCCCAAGGAGGAAATACACCATGACGCGTAAGATTATGCTTGTTGAGGATGACCAGCCCATTCTCGACATGATGGATATCCTGCTGCGCAGGATCGGCTACGAGCCGGTGCTCGTGCCGGATGTGCTGGATGCGCTGGAACGCGTGAAAAGCGATCCACCGGCTCTTATCCTGCTCGACATCATGATGACGCCGATGAACGGCTGGGAGTTTTTAGAGAAACTCCGTACCGAGTACAATATCCGTGACCTGCCCGTGATCCTCTTCACCGCATCCCCCTCGGTGGAGGAGCGGATCGCCCTGATGAAGGACCCGTATCTCGGGGTGCTCCAGAAACCGGTCTCCATTCCGGAACTGAAGGCGGGACTCGAAAAATTCCTCGGGAAACCGGAATGATCTCTCCCGCTGGTTCCCGGCGGGATGTGCATTTCTATAAAAAAACTGTTACTCTGGTGTGTTTTCAGGTGAAGGCCCGGATCCGGTGTCCATTGCTTTTTTGATCTCTTCCGAGACCACATGGCCTGCCCGGTTGATCTCCGCTGAAAGATCATGGGTCTGGGTTTCCAGGTCCAGTCTGTGGTGTTCCCTCTTGTTTTTCTTCATTTCGTTGTCAAGCTCTTCGGACAGCTCCATGGGGATCGCCAGTTCTGTTCTCAAATTTTTCGTCCGGGGCATAAAAATGATTCTTTTTCCTGCCCGTCCCCGAAGAACTTTTTTCGCCGCAGGTTGCCGGCCGCACTTCCCCCGTCTTACAAAACCGGAGGCTCGCCTTTCCGGAAGAGGGGACGGATCTCCGCCGCCACCTGGTCGGTGCAGAAGACTAACAGGGCATCGCCGGCAGCGAGGACTTCTGTGTCATCGGCAACCGTCATCATGGTGTTGTTCCGCCGCAGGCCAAAGTCAGCGACACCATACCGCTCCCTTAAGGCCAGGTCGCGGATCGCCCTGCCCTCCGCAGAAGAGCCCGGTTCAACCGTGAGCACGTGGATGCGCAGGGAGAGGAGGACGGTGTCCATTCCCGTGGAAGGCGGGCTCATGTTCCCATTCTTGATGAACTTGGCATAGCCCCAGTTCTGGATCTTGCTGACAATCTTTTGGATCTCGGAGTCCGGCAGCTGGTATTTCTTCAGTGCACGGGTGAAGATCTCGCGGGCGGCCTCGAACTCTTCCGAGATGACCTCATCGGCACCAAGGTCCAGCAGGTACTGGGCGTGCCGGACATGCTCGGTGCGGGCGATGATGTAAATATCCGGCGACATGCGGCGGGCCCGGTGGACGATCCGGGGAACCGCTTCCTGGTCGGAGACCGCGACAACGAGTGTCCGCGCATCGCGGATCCCTGCATGCTCCAGCACCTCCTCCTGTGCGGCATCGCCGAAGATGAAATACTGTTTCCGCGCTGCCCTCTCCTGCCTGATAATCTCCGGTTTCATCTCGATAACCATGTAGGGGATACCGGTGATCTCTGCAGCCCGGGCAACGCTCTTTCCCGTGATGCCATAGCCCGCGATGACCATGTGGTCTTTCGGGGCAGACGGGGCGGTGTCGTTCTCCTGAGCAAACGGTGCATCAATCTTAGCCCGGTAGGGGACGACCCTGTACCAGAGGTCCGTGAACCGGGGCGCAGCACCCATCATGATCGGGGTCAGCGCCATGGAGATGATGGCTGAGGAGAGGAAGAGCTGGTAGATCATGTCCGGGATGAACCCGGACGAGAGGCCGGTCTGGGCCAGCACGAACGAGAACTCCCCCACCTGGCAGAGGGCAAACCCGGTGAAGATGCAGACCCGCGCCGGCATGCCGAGCGCTGCGGCCGCAAACGCACCGGTTAAGATCTTGATGCCGATGATGAGCGTGACGACCACGAGAATGAGGAGGACAAAGGATGGATCGGAGATGATAGAGCCCGTGTTGAGGAGCATCCCTATCGAGAGGAAGAAGATGCTTGCGAAAACATCGCGGAAGGGGATGATGTGGCTGAGTGCATCGATATTGTAATCGGACTCGCCGATGATGAGACCGGCAACGAATGCCCCCAATGTATAGGAGAGTCCCACCTGGTTCGTGAGCCAGGCAACGATAATACAGATTGCCGCTATCGTGATGAAGAAGAGCTCGCGGCTCCGCTGGGAGGCAACCCGGAACAGGAGGCCGGGGATGATCCAGCGGGCAAGGATGACTATCATGACCAGGATGATGACGGTCTTTATGATCTCGAGCGGGAGGTTCGTGAGGGTCATGCCCCCGGTTCCCATGATGACCGGCAGGATGAGCATCATCGGGATGATGGCGAGGTCCTGGAAGAGCAGGATCCCAAAGAGCGTGCGCCCCTGCAGGGTATCCACCTCGTGGCGCTCCTGGAGGATCTTCATCACAATGGCCGTGCTGGAGAGCGAGATGATGAACCCGAAGACGAGTGCCTCGTTGAACGGGACACCGAGGGTTTCCGTGACCAGGGTGACGGCGACAATGGTTGTTACGATCTGCAACAGTCCGCCGATGACGATAGTTTTCCAGGATTTTAAGAGTCTCTCGAACGAGAACTCAAGGCCGATCGTGAAGAGCAGGAGGATGATGCCGATCTCGCCAACGGTCTCGACCGCTGCCTGGTCGGCAATGATCCGGAACCCGTATGGGCCGGCAAGCATGCCGATGATGAGGAATGCCACGATGCTCGGGAGCCGGAACATCTGGCCCACGTAGAGAAGGAGGATGGCGATGATCGCGATGCTGACAAAGCCGAGCATGAACTCCATTATCCAGTCTACCCCGTTTCAGTTATGCCAGAAGAATCGTTTGTCAGGGATAGTATGTGAAATTATAGGATATTCGGGTTCATGATAATCCCGGATATGTTCTCTGCACAGGGCGTAAGCTCCTTATAGCGGAGTCGGGAAAAGAATAGTGCCCCAGGCCTGATTTGAACAGGCGACAACCAGATCTTCAGTCTGGCGCTCTCCCGGGCTGAGCTACTAGGGCAGGGATACAAATGTTGTTCCTGTTGACTAATAAATGATCTGTTCCCCGTTGCTTTATGACCCGCGCACCGGAGGTTCATTTTTATAGGCCCAAAGGAGAGTAATAACCCATGGCATCGCCGAACCGCAGTGAAGACTCCGGCCTTTCAAACGCGATCAGGAGCCGCGCAGGGCATGTTGTCCACCTGACGCACAATGACCTCGATGCGGTGGGTGCTGACGCGGTGCACCGGATGAAGTTCGGGAAAGACGGTGTCTTTACCATCTGGAGCTCGGTGGGAAAGTTCGCCCAGCTCTTTTCCCTTGCCGCCTCCTGCGATGGAAAGGGAGACCTCCTCTCGATCTCCGACCTCGGGTTCCACAAGGATGCGGAGTTCATCGCGGCAAAGGCGAAGAAGAACGGGTGGATCGTGGAGTGGCGCGATCACCACCGCTGGCGGGAGGAGGAGATCGGGAAGATCGGGCGTGCGGTTTCCCTCCTCCGGGTCGACACATCGACCTGCGGCACGGGGATTGTAGCCCGCGATCTCATGCCCGGCGATCCGGTGGCGTCTGAGGTTGCCCGCGTTGTCTGCGATTACGATCTCTGGAAGCATGCTGATCCCCGCTCGGCCGTGCTCGGCCAGGTGCTCCAGCGAAAGGAGAACCGGGACCATGTCCGCGACTGCCTTGTTAAGGGGGTCTTCACGGACGAGCTGATCGAGCGCGAATACGCGGATATCAAGAACGAGATAACCCTGATGATGAGGCACAGCCTCCGGCAGGCAACGTTCACCGGGACGAAATACCGGATCGCCTTCGCGCCGCTGTACGGGTACCCGAGCGAGACCGCTCATTTCATCCGCGATGAGAAGAAGACCGAGATCGAGGTGATCATCGGGAAGGACGGCAGGTTCTCGATCCGGTCGGTCCCGCCCGTCAGCCATCTCATTGCCCGCGAGTTCGGCGGCGGCGGGCACCCGAACGCGGCCGGCGGCTCGTTCAACTTCACGGTTGTCGAGCGCTTTACCTGGTGGCTCTTCAGGAAGAGCAGGCATTTCGATGAGCTGGTGAAAGTAGCCGAGAAGTACTGACCTTTACCGTTCTCCGCCTCATAGGTGCAGTGTCTGAGCCAATCCGGTAATAAGTATCACTCCGGCCATCCGCTGTTTTTATCATCCCCCCTGTCCAAGGGATTCTCATGAAGAAATTCATCCTTCCCATCACCCTCATCTGCCTCATGACCTTTGTAGTCATGCCGGTGCAGGCATTCACCATGCATTCGCTCTCCATCGACCTTGATCCAGCCGGCACCGCACAGGTCGACCTGAACTATGAGCTCACGTTCATCGAGCAGGGGGCGGTCTTCTTAAAGATTGCCGACCCTGCAAGCGAACTCCAGAAAGCCTTTGACAGCGGATCAGCTGCAAAGACAACCGTGATCTCGGCAGGCCCGTCTTCCGCCCGTGTTCTCGTGCCCGCCTTTGCGTCGATCTCGACAAAAGATGGCGTAACCGTTATGACAACGCCGGCCGTCTCATTCGAGCGTGCGGAGAAGGTTTTGAAGAACTACTGGTTTGCGCCGCTTATTGCTGCGGATTTCTCTCCCTCGGTGACTACGATAACATTCCCGGACGGGCAGCAGGAATATTTCTACAACCGGGTCAGTATCCCGTCAGTGAAGCACGTGATGAGCGGGTAAAATTTTTCTTTCTATTTTTATCAGGTAATCTTTTTTGTTTGTCATGTGATGACCTGATTGCCCCCCAACCCCCTCCCCTCACAACTGCCGCCACAGGCAGGCAGTTGTTCGGGCGGGGGAGTTACGCTGTAAAACATCCCGCACCAAATTAATGACGGCAGGCTGGGATCAATGTTCTGGATTCCCAGAATTACCGCACGTACACCGACCGCTCAACAACACCCTTCCAGTACGCGTCACACTCTTCCGTGCAATATCCCGCCCCGAAAATCTGGTCCGGGTCGAAGTGGGTGCGGGCGAGTCTGATTGCGCTATCATTTGGATCGAGCAGGAAAATCCTCCTGACCGTATACTCGTTCATGAGATCGAAGAGCGTCTCCAGCCGGCCTTGCGTGATTGCAACCTGCTGCTGGTGTTCGAGGATACCCGCAAGGGTTTCGCGGTCCGGTTTGGGAGCAAAGAAGAAGACATTCTGCCCGGCAAGCGCGAGGAGTTCCGGGTCGTTCGCCTGCTCACAGATCAGGACGTGACCAGTTACTCCCGTGTCCCGCATGGCCCGCATCAGCGTGCGGTAGATCCCGCAGATCGCATCGTTCCATTCATCGGCGTCGCCATAATACTCGTCCCGTATGCCGAGCGTGTGCGGCGCAGGCATCGCGCACCACGCGTCTTTCTTCTGCACCACGATTGCCGCTGCGTCCTCGATAATGTCAGGAGTATCGGCATGTAGTTCCCCGGTGGCCCGGTTTTCCGTGATCCCCTCGATGCACCCGCAGATACGGTCCGCGTAGAATCTTCCCCCGGCACAGGGAGTGCCGATCCCGGCAGGGATCTGTGGTGCAAGGGACTGGTCGAGACGGTACGTGATGATGTCAGCAAGCCTGCCCCGGTGCTCCGCGATCCAATTCGCGAGCACAGCACGGTCCGGGACCGGGGGTTCTGCCCCGAATGCCCGCGTAGGGAGGTCCAGCTGTTTTGCCATCTACAGATCTTATTACGCAGAACCATCTAAAACATAGTGATGAATCAAACGCCGCTGCTCGTCACCTGCGGGCTGCCGTACACGAACGGCCCCTGCCATCTTGGCCATTTGCGAACATACGTACCTGCCGATGCGTATGTCCGCTACCTGCGGCGGGCAGGCGAGGAGGTTGTCTTCGTCTGCGGTTCGGACAACCACGGGACGCCCATCGTGGTCTCGGCCGAGGAGGCCGGTACAACGCCCCGGGCGCTCTCGGAGAAGTATCACAAGCACTTCGACGAGACGTTCAAGCGGATGGGTGTCGTCTTCGACCGGTTCGGCATGACAGACGATCCGGCCAACCACCACCGGACGCAGGACATCGTCTCCCGGCTCCAGGAGAACGGCTACATCTACAAGCAGGTCGTCCACCAGGCTTACTGCACGAAATGTAAGCGGTTCCTTCCCGACCGCTATGTCGAGGGGATCTGCCCGCACTGCGGCAAGCCGGCCCGGGGCGATGAATGCGACCAGGGGTGCGGAAAGCATCTTGAGCCCGGCGAGATCAAGGACCCGGTCTGCAAGGTCTGCGGCACGAAGGCGGAGTTCCGGGACCAGGAACATTTCTTTTTCAAACTCTCGGAGTTTAAGGACTTCCTCCTCCCGCATCTCGACCAGCTCCGGGGCACGACCAATGCAAAGAACTATGCCATCGGCTGGATCAAGGACGAGCTCCATGACTGGTGCATCACGCGGACACTCGACTGGGGCGTGAAGTTCCCGGGCCGCGACGACCTCGTGGTTTATGTCTGGGTCGATGCCCCGATTGGTTACATTGCATTCACCGAGGAATGGGCGAAGGCAAACGGCAAGGACTGGAAGCGGTACTGGTGCGGCGACAACCGCGTCACGCACTTCATCGGCGGTGATATCATCTACCACCACTCGATCTTCTGGCCGGCGCTCCTCAAAGGCGCTGGTTATGGCGTGCCGCACGCCGTCGTAGCAAGCGGGATGGTCAAGGTCGACGACCATAAGTTCTCGAAGTCCCGGGGGTACGTGGTCTGGACCAACGACGATTACCTGGACAAGGGCCTGCCCGTGGACTACCTGCGGTACTATCTCCTGTCGTACACAAGCCATACCAAGGAGCTGAACTTCGCCTGGCCGCTCTTTGCGGAACGGATCAATAACGAGGTAGTCAACATCTTTGGCAACTTCGTGTACCGCACGCTCTTCTTTGCCCAGAAAGAGTTCGAGGGCGTGCCGGGTGGGACTGTCGACCCGGCAATCATGGCCGAGATCGAAAAGACTCTCGCGAATGTTGACCAGCTGATGCGGGACTACGAGTTCAAGGGAGCCGTCGATTCCGTGATGGGCCTTGCAGCGTTCGGGAACACCTACATCCAGACCAATGCGCCGTGGAAGCTCGTCAAGACTGACAAAACGGCAGCGGCGCAGGTGATCAAGAACGCCTGCCAGATCGTCAAAGCCCTCGCCCTCCTCATACAGCCGGTGATGCCGGATGCAGCGGAGCGGTGCTGGAAGGAGCTCGGGTTCTATGACGAGGTGGCAAAACACCCGGTCAGCGATGCGCTGCATCCGGTGCCCGAAGCCTGCCTCAAGCCCCCGACACCTCTCTTTGTGAAGATGGAGGAGGCGCTGGTGAAGGAGCTCGATTCAGTCCTGCAAAAACGCGTTGCCGATGCAAACAAGAAAGCGGAGAAGATCCCTGTGGTTACGTTCGAAGAATTCCAGAAACTCGACCTGCGGACCGGAAAAGTCCTGTCCGCGGAGCCCGTGCCGAAGTCGAACAAGCTCTTAAAACTGATGGTGGATATCGGCAGCGAGAAGCGCCAGATTGTTGCCGGCATGCAGCAGTTCTACAAGCCCGAGGAGATTGTCGGGAAGGATGTGGTTGTTGTCACGAACCTGGCCCCAGCGAAGATCTTCGGTGTCGAGAGCAACGGCATGGTTCTTGCCGCCGGAGATGCGGCCTCGCTCCTCGTGCCGCTCAAGCCGGTGGAGCCGGGCACGAAGATCCGGTAATCACACTGCCTTTTCCCAGTGCACCACAGGTTCCCGGTTTTCAGGCGCCCTGTTTTGCTGCCGAAATGATCTCCTGCCAGCGGGGATGACTGAAGTTCGGGTACACACTGTTTGAGGAACCATACATCCCCTCTGCCCGCTGCCATCCGTGGGATTCGCCGGTAGCAGTCCACATATAGGAATCCTGGTACTCATTCCCTCCTCCATCAATACCGGTACTCACCGTATTGGGTTTTATTGGTTCCATCCATACGTTGAATCCGAGCAGGTGGGATCGGATCTGTACCCGGGCTGTCGGAGAGGACGAGTAGTCAACAAGGATAACCGTGGTCTGGTGTGTTCTTGCTGGCGCGTATTCGATCCATTCCGTTGAACGAGGGGTAATTTGCTGACGGTATGGGGGGAAAAAATCAAGTTTTGGCAGGATAACAGACACATTACCAAGGGGATATAACGTGTTTATGAAGACAGCCGGTGAGAGTGAATCCGTTGAGTTCACCAGTTCGACCGAATATTCAGGTACTTCGGAAGGATTAGGATCGATCCTGTCGGTACTCACTTTCAGGAACCAAGGCTTGCTGCCTGGTACCAGATAGGCGTCACTTGTGTTGAGTCCGGGTGGTGACTGGACAAGATCAATGGTAAAATTTTGCCGGGCAAACTGTGTTTTGTCCAGAGGAACCGGCCCCATCATGGGCTTTCCGGCTTTTACCGGGACCGGGAGATATACTGTCACGTTCCTGATTGTCTCGTTTGTGTCGATGGAGATATCGTAGGAATTGTGGGAGAGGCAGAGGCGGGGCTCAGAATGTGTAGCACATCCTCCTGTCAGGATCAGGAATACAATGACAAGAAAAAAACAAGATGTACTCCGGAATAGTGACGCCATATTGGATCTGAATATCTGATCGAAATGTAATAAGTGTAATTATGTATAAATTTGCCGAATACATCAAATTTCCTTTTATTTGCTGATATTTTCATTTTTGACTTTTCCGGTAAATTAAAAAAAAAATATATTATTAATAAGGTAATTGTCAATTTTACATAAAAAATCTAAAAATATTCTTTAAAAATTCAATTAAATTGCAAATTCACCTTAGTTAATAATAGTTAAATTTAAATTAGGGAGTTGTAAAATGAAAAAGACTGTATTCGTAACGGGAATTATCTTAGGATTATTTCTGATTGCAAGTGTTTCAGCAACGAGTTTCGGGCCATGGACAACCGAAACCGTGGATTCTCTCGGAAATGTCGGGGAATATACCTCCCTTGCGCTGAACGTTTCCGATTGCCCCCGGATCAGTTATTACGATCAAACAAACCACGATCTAAAATATGCAGCGTGGGATGGTATAACATGGACGATTGAAACTGTCGACGGAAAAACGAAAGCCCTTAATTCCCACGCCAAAAAAGGAAAAAAATTCAACCGTGGGGATGTCGGGCAGTATTCTTCCCTGTCTCTTGATGTAAACGGCAACCCCAGAATCAGCTACCTGGATAAGCAACACAGCGATCTCAAGTATGCTTCATGGGATGGCACATCATGGGTGATTGAAATTGTTGATGGGGTATCAAAAACACCTGTAGTCAGCACGAAGGGAAAAAAACCTGAAAAATCGCTTGAAATCGGTGAATACTCCTCGCTAGTACTTAATTCTGACGGCAATCCCCGTATCAGTTATTTCGATAAAACGCACGGCAACCTGAAATATGCATCATGGGATGGAACCGCATGGAAGATCGAGACCGTTGACGGGACTTCGAAGGCCCCAAAGATTAATCCACGGGAAAGAAACCATGACAGGTTCGTTGAAGTCGGTGAATATTCCTCACTGGCTTTGAATTCAGATGGCAATCCCTGTATCAGCTACTATGATAAAACCCACGGGGACCTGAGATATGCAGCGTGGAATGGCACATCGTGGGAGACCGAGACGGTTGACAGCAGTGGCAGGGTTGGGGAATTCACTTCGCTCAAGCTGGATGACAATGGGGATCCGAGGATCAGTTATTATGATCGGACAAATAAAGTCCTGAAATTTGCCGTATGGACTGGTGCCAGATGGCAGATCGAAACTGCAGACAACTCAAAGAAAGTCGGAACCTTTGTCTCCCTTGCGCTGGATTCGGCGGGTGATGCCAGGATCTCTTATTTCGATCAGGCAAACCGGAATCTGAGGTATGTACGATCCACGGGACATGCACAGAAGAATCAGATTGCCCTTCAGCTCTACGGAAAGGACATCACCCAGGGCGAGTATCTTCAAAATGTATCCCCGGAATTTCTGGTTAATTTATCGCCGGATGCCTTGCAGCGACTGTACGCAACCAAGATGGACTGGCATAATACCTTTGACAAAGTATCTTCTGGGTCAACCGAAAAAGCAACAGAAAGTACATCACAGCTTCTGAAAACCGGGATTTCCGCTAAGGCTTCGGCGAGCCAGGGAATCCCCGTTCTTCTCGTAAACTCCAGATTTTCCCAGTTATCAAAAAATGTGCTGAGATCCTGGTCGCGATCGGATGCAAGAACGGAGATTTTACTAACCCCTTATACCGCTGAAATAATAGGAGTGGAAACGCATCTGCAGCGCGCGGATAATCCGCCGGGTCTTTTTACAACATGGGAGGATGTCGCTGTTAAAGTCGTTGCAAAAGAACTTGCCAGTTCAGCTGAAGCACAGGTGGATGTTCCTATAACGAAAAGCGGGTATTACCGGGTATTTGGTTTCCATACTCTTAAATGGGACAATCTCGGGGTATGCAGTACTCCTACATGTGCCAATCCTCTGACCTAAGTATCGATTGCCGGTGAATATTATATCAATCCGACCTCAGCGCCGTTAGTCATAGCGTCCATCCAGAATCCGGGAGGATCGGTTAATCCATCAGGATCCATGTCGGTACCTGTAGGTGAAAGCCGGACATTCACGATCACGCCGAATTCAGGATATAAAATTGAGGATGTACTGGTTGACGGCGTATCCCAGGGTGCGATTTCATCCTATACTTTCTCTAATGTCAGAGCCGACCATACTATCTGGGCAACCTTCAAACAGCAGAGCCTCCCCCCCATCGTCGCTCTCTGCCCTGCCGGGACTGCATTTGATGCAACGAAGTACCCCCAGAACTGGCCGCAATCGGACCCGATGACATCGCAGTGCTACTGGGATGGTAATGGCAAGGTGTATATCTCCGGCGACCCGGCTTCGCTGACCGGCGTCCGGGCTGATGATGGATTTATTGTCCAGATCCAGCCAAGCGGTGCACAGTACGATGCCCAGCCGCATTACGCAACAGTGCATAATATCATCGACCTGACCAGTGGCATGACACCGGGCCAGAATACCATAACCATCATTGTGAAAAACTGGTGTGGGCTGTCGATGAGCTACGGATCAGCAACTGGTATTGGTACAACACAGACTCCCTTCATCATCCAGGTAAACACACAGACCATGAGCTTATCCGCAACGGAGAAACAGTCAGCAGATGAAATGCCTTCGTTCATTACCGAGGAGAAAGATGGCCTTGTGGTCAACGGGACATTGATTAAAATTACCAATGAGTCTGTCGGGTAAATTCTCCCTTTTTTATCTGCTCATTTCGCAGTCTCTGTTTCAGGTGCTCTTGAGAAGAGGAGCGACCGCGCCGGGCTGGTCTTCCGGCACGGTCTTTGGAACAGGTGACTGATGGCGGTCCCGTGTGCAAAAGGACTGCCCGATTACACTGTGCGTGTCATTGCCGAATCGCGGTGACGCCCGACAATGGTTGTCGTGCGCCAGTCTTCGTTCGGAACGATCTCCCGGATCCATCCCATGGCCGGCATCCGGTGAGGTCGTGCACGGTTGCCGGTCAGGGACCCTTCGCAGGCGTGCTGTTTCGCCCGCAGGAAGGTTGGTTCCGGGTTGTCTGGTGAGGTCATGGCATGGTCTCCTGGCTGCCCGTGACAGGACAGATCATGTCCCGCAGGTGCAGCCCGCAGGTCGTCAGTGCTATCCATCCCCGACATCTGAAAGCCCGGGAAATCGTTCCGGGGAAAGTGTGCCGGAAGCGATTCTCCCAGGCCTCATGCGGGTACTGGATACGAGTGCTTCCCCGTCCGCTCGTGACGAACGAAACACTCTGATCAGAACATCGGGTGCGGCTGCACATATATTGGTAAAATGGCAAAGGTAGGGAGGTCAAACCGCGCGGTTATATCAAAGAACGCGGAGATTGGTCCGCGTATATCGCAGATCGCAACCGGTATCCGGCGGTGGGGTGCGGCGCCTCATTCCCAGATCTGCCTGCTCGTGCAGTATGACTGGCCGCATTTGGCATAGAACTGCTGGTGGCACTCCTCGGCAGGCCAGAATGTCGTGGCAGGGAGGATCTCCGTCCTGATGGACCGGTCTCCGTACCGCTTTTCTGCCGCCAGCCGGTCGCGGGAGCCACTTGCTGCCACTCTCTGTTCTTCGTCATGGTAAAAGATCACGGACCGGTACTGTGGGCCGGTGTAATCCCCCTGCCCCCCATCCTGCGTCGGGTTGTGCATCTCCCAGAACGCATCGAGGAGCGCCTCGTAGGAGATGACCGTTGGATCAAAAACAATGCCCACCGCTTCGGCATGGCCGGTGGTGCCCGCAGCCACCTGCTCGTAGGTTGGTTCCGGCACAGAACCTCCGGTATACCCCGCGACTGTTTCCAGCACCCCGTCGATGTTGTGGAATGCGGCCTCAACATCCCAGAAACAGCCGGCGGCAAACGTCGCTTTCCGGTATACCGGGTCACCTGTCATGGATCTATCGTTGGCGCCTGATATTTTTGGGTGTTGCGATAGAATGCGGAAGCGTTTCTCTCACTTCCGCGGGGTCATCTGCTTTGCCGTGAGGAGCCAGTGGAGCTCCCCTGACGGGCGCTGGGTGAAGGAGACGTCGCGGATCTTTGCGAGCCCTCCCTTGGTCATCGCGATCCCTGCCTCTTCGTTTCCCGCAATGATCCTGCTGATGAGCGAGGAGAGGAGCGGCTCGTGGCCTACGAGAAGAATGGCAGAGGGTTTCCCGTGACGGCTGATCTCGTGGCAGACGGCATCCGGTTCGCCGCCCGGCACAAGCACGTTCCATGATGCAGGCTTCTTTTTGTATTTCAGGACGCCGGCAATGATCGCGGCAGTCTCCTGCGCCCGGGCAAGCGGGCTTGCAGCGATGAGATCGAACTCCAGATCCTGCGCGGCCAAAAAGAGCCCGACACTGAGGATCTCTTCGGATCCCTTTGTTGTCAGCCGGCGCGCAGCATCGCCACCTTCCGGTGTGCTCTCCTCCGCTTTCCCGTGCCGCAGAATGTAGATATCCACATCCTGTCTGGTGTGCTGTCAGGGGATAAGCATTGTGAAAAAAAAGATGCCTGGTTCCGAAAGTTACGAATCCCTCTTCCGGCAGGAGAGGACGATGAGAACCAGGCTCACTGCAGCAAGGGCAGCAAGGGTTTCAAACCCGGGGACTGTTTTCCGCGTGGATAGCCCGGTGACAAATTCCGAGGTCGATCCGGCAGCGATCTCTGTTGTGGTCTCGAAGTCCTGGTACCCGTCCAGGACCAGCCGGATCTTGTGCGGCCCGGGAGCAAGCCCGGGAATGGTTGCCGGGCTGATGCCTTTCATCTGGCCATCGATAAACACGAGCGCACCGGGCGGGGTTGTCGTGATCGAGAGGGAACCGGTTGTTGCCGCTGCCGGCTGTGGTGCGGGGGTGCCCGGGGTCTCCTGCACTGTGGTGGCGGGAACTGACGGGGAAGCCGTTGCCGGAGTGGACGATTGCCGGACAAGGGATGCAATGATCTGCGGGGAATCCGCGGTAACGGTCACTTCCCGGGCCACATCCTCGTATCCCTCAAGCCTCAGTGTCACGGTATGCCGGCCATTGGACACGGCTTTGAGGGTAACGGGAGTAATCCCCCGCAGGGTGTTGTCCAGGAAGACGTTTGCCCCCTCCGGTTCCGAAGTGATGACAATCTGGCCGTATTCCGGGGTTGGCGTGGGGGTGGGTTTGCCGATGAGGTGCCTGATCTCGGTAACTGACGATGTGATCACCCTGCTCCGCGCATCCAGTTCCTGCACCGTGATAAGGGGGAGCTCTGTCCCCTCAGGAGTAGCCGCAGGGACCTGGCCTTTCAGTGCGATATCGACAACAACCTCCTCGTTTGCAGGATAAGAGAGCTCGTATCCCCCGATAGTCAGGATCTTCCCGCGGTCGGCAGGCCGGGTGTTCTCTACGCCCCCGATGATCACCGTATAAACCCAGACCGGATCATCGAGCGTTGTTACGAACTGGAGGTCGTCAAAGGCAGAGAACGGGGTGCCCGAGGCAACATACACCTTCGTGGTCACGTTCACGGAATCACCGGGATCGAGGATGGCGGGATCCACGGTCGTTGAGGAGACAGAGAACGCCGTCACGCAGGGTACGAGGAGGAGCAGGACAAGAAATGCGCACCATTTCAGCGAGGATGTATGCATAGGATCACGTCAGGATACAGTAAACCGCCGGATCTTATTATCCTGCCGGAGAACGCGGGCAAAAAATTACTCGAAGAGCCGGTAATTCGGCGCTTCGTCAGTGATCATGATGTTGTGCGGGTGGCTCTCGGTCATGCCGGCATTGGTGATCCGGACGAACCGTGCCTTCGTGTGCATGTCGCCGATGGTTTTTGCACCGGAATATCCCATCGCGGACTTGAGCCCGCCAACGAGCTGGTAGATGACCTCGCCCACGTGGCCGACATAGGGGGTGACTCCCTCGACGCCTTCAGGAACGAATTTCGTGCTGCCGATCTCCTTCTTCTGGAAGTACCGGTCGCTTGACTGCCCGCTGCTCATCACACCGAGGGAGCCCATGCCACGATACTGCTTGTAGCGCCGGCCTTTCATCGTGATGACCTTGCCGGGCGACTCGTCAGTTCCCGCAAACATGCTCCCCATCATAACGGTGTCTGCCCCGGCCGCGATGGCTTTTGCAACATCGCCGCTGAACCGCACTCCCCCATCGGAGATAATCGGGACTTCTGCCTCATGGGCAACTTCCGCCACCTGCGCAACGGCCGTGATCTGCGGGACGCCAGTGCCGGCGACGATACGTGTCGTGCAGATGGAGCCCGGCCCGATACCCACCTTGATACCGTCAACGCCGGCATCGAGCAGTGCCTCTGCCGCTTCCTTTGTTGCGATGTTCCCGGCAACCACATCTGCTTTCACGCTCCCCTTGATCTCTTTGACGGCTGCGACAACTTTCATGTTATGGCCGTGGGCGCAGTCAACAACAAGAGCATCCGCCCCGTTCTGGTCCAGGAGCTCGGCGCGGGCAAAGTCGAACGGGCCAACGGCAGCAGCCACGCGGAGGTTGCCCCTTGCGTCCCGGCTGGCGAGCGGGTACTGGCGTTTTTCCAGAATGTCCTGCATGGTGACGATGCCGATCAGTCTGCCTTGTTCATTGACGATGGGGAGCCGCTCCACCTTGTTGGTGTACATGATCTCAAGGGCCTTTTCGGCAGTGATGTCATCTCCGCCAACGATCGGTTTCCGGGTCATGATGGTGGTGATATTCTCGCTGCCGCTCTTCTGCACGATAGCCCTCACATCGCGCCGGCTCACGATCCCGATAATCTTCTCTTTGGCAACAACCGGGACCCCGCTGATATTATACTGGTGCATGAGGTTTTCGGCGTCAGAGACCGTTGCCGTGTCCTCAACATAGAGCACGTCGCGTTCGATGAGCTCCTCTGCCTGCTTGACAGCAACGACTTCCTGCATCTCGTGCTCGGGGGTCATGTTCCGGTGGATGACGCCGATGCCCCCAAGGCGGGCGAGCGTGATGGCCATCTGTGCTTCGGTCACGGTATCCATTGCGGCGGAGACGAGCGGGATATTGACCCGGATTTTTTTCGAGAACCGCGACCGTGTGTCAGTGTCGGAGGGTTCGACCCATGATGCCTGCGGCTCCAGCAGGACATCGTCGAAGGTTAAGGAGAGTGGAACATCCAGTTTTTCAACAAACATGATCATCACCGGATCAGCGCAAGCGCTTTGTTGATCAGGTCTTCACGTACCGTTGCGTTCCGGTCGCCGCCGCAGACCATGCCGCGGACGCCGATGATCTCGGGGTTGATCCGTTTGAGGGCATCCATGTCCTCGAACTTCAGGGCACCGGCAAGGGCGGTGCCAAGGCCGAGCTTCCGGTTTCCTTCCGTGAACGAGAGGAGTGCTTTCTCGTCCATGAAGGCAAAGGTGCTCTGGCGGTCCTTGATGCCGGTATCGATCATGGCAAAGTCAGCCCCGCACTCAGCGGCGATGGGGGCCATATCGAACGGGGAGATGGTATGCATCCGTTTGTAGTCGGAGTACGCGGCGATGACAACGTACTTCTTCGGGAACGGTTCCTTGACCGCCCGGACAACCCCGGCGATAACCTCCCGGGCTTGTTCTTTTCCCTCGAACGCGAGCCCGATCTTGACATAGTCAGCCCCGGCACAGGCAGCGCCGTACGCAGCAAGGGCAGCCCCGCCGGGTCTGAACTCGAAATCCCCGATGGCAGCGCTCACCGGTTTTTGGGCGAATTCCTTGATCTCACGGATCACCCAGGGAAAATTGGCACCGAGCGAGCCTTCGGATGGTTTCTTGACGTCGATGATGTCAGCGGCGACGGAGTGTCTTGCTTCGTCGATTGAGCTGGGGCTGACCAACAATTGCATAAGATTTAATGATCTTTTGACATAATAGTGGTTTTGGGTTCGTCTATGGAACTGGTACTTGCGATGGATTTGAAGAACAATCTGGTCGTGCACGGCAAATCCGGTCAGCGGGAGAGTTACAAACCGCTTGACTGGGGCTGTTCTCCGACGGCGGAACCCGTGGGTTTTGTTAAAGCGATCCAGCCCAGATCTATCTACATCGCTGATCTCGACCGCATTGAACGTACCGGTTCCCATGACACGATTGTCCGGCAGTGCGCACAGCAGGTCTCTGCGTGTTACGTGGACCGGGGCTGCCGGTCTCCGGATGACCTGCTCGAAGGGTATCATATCAGAAATATTGTCGGCACCGAGACCGGGGGAAGCGACCTCTCGCAGTACCAGGGAGGATTCCTCAGTCTTGACCTGAAAGATGGCAGGGTCATTCCATCGGGTCGCAACCCGGTCGACTTCCTGCGGCAGGCAAATGGATGGAAATTCGACGGGTGCATCATTCTCAATATCAGCGCCGTGGGAACGGAGTCTGGCCTCGACCAGAACCTGCTCGAAATGATGCGGGCCGCGTATCACCGGAAATTATTCTGGGGCGGCGGGATTGCAACGCGGGGCGACCTCGCGATGCTCTGCGATGCGGGGTTCGACGGGGCGATTATCGCTACGGCCTTACATCACGGAAAAATCCCGGTTGACTGGATACGGAGGGGACGGGTATGCTGATCACGCTGGAGGGTATTGACGGGAGTGGGAAGAGCACGCTTCACGCGAGCCTCAAAGACCTGCTCTCGGACCTCAACCCGCTGATGACCCGTGAGCCCGGGGCAACGTGGGTGGGCGACCAGGTGCGACGTGCGATCAAGGAGCAGATCGATCCCATAACCGAGGCAACCCTCTTTGTCGCCGATCACGCAGCCCATCTTGCAAAGGTCGTCCGCCCGGCGCTTGCAGAAGGAAGACTTGTCATCTCCGACCGGTACAGCGACAGCCGGTATGCGTACCAGTCCGTGACCCTGCAGGGCATTGTGCCGGAACCGGAGACGTGGCTGCGGGCGATGCACGATGGCTGGACGATCATCCCCGACAAGACATTCCTCTGCGTGCTCCCCATTGACGAGGCGCTGACCCGGCTGAAACCGGACAGCCAGCGCGAGCATTTCGAGAAGCGGGAGACGCTGGAGAACGTGCAGAACAATTATCTTTCCTACGCGAAGGCCGAGCCGGGGCGGTTTGTGATCGTGGATGCAATGCTTTCTCCTGAGATTGTTGCGAAGTTTGTTGCGGATGCGATCCGGGTGGAGTGGGAGACCGGGAAGAAGAAGCGGAAGGGTCGGAAGAAGTGAGCTGGGTTTATCCGGATTTTTTTGCAGCAGATCGCGATGAAAAATTTTCCATCGCGCTTTTTGGTTGTCAGTAAGTGAACCGATTGTCGGTTAATTAACCGACCATC
Source organism: Methanoregula sp. (assembly GCF_028712425.1). Classification (GTDB taxonomy): domain Archaea; phylum Halobacteriota; class Methanomicrobia; order Methanomicrobiales; family Methanospirillaceae; genus Methanoregula. The sequence continues at coordinate 107,948 of NZ_JAQTQD010000007.1, forward strand.
AAGGTGTACAACCTACTATTTTTTTGTCGGTCCGGCGGGAGGGATCAGATCGGTGCACCAGATCCTGATGAAAATTTTCCCGGCAGGGTCTGAAGGAGTAATCGAAAAGGCTGAAACTGGTTAGCAGTTTCAGCTGCCGCTTGGGAGCGGCATTTTTCAGCGGATTTCAATTGGATCTAAAAAATTTGAGAATACGAATAAGCCGCATTTGAAACATGCGGGAATTTTCCCAAAGGCAGAAAACAGGGTAATTCCCGTGACCAGGATACAATTATTAAATATACCGCAGTGTCCGGGCCGCCGGAAGACGGCGGGTTCATCGTAGGGCACGCTGATTAACCGGTCTGATCGTTATTAAGGAACCGCTATAATTTTATGGATAGGAAAATCACCCGCAATAACCGCAATGACCAATAGGTCAGGGATGCAACAGACAATAGGTTGTGATATTATGGAGGATCCCCGTATTTTTTCGCCGGAGTTTTCCTATACCCATGCGATGGTGAAGCGTCTTTCTGATATTGCCGCTTCACGGGAAGTGATCCTTCACGCCCATCTTATCCCCAAGTGGGAAGTTTCGATAAGGAGAGAGCAACTTGTCCGGGCAGCGCATGCATCTACGGCAATAGAGGGAAACCCCCTCTCCCTTGAAGAGGTGAGCCGTCTTGCGGAAGGCCGTGATGTGATGGTAGCGCGACGGGCAAAAGCCGAGGTGCTCAACTATCTCCGGGTGCTGGAACATATTGACCTCTACGGGAAAGATGGCAGGATATCGGCCGAGGGCCTCCTTTACCTTCACCGGGATGTTACCCGGGATACGCTGGATGATCCGTCAGCGGAAGGGGCGTTCCGGAAGGTGCAGGTTGTGGTGGGGAACCGGATTACGAAGGAGGTCGTGTACTCACCTCCGAAGGCAAAAGAGGTTGTCCCCCAAATGAACGCGCTTATCGACTGGCTGAATTCCGATGCAGCTCACCAGATGCACCCGGTGCTGGTTGCCGGGATTGCGCATTACGAGCTCGTGCGGATCCACCCGTTTATTGACGGGAACGGGCGGACTGCCCGGGCTCTTGCAACACTTATTCTTGCGATCCGAAAATTCGATATCAAGCGTTTCTTTACGTTGGACGATTACTATGACAGCGACCGGCCTGCATACTACCGTGTGCTTAAGGAAGTAAACCTGACCTGGCCGGATTGCACGGTGTGGCTGGAATATTTCACGGAGGGTGTGGAGATCTCGCTATCCCGGGTGAAAGAGCGGGTCCTGCGCCTCTCGTCCAATGAGCACCGGGCCGTGGCAGACGGGCAGGTGGCTCTTACGGGGCGGCAGATGAAGATTATCGAGTACATCCATGCCCATGGTTCGGTGAAGAGCGGCGATCTGATGCGATTGCACGGGATTTCCCGGCAGGCCGCAGGCAAGGAACTTATGCAGATGGTTGAGAACAACGTGATCCGGGTCGAGGGAAAAGGACGTGCGACACGGTACGTGATGGCATAAGCGGGTTGTCGATTCGGTTGTCGATTCGGTTGTCGATTTCCGGACTGTGAGGATGTACCGGAATTTGAAAATTTTTTCGACACGTTCGGAGGATGTGTCGATTGGTTCGACAGGTCAATTTATCTTTCTGCGGTGGGGTCGGTTGAAAATCCCCCGTGGCCGGTCCCTGCCACATCGCAAACCCCCTCCTCCCTTGTTTTCAGTCCTTGTAACGCTGCTAAATATGACCTCATTTGTTCCCGCCGGATATCGCCCGATTATTCCGGCCCGGTTCCGCGTTTTTCTGAATTATGACCTCTGAAATTGGGGGTATGAGGGAAAAGAGGTACAACCGGGCCCGTGGCGGGCTGCGTTGCACCAGAATTACCACGGGGGTTTTGAGGGCAATAATCAGCGTTCGCCCGAGGATACTATTCTGTTGCATCAATAGTGTTACGATAGCTCCCCACCCCGGGGCCTTCAAAGAACCTGATGATTCTTCTCTCATCTCATCCCATTGGGATTCGATGAGATGGATTTTTCAAATCCCTCTGCTTTATTCCTGCTGAATGAAGCACCTCACGGGGCACGGCGGGGCAACGGCCTGCATTGGTAGTGCGATTCTTCCTGCTTATGGGCCCTGTAGCGTTGCTGCATATTACCTCATGTATTCCCGTCGGAAAATAGCGGTTTGTTCCGGGAGAATGACTGCATTTTCCGGAATCATTACCTCTACGAAAAAGGGGGGTGAGGCAAAAGTCGTACAACCGGGCACGATGCGGGGCCGGATTTCTCACGGGAAAAAGAAGCGATTTTTGATGTGGGGTTTGTTATGGGTAAGGTGAGGCTGAAGACCGGGGAATCGGCCTTGTGCCGGATATGAAATTCTCTCTACCGGGTTTTTTTCAGAAATTATTTGATCTGGAAATTTTGTATTTTTTCTGAACGGAAAAAAGTGAGAAATCATTCTGCTTCCGGAACATTTGTTGCGATGGCCCCCCGCCTCAGGGCCTGCGAAGAACCTGACGGTTCTTCTCTCATCTCACACTTTGGGATTCGATGCCTCACGGGGCACGGCGGAACAATTATCTGCACCGTACATGAATCCGACCTGAAGCCGCCGCGGGGCGCCCTTCGGGGCGGCGGCATGCATCGTCACTAGTGAGTATAAAGAAAAAGAGTGGAAAGATTACACGAAAAACCAAAATTTGATTTCATATTTAATAAGTAGTTCGAAGAAATTACATCGAAGCGTAGTTATTGGTTATCCATTTTTCTCAATATAACAAAAAAATAAATTTTATTCTTTCTTCGCAATCGTCACAATCACATCGCCAACCGTCAGCACGTCCACTTTCGCGCCCTCTTCCAGGAAGGAAATGGAATATTTCATCAACCGTTACTTGAATCAGTTATGTTGGGAAATAATACACCGTTCGGTTTTTTCCGAACAATCATATCCGATTTTATATATTTTTATTCTGAATTAGATATGACCTCAATGTATTCTGGTCTTGGATACTTCTGGGGGGATGTCAATGAATAGGTACTTACTAATATTGATAACCGGTTGCCTGCTGATTGCTCTGTCAGGTCTGGTGAGTGCACTGCCCTCAGCACATACCTATGATTGTTCGGATACCACTCCGACCGCCTCCGATGCACAGGCTGAGCAGTCTATAGAATATACAAAGCCAGGTATTCAGTCCCTGACATGGGTGATTACCCTGAAAGGTGAACCTGATGATCATGTTCTCCAGGGAGGGCTGGTTGTAATCGATGCATTGACCGGTAAGGTACTAGTGACCTCCCCATATCTCTAAATCGCCACGCACTCTAACGAGATATGATGCGCTCAGGGATTTGGGTATGGATAGCTATCATTGCTTCCATAATTCTTCTTTTTTCAGTAAATTATTACATACTCGTTCTCTCACCTTCAGGACATGAACATCAGAAGGAACCCATTCACATGACATCTTGGATACTGGCGTCCGGTTTGGAACGAGGGCCTTATGAATATGTGGATCCTGTCATCATTTATAACAAAGAGAATGGCGAAACCTGGCAAATCCGGGATAAGGATCGGTTGAACAATGCGATAGTAATCGAAGATCGCAATAGTAATAATCAGTCCTCCCCGGTTGACACCTTGTATACACCGAATGTAACAATTGAAGGAAATAATATCAGCCTTGATTTTTTAGTCTGGAATGGTGCCGGTGAGGACTGTGCCAGTGCTGGTCTCAATATGACGACCAGTTATGAGAACCTGAACCCGGAAACCGGTTCATCAGATGGCCCCACCTATAACGGTGCCGCAACCCGGGTGTATATATACAATCTGTCGGTCGGGGAATCTGCGGAAGTCCGGGTAACCACTGAGATTCCGGAACCTGCACCGGGAAAAACTATCCGGTTAAGGATCACGCTTATGTCTCCGGATGCGTTTATGACCAAGACGGGAACTTTGCGCACGTATGACCCCCACAGGCTTCCACGGGGAGAAGCCACATTTATAATAAAAGCAAAGGATGCACCGGAATTGGTACCGTTGCCTACAATCCGTGCAGGATGAGAGAGACTGCACCTCCCGTTTTGCAGGGGAATTGTACAATAAATCCTGATTGAAACAACCGGTTTCTGATTTTTTACGAATTCTCCTCAACGTCCGATAGTATTACGGTTATACCCCCGAAAATCTCATGAAGGAGATATTTTTTGGGTATGGTTGATATTCCTCTTAACCGGAAAGATATCGGTGCTTTATCATCCAATGTCCGTGTCACTATCCTGAAAACAATTGATTGTCGTGCAGCAACTGTAAGCGGACTTGCCAAAGAGCTTGGTCTTGCGAAATCAACCGTTCACGAGCATCTGATCATTCTGGCCGGCAATGGGTTCGTAACTGCAGATGACAGCAGGAAATGGCGGACATATACTCTTACCCAAAAGTCCTACCGAATCCTTCATCCGGAAAACGGGTACCGGATTATATTATTACTTGGAACCTCTCTCTTCACACTCGTCACAGGAGTATATTTTATTTTCTCATTTGTGAGAGGGTATACCCTTCAGGGAAAGAGCATTATTCATGATCCGATTATATTTATTCTGGGTGAGTTGCTTCTTATTCTGACTATTGTATTTTGGTATATTATCATTACGTCACGTTCATGTGAAACACCGCTTTTTTAATTCACACCTTTGGAAATTGTACAAAACTCGTTTGGATACTTATCATGAATGGGGGATTATCATTCCTCTCCCAATAGCATGAATAAAAATATGAGAAATATGTACTGGAAGAAAATCTGAAAAAATTGACTACTTCTTCGCAATCGTCACAATGACATCCCCAACCGTCAGCACATCCACTTTCGCGCCCTCTTCCATGTAGGAGAACTTGGGCGTGAACGCATCGGCAGGGATCTCAGTCTCGACACCATTGATCCTGATCGTCTTTGGCGGTTTCTCAAGTTCAGCCGGTGAGAGAGCCTTCACCGCGTCCATGAATGCCTGCGCATCCTTCCGGAATGTCTTGCCCACGACCGAGCGGTTGAACTCGATGTCGGTGATGGCACGGTCGAGCTTTGCCACATCGGTGCGCCAGTGGACATTGGCATTGATGGTGCGGCCGGTGTCGCCCTCGTCATTGACCGAATGCGGGGCATAGATCGTGACCTTGCCAAGCGGGGCATTGAGAGCCATGTTGTTGTCGTGCTTGTACTTCCGCACTTCTGCTACGACCTGTACGAGCGTGTTGCCTTCTTTTCTTGCTGCATCGTCATCGTACGTGAAGGAAACCCACGGCTGCTTGTGCACGCTCTGGCCCGGGTTGAGGTAGGAGTAGCACTCTTCGGCAAAGTAGGGGATGAACGGGGCGAGCATCCGGCAGAGGGAGTCGAACGCGGTGTGGAGGGCGAGGCAGGCGCCGGCCCGGGAGCCGTCCTGCTGGTAGAGGCGTCCCTTGACGAGCTCGATGTAATTGTCGGCCAGCACGTCCCACGCAAACTCGCGGATGGCCTTGAGCGCGACATCGAACTGGTACTCTTCCATCGCCTTACTGACTGCCTCGATGGTGTCCGAGAGCCGGACCAAGAGCCAGCGGTCGGCGAGTGCCGTAACCTCGGTGTTCTTGTCAAAGCCGCCCTTTTCGAGCTGGATGAGCGCGAACTTCGTGATGTTCCACATCTTGGTCTGGAACCGGGACGCGGCGACCACATCGTTCCAGTTGAACATGATGTCGGAGCCGGTCGCGGCTCCCATCGCACCCCACTGGCGGAGAGCGTCGGCACCATACTTGACGAGAATCTCCTCCGGGACGATGATATTGCCCCGGCTCTTTGACATCTTGAACCCGTCCTCGCCCAGCACCATGCCGTTCACCAGGATCTGGTCCCAGGGCTTGCTTCCCGTGATTGCAACGGAGCGCAGGATCGTGTAAAACGCCCACGTGCGGATGATGTCGTGCCCCTGCGGGCGGATCTGGGCCGGGAAGTATGGCGGGTTTCCATTTCCGTCCCAGCCGGTGACGTTTAAGACCGAGATGGATGAGTCCATCCATGTGTCAAGGACGTCGACCTCTCCTTCAAATTCCGTGCTGCCGCACTTCCTGCACGGGTGCTTCGGTTTTGTCAGCGTCGGGTCGCACGGGAGGTCCTTCTCGTCCGGCACGGCCATCTCGCCGCATTTCCTGCAGAACCAGACCGGGATCGGGGTGGCGAAGATCCGCTGCCGGGAGATGCACCAGTCCCATTCCATCTGGTCCACCCAGTTTTCCATCCGGCGAAGCATGTGCTCGGGGTACCAGGTTATCTGGTGGGCGGCCTTCTGGATCTCGTCGGGCTTGATCTTCACGAACCACTGGCGCTCGGAGAGGATCTCGATGGGTGTCTTGCAGCGCCAGCAGGTGCCCACGCGCTGGGCGAGTTTCTCCTGCCGGTGCAGGATGCCCTGTGCCTTCATGTCATCGAGGATTGCCTTCCTGCAGGCCGTGGTGTCGAGGCCCTGGTATTTCCCGGCAATCGCGGTCATCTTGCCCTGGCGGTCGATCGCTTTTCTCAGGTCAAGGTTGTGCTGCTTCCACCAGTGGACATCCTGCTTGTCACCGAAGGTACAGATCATAACAGCGCCGGAGCCGAACGCGGGATCGACTGCCTCGTCCTGCACGACCGGGACATCGTGGCCGAAGAGCGGGACCTTCATGGTCCGGCCTTTCAGCTTGTGGTACCGGTCGTCACCCGGGTGGACGGCAACGGCAACGCAGGCGGCGAGGAGCTCAGGCCGGGTGGTCGCGATCTCTACGCCATCGAAATCGAAGTAGTTAAGCTGGGTCTCCCGGTCATCGTAGGAGACTTCGGCAAACGCAATCGCGGTCTCGCACCGGGTGCAGTAGTTCACCGGGTGCTCGCTCTGGTAGATGTAGCCCGAAGCCAGCATGCGCAAAAAAGAGAGCTGCGTCTTGCTGTAGTACTTCGGTGTCATCGTGATGTACTCATTGGACCAGTCCGTGGAGAAGGCCATCTTACGCAGAGTGATGCGCATGGCCGCGATGTTCTTCTCGGTCAGTTCGCGGCACATCTTCCGGAACTCTTCGCGGGAGACATCGTTCTTGGTGATATTGTGAAGCTCTTCGACCTTCACTTCCGTGGGCAGGCCGTGGCAGTCCCAGCCCTGCGGGAACATCACGTTGAAGCCTTTCATGCGCTTGTAGCGGGCAAAGAAGTCGATATAACACCAGTTCAGCGCATTGCCGATATGGAAGTTCCCGGTCGGGTAGGGCGGAGGGGTATCGATGACGAACTGCGGTTTCTTCGAGTTCGGATCAAAAAAGTTGTCTTCGTCCCGCCAGGTATTTCTCCAGCGCTCCTCTACTTCGGAAAAATCATAGTTTTTTGGTAGTTGATCAGATGACACCATTTGAGGTGAAGGTTGATCGTTGAAAGAAATATACTGATCGCATTTTTGTGAATTTCTGCACCCCTGTTGCACAATAAAACTCTTTGTGTATGAAGACAAATGACTGGTTAATGCAGCGACAACGGGGCCTTGGCTATGCGGCAGCACTGGTCGGGGCTGCCACGCTTCTCGGACCGTACCTGGAACCGGCATGGCTGATGGCGCTTGTCGTCATCCTCTTCTCGCTTATCCTCTGGCGGTTTTTTGCCACAAAATACCTGACCTACACGATGTGTGCCCTTGCCGCGCTCTACGGGGTTGGGCTCCTCCCGTTCTTCGTCTTTGCCACAACGCTTGCCATGATCGTTCTGGGCGAGCTGGTCTTCCAGCGCAGCGCTGACGACCTGAACACCTACCTGTATTACATCATCTCAACCGCATGGGCCGGCGTGCTCGTCATGGTGTATCTCAAAGAGTCCGCAATCCTGACTATCATCTTCGGGATCATCGCCGCCGTTCTTCTCAAGGTCATCCTCCTGAAGTACGAGGACTCGCTGGTCATTGAAGGGGTGGGCACCGCCATGACCATGCTCCTGATCCAGGAGCTCAACTACCAGGCCGACCTCCAGATCGTGGTGATGGCGGTCATCGCCGCGTTCACGTTTGCCTATTTTGCCTACCGGTCGAAGACCGCGGACCTCTCGGGCCTCTTCTCCATCGCGCTTGTCGGCATCATCCTCCTTGTCTTCACCACGCCCCGCTGGCTCATCATCATGATTGTGTTCTTCATCCTGGGCTCGATTGCAACGAAGTACAAGTTCGAGTACAAGAAGCGGATCGGCGTTGAGCAGGGCCACAGCGGTGCACGGGGCTATAAGAATGTCTTTGCAAACGGGATGGCGGCAACTGCTGCGGCAGTCCTGTTCGGCGTCTTCCAGGAGCCCCTTTTTATTGTCCTGTACGTGGGTTGCGTGGCAACGGCAGCTGCCGATACGCTGGCAAGTGAGATCGGCATGACCGGCGGCACTCCCCGCATGATCACAACGCTGAAATTCGTTCCTGTCGGGACAAATGGCGGTGTCACGCTCGTGGGCGAGCTGGTTGCACTGGCCGGGGGTATCGTTGTTGCAGTTGTTGCGTTCCTCCTTGGGATTATCACGCTCCCGATGCTGGTTGCCTGTTCACTGGCCGCCTTCATCGGAACAAACGTGGACAGCCTGGTCGGGGCAACGCTCGAGAACAAGGGATTTTTAGGCAATGCGGGAACGAACTTTGCTGCCACCATCAGCGGCGGGATTGTTGCTGTCGCGCTGTATCTCGTAATTCCTTTGTAAAAAAAGACGATTTGTTTGTATTATTAGCTCTGTTCAGTCCAGGCTAATACTTGTACCAGCGTCCCTTGCTGTCATACTCGCCGGTCACCTGTTGGATCATGACAGTGCTGCCGGCAGCAAGCTTGCGGAAGAAACATGCCTTATAACTCATGAGCAGCGGGATGAGGATGAGCCCGGCAAGGAAGATGACCCCTGCCGTCACCCAGGTTCCGTCGCTCCCGATCATGGTGAGGAGCTGGTCGGGCGTGAATGTTCGGAGTTGTTCCTCGGTATAGTGGGTGAGGGGTTCGAGCTTGTCGAAGAGAAGGGCTTCCCAGACGATCATCAGCGAGAAGAGGATGGCTGCGCTGGCCAGTGCCGAGATGAGGACAAAGGAGATGACCTTACCGGTGTTCTGGCTTACGATATCGACACTTCTCTGGATCGATTCAAACACCTTCCGGTTCTCAAAGACCGCAGCCGTGTCGGAAAAGAGCGTCATGAGGATGCTCGGTATTGCAACCCCAAACGAGAGGAAGACCAGCAGGGCAGGGTCGGACGGGATCCCGATAAGGGTGAGCGTGAGCATGACGAGGATATAGACCAGCAGGATCATGAAGAGCACCACGAGCAGAGGAAGCAGTACGCGGAAGAAGTACTGGCGCGCACCTCCTGTAAGCGTCCCCATGCTCCCCTCGTTCTGCCGGATCACTGCAAGCATCCCGGCAATGAAGAAGAGCACGATAAGGCCGGTGATCACCACGAACCTGCCGGCAAAGAACGCCCCGGACAGGATGAAGAGCAGCCAGATAAAGGCAGCGCACAGGCCCCCGACAACCCCCGGTATCCAGAGGACCGGCATCCGGAGAAGAAGTCCGCAGGCCTCCCTGAACTCCGCCACCGGCATGGTTACCGGACCCTCGGCATGGCAACGATCTCCCGCACCTGGAGATCAAAGAAGTTTGCGGTGTGCGCCGGGCGGATGACGCAGACCGTGTCGGCACCGCTTGCAGTCCCGCCAACAGCGATCACTTCGTCAGAGATACCAATTGTTCCCTGGTCGGCAGCGATGAGCACACATTCCACGGCAACCTTGAGGCCGATAGCCACTGTCCGGCGGAGCGCTTCGGCAATCGCCTCGGTCCGGGACCCGCCGCCCACTTTCGGCGACCGTGAGAGTGCCCGTTCAAGACCGGAGAGGGCATGGGTTCCGGTTACGATTTTTACACCCTCTTTCTGCAACTGCGCGGCAATATCCTTTGAGAACTCCCACTCGCCGGGTTTGGTGAATCCGATAACGTGCGTGACGACCACCAGCTGGATCCCTGATCCTTTCAGGATACCGGAGAAGACCTGCGCAGTCTTTCCGGAGGTGCTGGCGACAACGACGGTTTTTATCCCGAGTTCCTTTGCCCGTTCAAGGGAAAACCGGGCAGCGTCTTCCGTATTTGCCGGGCCCGGCGAATCAAAATAGTAACTTCTCTTCTGGACAAACGACATAAGTACCTTTTAATAAGCCACAGGGAAAAACTTTGTCAGATTCCGTCCGGAACCTCCGGATCCGTAATTCTGCTATTTACGAGGACAGACCATGCTCACGCTTGCACTTGCCGGAAAACCGAACTGCGGGAAAACCACCTTTTTCAAGGCCGCCACCATGGCAAACGCCGAGATCGCGAACTATCCGTTCACCACCATCAACCCGAACTTTGGGGTCGCCTATGTGCGGACGAAGTGTGCCTGCACCGAGCTCAAGGTAAAGTGCAGCCACTGTGTCGACGGCGTCCGGTTCGTTCCCGTGAACCTGATCGATGTGGCGGGCCTCGTTCCCGATGCGCACAAGGGTAAAGGCCTCGGAAACCAGTTCCTCGACAACCTCCGGCAGGCTGATGCGATCCTGCATATCATCGATGCAAGCGGAGGGACCGACAGCGAGGGGAACCCGGTAGGGGTGGGCAACCACGACCCGGCTGAGGACGTGAAGTTCCTTGGTTTCGAGATGACCATGTGGGTCCACGGGATCCTTGCCAAGCACTGGTCCCATATCAGCCGCCAGTCGCAGGGGAAGGGAAACGCCCTTGAGCAGGGCATTGCCGAGACCTTCACCGGTCTTGGCATCACGTATGAGGATGTGCGCGACATCGAACTGAACCTGAAAATCGATCTTGTCCACGCGACTGTTGACGACCTCATCCCGTTCTGCGCGGAGGTCGTGAAGATCTCAAAGCCGATGCTCGTTGTCGGAAACAAGTTTGACGAGGCCCCCGAGGCGCTCCGGGCAAAACTTGCAGAGGCAAAGGTGGCCTTTGTGAGTGCGGCATCCGAGCTTGCGCTGCGTAATGCGGTGGCCGCAAATGTGATCAAGTACCTGCCGGGCGATGAGACGTTTGCGGTTGCAAACGAAGCGACCCTCTCTCCCGCCCAGAAAGCAGGCCTTACAAAGATCGCAGAAGTGATGAAACAGTGCAAGGGTACGGGCGTCCAGCAGGCGATCAACCGGGCCGTCTTCGAACTGCTGGACATGATTGTCGTATACCCTGTGGAAGACGAGAACCACTACTGCAACAAGCAGGGAGACGTGCTGCCCGATGCCTTCCTGATGAAGAAGGGCTCGACCCCCCACGATCTCGCATTCCAGGTGCACACGGATATCGGCAAGGGGTTCCTCTATGCTGTCGATGCAAAGACCAAGATGCGCATCAAGGAGAACCACGAGCTGAAGAACGGGGATGTTATCAAGATCGTGAGTGCCGCAAAGTAACTCCAAGTGCGGCGGGTTCCGGGGACAGTATGACGATTGTCATACAATTGTCAGACAATCTGGCCGCACTTTCCAAAAATCCCCGTGTTTTGCTGGTTTTTTTGCGCAAAAACGACTCTTTTCCCATAATGTTTAAATAGGGATGATGTGAACAGTCCATTTACCGCGAGAAGGAAGGAGGTGGAGAAGATAGGAGGAGAGATATTCCAGGCCCAGGTGATCAGGAACTTCTTTGACTGTATCACCGGCACTGACCGGAACCTGACCCGGATCTACATGTGTGTCATGAGCCTTGCAAAACTCCGCATGGAGTCTCCCGAGAAGATGGCCTCCCTGGTCGACCAGCTTAAAAAGAGCAAGATCCAAAAGGAGCTCTCGGTCGATATCCTGGATTACATCTGCGATGCAGCAAACCAGCTCGAACTCGACAAGGTCCAGACCGCGTTCGGTGTCAGGGACATCAAGGCGGTTGCACAGGACTTCACCGGCATCAGCATGGACAGCCTGTAAGCAGGCACCAATACTGTTTTTTGGTAATTACTCAGTACAAAGCCACCCTTTGAGCTTGACCGCATAGCAGGGGAAGTAGGTTCGATGTGGCATACAATATCGCTACTATTTTTTGCTTGCATACGGCCAGGATCCGCGGTCCGAATGGTCGTCAGACTGTGAGGATGAGAAGAATCTGAAGGATTCTTCGCGGGGCGAGGGTCGGCAGACCCCGGGCGCCCGTGGCCCCACCCCATTCTAACACGATCCCACACAGGTTTTCTCCAGAGCCCCAAAGTTCTCTTTGATTCCGGCTCCTCCATCAATTTGTACCCACGCGACCCCCACACCCCTCAAAGTCTTATTAACAATAACTCGACGAAGTGAAAACAACCGGTTTTCCCAAAAATCCGGAAGAGGTAAAGGGGGGTCGCATGGGTACAAATGTTTTTTCCCGCCTCATCGCTTAAAACAAAGCCAGAAAATTATGCCGTGAAATCTCAGGATCATACGGGATCCGGCCCGGCATTTTGTACCCATGCGACCCCCTCGCCGGAGAGTTTGGCGCATATGACCAATCGTGCCGGAGTTCCCTGTCTTATCCCCCGCCCGGAGAAAAAAGAGGATTACTCATTCCGGAACAGATTTGGATTCATCCTCCGGTTCCGCCGGCGCTTCAGGATGACAGCGCCCATGACAACAACGACAATCCCCGCAGCCGCCAGAATGAGGGCGGGCAGGGGGAGGGCCGGGGAGGTGCCTGTCAGGGGGGCCGGTACAGCGGAGGTCTCGGCGGGGGTACCCTGCCCAGTCGCTGAGGGCGATGCGGCTGCTGCACCGGTACCGGAAGCGGGTCTGACTGCGAGGAGAATGAACGTGCAGAGGCCGTCCGGGGACTCGGCCCGGAAGGTCAGGTACCCGGTCTCGTGGTCGTACCCGCTGAAGGCGGTGGAGAGGAGTCCTG
>NZ_JAQTQD010000045.1 GCF_028712425.1 Methanoregula sp.
GCATTAACAAGGGCATCGTATCCTTCACTCTGGATCTTTGCGATCGTTTTACTCCCCATGATGATTCACCTCCATCAACCAGTGCAGCGGATTATCTGCACATACAGATGTACGTGGTGCATTCTTCATCATAATCTTTACCAGAGCATCATCGGTTGTGAGCAGTACCGCCCCGGCTTTTTCAGCGCAGGCACTATGAACCGCATCCATACCCATAACACCGAGATTCTCAAATTCTTCTGCCCGTGACAGCAGGATATCATCAACCCGAATCGTCTCACGAGCCCTCTGAACCAGACGCAATGCGTGCGATCGTTTCGCAGGATCTCCGATAAGTCCAATCTCATACAGGACCGCGGTACTGGTTACCAGCTCCCAGTCAAGAGAACAGCGTTTGAGGATCGAAAGGATTGCCTCCGTTTCCAGTCGGACTCGTGTCTCACTATGATTATCGAACGGCCGGCACAAGCAGCAAACATCCAGATAAATCTTCATAGCATTCCTGTTTTTAGTATTCCCCCCGTAAACCGATAAATGATCGTACTGGGAAAAACCCACAACGGCTTTGTACTATACACTGACTTTTCCTCATTGTCCGGAACCTTACATAATCACCACTGTCTCCCCCCATCTGTTTCCATTCCCGTTTCCTATCCGGCCCGCTTTCCCGGTTCGCCTGTGTCTCCCTCTCCTGCTCCCGCTTGACAACTTGTCGCATACACTCCCCGGCCCGCCGTATCCCCCTTGTGTCCGCCCGGGGCCTGCTTCTTTTCCCGGCGTTTGTCAAGCTGATCCATTAACAGTTCCATAAAAAGATTCGCCCTACCGTGTCTCCCGGCACTATGTGGTGCACTACTCCGGCTGGCAATCCGGGCCGCTGGCGTAGCGGGTTCCCCGGCAGATCCTTTCCCGGGTGTGCTGTCCCCGCTCTTCTCATTCTCCGCTCACCATGATTGCATTTCGTCATGACAGAAAACATGTATAGCCTGCACGACCAAGGAATAATCATGCAATATACGGTAGTGCCCGGACCGCAGGATGAAGGCGGGTTTACTGTACAGTGCGCCCGGGATCCCGGGAGCAATCAGCCAGGGAGAGACGCGGGAAGAAGCACTTGCCAATATCAAAGAAGCGATAGAACTTGTTCTTGAAGTGCAGCGGGAAGAGCTGCACCGGAAGACTTCTGCCGTCCGCCGCGAGATATCCAAAGTCGCAGATTTCTGCTGAAATCTTCTCCTGCTCGTGGTTCTGATAAACCACTCGCATGTTGAAGTAGCGGATGTCGCTTAAACTGCCGGTATTTTTAACCATCCTGAACAGCAGGCACAAATTTCCGGGACCGGAAGGTCAGAACTCAATGTTCTCGGGGATTACTGCCCTGATCCCCGGGATCCGGTTGAAATGATCGCAATTCCGTGTCACGATCTCGTCAGTTCCCATGGAACGGGCCGTTGCTGCGATCAGGCAATCATTGAACTCGATCTTTTTACCGGCCTTTGAGAGCCCGGCAAAGATCTTTCCACTTTCAAATGCAATGGGCTCGGTGAGATCGATGATCCCGACATAGGAAAGGAGCGACTCGGTTTTGTTCATGGCATCGCCAAGAGGCGAGAGAGCAGCACCGGCGCTCAGCTCGGCAACCGTGATGACGGAAACAAAACCGGCATTTTTGTTGGAAAAACTTTCAAAAAGCTCCAGTGATCGCTCGGCTCCTTTTGTCCGGAGGACATCCACGCAGATGCTGGTATCGAGAAAAAAATTCATAGCGGTTCGATCTTTCTCGAAGTCCTGAGGTTCCGCTCGAACTCCGCACTGTCGACATCGTACCCCCAGGCACCGCTCAGGGATCTGACCGGCAATCTTTCGATAATCTTCACGAAAACTTCCCCGCTTCCCGAATCGAGCCCGCGTTCAAGTTCAAGGTGAAAATTGTCGATGACTTTTGCTTTTATTGTTGTCATGGGCCATTCACCGGTACTGTATCATCAACGCCCGTTGACAATAAGGTTTGCATGACGCCGGAGACTGCAATCCGGACTGGCCGGCAAGGTCATGGTATCCGGTCATCATTCTTCTCCCGCTCCCGGTCCCTTTTCCCGGTTCGCCTGTGTCTCCCCTCCTGCTCCCGTGCGGCTGGCCTGCGCCAGGACCTGTGCTGCCACCGCCCGGCCGGATCTGTGGAGAGATGCCGGGTGGGAAGGTTACGGACCGTTTCCGGATATAACTGACATTGTTTAACGGGCCGGGATAGCTTGCGTTTATTATCTCGTTCACCTATCTTTAATAGAACAGAACTGAACGGAAAGAAGCTGCAAGTACAAGAACCCGGTTGCTGAACAACACCCAAAACCAGATCCAGCGTTTGTATCATGAAAAAGACGGTACCGAACTCCCGGACAAAGAGATCCCTGGAAGAGATGAAGGCCCTTCTCCGCCAGAGGTTGCCGGAACTCCGGCATATGTACGGGATCACCTCCCTTGAGATTTTTGGTTCCTGGGTACGGGGCGAGCAGACCAAAAGAAGCGACCTGGATATTCTTGTGGAGTTCGATCCTGCACGGAAGCTCTCACTCTTCGATCTTGTTTCCCTTGAGCAGGATTTGTCATCCTATCTTGCTGTTCCGATCGATCTGGTTGAAAAAAGTGCTGTCAAGCCGGCCCTCCGCAATCGTATCATCAGTGAGGCAGTCTCTCTATGAAATCCGCCCGGGATTTTGATGTCTACTTAGAGGATATGCTGCATGCTGCAGAGAAAGCCTGCGAGTTTACCCGGGGAATGGATCTCTCCGCATTCCTCAGCAACGATGAGAAGATATTCGCAGTCACCCGGGCACTTGAGATCATTGGCGAGGCGGCAAAACATGTCCCGGAATCTGTCCAGAAAGAATACCCGGATATACCCTGGCGGGCAATTGCCGGGACGAGGGACAAGCTGATCCATGCCTATTTCGATGTCCATGTCCAGCACTTATGGACTACTGTCGAACAGGATCTTCCTCCCCTGAAGACCGGGCTCAAACGGATACTCCGGGATCTTCGGAACAAGGGCTCGCGGGAATAAGTGCCTGTCCGATACCTCCCTCCCGCAGTCCCTCTTCTGCATAATCCTCCCCCGGCCAAAGGACTGGATGGCATCGTCGTACTGCCCGGGTTCCATCAGGCAGCAGCCGAGGTTGTTCCAGAGGATGAACGAGTCCGGGTCATCCGAATTACAGTATCTATTTATTCGATATTCCTCTCTCCTCCATATCGCTCATATATATGAAGTGCCAATATTCCATGACGAACATGAGAGATACTTCCGAGATACTGGAACAACTGCGGGTCATGAGGCACGAGTTGAGGGAGCAGTATCACGTACGGAACATCGGTATCTTTGGATCCTACTCACGGAAACTCCAGACCGAACAGAGCGATCTCGATCTCGTTGTGGAATTTGATGAACCGATTGGCATGATGGCGTTCGTGCACCTGAAAAAACTGATCTCGGATCGTCTCAATATCGCGGTGGATCTCGTGACTCCCGAGGGGCTCCATCCCCTGATCCGCGATCAGGTTATGCACGAGGTCGTCTATGTCTGAAAGGCGATCCTCCCGTCTCCTGTTGTTTGATATTTACCAGTCCGTGGAAAAGATCGAACTATTCACCCGGGGCATTTCGTTCGATCAGCTGATGGCCGATGAACGGACAAAGGATGCGATCCTTCGTAATCTTCAGGTTATCGGGGAAGAGGTGAAGAACCCTGCGGGTTCTTCTTAAATTTCACCCCATCGGGGATTCAATATCTCCAAGAACCTTCCGGACGCCCTCATGATCGATCACCCGGAAGTGGACTGGAGTGGTCTTGCCGGTGTCCGGGATATCATTACCCACCGGTATTTCCGTGTTGACTGGAATCTGCTCTGGATAAGTATTCGTGAAGAATTACCGGCTCTTAAAAGCCAGATTAAGCATCTCATGGAAGAAGAGTAAGGATAGTCCGGTGCTTATGCATTGCACCGGGAATGACTTCACCCATCTGTCTGTGGTCTCTCTCCCTCTCTTTTCGTTTTCTTACAGACAACCGCGACAACAAAGCTCATTGCCCGTGCTCGATAATCTATCCGGTTGAGAAGAGATGGCAAATTATCATTTTACGGTCACCATCTGGGAAGAAGATGGTGTGTATGTATCAAAGTGCGTTGAACTGGAAGTGGCGAGCTGTGGCGATACCCCCAAAGAAGCACTCGAAAATATCCGGGAGGCGATCGATCTCTATCTGAAAAATGCACGCGAATACGATATGACCGGCGATATCGAACCTTCCATTTCGTCCCCGGAAAAATTTACCTCCGTTATTGAGGTCGAGGCGTGAAACTCCCCCGGGTCTCCTCGGCTTTCCTGATCAAACGACCGATGAAGAGGGGATTTTTAGAAGGTCCGCCACCAGGGTAAAGGCAGCCACGCCGGTTACTGACGCTCAAATTCATCGATACATGGTTCAAGCGTTGCGATGAGATGCGGGATGTCCTCTTTAACCGTGTCCCAGATCTCGTCAAGATCCACTTTGCCATAGGAATGAATGAGCATGTCCCGCATCCGTGCCATAGATGACCATTCGATTGACGAGAACCGGCGTATTGTCTCCGGGGAGAGCCGCTTTTTATACTTCCCCGATCACTTCGAGGCACCGGATAACTGCGTACTGGCCCTTCCGATCCGAAAGAAAGGATTCCCGGGTCTGGTTCTTCGTGAACTCGTGTGCGTCCTTTGCCATAAGGAGAAGGTCGAGAAGATAGGCATCGTCACGCGACATAGACCGGCACCATTGTTGAAAGGATCGTCTTTTTCCGTATGTGATTCCGGCTTTGTTCTATGGCCTTGCGGGTAATGAGATCGATACGCCTGCCAAAAACCCGTTCCAGTTCTTCCTCCATTTTTGCGAGATGAAGAAGGGTATGCACAGAGCCGGGTTTGAAATCCACGATGATATCAATGTCACTTTCCGGGCGGAAATCAGCCCTTAAGGCAGAGCCGAAGACCAGGAGTTCGCGTACGTTCCACTTTTTACAGAACTCTTCTATCTTTTTTTCCCGGCTCATGATGAGTGGATTCATGATCGTTTCACTCCCGAATTTCCCTGTACCTGATGAATATCGCTCTTGTTTACGGTTTTGGACGCTGGCTGTTTATAGATTCTTGCTCTGGGGCGGGGGTACCGGCAACTGCAAAAGAATTATTCTCTCATATCATGCCGGAGTATAGATCTCTTTTTCCCTTTCCTTGTGATGGCCGTTCGATCGTTTCCCGCTGATTAGACGGGAGCTGCGTTCCCGGTTCGCCTGTGTCCCCTCTCCTGCTCCCGTGCGGCTGGCATGCGCCAGAATTTGTGCTGCCGCCCGGCCGGAATATGTTTTTTAGAAATCCCGGTATGCCTGTTTCCTGTGTTCGATCTCAAGAACATGAATAATCAGGAGGTCATCATGGATTGAGAGCAGTGCACGAACGTCTCTTCTGACACGGAGTGAATACACCGGATGATCCGGGTTTGACGCCTTCATTTTTTTGATGAACTGGTACGGGTCTTCCCGTATCTGGTGAATCGCACTGACAACCTTCCGGGCAATCTCCCGGGGTAATTTTTCCAGATCCCGGTCTGCACGATGGGTGTACTGTACTCTGTACGGGCTCATTCAGCACCGTATTTCTTCCGGATTTCCTCTTCAGGGATCAGGTTTCCCGCTTTGATATCATGGAGACCTTCTTCCAGACCCCGGATAGCATCGGCACTGAGCGGTTCATCGTCAACAGCAAGATTCACCAGGCGTTCAATAACGTCATTGTACGATTCTTTCGGGTGACGTTTCAGGGTGTTCAGCTGGGTTTTGAGATCTTCCCGGATGTAAATGGAACTTGCAGCCTGCATAGTAAGACCTATAGGTGACTATAGATATTAAACCAGATCCTTCG
>NZ_JAQTQD010000046.1 GCF_028712425.1 Methanoregula sp.
CGAGAACCTTGACACGGCAGCCGTGTTCAATGTCTACTGCTGGAACGATCAAACCACGCAGGGACACGGGATCTCGTGGTCGAACGGCCTGACATCCGGTGGCGGGGTGCCCTCGGCCGTGAGCGGGTACACTGTCCTTGGCCCCCTCTTTGCCGACAAGGCTTCCGAGTTCCCGACCTGGGCCGGGAGCACTCCGGTGTACCAGGGACCCAAGACGAATTTCACGGCAGATGTCATGTCGGGACCAGCCCCGCTTACCGTTCATTTCACCGATACCACGGAACAGTCGGTTCTTTCCCATGCATGGGACTTTGGGGACGGGAGCTCATCGTCCGAAGTGAATCCCGTTCATGTGTACACCAAGGAAGGGGTGTACACCGTCTCGCTGACCGACATGAACAACCAGGAAGTGCCGACCACGAAAACCATGACGAACCTGATCACGGTCACGGCACCGACGGGTGGATCCGCGGCAACCAGTGTCGGAGGATATACCGGAGGGAGCGGTCAGAACGGAAGCTATACGAACCCGCTCACTGGTGTCACGTATCCTGTCAATTTCACTGCCAGCGTTACCTCCGGCGTAGCCCCGCTCACCGTCCAGTTCTCCGATGTTTCGGATATTCCCGGAACGACCGCGTGGGCCTGGGACTTTACCGGTGATGGCAAGCCTGATGACACCGGGAAAGATCCCGTCTATGTATTCAAAAGTCCCGGCACGTATTCCGTGAATTTAGTAGTCACTACCAGCGATGGAGGGAGGTTCTCACTGAACCGCACCGGTTACATCCACGTCGTCGACAAGGTGTCCCTTGACAGCGATATTGGCTGGATATCGTCGGATAAGGCTGAGGCCGGGCAGGGCAATCCGGGTACCGGGAAAAGAGAAGCAGCAGCAGTCTCCACGAACTCGTTTGCCTTCAGCGGTGTCCGGGCCGGGACGAACGGCGGGAAGCAGGACGTGACGATCGATACCCTGCAGGCACCTGCCGAGACCTCGGGGAACGTGATCAGGCTCGGCAATGCCGGAGGGAGCTGGGAGAATGTTGCCATCACGCTTGCCGCCCCGCCGGCAAACGACGGGACGACTCTTTCCGGTACAGTGAAGAGCGTGACGGCCGAGACCCTGCCGGTGACTGTCCCCTCCTCCTCGCTCGGGAACCCTTCGGTCACGATGTCCCTTGACCTTGCAGGGCTTCCCGATTCGGCGGCATCCATCACGAGCACTGCTGTCTCCGGGTGCGGGCCTGCCGGGGAGACCGCCTTCCGGGATGCCGTGAAGGCGAACGGCAATGACCTTTCGGCAGTCGCGTACACAGTGGCATACAGCAAGGACGGTATCGCAAATGAGGAGAACGGCGGGATCATCCGGGATGCCACCATCTCGATGGCGGTCAGCCCGGCCTGGGTCGCTTCACAAGGCGGAACCGGGCAGGTCGTGATCATCCACCGTGCTGACGATGGCAAAACAACGGTGCTCCCGACGCGGTACCTGGGGACGGACGAACGCGGCAACGAGCTCTTCACGGCTGATTCGCCAACCGGCCTCTCGACATTTGCCCTTGCGGCGGTTACTTCGGGGACGCCAACACCGACACCGGCGGTAAACCAGAGCCCGGGTGCAGCCGGGGGAACCTCGCCGCTGGGAGAGAAGATCGCCGGGCTCCTCTTCGATGCCATAATCGTGGTCGCGGTCATCGGGGCGGGTCTTGTCCTCTGGAGAAAGATGTGAATGACGACGAGAGCCTCCCATGAAACGGGACAACTACCGTGCCGGAGAGTATCATCCCGCGACTGCCCGGAGATCCCGGTCCGGAACCCGAGGAGGAGTATCCGTACATGCCTGATAAGTCCAGCGAGATCCAGACGATAACGGTCCTCCCCGGCAAGGCGAAGGACGGGACAAAGGAGACGTTTACGGAGATTACCCTCCGTGCCGGGGACCTGGTCTCGATTGTGGGACCGACCGGCTCCGGCAAGACCGCGTTCATCAATGACATCGAGGTCTTTGCATGCGGGGATACCGTGACCGGGAGGACCGTGCTCGTCAACGGCGAGGTGCCCCCCGACGAGATGGTGCGGGACCCGGCAAAAAAACCGATCGCGCTCATCACCCAGAACACCAAGTGTCTCGCGGATCTCACGGTCAGCGGATTTTTGGAGATGCACGTGAAAGCCCGGAAGATCGCCGATACCACCCGCTCGGAAGAGACCATCACCCTTGCCAACCGTTTCACCGGGGAGAAGATCGACGGCACGATGCGCATGACCTCGCTCTCGGGGGGGCAGACCCGCTCGCTCCTGATTGCGGATGCCATTGCCGTGAGCAGCGCCCCGATCATCCTGCTCGACGAAGTGGAGAGCGGGGGGATCTTCAAGGAGAACGTGATCGATTCCCTAAAGAAGAACAACAAGGCCGTCATCTTCGTCACCCATGACCCCCTGCTCGCACTCCTCTCGGACCGGCGTATCGTGATGCGGAACGGTTCGGTGGAGAAGATCCTCGAACCGGGCGACCGCGAGCAGGCGGTCATCTCCCGGATCACCTGGATCGATAGCGCCCTCTCCCGGGTACGGGAGAAGATCCGGGCCGGGGAGATCCTTGAAGAGGAGGCTGATGTGACATGAAGCTCCTCATCCTTGCCGGCCCGCCGAGCGCCGGGAAGACCGCGGTTGTCCGGCAGATCATCCGGCAGCTTGCAGGAGAACAGCTGATCGCGTTCGTAAAGATCGATGTTGTCCGGGCTTTCGAAGACGAGGAGCTGAAAGCGGAGTTCAGGATCCCAACGAAGAAGGTCTATTCCGGCGATGTCTGCCCCGATCATACCGGGATCCTCGTGCTCCGCGATGCAATCTCGTGGGCAGAGGACCTGGGCGCCGGCATCATCATTGTCGAGAGTGCCGGTCTCTGCCTCCGCTGCACGCCGTACACCACCCAGTCCCTCGGGATTGCCGTGCTCTCCGCAGTGGGCGGGACAAACAGCCCCTTAAAGATGGCGCCCATGATCGCCCTTGCCGATATCGCGGTCGTGACGAAAGTGGATTTGATCTCGCAGGCAGAGAAAGAAGTATTCCGGGAGCGGGTGCGGGAGGTCGCCCCCCGTGCCGACATCATCGAGACGAATGCGGTGCACGGGACCGGGCTCCGGTTCCTGGTGAAGGCGGTCCGTGCCATGCCGGAGATCCTTGACCCGGATGCAATCGTGCTCCGGGGCATGCCCCCCCTTGCCGTGTGCACGATCTGTGCCGGGAAGAAGGAGATCGGGTGGCAGCAGCACTTCGGGATCTTAAAGACCCTCGATGGCGCCGACGACCTGTACCGGGGAGAGTGAAACGGGATGGCATGGGAACCTCCCGGCCGGAACTGCGGGGCCTGCGGGGCGGGGAACTGCAGCGATTTCCTGCTCCTGGCCCGGCAGGGGACAAAAGATCTTCCGGACTGCCCGTACTACGAGCGGCCGGAGAAGCGGGCCGCACTGCCGGCTGCCCGGCCGGGATCCGGCCGGGACCTGCTGGGATTCGATTACGATTTTGCGATCCACCCGTTCCCGAACGAGCCTTCGGCCCGCCGGCATATCCAGCTGCTCCGGCCGGACCTTGCCGAGCGGTGGGATCTTCTTCCCGGGGACATCCTGCGGGGACGGCCGGTGGAGCCAAGTTGTCCCATCCAGCACGTGCTCAGAGTATTCTCAGTCGATCCCGTGACCGGTATCCTCTCCTGCCATACGGTCGGGCCGATGGCAGCCCGTACGGATACGAAGGTGTTTGACATCCGGGCCTACCACGAGATTGGGTTCGAAGGTATTGCGAGGACCGTCCGGCACGAACCGGTTGTCGGGTTCCGGATGCGTTTCCTCCCGGCACACTGCATGCGGCAGCTGGTCCATTCGGGCGTTGTCCAGATGGTGCTGAACAAGTCCTGTGGTACCCACGTGCTCGTGGAGGACCTCCAGATGCACGGGAAGCGGGAGAAGCTCAAGGATATCACCATCCGGCCGGGGGACTCGGTCTCCATCAAGGACGCATCGGGAGAGTGCACGACGGTCCTTATCGATGGCATCCGCGTCCACACTTCGGAAGGCGGGGTACTGGAGCGGTCGTGGCAGGACGAGGACCATGGTCCCGGCGGCCGTATCCCGGGATCCGGCCAGGGCCGCCGGCACCGGCACGGGTCGCCGGGGCACGATGATGATGACTGAGTGTTCCCGTCCGCGATGGATTCCCCGGGAATTCCGGAACCGTGATCATGAATTATTAATTATAATAGGTTGATTCTCTCTTAAGATTAAATTAAAATCATTAACTATTTATACCGCTCCGGCGTACCAGATGGATGATAACGCATTTCTGAGAATGAACAATACCGAAGCCATACACGGTAATCACACACCAGGTGTCTTAAGAAATGAGGTGCGTTGTCAGCAGAACGGACATACAAACAGGACAAGATCACACACAAAGAGTCTCATCAACGATCAGGATACGTCTGGAAGCGAGCCGGTCCGTGGTCAGGACCGGTTCCCGACAGGAACCGAGGATTTTCTTTTAAGTGATCGCCCTTCAGCCATGACAGTCCATCGCCTTCGACATACCCGGGCAGAAGGGCGGATCTTCCCGTGGGGTGGCACGTGAAGGCCGCCCCTTTACACCATGAGAAGAGCGGCAGCCCGGGCGAGTCAGCACGCCCTGTCCGGGCTCTCAAAAAGACCCTCCGCTGCCGCGCCTGTCACCGTGAATACTTCCCGGGAACGAATCCCGACACTTTTAGCATATGCCCTTCCTGTTACTTCTTCGTGTACGGCGATGACGACGATTAGGGTATGACCCGCCCGTCCGGTACTCATCTCCTGCCGGTGCTGCTTTCTGATTCGTTCGGCCGGTTCCGCCATTATTAAGAACCGGAAACCATCACCTATGGTTGAAGCAGATGACCTCATCATTCACCGACCCGGTTGCTCCTTTTCCCGGCTGGACGCGCCGGATGTACCGGCTCTCCCGCCCGGTAACGGACGAGGATATCCAGGCATTTCTTGCGGACCAGGAACTGTATATCCGCGAGACGCCGTCCGGCACCCGGGCCATCATCCATAAGTTCGGGCTCGTGGAGATCAACCTGATCGTGGGCGAACGGGAAGCCGAGGTCTGGTTTGCACCGGAGCAGGGGGCGTATCCTTCGGAATACGTGGATGCGCTGTTTTCGACGAGGTTCTGAAAGGGGCCGGTCATAAGAATTACCGGATCTCCTCTGGAGAATCCCACATTTCGGATAATTGCCCCCCCTTGATGACCCTCGAACACATCGAAGAGCCTTGCGGCTCTTCTCTTGTCTCGGGTCTGATGACCCTCGAACACATCGAAGAACCTTGCGGCTCTTCTCTTGTCTCGGGTCTGATGACCCTCGAACACATCGAAGAACCTTGCAGGTTCTTCTCGTTTCTCGGGTCTGATGACCCTCAATAGTTCGAAGAACCTTGCGGCTCTTCTCTTGTCTCGGGTCTGATGACCCTCAATAGTTCGAAGAACCTTGCGGCTCTTCTCTTGTCTCTGGTCTGATGACCCTCGAACACATCGAAGAACCTTGCGGCTCTTCTCGTTTCTCGGGTCTGATGACCCTCAATAGTTCGAAGAACCTTGCAGGTTCTTCTCGTTTCTCTGGTCTGATGACCCTCAATAGTTCGAAGAACCTTGCAGGTTCTTCTCGTTTCTCTGGTCTGATGACCCTCAATAGTTCGAAGAACCTTGCAGGTTCTTCTCGTTTCTCGGGTCTGATGACCCTCAATAGTTCGAAGAACCTTGCAGGTTCTTCTCGTGTTTCAGGTCTGATGACCTTCAACAAAAAAAAGGAAAAATTTAGTCTACTGCCACCATCACTTCGGAGGCCTTGACAAC
>NZ_JAQTQD010000047.1 GCF_028712425.1 Methanoregula sp.
TCTGAAAAACCAAGCACTCTGGTTTTAAGAAATTCGCCAATACGCAGGTCGCCTTGAAGTCCCGGGGCATGCCGGGCCGTTTCCGTCTCGCGGTCCGGAACCGGACCGTGTGGGTGCCCGGGGCCCGGGGATACACCCGGCGCCCGGTCACGTCCCGCATCTCCCGGTACGGCGGGACCTCGAACCAGTCCGGCCAGAACCGGACGCCGCGGGGGATGTCGGTGCCCCGCATGAGATCGGTGAGTCTCTGCGGCTGCATGTTGTCGTAGATGACATCCACGATAAGGTCAGCCTCGCCCGGGTTGTCGCCCAGGTCGAGCTCGTAGAAGACCGGGTTTCTCCGCACTTCTTCAAGCGTGAGCGGCGTCTCTTTCGTGAGCGGCTCAAGGCCGGAGAACGTGCCGCGGTACAGGCCCGTCACGGTTGCGGCCGGCCCTGTCTCACCGGGCATGCGGTGCCCCCGTGAACTCTTCATGCTCGGCACGCAGTGCCTTGAACTCCTCCACGATCTCGTCGTACCTGCCGATCTTCTGGTGGATGGCAAAAAGCAGCGGGTAGAGGGGGAGCAGGGCGCCGAGGGTTATGCTGATGATTTCTGTGTCCATGATGATGTGACCTTCATACGAAAAATTTGGGAGAGATCAGGCACCCCCTTGCGCCATCCCTGCCCCCCTGATTGGGGGCGGGGGCGCTCAGGATGCCTCGGTATTACCTGTACGGGAAATTCTCACATGGATTGCAGACAGGTAATGCGGCACTATCGCATCCGGGGGTTGCCCACGCGGCGGGGGCAGAGCCCCCGAGAGCGTCAAATCTCTTCCGGTTTTTCAAATCCTGCGATCTCCGCTTATGCGAGCGCCGGGACGGTGTCCGCCCAGGTCTCGACACGGGTCCGGATTGCATCATCCGAGTACGAGGTGATGCTGACCGATTCGCGGCCGAACGTAACCATGTAAATCTCTCCGCTGACATCGTGGCACTTCAGGGTAGCCGAGTAGGTCTCTTTGTTCGTGTCCCGGACCGGTGTTCCCCCATGAGCGGTTGCGAGGGCAGTGTTGTCCAGGAGTGCGGTTGCTCCTGTATTGAACCCGGCAACCGTGTTGAATTTTGCCGAGTCGTTTCCTACGGACTTGGCATCGTTGTCCTGGTACACGACCTTTGCCACGTAATTCTCTTTGGTCTTCTCCACCGGCGCGTGGTTGACACCAGCGCTCTCGTAGGCTGTGCAGGCAAACGGATTGTCGGTGACGACCGACAAGACGATCGTGTTGAACGCTGTCACATTCTCGATCGGGGCCGCGAGCTTGCGGACCGCCGACTTTACTACGGTTTTCTGTACGAAATCTGCCATTTTGTGTTTCCTCCTTTCGTTGTTTCTTTCAGAAGAGGCAAGCCCCCGGCTCGTCCCCTTCAATTTCCCGGGAGATCTGCGCAAACCTCCCGGACCGGAAGAATGTTCTCCCGGGTCGAAGGGCAGTTTGCACTGCCCTTCTCATCCTCCAGGTTTTGTGAAACCTGTCGGAGGTCTCGGGTTCCTTTGACATACAGTTATACGTCGTATAATCACATGGGCTTTGATTATGGAGAGGGTATTTTTGAGAAACAGAGGGAAAATTCAGGGATTTTTACGAAACGGAAGATAATTTTCAGGAATTTTTAAGGAACAAAAATGTTCCTTTCATCATGTGCAGAGCCGGTTGAAGGACGGAATACCGCCAGAAGAGGAAACAGCGAATACTTATTCCCCGGGTTCCGGTATCCGGAACAGGATCCTGGCCGGTCCAGGCAGGTCCATTCCCGTTTTAGGGGATACTATCACCCTCATACCTCCTCGTTTGCCCGTCTAAAGAGACATAAAGAGACACGTATCCGGGTTCAGAATGCCTAAGAATACGCCCATCCGGGCCTGAATTTTCGGATTCCGGAAAAAAGAGACATGCGATTTTGCGAATGAGACACGTAAAACCTCCCGCAACGACCAAACGGAGCCCGTACAGGGGAGATTTGGGAAGATCCCATAATTCCCCTCCCAAGAGGGATCTTCAGGGGTGAAATCCCCCGTCGGGACGTCCAAGAGGAAGATCGACGGGGGGGATGTTTTTTAAGACCCCTGTGAACACGATCCTCGCAGTGCGGGATGAGATCTCCGGATTACTCTGTCGGCCTCCCGTGCCGGTCCAGCTCTATGAGACTCTTGTTTTCCAACCGGAAGAACCGCATCGATCCAAACGGGCACCAGAGCCATAGTTCCCGGAGGATCTCCGAAACCAGGTCTGCTGAACGGAGCAGCGCGAGCGTTTCCCTCTGTTGGATCTCAACTGCGGTAAGCGTTACACGGAGCTGCCGTGTCCGCTTTACCCGGACAACGATGATCCCGCCCGGGCCGACAATCATGAAATCCCCGAATGCAAAAGCATCCTGCCGGAAGAAGATCACCTGTCCCCGCACCTGTGCAAGCGGGAGAGCGGCTTCAAGCGCTTTTTTCGATGGCAGTCCCCGGCTCATTCGGGATCCCTCATGCCCTTTGACCGGTGCGCTGGATACTTCGCGTGCGGAATTGCCGGCCGCAACTTACGTTTCACGCTCCGCGTCCGGATGCTCAGCAAATATACGTGCATGAAGGTCTTCTTGATCGTTACCCGTTCCACTTCTTCGCCAAGTATCCGGATCGCGTTCTGGATCACGTGCGGGATGATAAAGAGAGGAACATCGGGCGTAACGATCGCAGCCCTGCGGGGCATGTTATTTCCTTTGCTCACCTTCAAGCCGGCATATCCTCTGCTCCAGCCGGTTGAGCTTACGGTTGATGTACGATGCATCCCGCTGCAGGTTATCGCTGAACCAGGCAAGCAGTTCTCCGAGATTCTTCTCGGCAAGAACCGATGCTGCCAGGATGTCGGCCGTGTCGGTCCGGCACCCGGATCTTTCGCGTGCAGCAGGCATCCCCCGGTCCGCGATGAAATGTTTTTTTGAATAGTCGTTTCTTTTCCTGCCGGAAATACCGGCTTCGTTTCCTGAGTATACAGATTCTATGCTACCACTTCCCTAGTTATCAGCCAGGGCATGGATAATTCCCATCACAATATACGCTAATTATCCCATGCCGGAAGGCGGACCCGGGCAAAAGCAGGGTTCGTCGCCTGCTCAAAAGCCCGCTATTTCCTTTGGGACAGCCCCCGGCTGTCCACACTGTGCATTGGCCATGTCGGAATAAACGATTTCTGTCCACGGCATCTACACGTCCGGATGGTTGGCGGGAACGTGAAGCTGGTGTGGACAGAAAAGGTATGTACCGTACTGTAAACAACTCCGTATTACAATGAAAATATCTGAATTTTTATCTCGTAATCCTGATTTGCACAATGGTACTCAATTGTAGTTATCGTGGTGTTTCCAAAGGTTGGTTTTCCGGTATGAATACGGTCGAATTTCTTTCCGATGCATTCCATCCTGAAGTATGTGGGTTATTCAACAGAAAGTCCGGAGGTGTAATAACAGGATAGGGGATGTCAACCAAAGCTACTTTTCCATCGTAGGTTATAAAAACATTCACTCGTTTATTGGTGGCACCCGGTACTATTATCGATATATAGTATACCTCCTGCTGTGGTTCTGTGCCAACACCTATGTTCGCTATACTGACTTCAGAAACACTAAAGTCGCCATTGTTTATTGCCTGAACGGTTCTTGTATCATTTAAAGCAATACGGATCGCTTCATCTTCACTGATTTTTTCTCTGGCAGTGCACCCGGTAAAAATAATTAAAAAAATGAAGAGAGAAATCAGGATGCCGACAATAAACACGGTCATTTGATTCCCTCTTTTTTGATCACTATCTGCCATCAGCACCTTCCGGAGTTATATCCACGTAATTATTTTGTATGAGTTCGAGCCTGACGGGACGGTAACG
Organism: Methanoregula sp.; assembly: GCF_028712425.1. Taxonomy (GTDB): domain Archaea; phylum Halobacteriota; class Methanomicrobia; order Methanomicrobiales; family Methanospirillaceae; genus Methanoregula. The sequence goes on from NZ_JAQTQD010000047.1 coordinate 3,912, forward strand.
CTGTGTTGTACCGGCGACATTGCATAATGATCTGTCGATTCGGGCAAATTTCCGTTCCACCAGTATGCGTTGTAGTTGTTTCCTTCTTTTTTATACAGGAATGTGTCTTTAAAATATCCCGTGGAACATGACTGGAAATTTCCCCCGGTTCCTGCGAAGAATTCATGATTCTCATCAGGATTATTATTGTAATGGGTAAGATGACCTGAATCTATCACGGTATCATCCCACCAGATTGTATAGGGATAGCCGGATCCGTCATAATCGTAAACATAGATGATGAAATGATGATCGACGTTTGGATCCGTTGTTCCCCACGTTTTCCACTGCTGGCCGGCCGGCCGTCCGCTGTCCGATGTATACACAATGTACTGATTCGGATTGAGATCAAATCTGGCTACCCCGACTTCAATCCAGTTCCCGCTGTTGCCAAGGTGACTGGTGAAATAGTGGGCCTGGGTGCCTGAGCCGACTTCCAGATTCCCAGGCTTCATGTAGCCGTTGATGCCATGGTAATTATTTTCATAAATGACCATCCTGCCATCTCTCTGGACTTCCTGGTACTTCGGACTGATTCCCTGCTCGTACTTTTCAGGATATTGTCTGAAATACTCCAATGCCTTTTCATTGTCAGCATCGGTCCATCCCGGTTGCCGTGGTTTTGGCATGTTCAGAAGATATTGCGCTGTCTCATTTTCCGTTAATCCTTTCGCTTTCAGTTCGAGCAGAAGGGGCGGGGTTCTCGCAGCAATTGTTGCATTATCTACAATCTCTTTGCCGGCATTCTGATCGATGGCCCCTTGTGCGCTCACGATCGGTACCATCGCCATCCCCGCCAGCATCAGTGCCAGCAGGACGATCCATGTTTTAGGTATGTTCATTTCTCTTCAACTCCTCGCATTTTCCATGCGTTTCGCTCGCCGGCATAGGAAAATCTTCATAGGATCGGAAGATAACAATCTCATGCCTACGGGCGGGACCGGGTTCAACACAGGTTCGTCGCTTGGTGAACCCGTCCTTTCTTTTGGTTTTCTCCTGGGACAGCCCCCGGCTGTCCACACTGTGCAATAGACTATGTCTGAATAAACGATTTCTGTCCACGGCCTCTACATATCAGGATGGTTGGCGGGAACGTGAAGCTGGTGTGGACAGAAAATGTACAAGGTTATGACGGCAGTGGATATCAGAGGGGCAAGACGGGAATTACAATCCGGGACCACTGCTGTCCGGAAAAAAAGGGGGGACAGGTCACGACCAGAACACCCTCCCGGCACATACCAGGAAAACTAAATCGGGCGAAATCAAATTTTTGTACTGTTTGATATCGGAAAATTTCATACATCAATCACTTTTTTCCTGTCAGTCATTACAGCTCATCAAGGGTCAGGAAAATTTGGAAACGATCATTGTTTGTCACTTTCACATCAACTCAATGAGAAAAAATCAGCCCTTGAACAGCAAATCGATCATGGTAAAGAAAATATTCCGGATGAAAATGCAATACATCACGATTCCCACAAGGAGGATTCCCATGGATAGAGCTCTCCTCTGAGTATAAAGAGACACTCCTACTGAAATGACACTCAGGAGAACGCTGTACAATAAGATAGATATCAGATAGCCGGGAGTTGTTACCAGAATGAAAGGTACTGGTGAGAGGATTATATCGGCAATTACTCTGAAAAAGCCCGTGGCAAGGACAATAACGATGATTCCTGTAACCGGGGGAATGTTCCGAAAACTACAGGCAATGATAATCAGGGGAAGAATGTTCGTGCAGAATATTACAAGAAAGTATACAAAAACAAATGGGATCTTCCATGAATTGAGAAGGGTTCCTAAAAGAGGTGAGATAACAAAACAGCAGAATAATGCAAAACCCGAAATAAGCAATAACCTGAACTGATCATAGGGGAAAATTTTTTTCAAGTCAGTCATTTTTTTCACTTTCTCCT
>NZ_JAQTQD010000048.1 GCF_028712425.1 Methanoregula sp.
CATCAGACCAGGAGGTCGAGAAGAACGCGTCAGCGTTCTTCGAGTTCAGGTTTGTGGAAAAACTATCTCTTTGATTTGGGCTTATTTTTCGGAACCGACTGGTCATCAGACCAGGAGGTCGAGAAGAACGCGTCAGCGTTCTTCGAGTTCAGGTTTGTGGAAAAACTATCTCTTTGATTTGGGCTTATTTTTCGGAACCGACTGGTCATCAGACCAGGAGGTCGAGAAGATTTCTCCAGAAATCTTCGAACACGGAGCCCATTTTGAAAAACCGACTGGTCATCAGACCAGGAGGTCGAGAAGAACGCGTCAGCGTTCTTCGAGTTCAGGTTTGTGGAAAAACTATCTCTTTGATTTGGGCGTATTTTTCGGATCGGAGCCCATTTTGAAAAACAGGTTTTTGGGAAATCGCATTTTTTGGCGAATTACAGGGTGTTTTTTTGGAAATATTGGATTTTTGAGCGTATTTTTCGGATATAGGGGTCATTTCAGGCCCCAAAAAGAGCTTAATTGGTGCCTTTTGATTCGATAAAAGAGGGATAATTTGGACATGAGCCCGGCCGGAGTGCCCGATGGGGTGGATCCGGCCCCCGGTTCCCTTACTCATTCCCGGTCTTCGTCCCCGGCTTCCGCGGCCGGTCCGGATATAAAACATTTTCATCTAACAAAACGCAAAAGTAAACGAATAATAATAACTATCGAGTAATAGTTATCCCATGGATAAGAAAATTTACGACCGCCTCCCGATGATCCTGTTGCTGCTTATCGGGATTATCCTGGTCGCGGATATCGTCAATGTATTTGCCCTTGGCGGCCCGTCGTTGTTCACGCTTCTCGTTAAACCGGCAGGAGCCGGCTCTGATGGGAAAAGTTCCCCGTCATCAGGATTCACCGGCACCTCCGCCCCGGGCAACGTATCGGCCAGCGGGGCAGCGGGCTCGGCAATCTTCGTCCCAACAACTGGGACCCCGGTCCCCGTTGTGAGTTATGTCTCCGTGGTCACACCTGTCATCAATAGTGAAGACCAGCCGGTATACCGGACCCTGGCCGCACCTTCCGAGACACCGGAAGAGAGTTCATATGCGTATATCTATTCGGGAGATCTGTCCTATTATCTCGGCGAGGCTCCCACCGCCATGAACGTGAACGTCAGGGAACCGCCACTCGTGATCGAGTACGAGGTCACCCCGCTGATTATTCATGACAGTAAGGTCGGGGGCAACCGCACAACGTCCGCAAAGAAAGCGGGAACAACCGATGAGCTCCTCAATATCACCTATATCTGCCCCCAGTCGGAATTCACCGTCACCATCTATGATCCCCGCTCCCGCCAAAAGATCATGCAGGATGGGTTCGGTCTCGAATACGGTCATATAACGAAAAAGACGTTTACCATCCGGAATGCCGGGGAGTATATCGTCCAGTTCGACGGCAACCAGGTGGACGCCCATGTCGACATGAAGATCAAGCGCGAAGGAAATATTATCTGATCCCTCCTTTTTTACTCCCGGGCATTTTTCCGATAATTATGTTTCCTCTATCGCGAATAGATCTCCCCGTCATTCAGGAGATATATGTCAATGTCTTTTTTGATGAGTCGTCCGTGGATCCGTTCCGTGTTCTCGGAGCGGAGCCGGTTGATCAGCTCCATGGGATCTTCGGGTAGCGGGATACCCCGTTTGGCCATCTCTGCATAAAATGCCGCAGTCACGTCCATCAGATCCGATCCCTGTCTGAATGTACAGATAGGAGTCACATCGAGAAACCGGAGTGCGTTCAGGGTTATCATTGCCTTCATGATTTTCTGCCGTGCTCGCTTCTCAGTTACGCAGATGTCTGCCCGGCTTGTGCCATAGATCTCTGCGATCTGCCCAAGCGTCATCCCCTGTTTGCGGTACCGCAGGACTTCCATCATTTTTTTGGAGAGTATCGTGTGTTTCACGTCCCTGTCCTTTTTTGCCCGGCGGGCTCTCTTCTTATGAGAACGACGGAGACTGTTCCGGCCCGAGCGGCGAGCGAATCGTTTCTTTGGGGAATGCTTCAGCGGCATCATCCCCCTCCCGGGATCCCCGTAACGAGAATGAGCACGAGCACAAGGACTGCCAGTCCTGCCACCATCCCTGCATCCGCCCGGCTGAACTCCTGCGACCGGCAGCAGGCCGGGTTCTCCGTCTGGCGGAAGCCCCGGGCCTGCATGGCATCGGCCGTGTATTTCGACCGCTTGAGGAGGGAGACGGTGACCGGGGCAAAGAGCGCCACGAGCCGGTTGCTGTTCCCAACAAGGCTCCCTTTGTCCAGCTCGAATCCCCGCGACCGCTGGGCGTCGATGATCTGCCGGGTGTCATCGGCAAGGGCGGTTGTTGACCGGAGGGCATACCCGAGCGAGAACGTGAGGACCGGCGGGGCCCGCATGCCCCGGAGGCTCCGCACCAGGTCATCGGGAGAGGTGGTCATGACAAAGAGGAACGATATTCCGGCAAGCGTGAGGAGCCGGAGGCCCATCGAGAGGGCGAAGAGGATTCCCCCGGTCGTGACTTCCGGGTGGAGGATGCCGATTTCGGCGGAGAACCAGACCGTGCCGGATGGTGCCTTTGAGAAGAAACTGTCGAGCACGATGACGAGAAGCAGGAGCGGGAGGATGAGCGTGAGCGCTTTTAAGAGAGCCGTCCCCATCCGCGAAGTGACGGCAAGGACCAGCAGGAAAAGAAATACCAGGGCCAGTGCAGAGAGCGAGCTGAACAGGAGCGCCGCAATGCTCACGACAAGGACCATGAGAAGTTTCGTCCGGGGGTCGAGGCGATGAAGGAAGGAGGTGCCCGGCCGGAAGCGGAGGAGGGCGAGCCTTCTCGCCTTCTTTGTCATTCCCGTCCCGGCCGGCGGGTCATGGTATTCCAGGATCGCCACCCCCGGCCGGGGTTCCCCATTCTCCCGGGGAACGGGAATTGTCATATGTTCCCGCCATTCTCCGGTATTCTCCTGTAATGCGCCCGCCGGCAATCCGGATGAACCGGTCGCCGCACGATTCCGCGAACTCCTCGTCATGGGTTGCGAGGATGACGCTTTTTCCCCCGGCGCATAACGTCCGGAGCAGCGCGGACAGCGAGTGTTTCAGCCCGGGGTCGAGGCCGAAGGTCGGTTCGTCGAGGACGACAACCGGTGTCTCCATCGAGAGGATACCGGCGAGTGCGACCCGCTGCTTCTCGCCACCGGAGAGCCCGAGCGGGGGCGTTGCCGGGTCGATATGACTGAGGGAGCACATGCGGATGGCTGTCTGCACCGCCTCGGTTAGTATACTGCCGGTCTTCCCGAGGTTCCGGGGGCCGAACGCCACTTCCCCGGCGATCGTGTCCTCGAAGAGCTGGTGGTCCGCGTGCTGGCCAAGGAGCCCGACCGTCCGGGCCGCTTCCGCAACGGTCTTTCCCGCGAGCGGACTGGTGCCGAGGAGGATGGCCCCCCCGTCGGGAACAAGGAGGCCGTTGCAGTGTTTTAAGAGCGTTGTCTTCCCCGAGCCGTTCGGGCCGGCGATGACCGTAAGTTCCCCGGGATAGAAGTCGAGGCTTACCTTCGAAAGGGCCGGGCTCCTTTGTCCCGGGTAGGTGTATGTCACGTTCCGGAGCGAGAGCACCGGGGCCGGGCGAACGGCAGGGATCTCCTTTCGGCCCGGCTGGAACCGGGTGGCAGCCGGCCCCGGCTTACCGCAGGTATCTCTGCCGGGGGCTGACACGGTATCGGAGACGACCTCCCCGTCCTGCATGGCGATCCAGCGGTCGGCAATCGCATGGAGCCAGGTTGTGCGGTGCTCGAAGATGACGATCGTGATCCCGGTCTCCTTTTTGAGGTCGTGCAGGAGGCTCGCCAGCTCTGCCGCGGCGGTTGGATCGATCCCGGAGAAGGGTTCGTCCATGACCAGGACTTTCGGGCGGGCAGCGAGGACGGATGCGATCGCGACCCGCTGCCGTTCCCCCCAGGACAGGTCGGCCGTTGGCCTTCCCAGCAGGTGCCCGATCCGGAGGAGCGAGGCCGTTGTTTCGATCCTTTTTTGGATCTCTTCTTCCGGGAGGTTCCGGGCTTCAAGCGCAAAGGCGATCTCGCTCTCGACATCACTGGTCACGATCTGGTATCCGGGGTCCTGGAAGACGAGGCCGACCGCCCGGGCAACATCGGGGACGTCGTGCTCCCGCGTGTCCAGCCCGGCTGCGATGACCCGGCCGTCCATGGTCCCCCTTGTGGCATGGGGGATGAGCCCGTTCAGGCACCGGGCAAGGGTGGACTTGCCGGAGCCGCTGTGCCCGGTGACGACCACAAATTCCCCCGGGTTGATGGAAAGGCTGATGGTGCGGAGGGCAAAGCCGGCCCTTCCGGAAACGGACGGCGGGTACCGGAACGAGAGCCCGCGGATCGTAATAACGGGTTCATACCCCGTCACGCGATACCACCCCCGCCCTGATGAGCCGGGCAAGGACCAGCGCTGCGACAATGCCCCCGAGCCCGCCGAAGATGAAATGCGTGATGGAGGCAGTCCCGATCCCGATGACGATGAAGGCTGCCGGGATCCCGAGCAACGTCTGGAGGGTGTAGTTGACTGCCATCTTGGCGAGGTTGCCGCAGGCCCCGGCAATGAACCCGGCAGCCGGGTGGTCGAGACGGTAAAAGAAGAGGAGCCCCAGGATGTCGATCACTCCTCCCAGCGCAACGTAGATGAAGATATTGAAGATGTGGAGGGTATTGAGCCCGAAGAGGGTCGCGAGGATCCCGGAGATGAGCCCGATGAAGGTCCCTGCCCCGGGTTTTTTCACGATGCCGACGCCGATGATGACCGGGACCACCCAGTAGATGCCGGTGTGGCCGGGGATCTTCAGGGGGATGGTGAACGCCGTGTTCAGGACCACGATGAGGGCTGCGCAGAGCGAGAGCAGGGCGACCTCGTGCAGGGAGAAATAGGGTTTCTTTACCGGCATTTTAACTCGTCCTCACGAATTCTGTCCTGATCCTGAGGGCGAAATCGTCCGGCTGGGGGTGATCGGTTGCGACGAGGAGAAGCGTATCGTACCCTGCATCTCCTCCGGTAGCGGTGATATAGAACGTCCCGTTCAGGTTTGTCGTGTCCGTGATCCCACCCATAGGCTTCGTAAGATTTGCCGCAATATGCAGTGCCCCCTGGCCACTCAAGGGCCCGCTGAACCACATCTGGCGGGTTGTGGCGGTCATGCTCCGGAGATCTGCGACCTGGTTATTGGAGACGGCGACAGTATACCCGTGTGTGCCGGACACTCGAAGAGGGGAAGCTGCGGGCATGGAAGAACCCGCTGGTGCATCTCCCGTCACGACATAAGCGCACTGCCGGATCCCCGTCTGGCGGTTCGTCCGTGTTGGCACCCCGGTTCTGTTCGTCAGGCCATAGACATGGAAGACGGCCCTGCCCGAGAGGCTGGTAAAATTATATGTTACCCTTACTATCCCAAGCCTCTTGACCATGGGATTGCCGCTGACCGGTGTTGTATTGGCATCAATGAACATCAGGAACCAGCTCTCGTTATCAAGGACGTCCTGCCCCGGGTCGATGCCCAGAGGGTTGTAACTGGGACGCCATGGTTGTGGACCGTACAGGAATCCTGCTTTGGTGAAGACCTGATCGGTGAATACACCCGGCACCAGTTCTGTTTGCCCCAGGGAAGTCGGGAACAGGGTGTCCCCGATCATGTCGAGTATGACCAGCCCCCCGAGAAAGCAGCCGATAAGGACGAATA
>NZ_JAQTQD010000049.1 GCF_028712425.1 Methanoregula sp.
GGTCTGATGACCCTCAATAGTTCGAAGAACCTTGCAGGTTCTTCTCGTGTTTCAGGTCTGATGACCTTCAACAAAAAAAAGGAAAAATTTAGTCTACTGCCACCATCACTTCGGAGGCCTTGACAACTGCGTAGACCTTGGAGCCTTCCTTCAGCTTCAGGGACTCTGCCGAGTGGGTGGTGATCGAGGAGACCATCTCGTGGCCGCCGCCGATGTTGATCACGACTTCGGTGCTGACCGGGCCCTTCTTGATGGACTTGACGGTGCCCGCAATCTGGTTTCGTGCACTGATCTTCATGGTTTTCACCATGACACAATCTACCGTGTTGGTATAAAAGGATAGCTTTGGTTTTCCTTTTACCATGTAGAGTATCTCGGGGGAGGTGCAGGTAAACAGTTACATTGAGTGCATTTCCTGTCCGGCACAACAGGTATCACGACTCATTTTTTTCTGAATGCGAACAGTACGCGAGCCCTGCCGCGGTGATCCGGTACGTGTTCCCCAGCCGCTCGCGGCCCGGGCGTGCGTTTTCGATGAGGTCGAGATCGAGCAGGGCGGAGAGGTGCCGGACGAGGACGCTTACGTCCATGTCCGTGAAGGAATGGTGGATTGTATTGATGGTGACCGGGACGGACGGGTCGCCGTTACTGAGACGAAAGATGGCAGAAAGGACCCTTTCCTGCTCGTTGTTCAGTGTCATCAACACCATATCTTTTCCGGGAATATTTACCCTGATGTCCGGAATCTATCTCCCCCATCGATGAACCGGTATCCGGTGTCGTGTCCGAAGCGTGACTGTACTCCGGTATAGCAATTTTTCCTGGACTATCAGGTTTTCCTGTTTTCAATGATCGATGTAGTACTTATTCAAACAATGTATGTTTAATTATATAAATTGACATCAACACTGAATATAGTAATCTTATTTACCTTACGCCACTGTATCATTACCAACAAGAATCCGGTGTTTATTTTGATAGATGACAGTGACTGGACCCTGATCGGGCTGGATTTTTTTCAGAACTGCCGGTATACCCGGGCAATCACTGCTTGCAGAAAAGCGCTGTTACAAGATCCGTTAAATGCTGTTGCCTGGCTCATTATCGGAGATTCTCTCTATAAACTCAACCGGTACACGGAGGCGATAAACGTGTATGACAATGTACTGCAAATCACCCCGAAAAATGAGAACGCCTGGTTCCATATTGCGAATGCATATTACCAGTTGGGGCAGCACAAAGTCGCCCTTGAGAATGTGAATAAAGCGTTATCGATAAACCTCTTTTTTTCCCAGGCGTGGCTGATGAAAGGGAGGATCCTCCGGGATCTCGAATACTATGAGGAAGCAATCTGGTGCTATGACAGGGCTCTTGAAATCGATCCGACGATTAAAGGGATCAACAAACTTGATTGTATCCTCAGGCTGGGATCTTATAAAAAAATCCAGATCTCCTCGCGGTAATCTTCCCGACCCGGTATAATGATCCCTACGGGTTCTATCCAGATTATCCGACCCGCTTCAGGTATGAATGCGACTGATGTTATTCCAGCGATTCCGGCTGCGGGGATCTCCCGGGGATGTCATGTAGTCAGATATGTTGTGCAGGAGCCTCCACCAGCCGCTCGCGGCCCGGGCGTGCGTTTTCGATGAGGTCGAGATCGAGCAGGGCGGAGAGGTGCCGGACGAGGACGCTTACGTCCATGTCCGTGAAGGAATGGTGGATTGTATTGATGGTGACCGGGACGGACGGGTCGCCGTTACTGAGACGAAAGATGGCGGCGAGGACTACTTTTTGATCGGGAGTGAGCATCATCAGGCCGATCTTTCAGAATCGTGCCGTCTCCTTCCCGCTATCCGCTGGAGATACACATCAGGGGGCAGAGGCATATTACGGGCATTTTCCATGAGACTGTTGATGAAGTCAGCCTGCTCCTGGCTCCACTCGGCATTCGGGGTTCGTTTCACCCATGCAGCATAGCTGCGGACAAATGCCAGGCGTTCCCTCCTGCGGGCGTTTTTATCAAACGTTAATTCCATATTCATCACCTGCTACACGGAATTTTTCCATCCAGTTTTTCATACGGTTATTGTCCAGATCGGACTTAAAGATCTCCCAGAGATAGACGGCATCTTCGATGTCCTTGTCCGAGCCAAGATACAGCTTGTATGCAATCTGGATATCGATGGGTGAGATAAAGAACGAGGCCCCGGGAATTGTTACCCCGGTACGGTTCCGGAACACGTACTGGTCAACATCGTCCTTGAGGAATTTGAGTTCGATATTCGGGATACATTGATCTTTTCTTGCGATCCGAATGCCCATTCCTCCGGTGAGCATATCGAAAAGTCCGCGGGCGTCTTCTGCATTCAGGAATTCATATCCGCCGGTTATCAGGGCATGGTGCAGTTGCCCGAAAATATCCTCATCCAGCGGGGGGATCAGGATATCGACATCTTCAGTTCCCCGGGATCTTCCGAACAGGATGGCGACATATCCGCTGACAATGACATAGTCTGTTTTTTGTTCCAGTATCCGGGTGAAATCAAGGACAAACCGGTCCAGGCTGGTAAGAACTTTCTCCGATAGTTCGATCTGCCGATCCGAATACTGGATATCCATAGGTTAACCATCAATAGTTTGCCCGATCAGATGATGATATCGGTTTTGCCCCTCTTTTGCGTCATTTTTAGATCAGCTTCTTTTCTGGCGGAACGGATTTTTTACCGTCAGCCAGGCGATCTTTGAGAAATGGGCGTCCTCCGTCCAGATCGTATTGATCCCCTGCTCCTGCATGGTGGCGACAAGGAGCGCATCCCAGAAATGGAGGGAACTTGACCGGGAGATCTCGATGGCACGGGTAATCGTCCCTGCATCGTAGCGGACTACGTTCCAGCCTTCGAATGCCGCGATATTTCCGATGAACCGGGATATGATATCGTCCGGCAGGGGATGTTCCATCTTCTCCCGTGCCACTACGGAAAATTCCGCAAGGTTCTGGACCGAGACCGAGAGTGTCTCCTCGTTCCGGAAGACCCGGGACAGGAGTTCGCGTGCTGCTTCCCGTTTCTCCGGCTCGCCGGCATCGAATGCATAGCAGAGGATGTTCGTATCAACGAGTGCAGGTTTACCGGTCATAGAGATCCTTTCGTTCCTTGTACATCCGTTTCCCGAACCGGTGCCCGGTTTCCATGAGGGAGAGGGCATCCTTTGCGATCTCTTCCTGCATCTCGTGCCGAATCCAGAGTTCGAGAGCTTGGGTCGTGGCTTCCCCAAGCGATCCTTTTCTTGTGCCCAGTTTCTTTTTCACAATCTCCCGGAATCTTTCTTCCGTGGAGTTATCGATGGTGATGGTGATGGTGCCCATAGAATTACGTAGATCCCGTAATTATTTAAATAAATGGTTTTTCTAAATGAATTATCTCATAGGGAGACTTCGATGACTTTGCTGCCCTGCCTGCGGCATGCACGCTCGTTCAGCACGGCAACACCTCCTTTGATGGCATCCCGGATATTCTCCAGCGCCTCCTCCATGCTCTCCCCTTCGGAATGGCAACCGGGGAGTGCCGGGATCCGGGAATTTCCTCGCCCCATCAAAAGCATTATACTCACATAATGCATGATATAATGCAGGACACAACAGGAGCCATGCCATGAAATTCATTTCGAGCCGCGAGATCCGGTCAAACCCGGCCCGCCTCTGGGAACTGCCGCTGAGCGACGAAGCGGTGATCACCGTTAACGGGAAACCGAGAGCTATTGTCGTTGCAATAGAGAACGATCTCGAAGAAACCCTTGCCTCCGTCCGGAGAGCCCGGGCTGCATCCGCACTGGAAAAGATCCGGATGCATGCACGGGACCATGGGCTCGACACCCTGCCGGATAAGGAGATCGAAGCCGAGATCCGGAAGGTACGCACGGGGCGGTAACACGAAAGCCCCCCATATCGTTCTCGATACGAATGTGCTGGTATCGGGATTACTCTCGTCCCGGGGCCCCCCGGCCGGCATCCTCAACCTCATTGTCGGCGGCAGTGTGATCGTTGTGCTCGATACCCGGATGTTCGATGAATATTCGGAGGTGTTACGGCGAAAGAAGTTCGCATTCCCGGAAGAGGCAGTCCGGGAAATCCTTGCCTTCATTCGGAGGGAGGGGCTGTTCATTCCGCCGGTTCCGGTCACCTGCATGGTTCCGGATTCCGGTGATCTCCCGTTTATCGAAGTCGCGCTCCATGCACGGGTCCCCATCGTGACGGGGAATATCAGGCATTTCCGCAATTCGGGTGCAATGGTTATTACTCCGGCGGAATTCCTTGAACAGTACCGGAACGGCGACCTGTCTTCGTTGTGACAGGGTTCCCCCCGGATCGTCTCTCGGCCTGTATCCGGGTAAACGGATCCTTCTTCGGCCCCATATACCCTGTGCCACCATTCCCGTTCCCGGCCCCACTTTCCCGGCTCCCCTGTCCCCCCTCCCCTGCTCCTGTGCGGCTGGCCTGCGCCAGGACCGGTGCTGCCGCTGCCCGGCGTATTATATCTCCTGTGCACCATAATTGTCCGGCATCCGGTTGCTGGTGTCTTATTATTCCGTACTGATCATCTCATACACCGTTCGTGCCGACGCGACGACAATTCCGGCGGACTCGGCATTATAGATGCAACCATAATCGGCCCCCTCACGGAGATCCATGGCAAAGGAAAAATGGTCCAGTACCTCCGGCCCGAGTTCTCCCTCATCGACCAGCAGTGCCTCGACCGCGTACCTGAGGCAACGGTGGCTCTTTTCCCGGTAACCTTTGGCAAATACCCGGGATCTCAAAAGAGTGGAAGAGTGAATAATATCCCTGGATGATCGCCCACTTCACCTGGTTTTGGCTGAGTGAATGTTCAGCCGCCACGAGATCCGCCGCTGCTTCCTGACGCTCTTTTTCCGCCAGTGCAGGATCGACCGGGATTTTTACGATCTTTCCCCGTTCGAGACATTCCTCAAACCGGTATCTCACGGCATCTCACCTGCAAGAAGTTTTCCTGTGCGTATCCTTTCGAAGAACGGGCGGTCGCGGGTGCGGAGCTGCTGCGCCTCTTCCGGCGATACGAGAACCGGAGAGATTTTCCGGGAAATGGCGTCGCCGTACCGGGAGATGAGGTCGGATACTTCCGGGCGGCTGGCAGTTTCGATATAGAGATCGATATCGCTGTCCGCGGTATCTTCCCCGGTAGCGCAACTCCCGAACAGGATCATCCGTGTCACGAGTCCCTTTCCGGCAGCGATGAGGGGTGACAGTTCTATCAGGGTTGCAAGGATCTTTGATTCCCGTACGAGCGGATGGGCGATATCTGCCCGGAACAGGAGCGTTCTTCCTTTCCGTTCGCTTGTCACGAGGCCGTGTTCTTCCAGTATCCGGAGATACCCGCTTGCAGCACCGGTGCTCAGCGGGAGGATCCTGGCGAGCTCGCGGACATAGTACGCGTTGCGATAATTCCGGCCAAGAAACGTGAGAATTTCAAAAGAGGGAGTTTCCAATATGTTCATTTTTTTGAACATATGTTCATTATTATGAACGATACTATTTAGCAATTGTGCACCCTCTCCTTTGGGAAAGCTCCCCTCCTGCATCCTATGGTATGGTGCTAATTAATAAATCCCCGGCCTGTTTTCCCGGTTCGCCTGTGTCCCCTCTCCTGCTCCCGTGCGGCTGGCATGCGCCAGAATTTGTGCTGCCGCCCGGCCGGAATATGTTTTT
>NZ_JAQTQD010000028.1 GCF_028712425.1 Methanoregula sp.
AAACTGGTGATGTGGTCGGGCTGTACATGAAAGACGGGTATCTCTATACAGGTAAGAAACCGAGATCTGCGACTGCAATGGTCTACGAGGATGCGAAGAAGAACGAAGATGTCGGGATCGTTGATGTCAACGGGATTATCGATCACCATGAGGGAACCATTCATGTCTGTAAGGTACCCCGGGTCCAGCACGGCGGTTCGCGCAGGGTGGATAAGGACAAGCTGAAGGAGATCGTTGCCACGACCCGGATGACGGCCGCCATCGGGATCGAAGCATCCATGGCGCTGAAATCCATCGGAAAGAATCCCGACCTGTTCTTTGGCGCCGCGGATGGCGTTATCGAGGCTGCCCTCCACGGGATCACCAGTACAATAGTTATCGTGGACACTGAGTTCACGAATTTCCTCAAGAAACTGGAGAGCACCTCGATTGAGTACGTGATCCATGACCTGTCCCGGCAGTGAAGATCATAGGGGTGTCACGTTTCTCTGAATACAGGGATTTGTTATGAAAAGGAACAGCCTGATTTAAGAGGCTGATTCCCCAGGCAATAATAAAAGAGAAATATTTTCCATGTAGCAGACCGAGGCCCTTATGCCTCGTATGCAACGAGGATCGCACCAGTCTCTTTTTCGGCTGCCTTAAGTTTTGCAACCCCGGCAGCAGTCATCTTTTTGTAAGCCGGAATCTTCTCGTACGCGATGAGCGTCACGCCAAGTTTTTCTTCAAGGCCCTGGATCTCCTTTACCGCGGCCTTTGCCAGTTTTGCGGGTCGTGCACATTCCATAGTGAACACCTCAGTCTGGTATCTTCCCCACAGGATGTAATAAAAACTCGCTAAAACCGGCTTGGATTATTTCAGGCAGGTTTGTGGTGCATGCGGGAATTTTCCTGGAGGTATTTACTGTAGCCGTACTACTGGCAAAAAGAGAATTTATTCCGGAAATCTTTTTACAGCGGAGAAGATCCGCTCAAGAATCCAGAGTGCCCCGGTCCCCCCGAGAGTTGCCTGCTCGACAAACTCCGGCTCCCCGCTGGTCCGGTTGTAAAGCCCGACAATCTCCCGGCAGCTGCCGGCAAGAGCCAGGTCCATCCCATCGATCTCGCTGCCAAAGTAGAAATCCGGTTTTGCGATTACGGGATCCGCGTCAAGGACTCCGGAGAATGCATCCTCTGCAAGGAACCCGGCGATTCGCCCTGCCACGTTCGAATCCCCTCCGGCCATACACCTGACGGACACCGGAATCATCCCGAGATATTCGTACAGCCACGTTGTCAGCGGTAGGACAAGGGATGAATCGCCGTATACGGCAAAACTCGATCCTTTCGGGTAACCTCCCTCATGGTGGTGCCGTGCGATTTGATGGCAGGCATGTGTCCGCTGCCTCCTTATCTCTGCAAGTGCCGGTGCCGGATCCCGGCCGGTAGCCGCTGCTACCGCCCGTATCCAGGATTCGGTTGCAGCAAACCCGACCGGTGCACCATCAGGAGAGCGAATGGCCGGAATGCCAAATTCCTTCTCGTAAAACTCTGCAGTCTTCTGCGCGTATTCCGGGAAGACAACGATGTTGACAGAAGCAGTGACCGACTCACGGAGTCCGGCCACACCGGATCCGGCACCCGGGGCGGCAACAACGGTCAGCCCCATCAGGGAGAGCAGGTGCGTAAGCTCATGGATATTGCCCTGCCAGTACTTCTGGATCATTGAGATCCCGAGCAGGTTTACGCGATCCGTGAGGCGTGGGAGCCGGTTGAGCTTCAGCCAGCGGAGGACCGCCACCATTGCATTATCGAACCCTTCCGGAAGGGGGTGGGAATAAGCCGCACCCGGGATAGCCATACAGACATGGCTGAGGCCCGCCTCAACAAGAAACCGGTCGAGGTCGTCGCCGATGAGCGATGCACCTGGTGAATTGACCACGGCAAGGAGCGTATCGCCTTTTGCAGCAACGAGCGGGAGGATCTCCCGCAGCTTCCCGGTTGCACCGAGAATATAATCGTCACTGTCAAGGTAGGTGCAGGGAATACGGGGCTGGCCGAAGTAAAATAATTCCTCGAACGTGCGCCGGTCCAGTGAGTTCTCCCGGGGGTAATGGCGGTCCGAGAACCATGCCGGATAGCCCCGGCAGCCATTGGGGCCGTTCAGGACGGCACGCGCATCGGCAATACCCTCGATGGCAAGGAGGGTTCCGACGAACCCGTCCGGATCGGTGATCATGGGAGCCCCACCCCGTCTGCCTTCCATCCTTCGGTGCACGGATGCCGGATCAACCGGACCCACCGCTCCGCCTGGTCAACTCCTGCCATGAACCCGCTGCCGGGACAGTACGGGATCGGTGCGCTTCGCACGCGGTCCGTGGATTTCAATGCCGGGTACGTTAAAAGAAGGAGGTCCGGGTTCAGCACCCGGATATCCTCCGATCGCATCTCTACGGTATAATTGTTCGCGACAGGGAACCTGCCAGCGTACCGGGATGTGCAGGTATCTGCAAAGGGCGAATAGGTGATACCGGCTTTCTGGATCACCATTCCCAGATCGTCGGCCAGGTCACAGATCCAGTCAAAGGAATGGGGATATGTCGAGATGAGCAGGGTTTTTCCTTCCAGGGCCGGCCGAACTCCGGTAATCCGCTGCCTGTATTGTGCTTCCTCATCTGCGATAATCTGTCGTGCCCGGTCTTCCTCACCGAATAGCCGGGCAACGGCAAGGAGCCATTCCCGGGTCTCGTGGAAACCGGTGGGAAGCGGCAGGTCGATGAATGGGACATCGGAGACCGGAGCGAGCATCGTTTTGATGGCGGCCATTGTCTCGTCCGTCTCGGTCGGAAGGTTCAGGGATGCTTCGTTGAACCGGAGGATCGATGCGGAATCAGTATTGCCGAGGAACCGGCAGTTGATGGAAATGTCCAGGCGTGCCAGGAGATCGCGGAGGCTCCGGAACTCTCGTTCCGCACGGGCAGACCCCCAGCGCTCGGCAATGATATTCACCGATTTTTTCCGGGATGACAGGGGTGTGGAAGGTGGCCGGATAAGCGATGCGGCGGCCTTGTAGGCATCCATGCGTCCCTGCAGCCCATCGCCCACCAGGTTTCCATCGACTTTTACCGGGATGATGCGGATGTCGGGATGCTGCTCGATTACGGCAGCGCTCACCTTCCCGATGTCGTCCCCGATGATTCCGGGAGGGCAGGCCGTAATAACAAAGAGTGTCCGGTATCCTTTCTGAATGGCGCACTCCAGGGTTTCGGCGAGTTTCTTCTCGCCCCCGAAAATGAACTCCGTATCGGTCATATCCGTGGTCATGAGCCGGTCTGTGATGCTCCCGCCACCGGAACAATGGGACCTCAGTGCAGCATGGTACGCGGTGGTTACCAGTTTCTCCGCAATCATCAGGGCGCAGCTCCGCGGGCAGTGCATTACGGTTGCCGCATCGGATACATTGGCCGTTACAGCAATGGCACCTGCAAAAGCGCAGCCAAAGAGGGGTCGCTTGTTCTTTACGGCGGGTGAGATGCATTTGCGGCACCTGCCCGTGGCAGTGGCGGCATCCGGCAAAACGAATTTATTTGCAGGACGGGGATCCTGACGGGAGAGGACGATTCGTTCGAGGTCGTCATCGCTCAGAGGGAGCGCAGGATGCAGGCTTGCTCCCCCGTCGGCAATAATTCCCTCTGCGTGACTGGCGAGAGTCCGGAAAAGCCCTGTCTCATCCCCGTCCGGGTATCGTTCGATCAGAGTACCCCCTTCTTTTTCGGCCCGGCCGAAAATCCCGCTCCTTGGTATCCTGATAACGACCGGGAGGTGTACCGCTTCGGAAAACCGGCGCACCCGTTCCTCTTCCTCCGGTACATTGCGGGCATTGAAGATGATGCCGGCAACCCGGTTCTTTGTCTCGGTGTAGTTCTTTACCCCCCGCAGGATATTGTTGGCCGCATAGAGCGACAGGTATTCTCCCGAAGTGACGATGTAAACAGCATCGGCATACTCGTCGCGGATGGGGACCGCAAATCCTCCGCAGACCACATCTCCGAGAACATCGTACAGCGTGATATCGAACAGCGAGGGCGAGATCCCAAGATCCTCCAGGAGCTCGAAAGTGGTGATGATTCCTCTCCCGGCACACCCCACTCCGGGCTCCGGCCCGCCGGCCTCCACGCAGGCGACATCCCCGTATCCACGGTACACGATATCCCCCGCGTTGCGCTGCTCCGGCAGCGTTGTGCGGATATATTCAAGAGCGGTAAGCGGGATCTTCCCGCCAAGGAGGAGCCGGGTTGAATCGTGTTTCGGGTCGCAGCCTATCTGGAGGATGCGGTGGCCATTCTTTGCAAGCGCCGCGGAAAGGTTCGCAGCAACGGTGGATTTCCCGATACCGCCTTTCCCATAGATAGCAATCTTAATTTTCATCACCTTCTGTTGTGGATAACCATTCGATCAGTTCGCGGATACTCCCGCATTCACGCTCTCCGCAGGAATGCCGCACGTGCCACCGGGTCCGGAGACTGTCCTTTGTTACCATGACATGGATTCCAGCCTCAGCCTCACCCGCGGGGGCATATCCGATCCGCTCAAGGGCATACAGGGTCCAGATGCGTTCCACGGATTCCTCCGGCGCAGTAAGAGTGAATGTTCCCCGGTGGTCGACCGGAATGGAAAATTCTCCGCGGCGGGTGTCGAAGCATACTCCTTCGATCGCAAACGCGGACCCGAAGATACCGGAAAGGACAAGGTCTTCCGGTGTCCCGGCCACCAGTGTCCCCTCACGATCGATGATCCAGAGCTGGTCGGCACACCGTATGGCAGTGTTCAGGTCATGGGTAGAGAGGAGGATCGCTTTTTTGTTTTTCCGGGCAACCTGGCGGAGGATCCGCATGGTCTCGATCTTGTGGGGAAGATCGAGGAAAGCCGTTGGTTCGTCCAGGACCATGAGTTCTGGTTCCTGGGCAAGGGCTCGTGCGATCATCACTTTCTGGCGCTCCCCATCGCTCATCTCGTGGATGAAACGGCCGGACAGGTCGGCAGCACCTACCGATGCAAGAGCGGAGTAAACGATTGCCCTGTCCGATTCAGTCAGCTTACCCGCCCAGTTGGTGTACGGGAACCTCCCCAGTGCAACGATATCGAACGCTGTCAGGTACCCGGCCTGGATCTGGCCGGTCAGGACAACGCTCAGGGTGGTTGCCCGCTCTTCCGGGCCATACTCCTCGATCCGGCGGTTGCAGAGCCGGACTTCCCCATCCAGCGGCGGTTGTATACCGGTCAGCGTTCGGATGAGTGTGGATTTCCCGCTGCCATTGGGACCGATGAGGCAGACAACTTCGCCCCGGTCGAGGTGCAGGTTGAGATCGGTTGCTACTTCCTTTACAATTGTTTTCTGGTTCCGGTATCCGATGGTAAGACCTGAACAGGAAAGGATGGCAGCATCGCTCATGTTGTCACCCCTCTCCCGAACTTTGTCCCGCGCAAAATAACCCAGATGACAACCGGCGCACCAAAGAGTGCCGTGATAGCATTGAGCGGCAGGATGATATCGGTACCCGGAACGCGGGAGATGATATCCGTGACAATGGCGATGATCCCGCCGACGAGAATACAGGCAGGAACCAGGACCCGGTGATCCGCTGAGACAAAGACCGCCCGGCAGAAGTGGGGGATGGCGATGCCCAGAAACCCGATAGGGCCACAGAATGCTGTAACGACACCTGCCATCAGGGCAGTTGTGGAGATGATGATGATCCGGATCCGCCGGTAATTCATCCCCATGCTCTCGGCATACTGCTCCCCGAGAAGAAGCGCATTGAGCGGCTTGACGAGGCAGAAGGAGAGGAGAAAACCAATAAGGATCAGGAATGTGAGAATGGGGAGCTGACTCCAGGTCACACCGGAGAAACTGCCGAATGTCCAGAGAGAATATGTATGCATGCTGGACTCGTCCGAAAACTGGAGGAGGATCGTGACAATCGCCCCGCTCATATACGAGACCATGATGCCCAGAATGAGAATCGTCATGTTGCTCTGGATCTTTGAAGATATGAGCAGGATGAGAAGGAGTACGGCGAATGCACCAATAATAGCAGCCACAGAGATGCTCATGTTGCCGAGGATTCCGAGACCGGCCAGCACGGCCCCTGCCCCGAAGATGCCGGCCGACATCATGATAATGGCAACACCGAGGCTCGCCCCTGAGCTGATACCAAGGATATAAGGATCAGCGAGCGGGTTCCGGAAGAAGGTCTGCATCAGCAGGCCGGAGAGGGCAAGCGCTCCCCCGGCGCAGAGTGCAGTGACGGCTTTGGGAACCCGCCAGTCCCAGAAAATGTTCATCCAGGTTGCTTTGACGGTGCCGCCGCTGATGATAGTCAGGATTGCATCCGGGGGGATATTCACCGCACCAAGCATCAGGTCGAGCAGGAATACTGCAACCAGGAATCCGGCAATCAGGGGGAGTGCCAGGATAAATTTTCTCATGCTGTCACCATTGTCCGATCCGTCGAGTTTCATGGTGTATCACCTGTTATACCTGAACCAACCTGGCGGTAGTAATAGAGATGGTGATCGGGAAGCACATCCGGGTGCAGGATCTTCACAAGATCTGCAAGGATGATATCCGGGCGGATGTTTCCCGAGTACCAGTAATCGAGAGACCCGAACTCGTTCTGTCGGGCATCGAAATGGTAGACTGCACCGGTCTGGACGGATTTGAATTTTCCAAACCGGGAATCCTGGGCAAGCAGCGCATCGATGCCCCCGCCGACACCAACCATCCCGGGATTGAGGTACACATCGGCATTCTGGCCCTTCTCGTACACGGTCTCGAAAGCAATCGGCGTATTGCCGCCTCCGGTGTAGTTTGAAAGAACGTAATCCCCTCCGGCATCTTTGAAGAAACGGGCTGCATAGCTTCTGCTGCCGGGAACGTACCATATCCCCTGGACGGTTAAGCCGGATATTATTGTCGGACGGTTGCTGACATTCTTGACCTTGTCAGCGATTGCCTGATAATTCGTTTTTACCTGATCGAAGACTGTATTGGCATCCTTCTCCTTGTTGAAGAAGTAGGCATAGTACTTGATCCATTCCGCCCGGCCCAGAGGGGTATCCTCCGTCGAGGCCTGCGTTAAGACCGGACGCAGCCCGGTCTCTGTCAGTTTCGGCTCGATATTCTGTTGCTGACCTCCGCCTTCCGTGCAGAATACGAGGTCGGGAGATAACTCAACCATCTTCTCGGTCTGGAAATTATTGCTCATCGCCATTGTCCCGCTCCCGACTTCGGTGATCTTTCCCGCTTTGGCCAGTTCCTGGAACGTATCGTTTAAAACCAGGTTGTTGTTGACGTTACCCCGTATGGCAGACATCTCGTTCAGTTCTCCGAGGACCGCTACGTTCACTGAAGACATGGTAATGACCGACTCAACAGGAATGAAAAAAACCTGTGCATCCGGGTAACCTTCAGGAATGTTCTCGCCCCGCTGCACGAGCACATAGGTATGGCTCCCGGAGTTCCCCCTGGTTGGATCATAGGTTCGAACCACCTTGTAGGTACCATGATATTCCACAGAATACCCATTCGCAAATTCAGGGTACGCCTTGTCGGGAAACAAGTCACGGTCAGATGGAGAATTCACAGCAGGGATACTGGTAATTTTTTGAGCTGAATTTCCCGGCACAAGTGCTGCTGCTGCGACCATGGCAAGGATCGCGAGGACAGCGATAGTAATAACAATAGCAATCCATCGTTTTCTGCTATCGGTCATGATGTTCTCCCCCCTTGATAGACAACTCCCTGAACTGCGCCGGCCAGGTGCCGGCTGCAGAGCGCCTCCAGCCGGAAATACGTGGCTCCGAGATCCCCGGCCAGTGCACGTGCCCTTCCCAGGCGGGGGAATCCTTCTTCGGTGTCCACGACAACGAACCGTATATCCGATTCGCTGACGTTACGGGCCAGGTCACGCAGTTCCTCGTACGGCGAGCGGGTGTCTTTCCAGGAGACATTGACCCTTCCGTCACTCAGAATGACAATGGAGCGGTTCTCGTCAGAAGAGGCAAACCGCCCCCGGGTCAGGAGTTCGAAGGCATCCGCAAGCCCCTGTGTCAGTGGAGTCATTCCCCCCGTGGGAAGTGCCTGGAGCAGCTGGATGGCGAGGTCGGGGCTCTTGGTTGGCGGGAGGAGGAGGCGGGACCCACTCCCGCGGAACACCATCATCCCGACACGGTCCCGTTTCTGGTAGGCATCCGTGAGGAGCGATACAATGGCACCCTTGACAGCCACCATCCGTTTCCGTGCCCCCATGGAACCGCTGGCATCGACAAGGAAAAGGATCGTATGGGCCGTCTTCTTCTCGCGCACCTTCTCGCGGAGATCGGTCTTCCTTACGGAAATTGCCAGCCCGTGCTTCTCCCGCGAGCACTGGTAGGGTGCGGCTGCCCGGAGCGTTGCATCGATTGCAATATCGTGCCGGTTCTTTCCCGGGAAGCGGAACGAGCGGTAATGACCGGATGCATCAGAACTGATGACCCGGGTTCTTCTCCCGCTTTTCTGTTTCCTTGTTGTCTTTTGCGAAGATTCGTTGAGATAGCGGATCACTTCAAAGGGCGAACCGATGGCAAAGATTTGATCCCTGAGTGGTGGTGGCAGGTTTTTCTTCTTCTCTGGATCGCGTTCCTGATTCGTTTCCGGCTGAGTGTCAGGATCCTCTTGTGGGGGATTGGATTGATCAGGCTCCGGCGGGTTTTTCTCCTGTTCACGTTCATTATCCTGCTTCGGCGGTTTGTTCTGAGGAGGCACCGGCGGAGGGGCATCAGGGATCTCCCTCCTCCTGTGCTCAAGAGCGAACAGCGTGGCGAGTTTGATGTCATCGAACTCCACACTGTCCCGGCTGTCCAGTGCCGCTAATGCTTTTGCAGCGCGGGCAGCAGCAAGGTCTCCTCTCTGGCCGGCAACGCCCAGTTCAAGACAGACCGATGCGATGAGACCGGCATGGCCTTCCGGAATGCTGACATAGGGGAGACGATCCCGTGCTGCGGCAACAGTCTTTGTAAGTGCAGACTCCTGTTCTCCGTAATGTCGGGACAATGTTTCAGGTTCCCGTTCGAAGACAAGCTGGTTACGGATTATTGCTCCGCGCATCTCTTCTTCCCCGATACTGTCCAGCCCGATACAGAGATCGAAACGATCCATCTGGGCGGGAGAGAGTTCTCCCTCGGCAGGATTCATCGTGGCGACGAGCAGGAACTGTGTCCGGGCCCGGTGGGAGATGCTCTCGCGTTCGCAGATGACCTCCCCCGTTTCCGCGGTATTGAGCAGGCTGGTGACCGCTCCCTCATCCATTAGGTTGATGTCGTCGGCATACAAGATATGACGGTTCGCCTGTTCGAGAATGCCCGGGGAATGCCGGATGACTCCGGTACTGACTGCCGCATCCATATCGATACTGCCCAGCAATCGGTCGTTCGTGACGTTCAGGGGCAGGTTCAGCAGTCTCTTCCCCGGTACAATAGTCTCAAGTGACCGCGCAAGCACTGATTTTCCCGTTCCACAGTTCCCGGTGATCAGGATAGAACGGATCTCATCGCTTGCAAGCGCACAGAGTAAAGCTTTCTTTGCCTGCTGCTGGCCCGTGATGGCGCTGAACGGGAAGCGGGGAGTCATGGTCAGGAATAACACTCCTCGATCAGGGAATGGATTGTTCCGATATCGACTCTGCTCTCTTCGAACGGGCGGCGGCGCATCCGGTGGGGAAGGGCAAGGCCCGCTGCTTTCAGGATATGCTCCTTCCCAACAGTACTCCGGCCATCAAGGGCTGCAAGCGCAAGCGAGGTTTTCACCAGAGTGAGATCGGAACGGTGGCCATCTACCCCGAGCGAGAGGGATACCTTCACGGCGGTATCGATCAAGTGGTCATCAGGTTCCATTGTCCTAACCAGCTGTCTGGCGGCAAGAATCCGTGATCGGATCTTCTGCTGCTCCGCTTCGTACTGCTTCAGGAATGCCGGAGGATCCGGTTCGAACGCAAGCCTCCGCTTCACGATTTCCGACCGTTTTGCCGTATCCCTCTCCCCCTCAACATCAACAACCAGACCGAACCGGTCAAGGAGCTGCGGGCGGAGGTCGCCCTCTTCCGGGTTCATCGTTCCGACAAGCAGGAACCGGGCTGGGTGGGAGTACGATATCCCCTCTCTCTCCACAAAATTGACACCCATGGCCGCTGCATCCAGCAGGAGATCGACGATGTGATCATCGAGAAGGTTGACCTCATCCACATACAGGATATTGCCGTTGGCCGATGCAAGCACACCCGGCTCAAACTTCCGGGTGCCTTTGGTGATGGCGTGCTCGATATCGAGCGTCCCTGCTACCCGGTCCTCAGTTGCACAGAGGGGCAGCTCTACGACCCGCATACGGGCAGGAACGGTCTCCGGGTGCCCGTTTCCGGCAAGGATCTCCCGGCAGGACTCGCAGAGGTTACGGGTATCGGAAGGGCTGCACCGGAAGATACAGCCTTTTATCACCTCCCGTTCAGGGAGGAGATCGGCAAGCGCTCTCACGCTCGTGGATTTTGCCGTGCCCTTTTCGCCGCGGATAAGGACGCCCCCGATAGACGGGAGGACGATGTTTGCCATCAGCGCATCCTTCATATCGTCCTGTCCCACGATCGCTGAGAAGGGATATACCACATTCTCGCCGCTCATGGACTTCCCCCGCAGGAATGTTTTACACACCAGGCACTCAGCCGTACCCAGTTGTCGAGGATCGATTGTCGCTCGTCAAGAATCACTTCCCAGTGCGGTTGACCGGGTGTCCCGCTCATCTCCGGTAATGCTCGCATCATCGCAAGGGCAGACCGTTTTCCGGCCAGTTCCGGCACCAGCCCCCAGGAGACTTCGTCACAGATATGGAGGATGGATGCGGTCATCGCGACCACAGCGGGATTTTTCGCAAAGACCCGGAGTGCTTCAATGAACGGTTCCCGTTTGTGTTCGCCCTCCAGCGACGTTGCTGCATCCCAGTAGTGTTTCTCTTCAATATTGAACCGCGAGAGGCGGACCAGCATATCGCGCTGGCTTTCCGGTGAGAGGCCGGTCTGCAGTTCAAGCGCCTTTGTCGTTGCCTCGATTACACAAAGAGCGATAAGTTCCCCGGCCTTCGAATGCTTCCCAGGCCATGTCAGGATATGGGGGCTGTCCATGCTGGAGATGATAGTGATCTGATCGGTTCCGGATCCGGTTGCGATCCCGGTTGAGCATTTACTGGGTGCCATCAGCTGCTGGATGGCAACGACCTTTGCTTCGGCAGCGGTCATGACGGCCCGGGTGAGAGCATTCGCCCGCATATGGGAATTTACGATAATGATTGTGTTGATGGTCCCGCCAACGTAGACGGTCTTTCCGTCCTCTTCATGCCAGCTCGCCGGATCGCCGGCGCGCCCGCCATTGACTTCGATACCCGCGGTCACGATCGCGGTAACTTCGAACGTGCGGAATGTGCGCGTGGCAATTGCGGCGTTCTTCATCCTTGCCGCGGTGGTCATACCGGCAGTTTTTTCCGGATCAAGGCCGAGTCTTTTTGCATGGATCGCAATGTAGGCCTCGATACTTCCTCCTTCCATGTCCCGCGAGTGGGAACGGCATCCCTCGGAATTTTTCGGCTGGTGGTTGAAGATCGCTTCGAGATCCTCATGATATCCGCCATTCACGAACGATGTTGTGAGGCAGTTCCGGTTCTTCGGAAGGTATACAACGATAGTGTCCTCATTCCGGCAGACTTTTTCCCCGGATGAAGTCTCGAACAATGGTTTCAGTACGTTTCCTGGAGTCTCTTGTTCCCGATCGGTGACCGTCAATAATTTCACTTCTCCTCTCGTCATCACGCAGAGATATCACTCTGATAACTGCAGTTGATTTTTCAGCTAACAACAATTTATTTTAGTTAGAACAAATAAAGTTGATCTAAATGATTCTATTTAAATCACGTGAAATTCGCCGGGCAACTGGCCGGAAGAATCAGTTCCGGTGCCCCTGTGCTCCCGGTATTCCGGCGGATAAATCCGCCAGACCGCGCAAGAACTCCCGGCTCTATGGCAGGGACATCACGTGACAGCTGTACAGAGAAGCGAACCCCCGCACACGGGTTACTATCAGATTGAGGTGAAAACCATGTCAAAATTTTTTGGAATCAAACCGCAATCGGAAACACAAAAACTTATCGAGAAGTTCGAAGACGAAGTCCTGATCCGCCACAACAACCAGCAGCTGCTGGGGAGCGTGTACGTGGACATGCAGGAAGATCGCTGGGCAGTCGCGTTTGCGTATAATTATACCCGGCGTCCCGGGTTGCATGGGCGCGAGAACCCCCTCGAAGTACGGTATTCCACAACACCCCAGGATGCAGGCCGGATCCAGGTGTTCCGCTCCGATGCTGCAGCAGAAAAAGTGCTGGACGCAGGGACAATCCCGGATGAAAATGCGTTCATCCGCTATGTCCTTTTACAGGAGCGTTCGCTTGCCGGGCGTGCCGCATGATGGCGGGGCACCATTCCGGGACCGGGAGTGATCGTCTCCTGTGACCCGGACAATTCCGGTCATCACCGGCCTCATCATCGCAGCAGCGCTGACCATCATTGTCTGCACGTTCACCGGCCCGGCCGGTTTCGGCTTTGTCACAACCGCACCGGGAGCCGCGGACATCGTCGGGGGCATCCGGCTCCCCCGCGTCCTTGCCGCGTTCTTTGTCGGTGCAAGCCTCGCAGTTGCCGGTGCCGCGATGCAGGCCCTCTTCCGGAATCCGATGGCCGATCCCTATATTCTCGGGACATCCTCCGGCGGTGCACTGGGAGCATCCCTTGCTATCGTCCTCCTCGGAGGGCTCTTTGTCCCCCTCTTCGCGTGGATCGGTGCAGTTGCCGCCATCCTCGTGGTATGGCTCATCGCAGGAAGGAGTGGAGTTATTTCAACAGAGACGCTCCTCCTCATCGGCATCGCCGTCTCGTTCTTCTTCTCGGCCATCGTCTCGTTCCTGATCGCAGTGGCCGGCCAGAACGTCCACCAGATCCTCTTCTGGCTCATGGGGGGATTCTGGAATGCCTCGATGGACAATGCGGTCCTCGCTACTGCCATCCTGGTGCCGGCAGGCATCCTCCTCTTCCTCATGGGCCGGGACCTCAACGCCCTCTCCCTCGGCGAGGAGACCGCTGCCCACCTTGGCATCGATGCAACAAGAGCCCGCTGGACGGTGTTGGGTGGCAGCACCCTGCTCGTTGCCGGGGCCGTCTCCATCGCCGGCTCCATCGGTTTTGTCGGGCTCGTCACCCCGCACATCGTCCGGATGCTCCTTGGCCCGGACAACCGCGTGGTCATTCCGGCCGCAATCCTTGCCGGCGGGATCCTCCTCGTCCTCTCAGACACCCTTGCCCGGACATTCTTTGCCGACCTGCCGGTCGGGATCATCACCGCGTTCATCGGCGCCCCGTTCTTCATCTGGCTGATCTACCGCAGGGGGTCTGTTGCATGAACGGCCAGGATCCGGTCCGTGCACAGGACCTTGTTGCCGGCTATGGCACCGGGGAGATCGTGAAGTCTGTCAGCTGCTCGTTTACCAAGGGTACCTTCACCGGGATCATCGGGCCGAACGGCTCGGGAAAGACAACGCTCCTGCGGGCGATCAGCCGCGTGATCCCCTCCGGCGGGATCCTTGAACTGGACGGCAGGCCGGTCAGCGGGTACACTCCGGCCGAGCTGGGCGCCGCGCTCGGCTTTGTCCCGCAGGACGAGGACCGGCCGTTCTCGTACACAGTCCTGCAGGTCGTCCTGATGTCGCGGTATGCACGGGCGAGCAGGTTTGCCTCGCTCTCTCGCGACGATTATGCCCGGTGTTACCATGCCCTTGACCGGACCGGCATCACCCACCTGAAGGACCGGTCGATCCGCGCCCTCTCCGGGGGCGAGTGGCAGCGGGTACTCATTGCCCGGGCCCTTGCGCAGGACACCCCGGTGATCCTGCTGGACGAGCCCACATCCCACCTGGACCTCGCCCACCAGGCCGGCATCCTCACGCTTGTCCGGGACCTTGCCCGTTCCGGGAGAACCGTTGTCGGCGTGTTCCACGACCTCAACCTCGCCCTGCAGTACTGCGACCGGCTCCTGATGATCCAGGGAGGCCACATTGTTGCCGATGGCGTACCGGGGGAGGTCCTTACACCGGAAAAAGTGCGGGAAGTCTACGGGGCCGAAGTGATCACCACCTCGCACCCGGCAACAGGCAGGACCATCCTCGTACCGCTCGATACGCGGAATACCGGAGCCGGCTCTTTTGAAAAACCGAAGGTGCTTGTCATCTCCGGCGGGGGGAGCGGGGGCGATCTCCTCCGGTTCCTCTGCCGCAACGGGTATGCCGTCTCAGCCGGCATCCTCGCAACCACCGATTCGGACTATGCCGTTGCAAAAGCACTGGAGATTCCCTGCATCCCCGTCCTCCCCTTCTCGCAGATCCCGGCGCACGCCCTGGAAAAACTCAAACGGCTGGCGGTGCAGGCCGACCGCATCGTCCTGTCTGTGCATCCGGTCGGTACCGGCAATTACCCGGTCCTTGAAATTCTCCAGGGCATGGAACCCGGGCGCCTCGTCATCCACCTCCCGGATGGCAGGGAGTTCTCGTCGTACGACTTTACCCGGGGGAAGGCGGCATCTGCCTATGCTGCACTCTGTACTGCCGGAGTATCCTGCACCGGAACATATGACGGGATCCTTGCAATCCTGGAAGGGAATCCCGGCACCCCTCTGGAATCTTCGGTGAATATACCATGACACGCTCGTTCTTTCTCTCAACATTCTGCTGTATGGACCGTCCGCTGGAGGCAGCGCTAGAAACCCTCGCCCCCCGTACGGGCCATGTCGAGATCATAGCGGACGGGCCCCACGACATTCTCGCGGATCCCGGGGTATGCAGCTCGTATACCTGCTCATATTCCGTCCATGCGCCCACAAGCGAGATCAACATCGCCTCGGTCAACGAACGTATGCGACAGTCCTCGGTTGCCGTTCTCGGCGACATGATGGCAGCCTGTGCTGGTATCGGCGCACGGCACCTTGTTGTCCACCCGGGGTATGCCGCGTATGAGCAGGTCCGGGACCGGTCGTTTGCCTCCCTTCTCCGTTCGCTTGATGAGCTCTCCCGGCTCCAGGAGGAACTCGGGGTTTGCACCTGTGTCGAGAACATGGGCGCATGGGAATGCTGCCATTTCCAGACTCCCGCCGTCCTTCCCGAACTGCAATCACGCGGCCTGGGTTTTGTCCTCGACTGCGGGCATGCCCGGCTGAACGGGAACCTTGACGCGTTCCTTGCCACCGGGCAGTGCTGCCATGTCCACCTTCACGACAACGGCGGAACGAACGATGACCATGATGCCTGCGGCAGCGGCACCATCAACTTTCCCTCCATTCTCGATCAACTTCCCGGTTATGCAACCCTCGTAATCGAGACCCGCGAACTGGCTGCCGCGGACCACAGCCTCGTGTACCTTTCTTCATCAAAAAACGGAGCCCGATCCTGATGCCACGAACCACCCCTTTCCAAAACCCGCAGGCAGCCCTGCTCGCCGCCCTGCTGCTCGTTTCCTTCGCTGTCCTGCCGGTATCAGCCGCCACGGTGATCGACGATGCCGGGACACACGTCACGCTCAATACAACGCCCCAGCGGATCGTCTCGCTTGCCCCTTCCAACACCGAGATCCTTGCTGCCCTCGGCCTTACCGGCCGCCTCGTGGGGATAACGGATGTCTGTAACTATCCCCCCGAAGTGAACACCGTCCCCCGCATTGGGGGATATTCCGCAATCAGCACCGAGAAAGTCTCGGCAGCCCGGCCTGACCTGGTCATCGCATCGGATATCACCCCGGCAGAAACGACAGCGCGGCTCCGGGCGCTCGGCCTCAACGTGGTGGTTGTTGCGCCCCGGAACATCGACGACATGATCC
Organism: Methanoregula sp.; assembly: GCF_028712425.1. Taxonomy (GTDB): domain Archaea; phylum Halobacteriota; class Methanomicrobia; order Methanomicrobiales; family Methanospirillaceae; genus Methanoregula. The sequence goes on from NZ_JAQTQD010000028.1 coordinate 15,969, forward strand.
GGGATATCCGGCTGGTCGGGGCCCTGACCGGCACGGATGCGGAGGCTGAGCGGCTGGCTTGGAACCTCTCGTCGCGCCTCGCAAACCTGGGGACGGCAGAGCGGCCGGCAGGCACCCGCCCGACCATTGCACACGTGGTATGGAACAACCCGCTGTACGTGAGCGGGAACGATACCCTCCAGAATGACGTGATCGAACATGCGGGTGGAACGAATGCCTTTGCCCGGGTGAGCGGCTGGGGCACGGTCTCCCTTGAGGAGTTCCTGATGACAAACCCGGATATCATCATCGTGAACGGTGGCGGCGGCATGGACAACGAGACCCGGGACGTGATCCTCGAGGATTTCATGACACGCCCGCAGTATGCCTCGCTCTCTGCCGTGAAGATCCACCGCGTCTATGCCGTGAAGGCGGATACCATCAGCCGGGCAGGACCACGAATTGTGGATGCAACGGAACAGGTTGCAGCCGACGTACGGGAGATGACCCGGGCTGAATCAGGAGGATCTACAGGATTGGCCCCGACCGCCAGAACGCCGGGGTTCTGTGCAGCAGGGACGGTTCTTTTCATCGCCGCGTTCGTGTTCCTGGTGCAGCGGAGACGGTAACATGGATACAGGATCCGGAGATTCGGGGGAGGACAGTATCATGACCGCGATCCCCCGGCTCGTCATTGCCGGAACGGAGAGCGGCTGCGGTAAGACCTCCCTCGCAAGCGGGCTGATGAGCGCACTTCGGGATCGGGGCCTTGTCGTCCAGCCGTTCAAGACCGGCCCGGACTTCATCGATCCCACTCATCATACCCGGATCTGCGGCAGGACCTCGCGGAACCTCGACCCGTTCATGATGGGGGAAGAGGGTGTCCTGCAGACCTTTGTTTACGCCTCTGCGGGTGCGGGTATCGCGGTTGTCGAGGGGGCGATGGGCCTCTTCGACGGGATCGATGGTTCTGACTTCAGCAGTACGGCCCACGTGGCACGGGTTCTTAAGGCCCCTGTCGTGCTGGTAGTCAGCGCCGCAGCCTCAGCCCGGAGCGTCCACGCGGTTGTCCGGGGGTTCCGCGACTTCGATCCCCGGGTCAGGATAGCCGGGATCATCTTCAACCGGCTCGCCGGGACTAAGCATCGTGATATGATCGCGGCAGAAGAGTTCGTCCCTGCCCTTGGCTATATCCCCCGGCAGGAGGGGCCCGGGGTACAGAGCCGCCATCTCGGCCTTGTCATGGCCCACGAATCCGACATGATGCAGTCGTACGGGCAGGTTGTGCGGGAATCATGCGATCTTAATGCAATTCTTGCGGTTGCCCGCGGAGCTCCGCCACTTTCGGCCCCGGTTTTTGCCACGGCCAAAAACGCCGAGAAACGCGCTGCCATCGGTGTTGCCCGCGACAATGCGTTCTGCTTTTACTACCAGGACAACCTCGACCGGCTCGCCCGTGCCGGTGCGGAGATACGGTTCTTCTCGCCCATGGACGATCGTCTTCCGGAGATGGACGCTCTCTATCTCGGCGGGGGATATCCGGAGCTGTATGCAGACAGGCTCGAAGCGTCATCCTGCCGGCATGCCATCCGCGATCTTGCAGAGCATGGAATGCCCATCTATGGCGAGTGCGGCGGCCTGATGTACCTGGGCAGGTCCATCAGCACCGCTCGTGAGTATCAGATGGCTGGCATTCTTCCGGCCTGCACGGAAATGACATCGCGGATCCAGGCCCTGGGCTATGTGAAAGGGACCTTTTCCGGTCCTGACGGATTCTGGACCGGGGGTTCCCGGGTCCTCGGCCACGAGTTCCATTTCTCCCGAACAGAATGCGACCCGGACGCCCGGTTCGCCCTGCGGCTCGGGCAGGGGACCGGGATCCTTGACGGGAACGACGGGCTGACCGAACAGAACACGGTCGGGACGTACACTCATGCATATTTCAGCGATACCTTCTGCGAACAGTTCGTTGCGGCAGCCGAAGCGTTCCGGAGGTACCGGTAATGGGTACAGGCCGGACCGACCTACCGGAAACTATGACGGCCGTGCTGCCGGGCAACGAGCGGGTTGAAAACCACGGGACAACGCTGGTGGTCAGGTTCACAGGACCGCGGAAGGTTCTTTCCACATCATGGCTGAATGGCGGTTACCGCACGGATCTCGAGGCTGTCTTCAATCACCAGATCCCGGTTGAGGCATGCGAGTCCTATCATAATGGCGGGAGTGTAAGGGACTACCTGAAAGGAGTTGCACGCGGCCTCGGATTCGACGCGGGGGTTGTCACCGGCCTGGTCACCCGGGCGGAGATGCGGAATATCGCAATCAGAACAGAACAGTTCCGTGACCTCGCGGTCACTGCCATCGTGACAGCCGGCATCGACAAGAATGGCGGCCGGGCCGGTGACCCTGCATCGTATTACGAAGACGGCGATTCTTTCGAGCCGGTCGGCGGAACCATCAACACAATCCTCGTCATCGGAGCAGATCTGCCGGAGCACGCGATGGCCCGGGCCCTGATGACTGCATCTGAAGCAAAGGCCGCCGCCCTCCAGCAGCTGATGGCCCGAAGCCTGTACTCCTGCGGGATCGCCACCGGCTCCGGTACCGACATGATCGCCATCGTATCCGATCCCGGCTCCCGGCTCCGCCTCACGGATGCCGGGAAGCATGCGAAACTCGGCGAACTGATCGGCAGGACCGTGATCCGGGCAACAACGGAAGCACTGGAGATGGAGACCGGGCTCTCGGCAGAATCGCAGCGGGACGTGCTGGTGAGGCTGTCCCGGTTCGGGGTAACCAGAGAAGACCTCTGGAATGCATGTTCCGCAATAACACCGCAGGGACGATATACCATAGAAGAGAGAGAGGTCTTTCTCTGCAATGTTTCCCGGTATGCTAAAGACCCGGAGCTTGTTGTGCCGGTGGCCGCCGCCCTCCATATCATCGATGAAGCTGAGTGGGGTCTTATCACGGAGACGACGGCATGCCAGGCTGTCCGGAATCTGTTCCCGGTCACAGTTCCGGATGGCCCGCACACCCTGGCTGACAGGACTCCGCTTAATGAGCTCCTTGCAGGCCTCTCATGGCACATCTGTTCCAGACGGGACAAAAGTCCCTTCACCGGGTAACCCGGACACTCACGCAAAGCTCCGGACTTTCCGGATCGCCTCCATTCGTGCCTTCAGCTCGTCCTGCTTCTCCCTGCCGATGATGTCCAGGATGTTCCCGACAGGGACCTTCAGGATTCGGATCTTTTCGTGAGATCTTCGAGCAGCGGCCCGAGCCACGGGACCCGGTACAGGAGATCAAAGTTCAGCACCATGAAGAGAGCGGTAATCATATCGACTGCAACAATGGCAAGGGCCATGTACCACCACGTAATTCCGAGCGCGATCCCGACCGGGATAACGGTCTCCCTTGCCGGCCGGGGGAAGGATTTACGCTGCGATGAGCCCGGCCAGAGGAAGGAACAGCTCCTGCGGGAGCGAAACGAAAAGAACGATCACAAAGGCGATAGCAACAGCCACCGGAAAGAGGAGCGCAAAAACCCGCCATGCCCCGGGCGGGAGTGGGGGAACCTTGGGTAACATGCTCCGGAATCCCCACCCAGTCAATACCACGAGAACGGTGATAAACTGCGCAGGTCCGGGCAGCGCCACGGACTAACCCTGTGAGACCGCTATGCAGGGAAGCGGGGAGAGTTCGTGCAGCAGCGCCCCGGTCACCGGCTGGAGAGAAAAAGCCTGATGGCCTTATCAGCCCGCCGTGCTGTGCCGGAGAAGCCGTTCGCCTTTTGCCGTAAGGGAGAAGGTGACCGGGGGATTCTGCAACCCGTTCCTGCAACACGAAGCGCAGCAGTGGCCGCAGGTACAGCCCTCCGTATCCACCGGAATTCCCTGGCGGACAAGGTATCCCTGCCGCTCCATCAGCTGGAGACAGTTATCCAGCTGCTCCCGGGTTATCCCGAGCCGGGCCGGGCATTCGGCGAGGGTGACGTGGCCGTCGCGGATGAGCCGGGCAATGGACTGGAGAGTTCCCGACATGATCACGTCCCTGTGATGTTCCCGACAAACTCCCTGCCCCAGGCATAGAGCCCGATTGCCGGGAGGAGGGCCAGCCAGACCATCGGTATCAGGACCTGAGCCGGGTCCCAGGGCTCGCCATCGCCGAACAGAATGAGATCCGCTCCAACCGCCAGCATGGAGAGCAGGGCAACGATCCCGAAGATAAGGGAGAGCCCCATCGCAACGTAAAGGTACGCCTGCCCGCCAGCGGTTCCCGCGGTAAGTCTCCGGTATGCGAAGAGGAAGACCGTCCCCACAACGCAGAGCACGAACCCTGCAGCAGGGTCCGCGGGTATCATGAACTGCCCGGCCGGTTCCGCGAGAGCCGGGACCAGGGCAGAGAGGATCATGGTGAGGCCAGAGAGCCAGTACAGGATGCCGAAGACGGCGGCGAATGTTGTTTTCAGGGTTGATGTCATAATCAGATCCCTCCTGTAAGAACGGGGGCGGCATGCACGATGACGAGCGCGAGAATATACGCAACGGCAATGCCGTATCCCACCGAGAAGATGGTCCATTTCCAGGAGCCCGTCTCCTTTTTTATAACCGCGATAGCGGCAACGCAGGGCATGTAGAGGAGGACAAAAACCATCAGCGCAAAGGCCGTGACCGCTCCGAACGACGGGTCGGCAAGAAGCGCCGCAGAGAGGGTCCCCTCGTCCTCACCGGTGCCGTACAGGGCGCCCAGCGACCCGACAACGATCTCCTTTGCGATGAACCCGAAGAGAAGCGCAACGGCGATCTTCCAGTCAAACCCGAGCGGGGCAACGAGCGGCTGGAGCAGGTGGCCAAGCATGCCGGCATAGCTCTCGGCGCTGCCGTACTCCACCCCGTACGGGAATGTCGCAAGGAACCAGACAATCAGCGCACCGGCTAAGATGATCCCGCCGGCTTTCCGGATATACATGTACCCGCGGTCCCACATGTGGCGGACCGAGGTGAAGAACGTAGGCAGCCGGTAGGGGGGCATCTCCATGAGGAACGGCGCCGGCTTCCCGGGGAGAATGGTCTTCCGGAAGAGCCAGGCCGAGGCAATGGCAACGACTATCCCGATGACATACAGGACAAAGACAACGTTACCGGCATTTGCCGGGAAGAACGCCCCGGCAAGGAGGACGAAGACCGGCAGCCGGGCGCCGCAGGACATGAACGGGTTGATCAGGATCGTGATCAGCCGGTCGTTCTTGTCCTCGATGGTCCGGGTCGCCATGATGGCAGGCACGTTGCACCCGAAACCGATCAGCATCGGGATGAACGACTTGCCCGGAAGCCCGATGGCATACATCAGGCGGTCCATCACGAATGCAGCCCGGGCAAGGTACCCACTGTCTTCGAGAAGTGAGAGGAGGAAGAGGAGGATGAAGATGTTGGGCAAAAAGATGATGACCGAGCCCAGTCCTCCGATAATCCCGTCGCCCAGGAGGGACATGAGCCATGCCGGTTCCGCACCGCTCCCGGCAAGGGCTGCTGCACAGTACGCGAACAGCTCGTCGATAGCCGTCATAAACGGTGTGGCGACCGCAAAGGTGAGCTGGAACGCCCCCCACATCAGGGCAAGGAAGATCGGGATGCCGAGGTACCGGTTCGTGATGACCTGATCGATGATATCCGAGGAACTCATCTCCTTCACGCAGGTGGTGCAGACCTGCGGCAGGAGTGCTGCGATGACTTCGTAGCGCCGGTCGGCCATCTCCGCTTCGACCTGGTCAGGATCGCACTGCTCCAGCAGGGAAAGGACCTTGTGTTCCGCGGAACTTCCCCGGAGTTTCTCCTTTGCATTCCCGTCCCCTTCCAGGAGCCGGATGGCGAGCCAGCGTGGCGGGTAGCGGGCGGCAAGGGCCGGGTCGCTGCTGATGGCAGTGCCGATTCCGGAGATTGAGCTCTCGATTGCATCCCCGTACCCGATGGCGTGCTCGTGGTGGGGTGAGGTCTCGGACTCGTTGATAGCGCACCGGAGGAGTTCGTTGAGTCCCTCACCTTTGCTTCCTATCGTCCTGACAACCGGGATCTCGAAGTATTTCTTAATCGAGGACCGGTTGATCACCGTCCCGCTCTTCTCCGCCATGTCCGACATGTTCAGGGCCATGACGAGCGGGACGCCGAGCTCCATAAGCTGGGTGGTGAGGTACAGGTTCCGCTCGAAATTGGTGGCATCCACGACATGGACAACGACATCGGGTTTTTCTTCGATGATGTAATCGCGGGCCACCACTTCATCAACCGAATAGGCGGTGAGGCTGTAGGTGCCCGGGAGGTCGACGATCTCGATCTCGTGGTCCCCTATCCGGGCATACCCGCTCTTCTTCTCGACCGTTACGCCGGGCCAGTTGCCCACGTGTTGCCGCGAGCCGGTCAGCGCATTGAAGATGGTGCTCTTGCCCACGTTCGGGTTGCCGGCAAGGGCGATCCGGATCGTTTTCATGCGGTCTCCCCTGCGTCAGCGCAGGCCACAGATTCCTGGCCCTGCACCGGTGCAACAAGGATCTTCATCGCCATGCCCTTCGAGAGTGCATACCGCGTCCCGGCAACCGATACGATCAGCGGGCCGCGGTCCGAACAGACCACGGTAAGGCGGCTTTTTGGGTGAATGCCCATGGCAGAAAGCCGCTGGATCATGCCGCAGCCTGCCCGGATACCGGTGACCGTTGCTTCCGTGCCGGGAGAAAGGAACGAGAGAGGGATGTTCTCTTCCATCAGGCACCTCCCGGGGTTACGGAGATAAGACGGGCATCCTCTTTCCGGAGCGAGATTGCACAGCCCTTTACCCGGTACTCGACCGGGTCGCCGAGAGGTGCGGTCCGGACCGCCTCGACCACCGCGCCAGGGACAAACCCGAACGCGAGCAGCCGCTGCCGGATCGGCCCACGGGCCGGTACCATGACAACACGACAGATTCCCGGGGGCACGATCCGGTCGAGCGTGGTGACACTCTCGTCCGCGGCCATACCTTCCGGTTTTTTCTCTAAAACTTCCATGCAGGATTATCAGATGTTCGGTTCGGATAACGGGTGGCCGAACAATGTTCGGATCCCTCCCCACGAACAAAAACAAGTTCGGAATTGCCACGAAAACCTAATTTCCTGCGCGCATTATGCAATTTCGGGCATCCTAAATATTATAACCCCGCGCAACCAAGATGGATCATGCATTCGCTGAGCAGGAAAGCCGAGGACTACCTGGAAGCCATCCTCAATGTATCCTCGGAGAAGGGCTATGCCCGCACCAAGGACATTGCCCACGAGCTTTGCATCCAGCCGCCCACCGTTGTCGAGATGGTCCAGAAGCTCGACCGGATGGGGATGATCACGTACCGGAAGTACGATGGCGTCACTCTGACTCCGGAGGGGAGGAAGATCGCGGAGGTCATACGGGACCGGCATGAGACCCTTAAGTCGCTCCTTGAGATCCTCAGAATTTCGGAAGCAACGGCAACGCAGGACGCCTGTATGATGGAGCACGAGCTGCATCCGGAAACCATCGACCACATCCGTTTGTTTCTTGCCTATCTCCGGGAGTCCCCGGAAGCTGGATCGATCATGAAGGATTTTGGGGCCTTCGTACAGGTACGGCAGGCAAAAGCGTCCGTGAAGAGCCCGGTGCATTAAAACGTTAAGAAGGGAATACCGGTCAGATGTTCTCTGGCATTTTTTTGTTGTTCTCTCTCCCGCGGGGGATCTGCCCGTACAGATCCTGTCCAACCCGTCCGTTCATTCACGGAAATTCCCTGAAGGTTCTCCTGTAATGAATCGGAATACCCATGGCCGGCAGGCCGCATCATACTGTTATTAGTGCCCCTAATCTTGTTTGTCCTGCTTCCATTTTCCGAAATACGTGAGGGAACCCCTGATATGTTCCGAACAAGTGAATTTTTCTGATATTTTGATGATATCCGGAGATTTTCACGCATGGCTTCAAAAGTATCGCTTATCCTTGTAACAATTGCGCTGGCTATTCTTCTAGCTGTAATGCCGGTATCGGCACTTGGAATTGTGGAAAAGAACAACACGGCAATCAACCGGACAGCAACTATCTTCATTGGTGAGCAGGGTCTCAACCTGACTCATGCTCTGAACCAGGCAGCTGAAAAGGCTAACATTAATGCTGGCGGCATTGTCGATAACGCACCTACCAACTTCACCGTTGGCTGGTGGGCATCGGCAGCATATGTAACCGAGACTGGCCCATCCAAAAAGGTTGACTTGGAGCCCAGTTATAAGGCATTCACTGTCGACCAGCTGTCATTTGTCGGATACACCGAAAACTGGTACCTGCTCGGCTCGGATAAGTCAACTCCCTTGGTGGGGACTGATGGCAAGCCAATTGTCGT
>NZ_JAQTQD010000008.1 GCF_028712425.1 Methanoregula sp.
AGACCAGGTCGCCGACAAAGAAGATGCCAAGGTGGTGCAGGTCGTGGAATGCCAGGTAGTGGACGGTCATCAGGAGCAGCGTCAGGGTGACAAGTGCAAGCCCCACGAGCACCTTCCAGCGGGTGTCTTCCTTCATGCCGGAGATATCCGGCACGATACGTGATAATGAATCCGGTACCGGTGACCGTCTGGTCAGGGCCACAGGAAAAGACCGGATAAAAGGAGAGAAAATGTGATGGATGTTATGCCTTGACCGGCTTGACGCCGTCGACCTTGATGTAGCGGCGTTTCAGCTTGTGCTTGCTGCCGATCGTCGCAAAGGTGCGTTCCTCGGCCTGCTTCTCGTTGGGTGCCTCGACAACTTTCGTGTAGGGCATCCAGTCCTCGCCCATCAAAAATGAGCCTTTCACTTCAAACTTCTGATCTGCCATGTTGAATCACTCCAGAAAACCAAATACGTCTTCAATCCTGCCCAGTTCAAACCCGCTCGTGGCATTGCCCGCGATGTATCCCAGTTCGTTGACAAGGAGGCCGGTGCCGACAAGCCCGCTGCCCATGTTGACGGACCCGGTGCCCACCGGGACCTGTGCAATCTTCTCGAGCTGCTCGAGCTGCCGGTCGGTTGCCCGCGGGTGCACGATCACGCCCTTGTTGGTCGCAACCCCTGCCATTCCCACGGTCTTGACGCCGCCAAGAACGAGTGCAATGGTCTCGACGCCGAGGAACTCTCCGATGGCTTCCCTCAGGTCGGACGGCATGTCCGGGTGGACTGCGGCAAAACTGTCGTTTGCCATGATCACGTTCCCCGCCGCGTTCATCGACTCCGTCAAAAGCAGGACCTCGCGGTGCTGCGAGAGGATATCGATCTCCTCTTCGGTTGCAAGCCCCGATACAACCATACCCCGGCTGTTGCCGGCAACAAGCGAGCCGATGATCGAGCTCCCCTGTACGGTTGTCTCGACAAGTGTCACGCCGAGCGCGGCCTTGATGGCTGCCTTGAAATCCTCCGGTGCTTCGGGGGGGATAATGGCGATGTCACCGAGCACCCGGGCAAAAACCCCGATGTTCGGGTCGCCGTCGAACGTGATCGTCCTTTCCATCTTATGATTCCGGTGCAAGTTCTGCCTGAACCTGCCCGTCCTCCATCTTCATGGCACGGACACGGATCTTTGACGGCGGCTTCGAGCTGCCCCGCGACCATACCTTCTCGTTGATACCCTGGTCGAGTTTTACATCCTCGCTCTTCATGTGCTTGGCCAGGTACTTCCGGATGTCCTTGATAGCGCCGTTCGAGCGCTTCCAGCGGGGCATGCGGCGTGCATCCCTTAGGGGGATGACGTAGACGTGCTCTTCCATATTTCCTGCCATTGTCTACACCTTCAGCGTGCTCTTGCGCCAGTTGCGCCTTCTTGGGTGGTTCACAACCCCCCGCTTTGTCCTGACCATGACCCACTGGGGCACGCGCCGGTTCTGGTCGCATGCCTTCGCGAGCCGGATTTTCCTACCCTTGCTTAACTTGCTCATCGTTGTTCACCTTTAATTGTTTTTCCTGCCGACAACGAGCGACTGCTCGTGGTGGGACGGGAAGAGGGGTGCCGGATCGAGCCCGCGGGCCCGGATCGCGTCCCGGATCTCTGCTTCGTAGTCACCGTTTGTGATCGTGCCGGTCTCCCCGTTGTTCACCACGAGGAGCTGGTCCGCCAGCCGGTCGACTTCGCGCCTGGGGATGCCGAGCAGGGGCCGCACGTACGAACACCCTGTCCTGCTCATCAGGCTCTGGACCGCATCGCGCTGGAGCATCGGGACCCGGTCATCAAACCGTGTGCCGTCCCCGACCACGTCGTACTCCTCTGCGAGCGATTCCACGGCGGCCCGGTGGACTGCGTTGATGGCATCGTTCGGATACCCCTTTGCAATCACCAGGTCGGCCATTTCTTCAATCATTCCTTCTTTGAATACCCTCTTTTTCAGGGGGTAGCCCAATGCACCTGCCGCAGCCTCCACGGACGGGATCTGGCGGAGCGGGTCGAACACGAACGTGTTGAGTTCGACCTCGTAATACGTACCCAGCAGGATCGCTGCAAGGGAACTGTCCTTTCCGCCGCTGTACAGCACTCCAGCTTTCATTATCGTCTGGTGATGGAGTAATCCCGCTTTGCAGGCGCGAGCTGCCGGAGCAGCTCCTTAAGCTGTGCATCGGTAATCTTCTTCTGGAGCCTGCCACTCTGGGCAAGCGCCACAAGCTGCTGCTCGACCGCCCCGGCAAAATCGGGTTTGGTCAGCTTGATGGTATTCAGCCGCTCTCTTGCTTCGGGCTCGAGAACCTGCATGAGTATTATCTGGATCTGGGATTTCATCTTCTGCTGTCGCTCGAGCTCTTCCTGCATTGCCTGCTGGTCGCCAGCCTGCTGCTGGAGTTGGGCCATTCTGCGTCTGCGGAGTTCTGCCAGCTCGTCGTCTCCCATAATACACCTCACTGGGGTGCTTCTGCTTTATCTGCCTTCTTCCTGGCAGGCTTCTTCTCGGCCTTGGTGCCTTCGGCACCGTCAGCAGCTGCTGCAGCCTTCTCGCCCTTTGCCTTGCCCTTCTTGCCTTCTGCCTTCTTGGGCTCCTCGGCAACAGGCTTGACACGCTTGGGTACCGGTGCGGGCGGGTTCTTTAAGACTTCCTGCGAAAGGTTGTCCAGGAACTTCATGCCTTCAGGAGATACCCGGCGCCCGGTCTTGTCGTGGATGACGAGGCCGGCAGCCTCGAGCTGCTGGAGGGACTTACGGAGGATGGAGCCGCTGCCCTTGCGGAACGCGTTGGGCTTGGATCCGCGGTTCTTGTTGCCGCCGTAGAAACTCCGCATCCGTTCAACGCCCAGCGGGCCGTCGACATAGACGCGTCTCAGTACTGCTGCTGCCCGGATGAACCACCAGTCGGGGTCTTCAGGGGGCATCTCTTTGTGGACACCCGTCTTGGCAAAGGCAGCCCATGCGGGGGGAACGATCTCCTTCCGCTTCTTGAGCTCCTCGGCGACCCTCCTGATGATGTGGTCAGCGGGAACATCGTATACAGTCGTCATGTAATACCTCTACTGTTGATAATGAAATAACAGTCTTAACTTATAGGGCAGGAGGGTTCTTATATATTTCCACCGGCGAAAATAACGACGGAGATAGATGATCGGCCGGAACGGAAACAATGAACGCAAAAAAGGCTGCTTTTCCGGGTGCAGGGATCACTTCTTCCGGGCCTTCAGGGCACCGGTCTGGCGCGGTTTTTTGGCCGGGCCTTCCGTTGCCGGGGGCCGGGCTGCCGGTGCCCGCTTCCCGGACTGGACGGCTGCCAACCGGCCCTGGGTCCGGGCAGTCGTGCGGGCGGCCTTCTTCACCGGTGTTTTTCCTGAAGCCTTTTCGGCAAGCACGAGCGTCCTTCCCCGGACCTCCACGAGCCGGGCCTTTGCCCGGGCAGCAATCTCCTCAGGCTCGACCTCCGCGCTCTGGAGCCACTTTACCTTGATCAGCTTCCGCTTCTTCAGCTGGGCGACAATCTCCTCGATCATCGTCTCTGAGCAGCCCTGTTTGCCGATCCATACGGTCGGCTTTAAGTCCTGCATGGATCGGTCATTTGGTTCCGGCATCTGGTCTCACCACACGGTATCGCATCTTTTTGTTGCAGGAGCCGCAGGTGACAACAACATTGCCGTCGTGCACCCGTACCCGCATGTTACTGCCCGGGACAAGGAAGGCATAGCAGTGATGGCAGTACTGCCTGCGTAACTCCCGGTCGATCCGGACCCGCTGGCGCATCGCGATCTTCCGGGCGAGCTCCACGTACCGGTTGCTCCGGTCCGGGTGTTCAGGAAAGGCCTGCTTTGCCTGCGCGAACAACGCGCTGATACGCTCCTTTGCGATCTTCTTTGTTGCCGGGTTCTTGGATTTTGGCTTCATTGTCCCTGGTGCGGCTCCCGGTTGTGGTAATCATTCGGTGTCCCGGGTAATAACCTTCCGGGTCAGAAAAGCAACGGCGGCAGGAGAAGAGCAGGAGCCGGACCCTATTTCCGGATCCTGACGTTCCTTCCCACGATCTCCAGCTTGTCCTCGCAGAAGAGCCGGATCGCTTCGGGGAACGCGATATGCTCCTGTTCGAGGATCCGTTCAGCAAGGACATCCTCGTCATCGTCATCCAACACAGGGACGACCCGCTGGAGGATAATGGGCCCGCCATCCAGGCTCTCGTCAACGAAATGGACGGTGCAGCCCGAGACCTTCACGCCATAGAGCCATGCCTGCCGCTGGGCATGAAGGCCCTGGAAACTGGGGAGCAGCGCCGGGTGTATGTTTACCATCTTCCCGGGAAATGCCCGCACGATCTCCGGGCCAACGATGCGCATGTAACCGGCAAGGACAAAGAGGTCGGCATGGCACTCCCGCATCGCGGCAAGGAGGGCTTGCTCGTACGCTTCCCGCGCGGGGAAGGATGCATAATCAACAACCTTCACCGGGATTCCTGCCGCTTCTGCCCGCCCGATTGCATAGGCCTTCGGGTTATCCGTGATGAGCGCAACGCAGGTTGCCGGGATTTCCCGTGCTGTTATGGCGTCGATCACGGCCTGGAAGTTCGATCCCCGGCCGGAGGCAAGAACGGCAATCCGCTTTGTCATGCTTTCTCCCTTGAAGGTTCATCGCCAGCCTGCATGTTCCCGTTCCCGTGCGCTGTATGGACGAGCACTTTCACTTTCACGATCCGGCGGCCGTGCATCTGCATCACCGAGAGCGTGATATTCTGTTCCGGGAGCTCGGCTTTCTCCCCGGGATGGAGCGGCAGGTGGCCAAGCCGGTCAATAAGCAGGCCCCCGATCGTCTCATAGGACTCGTCTTCGGGGAGGCTGATCGCCATTCGTTCGTTGGCATCGTCGATCCACATCTGGGCGTCAACAACAAAAACACCCGGGGCAATCTCCTGGACATCGGGGTCCTCCTTGTCATACTCGTCCAGGATATCCCCGACGAGTTCCTCAAGGATGTCCTCGACCGTGACAATGCCGACGAAACTGCTGTATTCGTCGATGACGACCGCCATCTGGACGCGGTGAACCTGCAGTTCCTTTAACAGGTCGTCGATCTTCTTGGTCTCGGGAACGAAGATGGGGTCGTACATCACTTCGCTGAGGGTGGCGTCCTTCCTCCGCGAGACCATAGCGGCAAAGACGTCCTTGACATTCAGGATACCGGTGATGTTGTCGATCTGGTCATGGTAGACCGGTATCCGGGAGAAGCCCGTCTCATTGAAGATCCGGATGGCGTCGTCGAACGAGACCGTGTCCTCCATCAGGGTGATATCGACCCGGGGCGTCATGATCTCGCGGGCGGTGGTGTCGCCGAACTCGAGCACTGAATAGAGCATCTCCTGCTCGTCCTTTTCGATGGTCCCCTCTTCCTTGCCCACATCGATCCATTCCTTGATCTCCTCTTCCGTTACCGAGGGCTCTGCCGCGTCCTTGCCAAGCCCCAGCTTCGGGGTTACCCGGTCGACAATCCAGATGATGGGAGCGAACAACCGGGAAAGGAAGAGGATGATCGGGGCAACGGTAAGGGCAAATGTATCGGGAGCGCGCGTTGCATAGATCTTCGGGCCGATCTCGCCGAAAACAAGGAGGATGATAACGACAATCCCGGTTGCAATCCCGACCCCGATATCACCAAACCACTGGATGGCAATCGCGGTTGCCAGGGATGCTGCGGAGATATTGACGATATTATTGCCGATGAGGATCGTTGTCAGGAGGTGCTCAGGGTACTCTTTTAACGCCATGAGGGCATGCGACCCGACACGGTTCTCGTTGTCGAGGGTCCGGACCTTTGCCCGGGTCATCGAGATGAGCGCGACTTCCGAACTCGAAAAAAATGCGGAGAGGATGACGCAGATGATGAAAAGGAAGATTTCAAGTGCGTTTTCAATCATTGTCTTTCACAACGTGCGGGTGCACGATATACGACTTCGCCTGAAAGTGTACCAGTATATTCGAAAGCGAATTTAATAAAACCAGCGATTACTCCATACATTCCTGCATGAAGATGCGGTCGCGGGAAAGGATGGCAATCTTCTCTTCCGCTGAAAGAGGCCTCCCAAAGTTCAGGTCATCGATCTCGAGTGTCAGCGGGCCCCGGTACCCGATCTCCCGGAGAGCCTTCATGACCCCGGCCATGACCGGGCTCCGGTCAAGCGGCATATGGAGTGTCTTTCCGTCCTTGCGGCTGATATGCACGTTTGCAAGCCGGTCGCCGCACAGCTCGATATAGCGCAGCGGTTCCTCATCGTCTTTCGAGAGCGCGTGGGCAACGTCGAGGGTGAAATACAGCCAGGGCTCATCATCGAGCAGTTTCCGCATCCGTTCCGGCGTGCAGAGAAGCGAATTGACGATGGGCTCCATGTTCTCCATGCTCACCTTTATGCTGTCTTTTTGGGCAGTCTCGCGGACAACCGCGATGTACCGGGCAAAGCGGGCAAAGTCCGCCTCACCGGGGGGACGTTTTGCCGTGCGCCGCCCGGGATGGAGGGTAATGACGCGGGCCCCCATCTGCCCGGCCATCTCTATGGACCGTGCCGCATATTCCAGGGAGACCTCGGCAACATCGGGATTGATCGAGCACGGGTTCAGGTCCAGGATCGGGGCGTGAACGGTGAGCGTCTTGATCTCCGGATGGTTTTTGTGCTCGGTAACAACTTCGTGGACAGGGAGGTCCCGGAGCCAGAAATGCGGGGTCTCGATCCAGTACTCGATCGCGTCGAGCCCGGCCCGCGACACAGAGGAGAAGATCTCCGGGGTCGTGTACTCGTGGAAGACCATGCTGGATACGCCGAGCGGCACCATAACACTACTATTTGATATGCGGTTTTACCCTAATAGTTGTTGATGGACTGGTTCAACACCCCTGATGAGCCGGAAAAGAAGGCTGCACCGGCAGCCCCATTGCTCGTCTCCGAGCTCTCGGCCATCATCAGCGACCTGCTCGATGACCCCCGGCTCCAGAATGTCCGGGTCCGGGGCGAGGTGACCAACTACAAGCACCATGGCAGCGGGCACCGGTACTTCTCCCTCTCGGAGAAAGGTGGTGGAAGCACGGCAGCCGTGATCAAGTGCGTGATGTGGCGCTCGGATGCGGACCGGCTTGCCTTCCGGCCGGAAGAGGGAATGGAAGTCGTTGTAACGGGATCGGTCTCTCTGTATGCCCCGCATGGCGCGTACCAGCTCCGGGTGCGGTCCATGGAAAAGGCAGGGCTCGGTGAGAAGTACCTGCTTCTTGAGAAGTGGAAGAAGGAACTCGCGGCAGAGGGACTTTTCTCCCAGGAGCGCAAGCGGGATCTGCCCGCATTCCCGTTGCGGGTTGGGGTGGTCACTTCCGAGACCGGGGCCGTGGTCCATGACATCCGCAATGTCATCACCCGGCGTTACCCGGTCGAAATCATCATCTCCCCGACAGCCGTGCAGGGTGAGGAGGCGCACGGGGAGATTGCTGCAGCGATCCGGCGGCTCTCCGGGATTGCGGATGTCGTGATTGTTGCACGGGGCGGGGGGAGCTTTGAGGATCTCTTTCCCTTCAACCACCCGGATGTTGTCCGGGCAATCGCATCCTGCCCGGTCCCGGTGGTCAGCGCCATCGGCCACGAGGTGGATATCACGCTCGCAGACCTTGCTGCGGATATCCGGGCACCGACACCTTCTGCTGCCGCCGAACTGGTTGTCCCGGACCGGAACACCCTCCTCCTGCAGCTTGCAGAACTGAGGGACCTGATGGGATCGGCCCTCCTTGGCAGGCTGTCCTGGGCAAAGGAGGAACTTCTTGGCTTCCGCGACCGGCTCCGCCCCCGCCGGTTAGCGCAGAAGATCGAAGAGCGCCAGCAGTTTACAGCCGATCTCTCGGACCGGCTGGAACGGGCGTTTGCTACCCGGCTCGAACGGGAACGCCTCCTCCTTTCGGGGATGAAAACTGCCCTTGAGGGGCGAAGTCCCCGTGCCGTCCTCGCCCGGGGCTATTGCGTTGCGGAGAAAGACGGGACTATTGTGAAGAGCACCGGAAGGCTTGCAGAGAAGGACCGGCTCCGGCTCCGGTTTTATGATGGCAGCAGCCAGGTGATCGTGGAGAGGGTAGACCATGACGGAAACGTATGAAAAGAAGATTGAGCAGCTGAAGAAGATCATCGAGAAGATAGAAGACGGGAACACGAGCCTTGACGAGAGCATGAAACTCTATGAGCAGGGTGCGGCGCTCGTCAGGCAGTGCGAGACGATGCTTGCCGAGGCCGAGGTGAAGATCACGACCCTTGGCCGGGATGCGTGACGATCAGGGTAACAACCATCTCTTTTCCCGCTGCAAGGTTTTTTACCAGGTCCCTTGGGAGCGTGAGCGCCACCCGGTCGGAGAGGATGCCAATCGTCCTCCCGCAGACAAACGTGCTCTTTCTCCAGACCATATCTGTTGGGTGATCGAGTGTCATCTTCGCCGATCCCCGCGAGACCACTTCCGCGACAACGCCGTCACACGCAAGCCGCGTGTAAAGCACTGCGTCATCCCGGGCAAGCGCTTTTTTGAACTCGGGCGAGAGGCCGGCACACCCTTTGTCTGCCGCCACCCCGATGATACAGTTGCCGTTTTCCGTCAGGTGCTCCTCCACCGTGACCTCGAACGTTGTCGGGTGGGTGGAAAGGACAAGGGGGTGTCCCCGGCACCGTACATGTTCCTGCGCCGCCATGCTTTATCATGTGAGGGTTGCCATTGATATTCAATGTTTATCACCGCCCAATGCCCCGAATGCAAGGACGAGACCGAGCACGAGGTCTTATCAGAGTCCCGCGACCTGCTCGTGCGGTGCACAGCCTGCGGAAACCACCACCGGATCCCCAAGGAGAAAGAACCGCAGGTCCTCCTGGTCAAGGCGATCGTGTCCCGCGAAGGCACCTCGAAGAACTGCGGGATCGAGCTTGCAGAAGATGATGAGTGCAGTGTCGAAGACCATCTCGTTGCCGAATGCGGGGACGATGCGTTTGGCGTAGAGGTGACGGCAATCGAGTGCGGGGAGAAGCGGGTGAAACGGGCAAAAGCGGGAAAAATCACCACGCTCTGGACCCGTGCCATCGAGAATGTCGTTGTCAAGGTCTCCATCCACGACGGCTGGAAAACGATCCCCCTCTACATGGAATGCGACGGCGAACAGCCGTTTGTTGTCAATGAAGTCTACACGGCATCAGGAAAGCGGTTCCGGGTCTCGCACATCAAGCTCCGCGACGGCCCCCTCATGCGAAAAGAGGGATGGAAGACCGTGGCTCACCGGATCAAGAGGATGTACGGTACCCGCGTCTGACTGTTCCGGGGGAAACGGGGATATCCACAGCGACCGGGGGACTCCCGGGCATCCCGCGCGCTGAAGTCTTTTTTGCTTCTTTTTGAATCCTTGGCGATGGGTTTTGAGCTGCCTGATCGCCATCTCTTCTGACAGGGCAGAGGAAAACAGGAACGAAACCCGCTTCACCGGCTCATACAATTAAACAACCGCAACGGACCGCATTGTCCATTCATGGATACCCGCGGACAAGTGTCAGATAAAAAAGGTGATGATTACTGGTGGGAGGACTGGACTACGGTGACATCGACTGACGGGTAGCCGAAATCAACGACAACCCCGGCATCCGAGACCCGGACAACCTGTGCGAGCCGGACATACGAAACTGCTGAGGTGTTTCCAGCCATTGACTCGGGATTTTCCGATACGCCAAGGAGCAGCGAGTCGCCGGTTTCCAGGGACTTTATATCGATCTGGGTCTTTTCCAGGTCTTCCTGAGAGAGAAGTGTGGTCATGGTGCCGGATGTGGGTAAGATGACCTTTTTCTTCTCATTCGTCTTCATACCGACAACTGCATTGCTGATTGCAGTAAACTCGGGGTTGTACAGGGCGAACTCCTGGTAACTCCCGCCATTTACGGGCGAGTAGACCATGACCGGGTAGAGTGCCTGCCGGAAGGACTGGTTGGCAGTCAGGGTGAGCTGCTTTGCAAAGAGGAGCGAGGCCCCCTTGGCTACCTGTTCCTTATACACCTGCTGGTCGGTTGTCAGGAATGGTCTTCCGGTCGAGTCATAGATGGTATAGTCGACCAGGACCGAGTCCCCTGCTTTGACCGGCGCAATACCGGAGATCCAGTTCGTTCCCATGGAGGAGACCACCATGACAACGATAAAAAGGATGGCAGCGGCGACAAAGAGCGCTTTCTTCCAGGTCTTCACGGTCGCCTCTTTTCTTTTCTTTTCTCCCATGAAACTAATCCTCCTTACTACATCGCAACTGCACAGTATAAACTATTCCGAACCGGTTGGAATGACAACAATATTTATTAATAATAAATACTAACTTTAAGTTATCCCCACACCAGAAAAAGGGGAACAAAGGAGGCATGACCATGGTTTGGAGAAGGTATCCCATCGACTCCATCTGGCATGAGATGGACGAGATGCGGGCGGAACTTGACAGCCTGTTCCGCCAGATGTCGGAGGGAAACAGGCTCCTTCCTGCAGGAGGGATGAGCGACCGTATGCTTCCCGCGATCCGCGGGGAGTTCCGCGTAGACGTCCGCGACCATGACAATGACGTGATCGTTGTCGCAGACCTCCCGGGCGTTGACAAAGAAGCCGTATCGCTGCAGCTGGTTAATCCCCGGGCACTTGAGATCTCCTGCGAGAAGAGCGATGAGCGTGAGGAGAAAGACAAGGGCTTCTACATGCGGGAGCGGATGTCCGGCTCGATGAGAAGGATCGTCGCACTGCCGGCCGACGTAACGGACAAGGACGCACGCGCAAGTTTCCGGAACGGCGTTCTCGAGGTGACCTTAAAAAAGACAAAAGATGCAAAAAGATCACGGATCGCAATCGAGTGAATGTACCGAAAAAAATACCCTCTCAATCCTGCCTTTTTTACCGATGTGTTAAAGTGCCGGGCGCAGTAAAGCTGTACTGATGGACAAGAAAAAGGTCAGGGACTACATGACCTATGACGTCATCAGCGTGGACTTAAACGGAGCGGTAAGAGACGTCATTGACAAGATCCAGAAGACGAACCACGACGGATTTCCTGTTGTCGATGGCACCCGGGTTGTCGGGTATATCTCTGCCCGCGACCTTTTGTTTATCCAGGCTGACGCGCCCATTGACCAGGTTATGTCCAAGAACCTCATTGTCGCGGACCCGGACATGGATATCAATGATGCAGCCCGGGTCATATTCCGGAGCGGGATCCAGAAGCTCCCCGTGGTGGACGAGAAGAACAACCTGCTGGGGATCATCTCCAACGCCGATGTGATCCGTTCCCAGATCGAGCACGTCTCCCCGGAAAAGGTCTTCAATTTCATGTCCACGCTCAAGAAGCTGTACAACGTCGATCCGAGCCTTGACCGCGGGACACTTCCCGTAAAAGACCTCCTGCCCACCCAGTCCAAAGTGTACGAGGACGAACTGGAAGGCCGGATTTACGAGATCCGTAAGGGACTAGCCGAACCGATCATCGTTGTCCGGCGCCCGGGCAGGACTATCCTCGTAGACGGGCACCACCGGGCCATCGCGGCTAAAAAACTCGGGATAACAGCCCTCGATTCGTACATCATCGACATCAAGGAGGACATCGAGCTTGGCCTTGAACGTACTGCACAGGCCATGAAACTGAGAACACTCGATGATGTGCAGGTACTCGACTATGCACGGCACCCGCTTGTTGCGATCACGCACCGCATCGTTAAACGCGATTGAAATCGCGTTTCACCACTCGGAGGCCTGATGACCTCCTCGTTCGTTAAGCGTGATTGACATCACGCTTAACAACTCACAGGTCTGATGACCTGTTCGTTAGCGAAGAGAGACTGACATCTCTCTTCTTCACTCTCAGGTCTGATGAACTCCTCGTTCATTAACCGCGATTGAGATTGCATTTAACAGCTCGCATGCCTGAGGGCATTCATCGTCCATTTTACAGGAAAAGGGAGAGAGAAAGGATACTATTCCGGACACTTACGACCCGTTGCACCGCAGGTCGTACTTGTCGTTGAGCACATGCTCTTTCACAACAGTCTCTTCCGGCACGACAACCTCCGGCCAGAGGCGGGTCTTAGAGTGGACGACAACTTTGTTCCGGAGGACAACGCGGGGGCCGATCACGGTGTCGTTCTCAATGCTGCAGTGATCCCCGATATGCGTGTCGTTGTCCATGATGCTGCCGGAGACCGTGCTGTTTGCACCCACGATGACACGATTATAGAGTGATGACGAGAAGATCTTGGCATTGTTCCGGATGATGCACTTCTCGCCTATCGTAGTATACGGCCCGATCAGGACATTATCGCCAATCGTCGTTCCCGACCCGATGGCCACCGGGCCGATCACCCGGGTGTTCTTCCCGAGCGTGATGGACCCGCCAAGGTGGACGGGGCCCTGCACCTGTGCCCCGTGCATGGAGAGGTCGCCGATGATATCGGTGAAGTCGATACCCTGGAGCTTCCAGCGCTCTGCCTGCCGGAGGGAGTGGGGGCTGCCGACATCGGTCCAGTTCCCTCGTGCCAGCCATCCTTTCAGGGACTTGTTCTCTTCCATCAGCCGGGGGAAGAGGTCGCGGGCAAAATCATACTTGATGCCTGCCGGAATGTAATCAAAGACCTCGGGGCTGCAGACATACATGCCGGTGCTTGCGAGGTTGCTGAAGATCTCTCCCGGCCCCGGCTTCTCCTTGAACCGTTTTATCTCGTAGCTGGCATCGATCTCCGCAATCCCGTACTCACCCGGGTCATCAATGGAGATGAGACCGATGCTCACCGTTGCCTTCTCTTTCTGGTGGGCCCGGTAGAACTCGAGCACGTTTAAGTCCGTGACATGATCGCCGCCGACAATAAGGAAGTCCTGCCCGTCAAGGTGTTCCTGGGCGTTTTTCACGCTGCCGGCGGTTCCGAGCTTGGTCTCCTCGTGAACGTAGGTGATCTCGGCACCAAAGAGCGACCCGTCGCCCAGCGCTTCTTCGATCGCCTCACCCATATACCCAAGGGTAAGGACCACTTCCCGGAACCCGAGGTTTGTCAGGTGTGCAACAAGGTGCTGGATGGAGGGGCGGTTGACGATAGGGATACAGGGCTTGGGCCGTTCGAATGTAAGAGGGCGGAGACGGGTGCCTTCTCCCCCGCACATGATACACACCTTCATGGTACAACAGGTTTCGTTCCGGAATGGTTTAAGGCTGATGCTTTCCTGCTCCGTTCTCCATTTTTATATGCAATGGCGGGGAATAGCTGGTAAACAGTGACGGTGAACTCATGGCTGACGAGGAGTACCGGTTGTTACCGGCAATCAATGGTAAAGTCCAGTGCCTTCCGGAAAAGAAGGAGCCGCTGGAAAACTGCGGATTCTGCATCCATTGCCGGGAGTTCCGGGTGGGCAGGACGTTTGTCAAATCGCCGTCGCTGGCGTACTGCATGAAGTGCCGGGTCACCGAACGCGTGGACTATGCCAAAGCCGATGCCGTGAGATGCGCTGACCGCAGGGGCGAGGGCTTCCACAGCATCACGAATATTATCAGCTGATCTTTTTCAGGAGCCCCTGAGGAGGGCCACCACCCGTTCCATGTCCACATGCTTTTCAAAGTGGTCCGCGAGAGCATCATACGGGTCGCCTGCCGGTCCCCGGACCGGCTCAAACGGGATCCCTCTCCGTTCATGCAGGAATCCGAGCAGGGCGTTTACCGCAGACGGGTTCTGGAAGAGCCCGTGCATGTAGGTGCCAAAGACCAGACCATCGTCGCTCACCCTCCCGTCACCATAGAATGCCTCCCGGCTGCTGCCCTGTCCCGTGACTCCCATGTGGATCTCGTATCCTGTCACGGTGCCCATTGCCGAGAGGATGGGGGGAACGGGACTTGCCGTCCGGGTAACCTGCGTCGTGTTCTTGTCGTACGAGGTGAAGTGGGTGGTGCAGTCGAGAAGTCCAAGGCCGTCATAGGTGCCGGCTGCCGACTCGAACCCGGCATCGACCAGGTGAGTGCCAAGCATCTGGTATCCCCCGCAGATCCCGATAATGGGCACTTTCTGCCCGCGGACCCGGCGGAGTTCCCGGTCCGTACCGGCAGCTTTCAGCGCTGCAAGGTCCTCAATGGTATTCTTCGTCCCCGGGATGATGACGCAATCAAACCCGGCAAGCGATCTCCCCGGATCCACGTACTCCACGGAGGAATGCTGTTCCAGCAGCTCGAAATCTGTGAAGTTTGCAATCCTCGGCAGGCGTATGACGGCGATCCGGACGCCGGTCTTAGCTGCCTTCTTGTCGCCAATACAGAGCGAGTCCTCGCTTGGCAGGGGGAGGGAAACAAAGGGGACAACGCCCAGCACCGGCACCCCGCAGAGTTCCTCGATCTTCCGGATCCCCGGTTCGAATATCGATGAATCCCCGCGGAACTTGTTGATGATCACCCCTTTCACCAGCGGACGGACAGTATCCGGGAGGAGCTGGATCGTCCCACAGACCTGGGCAAACACACCTCCCCGTTCGATATCGGCAACGAGGATAATGGGAATCTGAAGTCGTTCGGCGAGGAGCGTGTTGGCGATGTCACGGTCATAGAGGTTCACTTCCGCTGCCCCGCCGGCACCTTCCACCACCACTTGGCCGAACTCCTCTTTCAGCCGGTTATAGGCAGAGACTGCCTCCTCCAGCAGCAGGGGCGTTTCGCGGTAATATTCCGTGATCGGGACGTCCTTGTACGGCCGGCCATGCAGCACCACCTGGGAGACGCAGTCCCCCTTGGGCTTTAAAAGGACCGGGTTCATGTCAGTGTGGGGGGTTACCCGTGCAGCAAACGCCTGCATGGCCTGGGCCATACCAATCTCGCCACCCAGGGGAGTAACAAAGGAGTTCAGGCTCATGTTCTGGGACTTGAACGGGGCAACCGGAATTCCCCGCCGGACAAGCGAGCGGCAGATGGCGGCTACCGTGACGCTCTTTCCCACGTGGGATGCTGTACCCACCACAAACAGCGACATGCTCTCGTATAATGTCTGCAGGGATCTTAATAACTGGTGCTTATCGTTCCTGCGTGCCGGAACCTGCAGGGGGTTCGGCCAAAAACGCCAGATCCTTGCTGACTCGTGATGTTGGGTAGCATATTGGACGTCTTTTGCCCTGGAGAATGCCAAACAATAAATAAAGAGAAACGTAAAAATACTGACTAATGATTGGTGGGATTTGCCCGACGTGTGGTCTACCTAAAGAGTTATGTATCTGTGAGGAGGTAGCAAAGGAACAGCAGAGGATCAATGTCAAAGTCAACAAACGCCGGTACGGGAAAGAAGTGACCGTCATCGAAGGACTTGATCCGACTGATATCGATCTCGAAGACCTTTCAAAATTCCTGAAAGGGAAACTCGCCTGCGGGGGAACCGTAAAGGTAAACTCCATCGAATTGCAGGGCAATCACCGGGACAGGGTGAAGGAGCTCCTCACCCTCAAGGGTTACAATATGGAAAATATCTCCTGATTCTTTTTTTATTTTTCCCTGAAGAGGGTTTTAAAAAAAGAGCGGGAAGCATCTCGCTTTGTCTGAGTAACAATCAGATGAAGAACCTGAACGTGACCCACGCGATCAGGACCATGATTGCTGAATATTTCAGGCCGCCGATGACCCTTCCCTCGCCCATCTGGCCGGCTACGAGCCCCGAGAAGAACCCCTGCATCATTGCGGCATGTGAGAAGAGCCGCTTGTACACGAAGATGTCGATCTTTGCCCCAAAACCGGTTGCACCGGATTCGACTGCCGTTGCCCCGGCCGTTGCCATCGTGGAGAGGAACGAGGAGACAAGGATGGCGATGACGAAGAGGAAGACAGCAAATGCGACGAGCACGATGATGACATAGATCATCATGTTGTTGGCACGCTCCTGCTGGAGGTTCACGACCTCGAACGTGTCCTTTGCGGCAGCCCGGAGCACCTCGCTGACATCGCCACCGGCCTTGCTTGCCTTTGCAATCAAATCCACGCTCCGGTCTGCAAGCCCTGTCCCCAGCCCTTTACCGAAACGATACAGGGCCTCGACGAACCCGACTCCCCAGGACATCTCGTTGTCCAGTTTCCGGATATGCGGGGTGAGGGTGCCGTACTCCGCGGCAGCCACGAGGTGAACGGCATTCGGGAGCGTCATACCGGAATCGTTCATGCCGGCAAGGTCGCGGAAGAAGTTCGGCAGGGCGTTTTCCAGGTTCTTCACCCGGATCTGTTCCTTTAAATCGAGAAGCGCAACGGGTATAATCGCTATCAGGACCGCAAACATCAGGAAGTCGTCAACGGAGGTGGCGGTAAAGAGCACGTTCATCCCGTAGTTCTGCACCATGAAGATGAACCCGCCGAAAAAGACCATGAGTGAAACGGGAATGCAGACGATAAGGATATTTTCCGGCCGCTCCGTCAGTACCTGGAGGGGGTGCTTCATGAATTTGCCCAGCCCGGCCCGGCTCTGACGTTCCTTTTCAAGCCGTACCGTGATCTGGCTGAGCTGTTCCTCTTCGGTAGAATTCAGGTCAGCACTTCCCGGCGCCGGACGGTCTTTTGCCCTGCCGGGCATCTTGTCGAGCATATCCTTGAACGCCATGGTCAGGTCTCCGGGGTCATTGTGCTGATCATGACGACAAATGCCAGGCTGCCAAACGGTATCATGATATAGACGATGGCATAGAGAAACATCGGCTTGTTGTCACCCGATAGTACGGACATGATGGACTGGAGGATGATCAAAAAGAGCGTCCCTGCCACCATTGCCGTGACATACGATTCTGCAATCAGGGCTAAAAAATCGAGGAACTGCTTCTGTGTCTGCCGGTTCTCGAGGGCATACTGGTCCGCCTTGGTCCGGAAATAATCTGTCAGGTTGCCCCCGCTCGAGATGCTCGCCATTGCGCCCTGCAAGAACTCCTTCATCCGCTTGCTGGGAGTGCTTGCCGAAACGAGGCGCAGGGCATCGATTAAGTCCCTCCCGAAGATATCGATCTCCCGGGCAACATACCGGGCCTCGACCGAACTCTCACCATAGATGGGGCTGTCCCCAAGAAGCCGGAAGACTTCAGCCGGGGTGATGCCTGCTGTCGACATCGATGTGACGTAGTTGATCGCGTACGGAAGGCTTGCATCGATCTTGCGCTGCCGGTTGCCTGCCTCGATGCCAGGATACATCAGGAATGCTGCAAACGTGAGACCCCCAAAGACCAGAAGCGAGAAGACCGTGATGACGATGGTCCCGATGATGAGGCTGTGCTGCGAGAGGACGAGGACAAAATCCGGGACAGCACCCTTGTACTGGATCAGGTTCGGGAGCTTAAGAAGCCAGGTGACAAGGCCGATCACGGCTGCCATGCAGATTCCGACGAGAATTGCACTGACAACAGCGGTGGAGAGGTACACTTCGAACGGTGTCTTGAACCGGGCCGAGATCAGGTCGTTTTTCAGCTGGGCGTAATCGTTTCGCTTCGCCTTCATCCGGTTGCCAAGCAGGTTGAAGCAGAACCGCTCGAAACTATTCATAGAGGTCCTTCCTCACTTTCTCAATAACCGTCTCAGGGTCGCGGTGGTAGGAGATGAGGGTCTTTGCCACATCCTTGTAATGGCGGATCTTCTTGATGCGCATCCACTCGAGGACTTCCTGCCTGCGCTTGAGCTCTTCCCGCATCCGTCCCTCATCCCAGCCTTTGGCCTCCATGATCTCTTCGAGAAGGTAGGACTTGCCGGAGTAGGTGTGCTCGTCCGTGGCTGACCGCCACTTGAAGACCTCGTTTGTGATCAGCTCGTTTGTCCTCGGGTCGATATCGAGGATCTCGACGATCTGCTTGTTCCGCCGGATACGTTTACCGCCGACCCGTGCCTGAACCTGCACGCAGATGAAGTCCAGCGCCGAGAGCATGTTCCGCGGCACGTCCATGGGCGGGTTCTCGATACGGTGGACAACACTGGCCACCGAGTCGGCGTGGGTGGTGGAGTACGTAACGTGGCCCGTGCTCATGGCCTGGAAGAGGGTCTGGCACTCCTTGCCACGGACTTCGCCCACGATGATGTACTCGGGCCGCTGCCTCATGGCCGCACGGAGGAGCTCGTACATGTTGATTTCGCCCCGGCCCGCCGTATCGAACGAATCGCGGGTCACGCTCGGGATCCAGTTCGGGTGCGGGAGTTTCACTTCGCGGGTATCTTCGAGCGAGACGATCTTGGCCATGGGCGGGATGAAGAGCGAGATCGCGTTCAAGGCCGTGGTCTTCCCTGATGCCGTCCCCCCGGCAAAGATGGCCGACTTCCCGTTTTCCACGGCAAGCCAGATGTACGCGATCGAGAGCGGTGCAAAGGTGTGCCACTCGATCAGGTCGGTTGGCGTGATCGGCTCGTCCTTGAACTTACGGATGGTGAACGTGGACCCGTGGGCCGTCACTTCCGTCCCGAGAGTCATCTGGATACGGGAACCGTCCTGCATGCTTGCATCGAGGATCGGCTCCGCGATGGAGATGTACTTCCCGGCCCGCTGCGCGAGTTTTGTCACAAACGAGTCCAGTTCCTCGGCAGAATGGTAGGCAAGCGTGGTCTTCATCGACTCGTAGCTGGAATGGAACGCGAAGATCGGCGTGTGGACGCCGTCGCACGAGATATCCTCGATGTACTTGTCGTGCATGACGGAGTCAATGATACCGTCGCCCAGGAAGTCCTTGTGCATGTTGTAGTGCAGCTTCTCCTTCTGCACGGGAGTGAGCCGGATGCCATAATCCTGGAGGACTTCATTGGTCGCCTCGCGGAGTTTCTTTCGTGCTTCATCACGGGTGATGTCCTTGGTGTTGATATCAAGGGTCTCAAACAGGCGTTCCTTCACTTCCTTTAAGAGGTCCTTTTCCTGTTCTGCCAGCACGGGCTCGATGACGTTATACGTATACTCGTGGGTGGCATGGTCGTAGATGATCCGGACATACGCATACGGTTCGTTGACCGGGTAGAGCTCGATCTCCTCGATGCCGGGCCGGGGCGTGAAGGAGAGGTCGACGAGCGGGCCGTGTTTTTTGGCATCGTACTCCTCCTCCTCGGTGCGGATGGCGGCAAAGAGGCTCCCGATGCTGAACTTCTTTGCTACAGGCTGAACCTTTGCCTCTCCGGCAGCAACAACATCCCCGAGATCCAGGTCCTTGAATCCCGCCTTGGAGAGTTCCTTCTTCCAGATCTCATCAAATTCATCCGGAAGGCTGCCAATCGATTGCCCGTCATAGGCACTGACACGGCTGTGGAGCTTGAGTTCTTCGACCTCGAAGGTCGCGCTCTTCGGGAGGATCAGGCCGGAGATGTCGGTGATCTGGTCCACGGAGATGATCTTCTCATCGGCATCCGTTCCCGGCTCAGACGGGGGCTGCCGGGCAGGATCTGCGGGTACCGTGGGCTTTGGCCTCTTCCTCCACAGGGATCCCCGGGGATCCTCGTCAATAATCTCGACAACCGGTTCAGCGGCAGGCGGGAGATCGGGAGATACCGGGGCAGGCGGCTCCTCTTCTTCCAGCAGGTCATCAAGGGTTACCACCGGAGGTGCCTGTTGGTCTTCCTTCGGTTCTGCCGGTGGAATGATGGATGCTGATGATGCAGGGGAGGGGACTGCAGCCCGCTTCTCCCCCATCCCCAGCTTCTTCATGAGGAGTGAGAAATCCCCACCGGAGGAGGCGGGTGGTTCGGCCGGTGTACTGGCCGGACTTTTCGCTGCCTCGCCGTCCTTCCCCCCCGCTGGAGGGGCCTCCTTTTTCACGGCCCCGATCTTCGTGAGCAGCCCCTCAAAATCATCAACAGGTTCATCCTCTTTGTCAGCCATACCGGATCTCCCTCTCCGAACTGTGCATCAGACCCCGCCACCCCGTCAGCGCTACCCTGGTACAAGATATTCTGCACCCGGCTCTATGTATACTCTCTGCAAAGGAGAGGCACACCGCCGGAAGGTACACGTTCTCCTGACAGCGGCGGTCAGGAGGATGAATGATCCCGCCCCCCGGAAACGCCCAATTCCTTCTGGATACCCCGGAGCAGTACCCGGATCAGCCCGAGCTGCGCATCCGAACGGGTAAGAACACAGAGCGAAAGGTCCCCGCACGGGGCGATGATGCATTTGTTCTGCCCTGTCTCAAGGATCAGCTGGTCGACGCTGCCGATTCCCAGCTCGCTGGCGACCTTTGCACCTGCTCTCAGGAAATCCTCTGCAAGTGCTGCAACGTGCTCGAAGTCCTCTTCGCCAACCGACTGTACCGGGAATCCTTCAAAGAACGCGGACACGGCAATCACACCGGGCTGGTTGCGGATCTTCAGGAGCTGTGCCTCATCAGGCAGCCGGAGACCGCGTCCGGCCCCTTCATCCCGTGGACTCTTCATGATCTTCCGGTCGGTTCCAGCAGGAAATTCCATACAATGGATGGTTTTTTTTCAGAGAGCTGCGACAATGCGTTCCTTGTTCTTCTTCAGTTCGTACCGGATCCTTCCGATATTGGCCGTGGTGTCAGCGACTATGGCGATGAGTTCATCGGGTGAGAGGGGAGAGAGGAGGACCGGTCCCTTCTCGCACTCGACAAGCATCTGGGAGAGTTCGCCCTTGCCAAGCGAAGTTCCCATTGCTTCTGATGTGCCAAGTCCTGTTGAGGCCATGGCACCCAGTGCCTCGATATCCACCTTTCCCGAGACAGCGCTCTCGATTACAAAGCCGTCTCGTCCCACAACGACTGCAGCTGATACGCCCTCCAGCTTCAAAAATTCCTCCAGCAATGGCTTCAGCATGGTTCACCAGATATAAATGAATCTTTCTTGCTCTTTTCCTATTAAAACATTGGTCTTTTGTGATCGCTGAATCACACGGCTGGATGGGTAAAATACACCAGATTTCAGGCCAGTTTGTCAATGACCGGGGACATTTTGCACCCATAACGCCTCCATTTTATTAAAACCGGAGGATACCGGGATTATTTCCGGTAATCCTGCGATACCTCCTCCAGACGCTCAAAAAGAAACTATATAGCGGGATATCTCGTACCACTACTCAATGCAGCTCCCGAGAGGCACGTTCCGGGAAATACGGAAGAAGGTCATCCTGCAGGATCTCCTCTCCGAATTCGAGGATACCCGGTTTACCGGCACCTGTGGCATTGTTGCCGGGCCGGCAACCGGTTCCTTTGTTTTCCAGAACGGGGCGTGTATCCTTGCCAGGTTCCACGGGCTGACCGGGGATGCAGCAATTCGGGAGATGCAGCAGTCTTGCCGGGATGCCGTGGATGTGATCATCTCGACACTGGACGAGCCACAAATCAGGCTCGCCCTGGAATTCAACCCGGCGTGCATTGTCCTGACCGAGCCGGTATCGGATACCGGCAACCACCCGCCCGGGCACCAAACCGCCCCGGCCCGGACCATCCCCCCCGTGCTCCCTGCCGCTCCCGCTGCACCCGCACCATCCCGGCCGGGCAGGCGTGTCCTCATCGCGAGAGAAGAACCGTTAACAAGACAGGATGGCGGGCGGACGCCTGGTGCTCCTCCTGTCGCAGCCCGCCTGCCCCCTGAAAAACCCGTGCAGGCGATGAAGGCCGCTGATCCTGCCGCAGAGCATGAAGATATAGAGGGCGAGATCGATGCCCTTGACTCCATGGACCTCGATCTTGTCACCTCACGGATCCGGAGTGAGTGCAAGACCCTTGTGAAGCAACTCGACCTCGATCACCTGCTCGACCGCTGAACCCCTGGAGTTGATCCCCGATTACCTCTGACCTTCCCGCACCGGATATCCTCCTGTTTCTTGGAGCCGGTCTCGTCATCGTCCTAGTCATCGCCGCTATTCTCTTCCTCCGGTCCCGTGCCGGGGGACAGGCATCATCCGGCCCTACCCGAAAGAAGGGGAAAGACGCCACACGTGTCCGAAGGCTCGATTACCAGCCTGCCGCCAGGCCTGTGACACCCATTATCCGGCTGCCAGTCCCAAGGCAGTCACCGTCCTCCCCAACACCACCCATTCCTGCGGCTGTAAGCATAGTCGATGGCAGGACCGATATCGCTGACAGCACCCGGGCGCTGGCGGAGAAGTACTCCCTTGCGGGGTTTACGCTTGCAACCACCGACGGCCTCGTCTTTTCCACGAGTGGGAACCCCACGGCATCGGAGGATGCTGCCCGGTATGGTGGAAGAGTCCCGCCGGACGGGATACCAGAGGAAGCTGGCGTCACGCTCTTTTGCCTCACCCACCAGGGCACAAGCCTTTCCGGCATCATCCGTTCGGACCGCCCGTTGAGCGAGGATGTTGTCAGTTCCATCGGCAAGGACACCCAAGAGATTTTAAACCGGTGGATATAACACGAATATAAGCGGAATCCGTGACGATCCATCACGGATTACCGATCATCTCCCTTCATGTCAGGTCCCATATGGTAAAGGTTTATACAATCGCTTCCGGCAAAGGTGGGACAGGAAAGACCACCGTATCTGTCAATCTTGGTACCATGCTCGCCCAGCTCGGCAAGGAGACCTGCCTCATGGACGCCGACATCGGGATGGCAAATGTCGGGCTCATCCTTGGCATGCAGGACGTTCCCGTAACCCTCCATGAGGTCTTAGCCGGGACTGCGGAGATCGTCGAAGCAACCTACAGCGGTCCCGCCGGCTTAAAGGTCATCCCCAGCGGCATCTCCCTCCAGGGGTTCCAGCAGGCTGACCCGGAGAAGATTCGGGACGTCATGGGCGAACTGGTAAAAAAGTTCGAGTTCCTTTTAATCGACGCACCAGCCGGCATCAGCAGGGATGGCGTTGTCCCCCTTGCCGTGGCTGACGAAGTTATTCTTGTCGTCAACCCGGAACTTTCCTCCATTGTCGATGCCCTCAAGACCAAGATCCTCACCGAAGTTGTCGGGGGGCACGTCCTCGGTTGCATCATCAACCGCGTCGACCAGGAGAAGACCGATGTCATCACAAAGAAGATGGAAAAAGTCCTCGGCGTCCCGGTGATCGGGATCATCCCCGAGGACACCAACACCCGCCGGGCATCCTCGGCAAAAGTCCCGATCGTCATCAAGTTCCCGTCCTCCCCTGCATCGCTTGCCATTAAACGGATTGCTGCGGACCTTGCCGGGGTCAAAATGGCCGAGGAGAAGGCGTCCCCGACTGCGAAGGAAGGGTTCGTTGACCGGTTTACACGGGTGCTCTTCAAAAAGAAAGAGAAGCAGTAACCTGGCCTCTTTTAACGGTATTACCGCGGTCTCATCGGCTTGATCCGGATCTGGTCAGGCGGCTTCTCTTTTGCGTACAGGAAGACACCCAGCATCTCGTGCTTATCATCCTTGACGGGGCGGACGGTTGCAATAACGCTTCGGAGGCCCCCGTGCCTTGTCTGGAGAAGCGTGTTGGTCTCCCGCATGATGACCACCATCTGGCTGACAACCTCCGGCACCGGGTCAGGGATCTCCTTTCGCGACGACTCGTTCAAAAGCCGCATGGTATCGCGCCAGTGGTGCATCAGGACATCGCCCGGAGAAAGGCCCAGCATCCGGAGGGCGTACGGATTGTAGAAGACGACCCGTCCCGACAGGTCAAGGATCATGACAAGATCCATGGCTGCAAGGATCGTCTTCGGGTTCCCTACGGGATACATGTCCAGGAACTTTTTCCGGATCGCATGGTTGTACAGCGCAAGCCCCACGTTCGAGATGAGTTCCTTATCCGTAAACGGTTTGAGGATGTAACCGAGCGGCTGGGCGCCCTTTGCGCGTTCGATCAGCGTATCGTCGCAGTGAGCTGTCAGGAAGACAACCGGTACCTGGAAGAGCTGGAAGATAAACCGCGCAGCCGTGACACCATCCATCTTCCCGGCAAGGGTGATGTCCATCAGTACAAGATCGGGCAGGAGTTCAGCCGCCATGATGATCGCTTCTTCGCCCGATGATGTCTCTCCGGCGATGACGTACTCCTTTCTCTGGAGCATGGTACTGATGAGGTTCCGGATGATCTCATCGTCCTCGACAATGAGGATCCGGGAGGCTTGCGGCGGCATAATGTGTCTGAGGTTTAATAGGTTTTTTGGGAGATGTTATTAAACAGGCGGATTAGGATCGGTTCGTGATGGAAAAGACGCAATGGTCGTCACCTTTAGACTTGCACCTGATCTCCTTTGCCTGTACCTTAATCCCAAACGCTCCCTCGATGATACCGGCAAGAAGGCCTGCCGTGCAGAAACAGACGTTTTTGCCGGTGGCGCCAAAGGATTCCGACTCCACGGTGTGGGAGAGGGTGATCGTCTTGGTCTTGCTCGCTTCGTCCCACTCCTCGCTGACAAGCCTGAACCAGCCCATCTGCGCATAAAAAGCAAAGGCCATGTCAGAGAGTGTCTTCGGGTTCGTGATCCCCATCTTCTTGTAGTGCTCTACGTTCTCCTTCCCCATGTCCATGTAAGCCCGGTAGTTCACCCCGTTTGCCGGCGCCTCCCCCATCGTCTTTTTGAGCGACTGTGTCATCGACGTGAAGATGAACCGGGGCATCATGACAACCGGTTCATCGATGAGCTGGATCGTTCCCTGCAGGGGCTTGTGATCGATGAATTCAGTGATTGCCGACTCGCCCTTCACGACGGCTTCGGCCTTGAACTTCCAGCTGGGCTCCACCTGGTCGCAGACAAATTCACAGTACGGGTCTCCCTGTGCATGGCAGCTTTTCTCCAGGCAGTACCATGTCCTGCCGGTTACCGCTTTGAGCACCCCCTCGATCCAGCCCTGGTGGATCCCGCAGACCGGCATATTCCAGTCTTTCAGGACCTCGGACTCAAAGGTCTGCTTTGTCCGGAGCACGATCCGTTTCTCACCTGCCTCCACGAGCTCCAATGGTGCGCCCCATCCCTGCTGGTGCTGGAGGGTGAAGACCAGCATCACGAACTCTGCCGGCGTGAGATCCATGCCCTGTTTTTTCAAGAAACTGGAAAGGCCCACCGAACCCTGCCCTACTGAGCGGAAGAGTTTCCGGACTGCCTTGACCGCGAGTTTCCGGTTCAGGCTGGTCTCGTACATATCGTAGATCGCCCGCACCAGGTAATTGGGATTGCCGGCCGTCCGGACACCAAAAACCGAGTAGATCCCGGCAGCGGGATCGAGTTCGATATAGGGAGCGATCGTCTTCTCGCCCTTCATCAGCGCCTCGAAATCTTCACGCCCGATCTTCATGGGATAGTGTTCGGCCACGGAAAATTAAAGCATTTCGAAACGTCCGATAGGGAAAAAAAGCCTGATTTGGAAATATTTTGATTGCGTTATGTGCCAAAGGTTAAAGTTCGATAAGGATCTTCTGGTTATTTTCCCTGAAGTGAAGAGTAAATACCCGGATCTGCCGGCTCCTGTCCTGCACGATGCACTCGTAATCGCCATGCATGAGGCGGAACCCGGCGCTCCCGGTACCGTCCGTGAAATCACTCCCCAGGACCCTGCCGTCTTTCCGGATAGAGAGGCGGACTCCCTGCTGCGGCTCATGGTTTTTCATAAGGACCACCGTGAGCCTGCCCACGCCTTCACTCTTCACCCCGATCTCGGGGATCGCCTTGCTGAGGCCCTGCCTGAGACGGGTTGCATCGAAGACCCGGCAGCCCATGACAAGCGCTTCGGCAATATCCGGCTTCACCTCGTACAGCGTGAACTGGTCCATCCGTGTCACCAGGATCACGGCCTTGTCCCCGAAGAGGTCCCCATTCTCGTCAGAGAAGATCGCACCCTCCGGTTCCCCGCGGACAAACGCGAGGCAGCCGATGGCCCCGTCACCGCGGGCAACGGCAAGCCCGAAAAATCCGCTACCTTCGGCCATAGGGAAGATTCCGGGGAGAGGGGACATCCCCCGCTCCCGCGCTTCCAGGAGAATGGTATCGATCATCTGCCGGACTTTCATGCACGTTCACCTGCCGGCAGAGGAGATGCCCCGGGTATTCTGGCATCTATCACCGGTTCTTTTGTACGGTTAGGCGACCCGGGCAGATATAGGTACCCGGCCTCATCGCTATGCATAAGTGGTCAAAAAAACGATGGTACACCGGATTATGGAGTTCTTCCTGCCGATGGTGGTCTCGGCTGTCGCCGTCCTCGCCACTTTGATCTATGCATCCCTGCTTGACATCCGAGACCGTCGCGTGCCGTTCATCACCTGGCTTCCCATGCTTGCGATCGGCGTTGCCTGTACGGCTGCGCTCCTCTGGCAGAAAACCGCTAACGCGAGCCTTCTTGCAGGCTACCTTGCCCTTGTTACAAGCTTTCTGTACGCAGACTACCTCGACAACCGGGGACGCACGGACTCACGCGGCCTGGCAGGCTATTATGCAAATGAGAAGATCTTCTGGTATTTTGTTCCGGTCCTTGTGCTCCCGGCCCTCTCCTGGTTCGTTCTCACACCGTCCGTTTCGTTCCTGATCCTGCCCTGGTACGCGATGTTCGCCGGGGTCCTCGGGTATGTAACCTGGATGGAATATAAGGGATGGCCCAGGCCCCGCCGGAAGGGAAAGAGAGGACAGGTGCCCCGCGGGCCGGACATGAGCGAGATGCTCGGCCGCTGGTATTTCGTTCTTATCATCCTCATCTTTGCCATTGTTTCGGCTATGATGATCGTTGGCCCGGGCGGCTGGGGGTCGTCAGCCATCGCCCTGCTGCTCATCACCGTCTTTGCCGGGGTTTTCTATATCTTTGGCCGGATGCACCTCTTTGGCGGCGCTGATGCCTGGGCGCTCATCTTCATCGCATTCTGTGTTCCGCTTTTCCCGTTCACCCCGATTCTCGGCAGCTCACCGCTCGGCTTCCTTGCCTTCTCGGTACTGATCAATGCCCTCATCCTGAACCTCGCTGCACCCGTAGGCATCTTCCTTATCAATGTTCTGCGGGGCAACCGGGCTCCCCTCATGTACCTCTTCTTCGGGTTCCCGGTAAAGGGCGACGAGATCCAGAAGGAGTGGGGCTTTGTCATGGAGGATTTCGAGGAGAAGGACGGGAAGGTCAACCGTAAGTTCATCGGGTTCTTCGATGCCGTGAAACGGATGTACAAAGGAGAAGGCCGGGTCTACACAAAGGACCTCCGCGAGCACCCGCAGGAATTTACACACGAACTTGCCATCTATAAGAAGGCCGGGACGGTCTGGATCTCCTATGCTGTCCCGTTCATCATCCCCATCGCGGCAGGGTTTGTCACTGCAGTCATCTTCGGCGACTTCCTCTATGCCCTGATGAGAATACTCACCGGAGGAATCTGATATGCTTTCCCTGAAATTTACCGACGGGCTGATCCCGGTCATCGTGCAGGATGCACAGAGCCGCGACGTCCTGATGATGGCCTATGCAAACGATGAGGCAGTCCGCCTCACGCAGGAGACCGGCTTTGCGCACTATTACAGCAGGAGCCGCAAGAAACTCTGGAAGAAGGGCGAAGAGAGCGGCCACTTCCAGAAAGTGCTCCGCATCCTTGCCGACTGCGACGAGGACTGCCTCATCTACGAGGTGGAACAGACCGGCGCTGCCTGCCACACGGGATACCGTACCTGCTTCTACCGTACGCTTGACGGGAATGTTGTCGGGACAAAGGTCTTCGACCCCGAAAAAGTCTACAAAAAGCCCGGGCACTGACCTCCCTGCCCGCCATCATCTCACATTATTTTTTTGGCACACGGGCAGCTATCCGGCACAATGCTCATAAGTTCCGGGCACAGAAACGAAATCTGTGACCCGGCGCCATCACCAGGATGTCTCCCGCTTCGGAAAGATTGTTACCGCAGCCACTATCCTGCTTGCCGTCCTGCTGGTGGTTGTCTTTACCGTCCCGTTTTTTGAGGACTGGATCTACCTGAAATTTTTCTTAATCTGCGGTCTCGCCTTAGCCAATCTCGGGATACTGTACCTGATCAGGTGCTGAGGAAAGCATGATCCGGTGCCCCGGATTATCACAATGCACACGAAGGGGAGCGATACCTGCAATGCGTGAATACACTTCTCCCGGGACACCGTACCGCAGGCACAGCAGAACAGCGGCTCGTCCTGCACCCGGCACAATCCGGATGTGCGAAAAAAAGATTCAGGAATGAAATTCCCTTACATGGAATCTGCCGAGTCGTAGACCTGGCATAAGTAGCGGGACATCAGGAGCGTTAAGGGTGCCATGAGCAGGAACTCGAGGATCAGGCCCAGGTACGGGCTGATGATGAAGTTGAGGCACTCGATAACGCCGAAAAAGATCAGTTCGACAACCGTGATGACAATCATTGCAATGATGTAGCTGGCCCACCCGATCTTGCCGATGGTACCGAGAATGGCGCTGAAGTTGAACGCCTCGCCCATGCTGCCGGTCCGTGCGAACCGGATGATCCCGATCGTTGCAAGGAGCCCGGTGATGATGGCCACGACCAGGAGCACAACGATGCCGATGAGTACGCCGCCGATGATCTCCATCAGTGCCGCAGGGTTCATGACGTAGGCTGAAACGCCGGCCCCGATCACGAAGAAGGCGATGAGAATGCAGGGGATTGCCCAGATGATGCTGATGATGGCGTACTTGATACCATCGACGATCAGGGTACCCCACCCATCAACATCGGGTGCCGGCTTCTCGCCGCGGAATACCTTCAGGCAGTATCCCAGCAGGGGGATCGTTAAGAGGAGCGTTGCGATCAGGAACAGCAGGTACTGTTTCCACTTGCCGACAATGGCGTTCTTTGCATAAGCAAAGGAGTCGCCGAGCATGTTTGCGTAATCCATTGTTGTGTTTCACCTGTTACCGTATGACCGGTTCCCACTATATTCGGCGAACAAATATTAAAGCATGCGGGAAAGCCCGTTTTGAAAACGCATTTGTTAAAATGCGTTTTGGTCGGATTCCCCGCGTTTCTGCGGATTGCGCTGGATGCGCGAACAACGGATCCCCCACACCATGTGCGATCAACGGAAGCGCTGCACGGAAAGGATCAGGCTTAACACGGTCCCGGCATTACCATAGATCCATGCGAAAACCCGTTACCGGCAGCGCTGGCCTGTCGTGTGTCCTGTTCCTGGCCCTGCTCCTCCTGTCAGCAGGCTGCATATCCGGATCCAGTGACGGAGGGAGACCTGTCATAGCAGCAACTGCTGTCCCGGATGTCACTGTACCAGAAACCGTGCTGGTGACGCCTCCCGCACCCACGCTGCCACCAGCGGAAACGGCCGCGGTTGTCACATCCGGCCCGGAGGCTGCCCGTACCCCTGCAGCAACGCAGACATGGGTTGTCCCGACCTATGGCGCAACCGGCGATCCACGGATAATTATCCTGCAATTCCAGAAGGAATACTTCAATGCAGACCTTCCCGACTGCGGCATGGAGAAGTTCTTCCCTGAAGCTGCCGGTAATCCCGCGTACGGTATTTCCGGCCGCCACGGTACACTCGTTGCCTACTCGGAAGAAGAGATCTTCAGGTTCATTGGGACAAATGCCGTGACAAACGTTACTACGGTCGAGGCCGGGCGGAAGATCACCGATTACATCGAACCGGCAACGCTGGGGGGGCCTGCCTGTTCCGGGACGGTATCCACCCCGACATGGAACTTCGTCCTGATCAATGCCACCATCATGGGAAGAAACGCCCTCCCGGCAGAATACGCGATCGGATTCAATGTGCGGTCAAAAGGTGTTGTCGTTGCGCAGATCCGGGCAGACCGTAGTCTCACGCTTGACACCCCGGCAATCTTCGCACTCTATGTCCCGCTGAAAACCGCCGAGATGGAACGATTCGACTCTGTCGAGATGGTTTTTGTACGGAAACCTTAAAGCGGGGTCTCAAGAAAGCGGAGTCTCTCCGCAGGGGAGAATTTCCGTACTGGCAAGAGAAAAACAGATACGTTCGTCAAGATCGAATACGCAAGAAAAAAAAAGTGAGGGCGGTGACGCCCTGCCGGAAGATCGTGTAGTTTCGGGCTGGATTACCCGAGGATTGCACCCGGCTCAATGGTCCAGGCAACGTGATAATCCGGTTCTGCGCCGATTGTGCCATCGGGCCCGGACTTCTCGAAGAAGTACACGTCCAGCACCGCACCCTTGGAGAGGACACCAAGGTCCTGGTTTGTCAGCCGGTCGATATAATCGCGGGCGGCTTCCGTATCCCCGGGAGTGATCCATGCCGTGCGGGCGCCGCTTCCCTTGTGCGAGACATTGATCCCGCCATAGGAGTTCCCGTTTGCGTCCGTCAGCTTCGAGAACCAGACAAACATCACCGGTTCCGTCCCGGTATTTTTGGCAGCCACATAGATCGTCACGGTCCGGCCGGTCTCGTTCTCTGCTTTTGCATCAAGTTCGATGCTGTGGATGAAGGCGTTAATCGTCTTGTTCCCGGACCCGAGGGTAACGTTTCCCGACATGGGGAGGACTTTTTCTCCAGCAGGTGTGCCGGTTGCAGCGGGGAGAGCCGCCGGGGCTGAACAGCCGGCGGCAATCAGCATACCCGCGATGACAAACATAAATGCGAGTGTCTTCAGTGTCATAGCTTCCCAACTTCCTTTGTTGCGGCTGGAATGTTTCTCTGCAAAGTTGAAAAATGCACCCATCTTTTCAGGTCGTCCAGAGAACTCCCGCGATAAGGGCCCTCGCAGTATTCGCGTTTTACTCTCTGCACGGTGATTCCATCATGAAAAGAGTATGAAAGAATTTTCACTTCCTGCTCATCTTCCGACAAAAGTCGTATTATTTCTTCGGTAACTCCGTCGGCACCGGAAGCACACTGAGCAGCCCAAAGTAGACGGCGGAGATAAAAAGCACATCAAGCCAGAGCGATGCCATCATGAAGACAATGTAAACGGGTGAATGGACCGTATAGACTATCTCCCCAAACCCGGATCCTGATACGATCAGGTCGATCAGGTTCCCTGAACCGGGAAACCGTGAGCCGAAGAACGGAAGCGGTCGGTCCGGCCTCACACCGTCCAGGATAGTAAAATAGGTCATGAAATTTCCGATGAACGCAAGAAGAGAGAGGGAAAGCCAGTTGTCCCCTTGTATGCCCGGTTTTTTAAACCAGCAGTATGGGGTGACAACTGCCAGAGTTACGAGGAGGAACATGATGGAAAAGACGGTCAGGGTCCCGGCAAGGACTCCGGCACCGGACAGCATTCCACTGACTGAAAGCCCGCAGGTGATGATCAGGACAATGACTGCAACAAGGACCGGAAGGTACACCGACACCGGGTCTGCCAGTTTTCTCATGCCCCTCAGCGCCAGCCACGGTCCCGCAATGGCAAAGGCAACAAAGAGCGCGATGAGGAGGAGCGAGATTGGATCCATAAACATAAAGAAAATATAAATTTAAAGTTAATAAAAACAATTGGTTTCAAACCAACAGGCCAACACGACAACTATTTTGGAAGAGATCATTTCTCCGCAAAAGTACGGAGCGTCTCCCCCAGCCACGGGAGGAAGTCCTTCTTCCGTGACATCACGCCATCGAGGTGGACCGGCAGGGGCCTTCCAAAGATCGCGGTGAGCAGATCAGGATCCCCCGCACCATAACAGTCACTCGCGTTGTCCATGACGCTCGTGAAGAGGGCAAAGACAATGTCGGCCCCGCTCTTCTCCTGCAGTGCCAGGAGCTCTTTTTGGATCTCCTCCGCCCGCACCGTGTTCCATGAGAACGACGGCACCATCACCTGCGATATGATCACCTTCTGGCCGGAGAGGTCGAACACCTTGGTATCCCGCGAGAGGATTGTGGCAAGGGACACTCCCGAAAGGTCCATCCCCTGCTCCAGCAGTTCGATACCCAGTGCGCCCGGGTCTTCGCTGGAAACCTTCGCGAGGTATTCCACTGCATCGCGGTCGGTCGCTGTAGTGGTGGACATGCGCAGCCCGAGCGTGTCAGAGAGGACACCACAGAGGAGAATTCCTGCCACGGCTTTTGTCGGGGGGCGGCCGGAGTCGCGGAACTTCATTGCGATGATCGTTGAGGTCGAACCAACGGGATCGTTGAGGAACCGGATCGGCTTTAATGTCGTGATTGTCCCGAGCCGGTGGTGGTCGATGATCTCAATGATCTCCGCTTCCCCGATCCCTTCCACGGCCTGCGATGCCTCGTTGTGGTCAAGAAGGATAACGGGCTTCCGCACATCGTCAAGCAGGGTTGTCCGGGTCAGGACACCGGCGAGCGTCCCCTCTTTGGCGACAACACAGGCAGCCCGGAATTTCGAGGATGAGACCACCTTCCGCGCCCGTGCGAGCGTGTCATCGAACCTGAGGACCGGCACCTCAGTCTCCATCACCTCACGGGCCGGCAGCGTGAGGTTGATCATCTTGCCGACACCGAATGCGTCGAGGTCAGTGGAAAGGACAGAGACACTGCGTTTCTTTGCCTCGGAGAGGACGCGGTCGCCCACGGGAGCGCCTTCAGCAATGATCAGGCACGCAATACCTGCCGAGATGAAGGCCAGCTGGGCAGGCTCATCATCGCCCACCACCGCGATATCGTTTTTCGTCATCTTCGCGAGGGTGACGTGCAGGGCGTCGATTGCAATGTAGACCCGTCCTTCAAGGATCTTCCTCGCCGCCACACGGATCTCTGCGCTTAAGATCCGGGCAAGCGTTTCCACGGGAATGGGCGTGACGGTCAGTTCCGAGATATGGATCTTCCGCAGGTAGGCACCGGCAAGGGCGTGTTCGCCGATCATCCCGACCGGCCTTCCCGCCTTGTCCGTGATAACAA
Source organism: Methanoregula sp. (assembly GCF_028712425.1). Lineage (GTDB taxonomy): Archaea > Halobacteriota > Methanomicrobia > Methanomicrobiales > Methanospirillaceae > Methanoregula. The sequence continues at coordinate 32,745 of NZ_JAQTQD010000008.1, forward strand.
CATTGCGGATCCCTTCCTTTGCCATCAGGGCTGCAACGTCAATGGTCGGGACGTCCTCGTGAAGCGAGAAGACCGGCTTGTAGGTGATATCGGAGAGCCTTGGCTCGACCGACTCGACAAGGACGGGTCCTGCGACACCGAAACGCCGGAGCATCCACCGCGATTCCGGGTCGAATTCCCCGCACCGGGCCGGGATGGCACGGCCGGGAAAATCGCGGTTTAAAAACTCCGCGTAGCCGATGACACTTGCTATGCTGTCCGAATCAGGCTTCTGGTGGCCGAATATGCAGATAGGGGTCATGGATGATGCACCCCCGGCGGGCCGGGATTTCAGGCAGTAATGGGCGCTCCCGGGTCTTAAGGTACGGGGCGGGTTGCGAAAGGGACCCGTGGTACTGGAAAAAAAGAGGATATATACCGGCCGCCGTTCCCGGCACTCCTTACTCCCTATTCCTGACCAGGACCTTTTCCTCGGCAGCATAGTCCGGGTGGACCTCTTCTTTTACCGCAATGGAGAGGACGAGGATGACAATCCCGAGAATCAGGGAGAGCATGAAGGCAATGTCAAAACCGACGGAGAGTACCTCCATCTTGATGGTGGCGGGCGCTTCCATGGTGATCTCATGCCTCTTCGCGATCAGGATGATACCGAGGATCAGGAGCGCATTGTAGGTCGCAATGCCGATACACATCGGGCCGGTCCGCTCAAGGCTTGTCAGGCTTGAGAGCATCCCCGCCTTTGACTTGGAGACCGACATCATGATCATCGTGGTGATCGGGCTGACGATCAGACCGAGCCCGAACCCGATCAGGGCAAGGGCGATAATAACAAAGCCCGTGGGTGTGTACGTCCGCAGCATCGTCATCAGGAGATACCCGAGGACGAGGGGAAGGCTTGCAAGGATGCAGAGCCGGCGCGCGCCCACGCGGTTGTAGCTCACGCCTGCAATAAGGCCCGCCACCATCATCGCAAAGGAGAGGGCTGTCATGATCAGCCCGGCTGTGGAGGTGTCGTAGCTGCGGACATACTTCAGGTAGAATGGCAGGAGGTAGTTGATCCCGGAGAGGCTGAAGAAGACAAGGATGAGGATCAGGTTCGCGATCACAAAATTCCTCTTTTTAAAGAGCCGAATGTCGAGGACCGGGTCTTGTGCAGAGAGCTCGTTTTTCACAAACCATCCCAGCGAGACTGCCATCAAAACGGCCATGCCAAGGATGACCGGTGATGTCCAGCCGAAGACAGGACCTTCTGAGACAACGAAGACCAGCGAAGCAAGCGCGATGAAGGCGAGCACGGACCCCAGCCGGTCGAACCCTCCCTCGTGCTGCACCGGGCAGCTTGCGGGGATCACTTTTGCCCCAAGGAGGATCGCGACAATGCCGACCGGGATGTTGATGAAGAAGATCCAGTGCCACGAAAGGTATTGCGTGAGGAGGCCGCCAATGGTGGGGCCAAGCGCCGTGCCGAGCGCTGCAATCATCATGATGATACTCATCGCTTTCCCTTTCTGGTCAGCTGAGACAAACGTAGAGATCATCGCAGCGGCAACCGACATGAGCATCGCGGCACCCACGGCCTGGAACATCCGCGACGCGATGAGCGAGGGGAAACCGGCAATGAACTCGGGCAGGAAACCGCAGAAGAACGAGCCGATGGTGAAGATGACAAACCCGGAGAGGAAGAGCCGTTTGTACCCGAGCGTGTCGGAGACTTTCCCGAAGACGAGCACGCAGCCGACCAGGACGAGGAGGTAGGAGGTTGCAACCCACGAGACGGTGCTGGTCGAGACATTGAACGATTCGGAGAGTGTCGGGAGCGCAATGTTGACGATCGTGCCGTCAAGGCTTGTCATGAACATGGCAAGCGAGATGGAGAAGACAAGGAGGGCAAAACCCTGTTTCTTCGCGGTGCCGGTGACCGGATTATCCATTTGTTGGAGTTGTCGGTGCTGCTACATGAGGGTTGCGGAACCGTTGCCGGAGTGCAGAAAAAAAGAGCGGGTGGCTTTCGGAACTGTTCCGGAGCGTTTATCATATCTGCAACACACCGTTTCCGGCATGAAGGAACCGGTATGCCATGAAAACTATCCCGTCTCCACCGTGATCGTCTCAAACCTCGTGCCGGTCCTGACATGGGCGACCGGCGCATTCGTCCTCTCCCGGATCGGGCTTTCCTGGGCCCTGCTCTATCTCCTCTTTGTCTTTGCGCTCGAACTCCGGCTCGTGAGCGGGCATTGCCGGGACTGTTATTACTTCGGCAGGACCTGTGCCTTTGGCAAGGGCCGCCTCAGCGCACTCTTCTTCCGGAAAGGAAACCCGGAGCGGTTCTCTCAGATGGCGCTCTCCTGGAAGGATATTGTGCCGGATTTCCTCGTATTCCTGGTCCCGTTCATTGCGGGGATTGCCCTCCTTGCACAGGAGTTTTCCTGGACAATCCTGCTCTCCGTCATCGTCCTCCTCCTGCTCGGATTTGCCGGCAATGCGTTTGTCCGGGGAGTCCTCGCCTGCCGGTACTGCCGACAGCGGGAAATGGGCTGCCCGGCCGAGCGGCTCTTTGATGCAAAGAAACCGTCATGAGGGTCTCCGGACTGTCACCGCAAACGAGCCTTGCCCGCTGGACAGTGCCCGTTATCCGGGAGCGGCCAGCGCCCGGGGACATTTCAGAATCTTTTTCGTCTGCTGCGCCGACAGAGATTTACCAGAACCCCGATGTGATCCTCCATGAACCGCCGCCCTCTCATCCTGATTGTTTTTGTTGTTGCAACCATTCTTTTCCTCACTCCCGTGCAGGCAGCGGACCCGTCCGGGGACGAGATGCTCGTTCAGGCGCAGAACCTGAGCCTTGAAGTACCCCCGATGGGCGCCGCCCTGCCCGGCTCGCAGGAGTCCATGGTGGAGATGGTCGGGTGGCTGAATTCCTGCAGCCGGGCGCTCGTTGGATTCTTCAACGATACCATGGACCTGCTCGGGCTCTCAAACACCAGTTACGTCAAGGACATGAACAAGGCCTTTGAGCCTGTGCTCAATAATCCGCCTGCCATCCACAAGTAACCGGAGAGGGGGCATGCCGGCTTTTTTGTGCTCCAATACGTTCCGGTCTTTCCTTGCCGGCATTTCTTTCCTTTCCAGCTCTCTTCCTGCACGCAAGGTTTATCGTCCCATCGTCCAAGAGGAAACTATCACGCGGACGCGTGAGGGAGGTCTTGTTATGAGTGACGTGAAATCCAGCGATGCAATGGCGAACCTGGTGAAGTTCATGATCTTTCTTACAATCGTTGCCCTGCTGGCAACGCTCGTGATCTACTTCACCGCTGTGGCACCCTACCTGTAGGCAGTGCTCCTTAATGGAATTCAGTTAAGAGACTGGCTTTTTGGGCTTTGGCCCGGCCACCCTTTTTCGGAGAAAGATCCGAAGAACACGAAGAATGCATTTGACAGGAAAGGCAAAAGATCAATTCCTGTGGAATGAGCGGGCAGCGTGATATCATGCATTCTCAGGACAACTGCTTTCCGGCACCGGGTTCTCGCATGACAGTGTTCATTTCAAAACACCCCGTTGTGGCTTTTTCATTGCAGGAAAATTATGTAATGCATAAATAGAAAACGCTCATATATTTTATTATGAGACTGACCCCGCTGCTCGTGACACTCCTCCTTTTTTCCAGTTTCGGCACAGTATCCGGATTCCTGCAACCCGCTGGCGAGCCCCTGGCCATGGGCGGGGTGCAGCCCGGCATTGCCGGGGCGGTAACGATAATCCCCCTCAATCCCCCAACAGCAGGGAATGATCCGGACTTCCGCTATCACCAGGGCGATACGATCACCTTTGCCGGTACCAACACCATGTCCGGGACAACGTATCTCTTTCTCACCGGGCCCAACCTGAAGGTCAACGGATCGCAGATCCAGAGCGCTTACCCGCCAGCCGCAGAAGTTATCGAAGGCGATCCCTTCACGTTTGCAGCGGCGGCCGTGGGTACGGATGGTCGCTGGACCTATGCATGGGACACGAAAACGACCACCCTTGCCCCCGGTACGTACACCATCTACGCCGTGAACGGGCCGCACGACCGGAATCATCTCGCAAATTCATCCTATGGCACAACTTCGGTACTGCTCGTAAAACCCGGAACTCCAGCCATTGTCCGGCAGGAGAGTTTCACGCTGGAAGAGGAGATCCGCGTTCATCCCAGCGGACCGGTCCAATCCGGAACGCCCGTGACCATCACTGCCACCGTCCATCTCCCCATGGGCGGGAAAGAGACATTTCCTTACGACCACAACCTTGTCCTCACCACGGGACTTGAGAACCCGCACTGGTCCTACTCCCTTGTCCTTGACGGTATTGAGAACACGCGACCGGTCCCACCCGGCGCGATGCTGAGCCTGAGCGGATTCGAACTCTCCTACCCGGGTGACCTGAACGAAGAGCGTGTTGTGGTCACGCTGCAGGGCACAGCACCTGTTGTGCGCGAGGGGATAACCAGGAATGCAATACGGATTTTTGTTGTGGGCCCTGACGGGAACATTGTTCCCAACAGCACGGTTGTAAGGGAGATCACAATCCTGCCCCTGACCGGGACAAGACCCTATGATACACCGACAACGGCGCCCGGCATGCCGGGAGTCCCGGAGCCCACTACGCAGAAGGGGAGCCTGGGCCTGGTTGTTGCGATATGCGGGATTGTTGCGGGATGCGGAATAGTGTGCAGGATCAGGAAGCAGGCGTGATCCTGTGCCGGAACAAGGGAGAGCACCCTCGATGAAAAGAGAAGACGTGAGAACGTATCTGGAACCGGCGTTTCGCGTTTGTCTCCTTGGGCTCTTCCTGGTGAATTCGGCAATCTTTTTTTTCGTATTCGTTATCAACTGGGAAGCCATTTTTTTCGGTATGAGAGTCGCGGGTCTTCCGGCAGGGATTGTCCTTTGTATCAGGGCACTCATCCCGGCCATCCTGGCATTCATCCTGATCCAGCGCCCGGAGAAACTGATGCATGTCGCCCTGGTATCCGTGGCGTTTTTCGGTTTTCTCTTTCTGGATTCTTCGGTCACAATCCAGATGAATACCGGAGGTACGGTTATGTTCGGGATTGTCCCCCTTGTGGGGGTACTTATCCCGGCGATTGTTGTTGTCGGTCATTTTCTTGTTGACCGGTGCGGGAGCAGCGATGACGTGTATTGAGGGGATTTCCTTTATTGACTGTGAAGGATCGCCCTGTCGGTCAGCTGCCGTGATGGAATGGAATCCTTCCGATTTCCCATAATCCTGAATCAGCAAAGGAGAGTCTCATGAAGACTAAAATCCTGATCCTTGCGATAGTCCTGTTCAGTCTCATCCCCTTCGCATCAGCCATTTCTTCACAATCCTGCGATATCTTCAGCATGGCGTTAAGTGGAGATTCCGTAAAGACGGATGTATCCGGTAACGGGAACACCATCGCTGTTGGAGGCGTAAACGGAATGATCGGATCGTTTACACCCGATGGATCGCCCCGGTGGAGTTACCGGATCAGCGATCCGGTCACCGGCATCGCCACATCCGATGATGGCCGGTTCATCGCAGCCACCACATTCTCCGGAGATCTGTATTACTTCGATGACAAGGGCCGCTTTCTCTGGAACATTTCCGGGTTTGGATGCAACAGCCAGGTCGCATTATCCGGTGACGGGCAGGAGGGCTATGTCTTTTCCCGCAGCCCTACACGCGATTTTACCGGGAACACGGTATTCCATTTCTCCGGCAACGGATCGGTCCTTTCCCGCCTGCCCATTCCTGCGCCGACGAGTTACGCTCTTTCAGCGGATGGTCGCGTGGCCGTTGTCAACTCCGGCGGAATACAGGGGCGCAATTCTGTTGTTGCAATTGATGATGATGGAATCCGGTGGCAGAAGATACGCCCGAACCCGTGGCGTGTCCCGCTTGTCGCGGTTTCCGATAACGCTAATACGATCGCAGCCGCAGAACCGGGAGAGCTGACGGCATTCAGCGGTCATGGAAGAGAACTGTGGAATATCACGACGAAGTATATCGCACGGAGTGTCGCGGTCTCTGGTGACGGGCAGTATATCCTTGCAGGGACCCAGTACCAGGTCGTGAACTTCAACCGGTCGGGATCGCTGGTCTGGGAATATCCTGTCCCGGATTATGCCGGCCATGTCAGGGCATCCAAAGATGGTTCGAGGATCGTTGCGACAACGCGGCAGACCCTGTATTATCTTGACCATGATGGTACCGCACTCTGGCAGTACGCGATGAAAGACTGGACGGAAAGCCTGTCGATATCCGATTATGGAGATGTGGTTGCAGCCGGGACATACAACAATACATTCACGCTGTTCGATGGCCGAGGGAACGCAAGGGAGATTGTGTTGGACACGGTCCCGGTTATGCCGGTTGTGACAAGAGCGCAGGAACCGAACGTGAACACATCTGTTGCACCGACACGGTCACAGGCTGCTGCCATAAGTCTCGTTATCGCAGTGATCGGACTCGTGGGAGGAGGAATATTATTGCGGACCAGGAAATCATGCACAAAAACATATTGAGTTCACAGAAGAAAATGGGGAGACAGCAATGAATTATCGCGAGAAAGAAAAAACCGCGAAGAAGAAAAAAGGCAGCCTGAATAAAAATTCGGAACAATTCACTTCCGCAGACTCATGAAGGAGTCTTTGAATCTTCCCCCTGTCTTCCGGACCGGAAGGTCGAGCAACTGCTATCCGACATTGTTGCCCGTCTCGAACGCATCGAAGAAAAGATCGATGAGAATGTCTATCCTCCGGAATCGGCGATCAAACCGGAATTCATCAGGAGTGTGAAGAAAGCGCAGGCGGATATCAAAAAAGGGAACGGGAAGACATACGAATCGATGGATGCTTTTATTGAGGCCATCCCGGAATGACCTGCACCATAGTCGCGACTCCAGATGTTGAGATTATCTTAAGAAAAATGGGAACGAAAGATGCCACCCGGTTTGCACAGCTTGTGAAAAAAACTCAAGAGAAATCGGGGATAACCCGGAGATTGAAAAACCACTTCGTCACCCCATGCAGGGTTTACGGCGTTTGCATATCGGCCATTATGTCCTGATATATAAATTTGAACGAAAGAAGGAATTGATCACACTCGTGGCGTATACTCACCACGATAATGTCTATTGAAGATATAGGCTGATCCCATCCGGCCCCATTTCAGCCCCGGATCGCCCTTTCCGGCACCCGGAACATGTCTCATTCGCGTTTATGCATGTCCTTAATCTCAGGAAAACGCCATTTCAATCCATTATCGCCAAAATAAATCCAAATCCCGCCCGGATCGCGTGTCTCTTTAGGCGCTTTTGTACAAAGAAAGTCGCCCTGGCACGAGCAAAAGGGCTGGGGAAGGGGCAATCCGTCGTCCAAAAGCGTCTATGAGCGTCCCGCTTTTTCACGACGGGAAATGGCGTTGGGTGGGGGGATTCGTCCCCCGATCTGAAGTATTTATCCTCCACGGGATACCGGAGGGGGGAAACGGAGCCCGCAGAGGGGCCGGATTGGTGGGTTTCATGGTGCGATTTTTTAGAGAGTGATTCTTGGCAGAATGGAACATAAAAAGAAATTAAATTATGACTGTGCCTTTCTCTCGCAGATAGTTTCCAGGACCGCTTGATATGTATGCGGCTGTCAGGATCTGTTCAAGTGCTTCCTGAGTCTTTGGCATTTCTTCCTCGAATGCATCTGCGAGCATCAGTAAGCCTTTGTGGAGTTCATTGAAAATTTTGTCATCGAGCGCAACAGTCTTATCCCCACTTTTCAACATTTTCAAGCGTTGCATGAGTAAATGATAACTGGTGTTAAGGACGAAATCGGCAAGAAGTACATCCCGCGAGAATGAATACCGGAAAGTGCGGCTGGTAATACCATAAGCTCCCGAGAAATAGTAGATCTTTTTCTCAGGATCTTTGGTTGTTTTCATGAGCCGGGCAACTTCACGAATTTCCTTAACCAATTCCTTCTTAAAGAAACTCTCTCGTTTTGCTGTCATTATGCACCACTTCCGATGGGAATTCGGGGATAAACATTCAATTCATAAGGCTTTGCAATCTCGTTTTCTGTCTTTGCCTTCGCATCTTCCCACTGATATTGTGAGCCATACGATCCGGGCCATTCAAGGGAGGTTGGTTCTCTTTCTTCATTCCGATGAAGGATTATCTTATCTGCTCCATTCTTTTGCCGCTCTGTCGCTTCTACCCGCATCCGCTTTTCATGCGCCTTGAGGATCTCTTTGAATTCTTCTTCCCCGATTACAGATTCAATGAGCGAGTTGTCGAAATCTTCAAGGCGTTGTATCAGTGATGATTCCTCATTGATCGAATAAAGCCAAGTCCGGCCATCCTTCCGTATTTTTACCATGCCACGATCTGAGAATTTTTTCATTGCTTTTGAGATTGACTGCCTTGTGAGCTTGACTTCATCTTTCAGCTCTTTCATGTCAAATTCAATCCCATACATAGGCAACAGGAACTGCAGGAGCCGTGTCTCGCAGGTATCCCCAAATAAACCCTCAAACGGCTTTTTCATTATAATCACATTTTCAGGATGCTTTCTTATGTCTTCACAGAGTAATCGACAATTTCAAGCATTCACAAATTTCTTCCATGATGTTCGTATACAAGGTATAAAAGTGTTGTTAAAAAAAGTTAACAGTAACGGCAACATTATTCGAGATGAAAAGTTCTGCCACCACCAAGAGGGGCGATACGATACTTATGTTTTATCAGAACAGTGTACGTCTTGCTTTTCTCTAAAATGTAGAATTTTGGTTCGTCTTTTTTTACTGCTGCAACAATTCCCTGATTCTTTAAATGTAAAATTGCTTCTTCAAAATCCTGAGGGTATTTCTTCCGCAATATTTTCTTAAGTTTTTCACTGTGATATCCCGCATTGGATTTGAAACATTTGTCACGGTATAAAATATTGAGAATGTGGACCTCCATATCCGTGCAATCACAGGACATGATTATTATTATAGTTCAGAATGATATAAAGGTAATATTTTTGTACTTGCAAAAAAATTTCAAATATTGCTATTCAAATTAATTGCATACGTAAAAAAAGGATTTGGAGAAGTCTCCATCAAGCATTCTCTATCAATAGCTCCCCGACAAACGCCTGCTGCATCAACCTCCCGCACACTCCCGCTATCTCGCGGCCTGCTTCCTCGTTCACGCGGAACTGTTCCCATCTTGTACATCACGGGCAAACTCCTGTAGCAGAGCGGGAGTGGCTGGTGTGCTGAATCTGGCCCAAGTCTCCTGCAATTGAGGGCACGGTGATTCCGGCCCCATTTCAGCCCCGGATCGCCCTTTCCGGGGCCCGGAACATGTCTCATTCGCGTTTTTGCATGTCCTTAATCTCAGGAAAACGCCATTTCAATCCATTATCGCCAAAATAAATCCAAATCCCGCCCGGATCGCGTGTCTCTTTAGGCGCTTTTGTACAAAGAAAGTCGCCCTGGCACGGGCAAAGGGGCTGGGGAAGGGGCAATCCGTCGTCCAAAAGCGTCTATGAGCGTCCCGCTTTTCACGACGGAGAAGCACGGTGCAGGAGTGCTTTTATCCTCCTTTTCGGCGAGTTAGTCCTCCACATAACAGGCCGACACCGACGGAGCCCCGACACCACTCCGACGGAGGGGCTCGGATCAAACCCCCCTCCCGGTTCGTTTCATGTGCTCCTGCCAGGAAAAAATGGCGATCGGCAGTTCGAAGAAGGCCTTCCCGGCCTTCTTCTCTAGCTCCTACTGCCGTTCCGGCAGTAGTCGCTCATCCAAAAGGCACCAATTAGGCCATTTTTGGAGCGTGATATCAGCCCCATCCGGGGAAAATATCCTCAATTATCGGATATTTTGAAAATGGTGTGTCGTAATTCGCGATAAAATGCGATTTCCAGAAAAGCGGTTTTTCAAAATGAGCCCGGATCTGAAAACGGGGCGAGTATAGGGGAGATTGGTTTTAGAGGGATTGAATCTATTTTATGATGCAGGGCTCCGACGGGAAAAGAGGTTGAGATTTATTTGGGCACAGACCGGTCACGGACACTTTTGAAGAGGCCGGATCTGCACTAGTATATAGGTAAAAATATAGGTAAAAACCAACTTGAATAAAACAAAGTTTTGCGACGAGGCCAAGTGGGCACCAATACATAGGGGGGATTTGGGAAAAGCTTCGATAGGTGAAAGATAGGGGCAAATACTGATGGATGTGGGGATGAATTAGATGAAAAATTTAGAGACCTAATTTTTCAAAGAATATTTTATGACGCTTTTTCACATCAATGATTATTTTGTCAAAGGCTAAAATTTCTGTATGAGCATTCAGGAGATCATTGTAGAAATAATATCCTAGATTATCTTTCAACGTTGAGTATCTTGCATTTTCTGCATATTTCCTAATTTCTTGGTTGATATCACAAATAGCATAACAATAAAATTTCGTTGATCCATTTGTCAACAAATCTCTTCCATTAGGTAGTTTGACTTTCTGCCCTCTAATATCTCGGACAATATCATACATTTGTCCTACTGGATCCTTGTCAAATGAGGGGCGTTGCGGTTTTTTAAATTCAATAATTGATACCGCTCTTGCAACATTATCATCATCCTTTTCTGAAAATATGATAACATCAGGACGTTTTGAACTATCAGATGATGAAATTTTTTTCAGTTCAGGATCAGAAGATGCAAATTGATGAAATGTCAAGTTTTCATCGACTATCCATAAATTGTGATCTTCGTAAGTCAATTCGTCAGTATTGGTTTTTCTTGGAAAGATGATATCGTGGATAACTGACTCATTGTGATATTTTCCTTCACCATCCAGCTGGAGTTTTTTCTCCAAAAGATCAATTATCATCTTACGGTATAAAACGCAGCCTGCCAATTGATCCTTACTAAACTCCTCAATTTTACCAACGAGATCCGGATATTTCTCTTTTATTTCCTCCAAACTCTTTCCCTGAGATTTCAGGAGATTCTCAGTATCCTTTTTTATCGTTAACTCTGCCTTTCCTTTATATTTGCAGAGAATCTCATGCAACTTCTCATCTGAATTGTTTAGCTCGATTTCATCTAGGGCTTCAGGGCAATATTTTACAACCGCCCTTAACGTTGGATTCTTGGTTGCGACGAAATCGGAAACGAGCTCTGTTTTTCGGGAGTACAATGACTCAAGATAATCTGATAAAAAAACTTTCGAACGTTCAAGAATTCCATTCTTGATGGTCGTGATAGAGATGATATCATCATCAAAAAAACTGTGGAGATTCCCGTCATCGGGCAGATCAAATCCCGTGCGATTACTTGTCACATGTGAATCAAGATATGGACTTGACACATAAGCTACATAAATGAACTTCTCATCTTCACCATCAAACTGGGCTGAAGTTCCCAAATACTGCTGGATGGGATACGCCACCACGTCCCGAAAATCAGCACAAAATACAATATTATGCATCTTGTTGTATGTTTGATACAATTTGATATGTGAAATTTGAAATTCTTTTCCTGATATTGTCGCATTTTCTTGTGTAATATCCGGTTGAATATTCTTGAATTCATCGTCAAGATAGAAATTCTCATCATTATCATTCACAACGATTTTAGGAGCGATCCCTCCGATATAATAAGACAGGCAATGTTCCAAGATGCGTTGAGCAATTTTTTGAGTTGTTTTGTACGCACTGGGTTGTTTCCGGTACTCTTCCTTAAAACCTATTAATTTGACAACGGTCTTTTGGGGTGTTTTTGAATCGACAGTATCATTGAATGCTTCATCGATCCCTCCTTTTTTAGTGAATTTAATACGACGCTCTTTTTTGATCTTTTCATCTTCGTAGACACTAAATATCTCGACTCTGTCGAAAGCTTTGAGCCAATAAAACCGGCCAACACCTTTCCCGCCTTTACTAATTTTATATGTGCTATCTGCGGTACAAAATGAATCAAAATTTTTCTTATCGAAACCTATTCCATTGTCTTCGATTTCAAAATTTTTTATAACACTAACTTCTTTTTTATCGCCAGGATTTTCATCAAAAGATGCTTGAACACTTCTCTCCCGGATAATCCGGACTGTAATTTCTCCACGTTTTGATGAATTTCGTTCTTCAATTGCGTGAATGGAGTTTACAATTGCTTCGAAGACAGGGAACAATGCTTCGGTTTTAAAATGAGAGAGATTGTTAATTTTCCCTTCTAGATCTGTTTTTAAAAAGGTATTGGACATCATGTTCAATTCAACGCAGTATAACTTAAAAATTTACATAAAATAATCTTGAGCGTGCGCAGGGAGAAAGTGGAAGATATTTTGATTATGCCTTTTGCTTCCTCTCAAACGCCCTTGCTATCAGTCCCTCACACAACCTCTCAATCTGCCGACCCGAAATCACCTGCAGATCATGATCCCTCTTAACCTCTTCAACGTACGGGTGAATTGCTGCTTGAGGAAGTGGGTAATCCTATCAGATATAACTCGCTTTTAATCAGACGTTAATTTGCCTTGATTGAGAATTATTGTGAAAGCGATTCTAACTTTTTTAACCATTTATCGAAATGAGCACACTCTTTCCGCATTGTGCCAATTCCAATATTTTTTGCAATTATAATTCCATCGGTTGGCTTCTGAAAAGAGGGATAGATCTGAAGAATCCGTTTCGACGGGGCAGTGGTGGGATTGTCATTGATATATTCTGGCGTGGGAAATCCCGAGCGTATTGCCTGTAACCTACGAAGATGAGAAGCTGTACTGCCCGAAGCGATCATTGACCTATGAATTTGTTCGACATTACTGAAAAGGGCTGCTTCAAATTCATGTAGTTGTATGTTTGGAATAAATTGGGGATTGTTAATATCCTTTGCTAATTCTTCTTCAGCCATCTCAACTTTTGAATATGGATCTGGATTGTGAATGAATTTCACTCTGTTAGGGAAATCACTAGGTAATGCATAAAGATCGACCATAGTCGTAACATATGCTGTTGTATCCTGCCGGAGCCATCGTACCACATCTTTTTTTAAGTGATCATACTTGCAAAAACCTCCTCGATAGGGCCTGCCTTTGCAATAACTTGTTGTAATACTATGAGCGCGAACATCAAAAATTTTGAATTGCTGGAGGTGATCGACAAGGAGGGTATTAGCAAAGGTCTCTTCAGTTTGACCTTCGGTAACAATATTTATCCTTATTTCAGAAGTCATTGGGAGGGTCTCCCCCCGATAATATTCTTCTCCCACAGTTCTCCTACCGAGTAATCCTCAAGCCAAGATGCAAATTCTTCGGGTTGGAGTCGTTCAATGATGGTTGCTTGATTCCGGCGATTAACAACAAGTAGGTCTCCTAGTTTAAACTGATTGACCAAAGGAACAGATTGGGTTGATATAATAATCTGTGTTCTCGTAGCGGCGCTCTTTATCAGAGATGCCAAGGTGTTTATCGCATAGGGATGCAACCCAAGTTCTGGTTCATCAACAATAATCGTTGATGGAGGTATCGGCTGGAGGAGTAATGTTGTGAGACAAATGAACCGTAATGTCCCATCTGACAAATGATATGCGAGGAAAGGATAATCTGATCCCTTTTCCCGCCATTCAAGTTGAATCTTCTTCTCATTTTCCGGCATTGGTCGAAGAATAAAGTCATCAAAGAATGGAGCAACCAGCTGAATTGTATCACGGATTTTCTGGTAATGATCGGGGTGTGTTTTCTTTAATCGATAAAGATACGCTGCAAGATTTGCAGCATCAGATCTTAAATAAATATTATCATTAATGTCTCCCTGCCGTTTTACGGGAGCCGTATCACTTGTATCATGGAAATGATATACTCTCCAACTTTTCAGATACGAAAGAACATAATTGGAGATTCTCTTCGGGCTTACATCCAAAGAGGGCCTTTTTAATAACGTCTCTTGATGCCCGGTACCCAATGAGCGCCAAAGTGGATTGTCGTATATGCTCTTATTATGAAATGCAACTTCCTCCGTTTCGAAAATAAATGAATCGTTTCTCGTGGGAGCTAATCTACATTGATACAAATTCGCCCCAAAATTCAAAGTAATTTCCAAAAGGGGAGTATGTTTTTGGCCATAATACAGAAATGAATCTGCACCTCCAGATTTTTTTACGTGAAGATTCAGATTTTCTTCTGTAAGCTGATTAAGAAATTTAAAAATAGAGATAAAATTCGTTTTACCTGATCCATTGGCACCAATGAGTACGTTGAGTGAATTGAGATCTAAGTCAAGAGCTTGTATTGATTTGTACCCTTTAATCTCGATTTTTGAGAGAGTCATAATCAACCGTTAATAATACTAAATTACTTGTCGAAATCATAAAGCAGTATCGTTATCTATTCGAACAAGAAGGCACATTCAATGTAAATGTTGTACGATAATGACCCTATCTCACACCACGAATTCCTAGCAAACACATTCTGCAGCAGCCCCCTCACACCTTCGGCACTGCACCACTCCCGTCGCATTCCACTATCATTTATAATCTTGTTGGTAACATACAGTACACCATCAACGATATCCCATCGTTGAATAGCTGTGCGTCCGCTCCGATAGGTGTGGGATGCAGGAAAGAGCCGGGATGCGTGCTGCGCATTCCTGATGCGAATATGATAGCATACCATAGAAGACCATACAAGAGGATATCATATGATTTTAGTACCAGATACGAGCGTCCTTATCGACGGGCGCATCACTTCGATGATACAGGCCGGTGAATACAAGGGTGCAACAATAATCGTGCCGGAAGCCGTGGTGGCGGAACTCGAGGCCCAGGCAAACAACGGGCGCGAGATCGGGTTCTCGGGGCTCGGCGAGCTCCAGTCGCTGTGCAAGCTGGCAGAAGAGAAAACAATTGAACTGAAATTCTCCGGTGTGCGGCCTTCGCTTGAGCAGGTGAAACTTGCAAGCGGCGGCGAGATCGACGCGATGATCCGGAGCATCGCGATTGAGAACAAGGCGCGGTTCATAACAAGCGACAATGTCCAGGCCGAGGTTGCCCGGGCAAAGGGGCTCGATGTCATTTACTTAAAACCGCAGGTAACCGATTTTGTCCCGCTCGGCATCGACCAGTTCTTTGACGAGCACACCATCGCGGTGTTCTTGAAAGAACGGATCAGCCCGATGGCCAAGAAGGGCTCCATCAATGATATGAAACTCGTGAAGATCCGCGACGCCCCGACTAGCGAGTACGAGCTCCGCATGCTTGCGCAGGAGATTCTCGAGCGGGCCAAGCGCGATCCCGACGGCTTTATCGAGATCGAGAAGCGGGGCATCACGGTTGTGCAGATCGGCTCCATGCGGATCGCGATTGCGCGAAGGCCATTCTCGGACGGTATGGAGATAACCGCCGTCCGCCCGATCGTTGACGTGGCGTTAAAGGACTACACCAAGTCCGACATCATCACGAAACGGATCACGAACGAGAAGCGGGGCATGCTCATTATCGGGGCTCCGGGTGGCGGCAAGACCACGCTCGCCCAGAGCCTTGCGACCTATCTCTCTGACAGCGGCTTTGTTGTCAAGACCATGGAGGCTCCCCGCGAGCTCCAGGTGCCCGACCAGATCACGCAATACACGATGCTCGACGGCTCCATGCAGGCAACGGCCGACATCCTGATGCTGGTCCGCCCCGACTTCGTCATCTTCGACGAGCTCCGGAACACCGAGGACTTTGCCACCTACGCGGACATGCGCCTTGCGGGCCTCGGCATGATCGGGGTCATCCACGCAAACGGCGTGCAGGACGCGGTCCAGCGCTTCAGTAACCGCGTGGACTTCTCGGTCCTCTCGCAGATCGTCAACACGATCGTCTTCGTGAAACAGGGTGTCATTACGCGGGTCTACGATGTCGGGTTCACCATCAAGGTCCCCGAAGGCATGGGAGACGAGGTGCACATCCGGCCCGTGACCACGGTCACCGACCACGAAACGGGCGAACTCGTGCTCGACATCTTCCGGTACGATGGCGAGACCATCGTGATGCCGGTGATGGCGGGGCGGAACGCCCCTGCTGCAAAGCCCGCACCGGCACCGGTTCAGTTTGCAGCCCAGCCGGCTATCCCGGCTCCCGCTGCAAAACCAGCCCCCGCTCCCGAACCCGCCCGGAAAGAGACCGACGACAGGCCCGGCTGGAAACTCTCCGAGAAGGAGATCCAGCGTGAGATCGGGCGCTACACCGACGGTTTTGTGGACGTCCAGATGATGAGCGACACAAAAGCTGTCGTGTATATCGATGACAAGGACGTGCCTGCTGCCATCGGCAAGGGCGGCAAGAACGTCTCGGCCATCGTGAACAAGCTCGGCATCGGGATCGACATCAAGCCCCGGTCCGACTTCGAACGCCAGCAGGTGCAGGCGCAGAAGAGCGATGAGGAGTACAACCTCGGCGGCGGGATAAAGATCCAGACCGACAAGAAGCAGCTCACGATCATTGCCCCGTCCGAAAGCGGCAAAATCGTGGACGTCTTTGCCGGGAAAGAGTATCTTTTCACTGCCACCGTCAACGAGCAGGGCGAGATCAACCTTGCCAGGAATTCAAGCATTGCGCAGGAAATGCTCCGGCGCCATACAAACAACGAGGTCATCAAGCTGAGGCCGGTATAACCACCGGGAGCAGGTGCATAGAGTGAGCCAGTTCAATCTTTCCGCCTTTGAAGAAGAGGCACACGAACAGTGGACCCATGCCTTTGAGTCCAACCCGTCAGCACTGGAAAAATATTACCTGAACGTAGCCTTTCCGTACCCGAGCGGCGCCATGCACGTGGGGCACGGCCGGACGTACATCGTGCCGGACGTTATCGCACGCTTCTGGCGCATGCGGCAGAAACAGGTGCTCTTCCCGATGGCGTTCCACGTCACGGGAGCGCCCGTGGTGGGCATCTCCAAACGGATTGCAAACAAGGACGAGAAGACCATCCGGCTGTACCGCGACCTGTACCGCGTGCCGCAGAACATCCTCGACCAGTTCACCGACCCGCTGACCATTGTCAGGCACTTCGCGGACGAGTACCAGCGGGTCATGACCGCCTGCGGCCTCTCGATTGACTGGCGGCGCCGGTTCATCACGGTGGATCCGACGTACTCGAAATTTATCGAGTGGCAGTGGAAGCACCTGTACGATGCAGGCCACGTGATGAAGGGCGCCCACCCGGTCCGGTACTGCACCGTTGACGAGAACCCGGTCGGCGATCACGATCTCATGGAAGGCGACAAGGCCGAAGTGATCAAGTTCACGCTCGTCATGTTCCGGTTCGGTGACGCGTTCATCCCCTGCGCAACCCTCCGTCCCGAGACCATCCACGGCGTCACGAACCTCTGGGCCAACCCTGACGTCACGTACGCGAAGATCAGGCTCGACGGAAAGCCATGGATCGTCTCGAAAGAGGCAGCCGAAAAGCTCGCGCTGCAGGACCACACGGTCGAGATAACAGGAGAGATCACGGGAAGCGATCTCGTTGGCAAAACGGTCAGCCACCCGCTCTGCGGCGAGGTCCCGATCCTCCCCGCACCGTTCGTTGATCCCGATATGGCATCCGGCATGGTAATGAGCGTCCCCGCCCATGCACCGTTCGACTATATCGCCCTCCGCGACCTCCAGCAGAAGGGGCAGTACACGGAGATCAAACCCATTCCGCTCATCAAAGTCGAGGGCTACGGGGAGATCCCGGCGCAGTATGCTGTCGAGAAGGCCGGCATCCAGAACCAGATGGACAGCCGGATGGACGCGCTCACGCAGGAGATCTACTCCGCCGAATTTTCCAAGGGGAAACTCTTCGACAAATACGGCGGCAAGCCCGTGCGGGTTGCCCGTGAGGAAGTTGCCGAACTGATGCAGCAGAAGTATGACTCGGTCGTCATGTACGAATTCGACCAGAGACCGGTCGTCTGCCGGTGCGGCAACCGGGTCCGCGTGAAGATCCTCCACGACCAGTGGTTCTTAAAATACGGTGACCAGGTATGGAAGCAGGAGGTCCAGGACCACGTTGACACCATGGCGCTCGTACCTCCCGAGGTCCGGGCCGAGTTCGACCGTACCATCTGGTGGCTCAAGGACTGGGCCTGCACCCGCCGTGTCGGCCTCGGGACCCGGTTCCCGTGGGACACGAACCAGCTCATCGAGCCGCTCTCGGACTCGACCGTGTACATGGCGTACTATACCATCGCCCACAAGGTCCGCGAGATCGAGCCAAAGCTCCTCACTCCCGAAGTCTTTGATTACATCTTCCTCGGGAAGGAGTCCGAAGACCTGCCAGAGAAGAAGAAACTCGACGCCATGCGAAAGGAATTCCTGTACTGGTACCCGTACGACTTCCGGTTCTCGGCAAAGGATCTCATCAGTAACCACCTCACCTTCCAGCTCTTCCACCACTGCACGGTCTTTGCCGGGCAGAAGGACAAGCTGCCAAGGGGCATGGTCGTCTTCGGAATGGGCCTGTTGAATGGCGCCAAGATGTCAAGCTCGAAAGGCAATGTTTTCCTGCTCGAAGACGCTGTGAAGGAATTCGGCGGCGACACGGTCCGGATGTTCTTGATGGGCAGCGCCGAGCCGTGGCAGGACTTTGACTGGAGAAACGAGCTCGTGCTCTCGACAAAGAAGCAGATCGAGCGGTTCTACAACACCGTGATGGAGATCAAGGACGCTTCCGGTGAGCCGCACGACATCGACCGGTGGCTCGCGAGCCGGCTCCAGATGCACATAGCAAAGACCACCAGTGCACTTGAGAACTTCCAGACCCGGCAGGCCCTGCAGGAAGCATACTTCGGGATCGAGACCGACCTGAAATGGTACCGCAGGCGCCTCCCGAAAGACTGCGATGGCAGCCGCGAGCTCCACGAGCTCTGCTCGGTCTGGGTGCGGCTCCTTGCCCCATTCATCCCGTTCACGGGCGAGCACCTCTGGAAGGAACTCGCGGGCGAGGGCTTAATCTCGTTTGCCCCGTGGCCGGTGACAGACGAAAAACTCGTAAGCCCGAAGATCGAACTTGCCGAGGAGCTTTTGGCCCGGACAGTCGAGGACATCGAGTCTATCGTGAAGCTGATCCAGCTGCAGCCCAAAGCGATCACGATAGCCCTTGCTCCCGAATGGAAGCACCAGATCTTCCGGATGATTGCAAAGGCAGAGGACAAGAACACCGTGATCAAGGAGATCATGAAGGACGAGTCCATGCGGAAACGCGGCAAGGAGACCACCGACACCGCAAAGCAGTGCACCACCCTCATCCACCGCCTGCCCCCGTACGTTGTCGAGCCGCTCGTACAGGACCCGATCAACGAAAAGGCCGTCTTCGATGCGGCAAAAGCATTCCTCGAACAGGAGTTCGGTGTGCCGGTCCATGTTGTCATGGCAGAAGAGGCCGGGCATGTCAAGGCACTCACGGCGCTGCCGTTCAAGCCGGCGATCATTATTGAATAATTCTCTTTTTCACCAACCCGCCGTTTCATTCGTATAACCCCGGGGTTCCACTCAAATGATAACCCGGGGGAGGATACGTTTCTTTCAGATTCATTATGTCCACGGGCACACGGATACTCGTCCTCTCAAGCCTCTTCATCCTTGCCGCAAGCCTTGTCGGCAATGCCGCAGCCATGAGCATCGGGATCGACTGGAAGCAGTCTCCTTACCTTCCCGAGAGCGTCTTCTCCGGAGTCACGATAACCCCGGATGCATCCATCGCGTTTGCCGGGGGCAGCCAGATCCTGGTACGGAACTGGAACGGGAGCATGCGCTGGGGAGGCCAGCCCGGGTTCATCACCTCCATGAGTCCTGACGGTGAATGGATCGTAACAAGCAACGGCGTCACTGCAACCCTCTACAACCGGTCCGGCCAGGAGATGTGGTCCCGGAGCATGGGCGGGGCAGTCAGCGCCGTGGCAGTAGCCCCAAAGGCTGTGTTTGTCGTCACGGCTGACGAGATGGGGAACTGGATTACCTGGAACCGGAACGGGGAACTCTTACACCGGAACAAGACAGAGATCGCAAAACGATTAGCCATTGCACCTGCCGGCAACCTGATCGTTGCCGCAACCGAGAACGGCCTGCGGTATTACTCTTCCACGCTCACGCCCCTGTGGACCGACCCGCGTGAGGGGAGCCTGGACGAGCACATTATCATTTCAACAGACGGCTCGACCATCCTCACGTACGGTGGCCGACGGCTCTCATCGCTTACGCCCGAAGGGGAGCTCAACTGGCAGGTAGACGTGTCCACGGCAGCCATCAACGATGTTGCGTGCAGCCAGGACGGTTCGTTCATCGTAGTCGGCAGTCAGGACAATGCAGTGCGGGGGCTTGACCGGTACGGGAAGATTCACTGGACCTTCAAGACCGCCCAGTGGCCCAACGCTGTCGCGACATCGGCAAACGGGGTTGTTGTTGCCGCGGGCGTAAATGACGGGAGCGTCATCATCCTCGACCATCACGGTAAGGAACAGACAAGGAAGCAGTTCGATCAGCGCATCCAGCCGCGGACGCTGGTCATGAACCGCGACGGGACAAAAGTTGTTGTTGCTGACCAGCGCTACCTGTACGGCCTCTCCCTGCATGATGACAGCGCGTCCGAGACCCCGGACGAGATGATCTTTGTCGCCACCCCGCTCAATCCGGTTCCCAGGACCACAGAGCCGACACCGGTGCCCACGACCGCGATACCGGAAGTCACGATGCCGGAAGAGGCACAACCGATCCCGGTGACAACAAAGTCATCCCCATCCGGTGCATGGGTACTTCTTCCGGCAGGCGCGGGAGCACTCTGGCTTGCCGTGCGGGGCCGCAGCTGAACAGGGGGTGCCGGGGTGAGTGCCCACAACCTCAGGTCCGCCGTGAGAAGGAGACGATCCGGTCGATCAGCTTGTACTGTTCGCCCGAGTAGAAGAGTACTGTTGTCACGACCCGTTCGGCACTCCGCGTGCCGGTCACGGTGACCTCGGTCATCCCCTGCGACGGGAGGAGGTGGTCGGAATCGGTTGTCCCGTCCGGGTGGAATACTGTCACTTCAATATCTTTTACTACGTTCCGCGACGGGCCGGCGACGCTGACCGTCACGTCCCCGGTCACGACATCTTTGAACACCTCAAAGTGAAGCGTGTACTGGGGAGGCAGGACGTCGACCTGCTCCGGTGTTTCAGTGGCAGCAGTTGGAGCGGGGACTGCCGGCGCGGGAGCAGCGGTTTCTGTTTCAACAGGTTCTGGAGAGGGGGTTGGGGCGGTTGTTACGACCGTCGTAACAGTGGCAACGGGCGTTGCCTGCATCCCGGTTTCCTCTGTTCCGGACGGGCCGGGACCCGTCAGCAGGGGGAGCAGGGCCACAAGCGCGATGGCAATCACGATGAACGCGGCAATGAGCCCGATGATAAAAAAAGTCTTTTTTGAAGGGGCAGGTTTTCGTGGTGCCGGGGTTTTTGTTGCGGCTTCTTTTTTCGGTGTTGTCGTGGCGGCGGCAGGACGTTTCTGTGGAACAGGGCTGGTTGGTTCTTCCGGCTCGAGCCCGAGGAGGAGTTCGTCCACCGGGCCAGTACACGATTCTGTTGCGATCATCGCAGGCGCGGATTCCTCTGTCACAGATTCCGGTGCTTCTTCCGGTTCTTCCGCGAATTCTTCTGCTGGTTCTCCCTCCAGCACATCTCCCGGTTCTTCTCCAAATTTGTCTTCCGGCCCTTGTGCCGGTTCTACCGCGGGTTCTTCTGCCGGTTCTTCTTCAAACCTTTCTTCAGATCCTGGTTCCCGTTCCTGGACCGGTTCTTCAGTAGATTCTTCTTCCGGTTCGTCCCATGACTCAACTTCCTGAACGGGTTCCGGTTCGAGTCCCTCGTCTGTGACCGGTTCCACAACACCGGCATGCGGGGCTGCCACAGTAACCGGTTCTTCTGTTACGATGAGTCCCCGGGGGAGGACGGGTTCTTTGGAAACGGGCCGGGCACTGGCAGGAGGAGACGGGGCGGGCGGTTCTGGTTTCTTCACCGGGTCGCCGCAGTTGTCGCAGAAGCGTGCATTGGGCAGGAGGGGCGTACCGCAGGAACGGCAGACCGGTGCCTGGACCGGGGCTGATGGAGGGGGGATCTGCTCACCGCATTTTTCGCAGAAACGGTTGCCGGCAATGACCGGGGAGTTGCAGGCAGGACAGGTGGACGCGACCTCAGGCGCCCGTTCTTCGCGCATCATGGGTGGTTCCCTGTAGTAGAATGGTGGGACTCAAAGCTGATAAGTGCTGACATTTTTGTACGGTCGAAGGAAGGAAGAAAAGAATGTCGGGTATTGGAGGTCATCCTGTGCACAAGGATATGCGAAGGTTCACCCCATTCTGTTTGAGGGTACCTATTCCTCGGCAACGCTCTTGGCCCGCTTGACCCGTTCCTTGGTGGAGAACCCGGTAACGGCGTCAAGGAACTTCCGGAACCGCTTGTTGGTGTCGATGATCACGACATCGGTTGCGCCCAGGTCGGATTCGGTATCAATGGTCACCGTCTTGCCACCTTCTCCCATGATCACGTCCAGCCGCTTCAGGGCGCCAAATGTAATCCGGTAGCCCTTGCCGGTCTTTTCGGGCGCAACGCCAAAACAGTTTTTCAGTTCCGCGATGGCCCTCGTTTCCAGGTCCTTGGTGAGCCCGCGCTTGATGGGATACTCTTGCATAATACTTTTTTAGTACTTGGTCTATGTTAAAGTAATGACGGCAGATGCACCCGAGCTTGGAGACCGGATCTCAAAAAAGCTGGACAGTGTCCACGCGGATCTTGTCACAATCGCCTCCAGAAAAGACCTCAATATCATCTCGCAGCCGCTTCCGGAGAACGGGGCTGTCCTGCTGGGCTTCCCTGGCAGCGGCCTTGTCGGGACCATCGCGCTCCAGTACCTGGTCGACCAGCTCGAATTCGAGCAGGTCGGCTCCATGAACTCCCGCTACTTCCCGCCGCTCGCGATGATGAACAAGGGGCTCATCAATGACCCGGTCCGCATCTATGCCAAGAATTCCGCCGACATGAACCTTGCCGCAATCGTTGCCGACATCCCCATCGCTCCCCCGATCTGTTACGAGATCGCAAACGGCATCATGGACTGGCTGGAGACGTTCAAGCCAAAAGAGGTCCTGACCATCGCCGGTATCGTAACAAACGAGCCGGAAAAACGGGTCTTCTCGGTTGCAACCACACCCCAGGCACTTGAGCGGATCCAGGACATCACCCTTGTCCTGCCTATCGGGAGCATCTCGGGGATCGCATCCAGCATCCTCACCGAGTGCAAAGCGCGGAAAATCCCGGCAATCGGGCTTTTAGGCGAGACCGTCAATGCACCCGATCCGCGGGCATCGGCGTCGACAATCGAGGTGCTCAATAAGATGTACAACCTTGCCCTCGAGACGCAGCCACTTATCGAGCAGGCGGTTGAGATCGAGCAGAGCATGGGCAAGCTTGCCGAGGAAGTGCAGCAGTCCGCGGAGACGAGCCCGAAAAAAGATCTTCCGATGTATGGGTGACCTGCCATGAAGTGCGCTGCATTAACCAGTATCTCTCCCGACATCATCAAAGAACTGAAGTCGGGGAGACCGCGGACGATCGAGCTCCAGAGCACACACAACATCGTCACGGTTGCCGAGGTCGAGCCCGGCCCTGACACCCACATCTTCATGACCTCGACCGATATCGAGGACCTCTCCCCGGGCGACGCGGGGATCTGCGTCTTTGTCCTCTCGACGAGCCTCTCTATGAAACGGGTTGTGGAGTTCTCACAGGGCGGGACCGTGTACGAGGAGCGGGAGCGCGTCTCTGCAAGGGTGCAGGTGAAGTTCTGTGCAACCTCGGTCATCAAGGGGGTATACCGCGACGGGCTGATGAAGCCAACGTCGGTTGAAGTCCTCAAGTCCTGCTGTTACCACGCGGGGTGACAGGATCTCCGGCCCCACGATAACTCTTTTTTCAGAACTTCTCTCTCACACAGGCAACCCGGCCCTCCATACACCACGACAAGGGTAACTCACCGGAGAGATTCATCAGCACCAGCAGGTAGTGGTGTCTTGCAGTTATACGAAGATCTCAAAAGAAAAAAGAGAGGTAAGATGGGGGCGCGTTACTTCCTGCGCAGCGCGATCAGCGCAAGGCCGATACCACCGACAATGACAAGCGCATCCAGCGGGGATGCGGGGGTGGGGGTGTCGCTCGGCCAGGGTGTCGGTGTCGCGCTCGTCTGCTTTCGTGTCACTTTGATGGAAGTCGGTATCGTGGTAGGCGCTGAGATGGGTGTTGCCGTGGTGGCGGTGGTTTTGACTTCGAGGTTTGCCGAGAAGGACTCGGTCTTGCCGGATGTCACCTTTACCGATCGCATCCAGTCAGCGTAACCGTCTTTTTTGACCATGAGTTTGTAGGTCCCGACATCAAGATCATTGAGGGTTACGGGCGTTTTTCCCTTGCTCACACCGTCAAGGTAGACCGTTGCCTCCGATGGCGATGAAGAAACCTCGATTGCGCCAACCGCATCGCTGGTAACCTCGAATTCGACATCATCATCACAGACAATCTTTCCGAAATCGTCTTTTACGCAGACCTCGTACTTGCCCAGTTCCTTATCATCGAGATCGAACGTTGCATTGACTTTTGTCGCTGACTTGACGTCAATATCCTTTTTGGTGATGTTACCCTCATCGGAGTTGTGGAGGTACACATCCGTGATCTCCGAGAGGCCGGAACCAGTAATCGCTATCTCGACATCATCCGTGTTCGTCCGGGCCTTAGTCGGGTTCACGGAAGAGAGCGTGATTGCGGGACGGAGCGTGATATCTGTCCCATAGACGGTATCGGGGATGTCGGGGGAGGTGATCACGAGTTTTCGCGAGGCTTCGGTATTGCTTCCCAGACTGTCGGATATCTTGGACCTGGAGAAGATACAGACAATCTGTGACGCGGAAACGGAGTTTATTGTCGCAGTTTCGTTGATATCCGAACCCGATTTCATGAGCTTAATAACAAGGCTGCTCTGTGAAGTGATATTGAAGTCACCAGTGATCGTGAACGTGACCGACGAGTCCGTGTAGGCGACTTTCGGCGTTACTTCCGAGATACTGGCCGAATCGGCAGCAACAGGAACCGTGATAAGAAGCAGGACGAGCAGACTAAGTACTATGCTGATGGTCTTCATGGAAAAACACCTACTAATCGTATCAGGTTAGAAGATAGGAACCCAGTTAAGATATATTTTTTTAAATTTATTCGGTGGCGGGCTCCTCGCTACATTCCCCGCTTAAATGTTTAGGGGAACTGCATGACACAGATTAATTATCCACGAGCGCGAAATTACATGGCACAAGGGCCTGTGGCTTAGCCTGGACATAGCGCCGGGCTTCTAACCCGGATGCCGGGGGTTCGAATCCCCCCAGGCCCGTCCCTGTTTTTCCAAATAAATTTTTAGGAATGTCCGGAAGCGGGACTAACACTGTGTATATAAACACGCAACCTGAAAGTCATCGATCCATGAGCTGGTGACATCAGATCGCTGACATCTCAGGATATAACTTCACCAATAAAAGAACGCGATGCTGCCATCAGGATCATAATCCCGAGGATTGTTGTCCCTAAACCGTACAAAATCATCACTCCCTCCAAGAAGGGATGCTTAAATACCTGCTGTGAAGTGATCCCGGTCGTAAACGCAGCCATATCCAGCAGAATGGCAAGGGAGACCATACTGACAAGCCCGGAGAGTATCGCAGTGACGATATTCAGCTCACGTTGCTGACTCAAAGACAAAAGCATGATTGCCACGAGAGTAGTACAGGGAGCAAGACAGAGCAGGAGAGCAATCCCCAATCCAGTGAGGAACAGGGAATATGGATCTCCTGGCATAACAAGAGAGGGGACTGCGGCAAAAACGGTTCCTGCAATTACGGTCCCTGCAACCAGCACGCCGGCAAGTGGCAGACCGAGATACCAGGGTCCTGAGATCCCGCGGAGGGCATTAAGGGAGACAATCCATCCGGCCGAAGAGATAATCCCGAGAATAAGAAAAACCAGATCGAATGAATACCCGATGACGGAAAACATGCGGGCAACAATGAGGAGGGCCAATATGGGAAGCCAGAAAAAAACCGCTGTGGTAGCTGCAAACGCTGATCTGAATAAATCCATGGAGAATATTAAGTACGTAATTATAAATTTAAAGCGTTTTATCGGAACCGGATCTAAAAAAAGAATTACAGGTTGTCCTCTGCACCGGCAGGCTGCCCGTCCATCGGCTTTTGCAGGATCTGGACATCGGCGATGTTGTGCTGGCGCAGGGCGAGTTTCTTTGCCTTGAAGATGTTCTTGCCTTCCTTCCCTATTGCAATGCCGCGGTCCTCGTCCCGGACTTCCACGGTTGCAGTCTTCTGCTCATCCTCGCCCTCGAAAAGGATGGAGGTGACCTGGGCGGGCAAAAAGCAGTTCTTCAAAAACTGCTCGGCGTTGCTGTTGTATTCAACGACCTCGATCTTCTTTCCCATGACCTCGGAAGCCTTCTTGATCGAGGCGCCCTTCTTGCCAATCGCAAGCCCCATGTCACCCGGATTGATGACAAAGATGAGCCGGGCGTTGCGGTCATCGACCACGCAGTCGCGGCTTCCCGCACCGGTCAGGCTCTCGAACTGGGAGATCAGGCGCATGCAGTCTTCGGTCAGTTTTACTTCGACCATAGGGTGCACCTGACGTTACGCCCTCTTGAGGGAGAGGATATCTGACTCGCCTGGGCTGACGATTGCAAGGGTGCTGACCATGAACGGCTTACCGCAGGCCTTGCCGAGCGCAACGCTCGATCCCTCGAACGTGTGGATGAAGAGATTCTCGTTCGTGGAAAGTTTCTCTTTAAAGGATGCCGGACAGTTGCCGGCAACGACGATCATCTGGGCTTTGCCTTCCTTGATGCATTTCTCGGTGTTGTTCTGGCCAAGGATGACGTTTCCTGTCTTGATTGCTCTTCTGAGTGAAGCATTAAAATCCATGTACAATTCCTCGGAGGTTTGTGCAATTAATTCTCGTTCTGCCTGATTGCTATCAGTTTTACATCGCCGGTGCCCAGCTGGATTGGCTGGCCCACGATGACGTTCTCGGTTACGCCGCTCAGTTCATCAACTTCATTTGCGACGGCCGCGTCGAGCAGGTGGTTGACGGTCACTTCGAATGCCGCACGGGAGAGGACGCTCTCCTTCTCGCCGGCGATACCGTGACGGCCGATCTGCTTGACTTCGCCTTCCATGCACATCATGTCCGAGACGAGCATGAGGTGGCGGACATCCACGGCGATACCCTGTTCGTTGAGGGTGGATACCGCTTCGTGGATGACCGCATTTCTTGCTGCCTCGATACCGAGCACCTGGGCGATCTCGCTGATATTGTTGGTGCGGGTCCTTGTCGTGTCCACGCCAACGACATCAAATACGTCCTTAAGATTGGATCCTTCAGTATAAAGTATATACTCCCCGGTCTCCTTCCGGACGACGACACGGATGATGTCGTCAATGCCCTGCACGATGACGTTCCTGACGTGCTCGGCAAGCTGGAAGAGGTTCTGGTAACTCTCCTTGTCCTTGGGCATGAAGATGATCGTCGCGGATGCCTCGTCGATCTCGTGCTCGAAATCGCGGTAATGCCGCCGGTCGCGGATCTTCTTGGGGGCGACCTCCATGATCTCGGAGGGCGCGATCTTGCGCTTGTCGCAGACCTTGGTGTTTAAGTGGACGACAACCTGCATGTTCTCCATATCGGTCGTAATGTCGCCGAACTCGTGGAGCGGGGCCGCCTCAATCTGCCAGCTGACCTCCCGGGCCCGGTCACGGTCGTTCCCGTAATCGGGCTCCAGGAACACCGTCATGGTTGGCGTACTGGGCTCTTTCCTCGCATCCATGATCTCGATGAGACGCGGGAGACCGAGCGTAACGTTGATCTCGGCCACACCGGCGTAGTGGAACGTACGCATCGTCATCTGCGTGCCGGGCTCACCGATGGACTGGGCGGCGATGATGCCGACTGCTTCGCAGGCTTCGATCCGGGTGCTCTGGTACTCGTTTAAGACCCGTTCAAGGATCTGCTTGAACTGGGCGTCGGTGATCTCCTTGCCGTCAAGATACTTCCGGAGCTGGTCCTTGGTCTTCTGGGGGAGGGCTGCTGCCTCGATCTTCTTGTCGTACTTTGCATCGAGTGCCATAATTATACCTCCTCCTTGAGGATACTCTCGACAATGCCCTTGACATCGACAGGATCACCAAATGCGCTCTTGGTCGGGTCAGTGCCGTCCTCGCCGTACTCGAACTGGATGATCTTGCCACCCGTCGAACGCACGGTGCCATCGTACGCCACCTTGAGGTCCTGCAGCGCATTGATCATCCGGCGCTGGAGGTACCCGCTCTGGGATGTACGGACCGCAGTATCGACAAGACCTTCACGACCACCGATTGCGTGGAAGAAGAACTCGGTCGGGTTGAGGCCCCCCTTGTAACTGTGCTGGATGAAGCCGTGGGCGTCCGAGCCGCGGTCGCCCTTCTTGAAGTGCGGAAGGGTGCGGTCATCGTACCCACGGACGATACGCTCACCACGAACCGACTGCTGGCCGATACAACCGGCCATCTGGGTCAGGTTCAGCATGGAACCACGGGCACCGGAGACTGCCATCACGACAGCACTGTTGCCAAGACCCAGGTGGCGGCCGGCGATCTGACCGGTCTGGTCACGGGCTTTGCCCAGCACCTGCATGATCTGCATCTCGAGGGTTTCCTCAACGGTACGGCCGGGCATCGGTTCGAGCTGGCCGTCCTCGTAGATCCGGATACGCCGCTCGACGTCGAGTGCTGCATTCTTCAACACTTCATCAATCTGCCCGTACTCGGTCTTGCTCAGGTCTTCGTCATCGATACCGAACGAGAAGCCATCCAGCATGATACCGCGGATCGAGAGCTTGGTGAAGTCGTCGATGAACTTCGTTGCCCGCTTCATGCCCTGCTGGCGGATGATACGGTTGACCACCTGGCCGTCGAATGCACCAATGGCCTTCTTGTCGATGGTCCCCGACTCCAGCTTCCCGTCGATGATGCGGACGTACGCATCGCGTTCGCACATCTCCTTTTTGCAGGTGTCGCAGTTCTGGCAGGAACTTGCGTGGAAGACCATGTTGAGGCTTTCCGGAAGGATGACCGAGAAGACCTGCTTGTTGCTCCAATACTCAACACCGTCCTCAACCTTCCCGGGCTCGGGCATGCGCTCGATTTTGGTGTAGCGGAGAAGATAGAGTGCCTGTTCTTTCGTGAACCAGCGGGTGTCGTGGGTGAGCATGAAGATACCCGAGACGTGGTCGTGGATACCACCGATGATGGGGCCGCCGAAGCGCGGGGAGAGGATGTTTTCCTGCACGGAGATAAGGATAGATGCCTCGGCCCGGGCCTCTTCTGTCTGGGGCACGTGCATGTTCATTTCGTCGCCATCGAAGTCAGCATTGTACGGCGGGCAGACCGCGGGGTTGAGCCGGAAGGTCCGGCCTTCCATCACCTTGACGCGGTGGGCCATGATACTCATCCGGTGCAGCGAGGGCTGCCGGTTGAAGAGCACGACATCGTCATCGCGGAGCTGGCGTTCGACCGTGTAACCGGGCTCGATCATGTCCGCAACGGTGTCGAGGTTGTCAGCACCAAGGCGGAGACGGCGGTTGTCCGGGCGGATGACATAGTTCGCGCCGCAGGGCGAATTGACGTCCGGGCGGGTCGGGCCGTTCCGGACAATCTGGCGGAGTTCTTCGATGTTATAGGGAGTGACCCGGACCGGAACGGTCATCTCGTTTGCCACGGCACGGGGGACACCGACCTGCGAAACCGAGAGGTTCGGGTCGGGAGAGATGACGGTACGGCTCGAGAAGTTCACACGCTTGCCTGAGAGCGAACCACGGAACCGTCCGTCCTTACCCTTCAGGCGCTGCGAGAGGGTCTTCAAGGGCCGGCCGCTGCGGTGGCGGGCCGGGGGGCAGCCAGCTACTTCGTTGTCAAGGTATGTAGTCACGTGGTACTGCAGGAGTTCCCAGAGGTCCTCGATGATGAGCTGGGGAGCGCCTGCGTCCTGATTCTCCTTGAACCGCTGGTTGATACGGATGATGTCCACAAGCTTGTGGGTGAGGTCGTCCTCGGACCGCTGGCCGTTCTCGAGAATAATGGAGGGTCGCATCGTGACCGGCGGAACCGGCAGAACGGTGAGGATGGTCCACTCGGGGCGGGCAACATCGGGGTTGATGCCGAGCGGGATTAAGTCCTCGTTCGGGATCTTCTCGAGCCGCGCGCGGATATCGGCGGGAGTGAGCTTATGCTCAACTTTCTTCCCGTCTTCGACCATGACCTCGGAGAAAGTGGTCGGCTTCTCGAAGTTGATCTTGAGCTGCTGTTCGCCGCAGTGGGGGCAGATGCGCTCCTTCTTGACGTCCTTTTCTGAGAGGAGGTCACCGGTCAGGTCGTCTTCTGTTCCAACGACTTTCTCGACTTCCTCGGGGGAGAGAAGCACACGGCCGCAGGCACGGCAGGTGACACGGAGGAGTTTTCTTATGAGCCGTGTGTACCCGACATGGATGACGGGCTTTGCAAGCTCGATGTGGCCGAAGTGGCCGGGGCAATCGCTCGCCTTCTGGTCGCAGGTCTTGCACCGGAGGCCCGGGTCGATGACACCGAGGTTTAAGTCCATGAGCCCCTGGGGGTAGGGGAACCCGTCGTCATCGTAGGTGTCGGCCCAGATGATCTTGCGGACGCTCATCTCCCGGATCTCTTTGGGGGAGAGGAGGCCGAACTCGATCTGGCCGATTCGTTTTGGGGATGGCATGTTACACCACGTCCTGTAACTTCAGCCTGGGTGCTATACCCATGCTCTTCATCTCGTCAAGCAGGAGCTTGAACGCGTAACTCATCTCGACCGAGTAGATATCGGTCTCGTTCCCGCAGGCAAGGCAGCGGGTCATGTTGCGCTTGCGGTCGAGCATCGCAACCATGCCGCAGTGTGCGCAGACGTACTCCTGCACCTTGTCCGACTCGTCAAGGAGACGCTCCTTTAAGGCCATGGCGGCGCCGTGGCCGATCATGACATCGCGCTCCATCTCACCGAACCGGAGACCTCCCTCACGGGCACGGCCTTCAGTAGGCTGGCGGGTTAAGACCTGCACCGGGCCGCGGGACCGTGCGTGCATCTTCGAAGATACCATGTGGTAGAGTTTCTGGTAGTAGATGACACCGATGTAGATATCGGCCTTGAAAACCTTGCCGGTGATGCCATCATACATGACCTCGCGGCCATTGTGGGAGAAACCCAGGTTCTTTAACGATGCGCGGAGGTCAGCCTCGCGCTCGCCGCCGAACGCGGTTGCATTGATGCGCCGGCCTTCGAGCGATCCTACTTTGCCGCCGATCATCTCGAGCATGTGCCCGATGGTCATCCGGCTCGGGATTGCGTGAGGGTTGATCACGAGATCGGGAGAGAGTCCGCTCTCGGTGAAGGGCATGTTCTCCTGGGGGGTGATCAGGCCGACAACCCCCTTCTGCCCGTGGCGGGACGCGAACTTGTCACCGACTTCCGGCACACGGAGGTCGCGGGTGCGCACTTTCACGAGCCGGGAGCTGTTCTCGCCCTCGGTGATAATGACAGTGTCAACGATACCGTGCTCGTTGGAGCGCATCGTGACGGAGGTGTCGCGGCGTTTCTCGACTGCGATCAGCTCGCCTGAGGGTTCTTCAAGGAACCGGGGCGGGGAGGTCTTGCCGATGAGGACATCCTTCTCCATGACAACGGTCTCGGGGTTGATGACACCATCTTCGTCAAGGTTCTTGTAGGACTCGGCACCGTGGGCACCGGCAACGTCCTCCTCGGGCACCTCGATGCGGTCAATCTGGCCGCCGGGGTACCGGCGCTCTTCGCCTTCGTAGGTCCGGAAGAAATGGGACCGGCCAAGGCCGCGTTCGATCGAGGCCTTGTTGAAGATGAGCGCATCTTCAATATTGTACCCTTCGTAACTGAGGATGGCAACAACGAAGTTCTGCCCGGCCGGGCGGTCATCCGAGCCGATCAGTTCGGAGGTCTGCGTGTGCGTGAGCGGTTTCTGGCAGTAGTGGAGCAGGTGGCCGCGGGTGTCCGGGCGCAGCTTCATGTTGGCGGCACCGAAGCCGAGCGCCTGCTTGACCATTCCTGCACCCATCGTGACACGGGGACTGGCGTTGTGTTCCGGGAACGGGACGTGAGCTGCACCAATACCGAGGATCAGGGAGGGGTCGATCTCCAGGTGCGTGTGCTCGGGCGTTGCGTTCTCGGGGTTCATTGCGATATAGAGATCTTCCTCCTCCTCCGCGTCGATGAACTCAATCATCCCGTGCTGGACGAAGAAACCAATGTCGATCTCCTTTTTTGCAAGGCGCGCAAGGTCGTCGTCGGTGATGAGCGGTTCGCCGTTCTTTAAGACGATCAGCGGGCGGCGGGCGCGGCCGCGGTCGGTCAGGATCACGACATCCCCATTGTATTCCTTGTGGGAGACATTCACTTCCGGCGAGAGTGCTCCCTGCCGGCGCATGTTCCGGATATTTGCGACAAGCGCCTTCGGGTCGTCGACAAGGCCGATGAGGGCGCCGTCAGCGAATACGCGTGACTTCTTCACTGGACCTCACCCCGGATGTGCTCGACACCAAGATTATGCAGGATGCGCATGATCTCTTCCTCGTCATCGACACCTTTGCTGATCTCCACCATCTGGGCGAAGTTCTTGACAAGACCGCAATTCGGACCTTCGGGGGTCTCGCTCGGGCAGATCCGGCCCCACTGGGTCGGGTGAAGGTCACGGGCCTCGAAGTGGGGCTGTGACCGGGAGAGCGGGGAGATGACACGGCGGAGGTGCGAGAGCACGGCCATGTGGTCCACGCGGTCGAGGAGCTGGGAGACACCGGTCCTCCCGCCCACCCAGTTGCCGGTGGCAAGCGGGTGGAGGAGGCGCTCGGTCAGCACGTCGGCGCGTACTGCAGTTGCAATCGAGAGATCGCGGTGGCGCATGCTGGCGCGCTCGAGCTGGTACTTGATGTCCCGTGTCAGGCGGTTCAAGGAGATACGGAAGAGATCCTCCATCAGGTCGCCGGCAAGTTTCAGGCGCTTGTTCGAGTAGTGATCCTTGTCATCGATCCGGCGCTTGTTTAAGACAAGGTCGAAGCAGGCCTCTGCCATGCGGCCAAGGAAGTGGGCCTTTGCAAGCCGGACCGAGAGGACTGCCTCCAGGTAGCCCTCGTCACCCTCCTTTAAGTGTGCCGGCATCGCGTAGTTGAGGTGCGGCAGGAGGTAGTTGTCCAGGACGAACTCGGCGCGCTTCCTCTGGTAGTCCTTGGTCTGGTTCGGCGCGAGTTTCTTACCGACATACATGATGCCCCCATCGACCGAGTCGCACTCGCTCTCTTCGAGGTTCTGCATCATGAAGGTCAGGATGTCCTCGTCGCTTGAGACAGCGTTCACGACTTCCTGGTCGTTGGTCATCCCAAGCGCCCGCATCAGGTCAACGAACTTTAAGTGGCCGGCAACAGACGGGAAGGAGACCTCAAGGAGGTTCTTCTTGTTCCGCTCGACAACAACCAGCGCGCGGTAGCCGCGGAACTGGCTGAACACCTTGGCTACGTAGATACGCTCATTGTAGCGCTCGGTGAACTCGGTCATGATCTTGTTGGACGCAAGGTCCTCTAAGGTCATGAGCACGCGTTCCGTGCCGTTCACGATGAAATAGCCGCCGGCGTCGAATGCGTCCTCGCCATGGGAAACACGCTGGTCATCGTCCATGCCATAAAGATTGCAGGCAAGCGATCCGACCATGATCGGGAGCTGCCCGATGGTCGTGATGATCGGATCCTGCCGGTCATCGCCACGCACGAGCGTCAGGCCGAGCTGGATCGGCGCAGCATAGGTCAGGTTGCGGAGACGGGCCTCGCTCGGGTAGAGTTCTCCCTGCGAGCCGTCTGCCTCGCGGACGAGCGGCTTCTTCACCTCGATGCTCCCAAGTTCGACCCAGACCGGGTCATTGTTCCTGCCCCGGTTCTCGATGTCGGTCTCGATGATCCGCTGCTCGTTTACCACTTTCTGGAGATTATATTTTAGGAAATAGTTGAAGGAGTCAAGCTGGTGGCGCGCAACATGCTCCCGTGAAAAATATGCCCTCGATAAAATACTTCTGTCAATCAGACTGACCAACCCCAACGATCACTTTTTCGGTTTCCTGATCACGAGCCGGTATGCCTCGGCCCTGCCGGCCGTGTGGCTCGTCCGGATGATCCGTATCACATCATCAGCTTCGGCGCCGATCATTTTGACGGCAGGATCGTCATGATAGATTTTTGGTAATTGTTCTGTTGTAATGTTGTAGCGGGAGAGGAGTTCTGAGACCTCATCCTCGCTCATGATTTGATGATCCGGCACCATCACGTGCTCTATCACATTCAGTTTGGTGCTCAATGAAAAACCCCCTCAAAGATGAACAAATTTCCTCTCAGATGCATCACCGCAAAAATCCCACGATTGCTCGTGGCAACGGGCCCGGAGGGATTTGAACCCCCGACCACCTGGTTAAAAGCCAGGCGCTCTACCGAACTGAGCTACGAACCCACGAATACTGTACAGTCCAAGATGTACAGCATTATAACAATGCCAAAAAACTATTTAAATATTCTCCCTGTAGCTATTAGGCTTTTGCTTATACTCATACGAAGGAGCAGGCGCTCCCGCGTGCATCAGGGCGCTGGAGAGGTGGGGATCTTCCCGCTCAGTTCCTTCAGCCGGACCTCATCAGCCTGAATCTTTTCTTCAAGCTTCCTGATGGCGGCAAGATCTTCGGCCGGCGCATCGCGCCCCACGTTGCTCATGTCGCACGCTTTTTTGAGCACGCAGAGCAGGTTTTTGTCCACCTCAATGCTTTTCCGGAGTGCGGCATATTCGTCTATGATCCCGCTCTCAACGCCGGCCGCTTCTGCACCCTGTTTCTCCGCTTTCACGTCACTCCTCCGGGTGAATATACGCTGGATAGCATCCAGGAGCTGTGCCGGGTTTACCGGTTTTGAGACAAAGTCCTCGATATTGATGGCGTGCTGCTGTGTTTCTTCAGGAGTGATCTTCTTTGCCGAGAACATCAGTACGGGGATGTCCTTTGTTTCGGGAGATGCCTTGAGACGGTCGAGCGTCTCCCAGCCGTCCATCGGCTCCATCATGATGTCAAGGAGAATGAGATCCGGTTTCGTGGTGGCAAGGAGCGCCAGGGCTTCATCGCCGCCGTGAGTTGCTATCGGGTTGAATCCTTTCCGCTTGAGGAGGGCAACAAGCCCGTCCACGATATAGGGACTGTCATCAACAATCAGGATCGTGTCGTCCATTGCCTAATCCCCCCCTGAAGCCATCGCGGGTATACAGCAGGACAGTACAAAGAGTGGTGATTCTCCGCCTGCATCCCGTGTGCCGGGTAGTATATGACCCCATAGTATTTCAAAGGTACCGGATTTCCGGCAATGGTCATTTCGGCTGAGGGGAACCGGACAGTTCTCCCTTGATCTGCTGGAGGCGGGACTCCTGGAACTTGATGTTCATTTCCATGCTCTTGATGGCACGGGAGATCTCGTCGCTGACCCGGGCCTTGGAGTCATTGAAGTTGTAGGTGGTCTCAAGGATCTTCATGAGACGTTTGTTGACATCGATGCTTTTTGAGAGCCGGGCATACTCGGAGATGATCTCGGTGTCGAATCCCGACTGCCGCGCCATGTCCATGTCGGACTTGATGGACTGCCTGCGGGTGAGGACATGCTCGATTGCATCGTACAGCTCGCGGTGGGTGATGGGTTTTAGGACGTAGTCCTCGATGTAGATGCCGTATTCCTGCGCCTCGGTCGGGGTGAGCTGCTTTGCGGTGAGCATCAGTACCGGGATATCCTTTGTTGCCGGGTTCTCCTTGATCCGCTCGAGGGTCTGCCATCCATCAACGGGTTCCATCATGATATCCAGCAGGATGAGATCGGGAGTAACTGTTTTTAAGATCTCGATGCACTCCTCCCCGCCATACGCGGCAACGGTACGGTATCCGCCCCGTTCCAGCATGGTAACAAAGACATCGACAATAAACGGGCTGTCATCAACAACAAGGATCGTAAACATCACATTACCTCCCCAATCTTTTTTGCCACAGGCAGCAGCGCAGTATGGACCGCACCAGGGTCTGCTGAATCAGCAAGGATGACCGCAATAAGGAAATTCTCCCCGGCACCCATCACGATGATCGTGGTATCCGTTGCGCGGATGGTGATGGATTCCAGGGATTTCATCTTGATGATGCTACCGACAGACTCAGCAGATGCCAGGATCGTTGCGGAGAGAGCGCCAAACCAGGGTTCGTTCAGGTCGCGATCAAAATGCTTTCCGGCAATGATCCCGTCTCGTGAGACAAGGGCACAGGCGGCCACCCCGTTTATGGACCGGATCGTTTCAATAAAGGCAGAGATTTTCTCTTTCAACATGCTGCTGCTCCTGCTGCTGCATAACCCTATATTATTGATAATATCCGATAGAACCATAAATACATATTCTTTTTTCTGGTTCTGCGATTACGCAGATTTGCGAAAAATAACAGGCAAAAAGGAGTATGCTGGGAATCGCGGAATTCTTCTCCGTGTTTTTGTTTCTTTCGGATTGCATTGCCGAAAGCCCCAGAAAAAAACAGCAAATCCATACGGATAAATACCTTTTTTGCCAACCGGACCGAATAGTGCTCAAATGATTCGGGCCTACACCATCACTTCCGGGAAAGGGGGCGTCGGGAAGACCACGCTTACCGTCAACCTTGGCATATCGCTTGCCCAGCTGGAACGGGAGACCTATATCCTTGATGCGGATATCGGTATGGCAAACATGGCCCTTATCCTGGGGATGGACGATGTCCCCGTCACGCTCCACGAGGTCCTTGCCGGGAAGGCAGATATCGAGGATGCGGTTTACGAAGGCCCCGCCGGGGTAAAGGTGATCCCGAGCGGGATCTCGCTGCAGGGGTTCCAGCAGGCCGATCCTGACAAACTGCGGGATGTTATGCATAAGCTTGTCGACCGGTGCGAATTCCTCCTTATCGACGCCCCGAGCGGGATCTCCAAGGAAGGAGTCGTCCCGCTCTCGGTTGCCGATCAGGTTATTCTCGTTGTCAATCCGGAACTTGCTTCCATGGCAGATGCCCTGAAAACCAAGATTCTCTGCGAGGTCATGGGAGGCCAGGTGTATGGTGCAATCCTCAACCGAGCCGGGGAGGAACATACCGAGATCCGCTCCCACAGCGTCGAGGATGTATTGGGTGTCAGGGTCATCGACGTGGTACCTGAGGACGCAAGCGTGCGGAGAGCCGCAGCATACAAGTCGCCCTGCGTCCTGAAGTACCCGACGGCACCTGCAACGAAGGCGTTCAAGCGGATCGCTGCCCAGATGTCGGGCGTGGACTACGACGAATCGCTTGCCGATGATCGGCGCGAGGAGAGCTTTGTGGACCGTCTTGCACGGGCGGTATTCCGGTAACGGGGGCAGGCTGTGACATACGAAGGATACATGCTGGTCTTGTTTGGCGCGGTCATCGTGATCCAGCAGTTAATCATCTACCTCATGTACGTCCGGATCCGCCAGCTCCTCCACGAAGTCAACAGCATTGCCGGCAGGATGAAACTCACCGACACGGAGCTGGAGAACCTTATCTGCCGGGTCGAGGAGTTCAAGAAGAGCAGGATCTGACCCCCCGCACCTGCGAACGATAACATAGATAAGTGATATCATCCAACAGTATGAGAGCGGGGCCATAGGGTAGCCTGGCCATCCTAGGAGACTGGGGGTCTTCTGACCTGAGTTCAAATCTCAGTGGCCCCATTTTCGTGTTGTTTTTCTGGTGTTCCCTGCATGAAGATTACCGATACCTGCACTGACTGCCTCCTCTCCCGTGTCAGCCTGGAGTGTTCCCTCTGCGGAGCGGATGTCCCCCTGACCAAAGAGACCATACGTGCCTGCCGGCAGGTCATGGAAGAACTTCGTAACCAGCCCCACTCCCACCCGCAGATCGCAACCCGTATCCATCGCAGGGCGTACGAACTGCTCGGGAACCTCGACCCATTCGATGATCTCAAGCGTTCCGGCAACCGCCAGGCAATGGACGTCTGCCGGCAGGTGCGGGGGAACCTGCATACCTTCCGCGACCACGTCCACGCGGCGGTCATCGCAAACATCTTCGATTATGCAGTAAAGGGGCATGAGGTTACTGACGATTTTTATTCGTTCTTCACTACCGAGATCCAAAAACAGCTCTACATTGACGACACGGAAAAGATCCTCCCTCTCTGCCAGCGGGTTGTGTATCTTTCCGACAATTGCGGCGAGATCGTCTTCGACAAGTTGCTTATCCGGTATCTCAAGTCACAGGGAGCACACATCACCCTCGCGGTCAAGGAGACGCCAATTTTAAACGATGCCACCCTGGAAGATGCCCGCGCCCTCGGGCTTGACAGGATGGTCGACCATCTCACGTCATCGGGTGGCGGCAACCGGGCAGAGATCGGGTTCAACAGAGACCTCATCCCTGACGACCTGAAGGAGGCTGTCGACACCTGCACGATCATCATCGCCAAGGGGATGGCGAACTTTGAGTCCATCTCGGAGATGGACGACCTTCCGCCCGTTGCCTACCTCCTCGCTGCAAAATGCGGCCCGGTAGCAGCCGAACTCGGGGTGCCGGTCGGGGTAAAAGTAGCAAAGTTGCGGATGTGAAAAACGCCAATTTCCTTTACCGGACAGCTGCGCTTTCACACGACAGAGGGGCAGAAAACCTCTTTTCAACCACAAATTTTAATAAATGGCCGGAGATGATGTCCTATACTTTAAATCAGCCGGCAACGGAACAATAACCATGGTACTTCTGGAAGGAATCGCCCTTGGCTGGCTCCTGATAGTCCTTGGGGCAGTCCTCCTCCTCGTGGAGGTCCACAGCCCCGGGTTCTTTGCCACCGTGCCGGCAACGGTCATGATCATCTTTGGGATCCTCCTGCTGCTCGGCATGGATATTTTCCACAACGGGTGGGGCATCCTGATCGGCGTTGTCGTTGCCATTGCAGCCGCAGCGTTCACGGTATGGATGTACAGCCGCATCACCACAGATGAGAGCCCGACCACCATCAGCCGCGACTCGCTCGTTGGCAGGGAGGGCCGTGTCATCAGGGACGTTAATCCGGACTCACTTTCCGGAAAAGTCATGATTGGGACAACGCAGTGGAGCGCAAAGTCAACCGGGCAGGTCATCCCGCCCGGAAAGAACGTGAAAGTCATTGACTCGCAGGGAGTCCATATCATCGTCGAAGAGGTAGCATAACATGGTATCATTCATCGAAACACTGATCGTCATATTTCTCGTACTTGTCATCATCGCGATCTTCGCAAAGGGTGTCGTCATCATCCAGCCCTATGAACAGGGGCTCCTGATACGGCTCGGCCAGTATATTGGCAGGTTGAATCCCGGCTTCCGCTGGATCGTCCCGTTCATCTCTGAGGTCCACAAGCTCGACCTCCGTACGCAGGTGATGGATGTCCCGAGCCAGGAAGTGATCACAAAGGACAACTCCCCAACAAATGTCGACGCGATCGTCTACATCCGCGTGATCGATCCCGAGAAGGCATTCTTCGAGGTATCGAACTACCGGATTGCAACCATTGCCCTTGCCCAGACAAGCCTCCGTGGCATCATCGGCGACATGGAACTCGACGAAGTGCTCTACAACCGGGACGTCATCAACACCAAGCTCCGCGACATCCTCGACAGCGAGACCGACCAGTGGGGTGTCAAGGTCGAGCGCGTGGAGATCAAGGAAGTCGACCCGGTCGAGCAGGTCAAGAGCGCGATGACCGAGCAGACCGCAGCAGAACGGGCCCGCCGTGCAGCCATCCTCCGTGCAGACGGGGAGAAACGCTCTGCCATTCTCAAGGCAGAAGGTCTCCGCCAGAGCATGATCCTGGAAGCGGAAGGCGAGCGGCAGAGCAAGGTGCTCCGTGCAGAAGGAGAGCGGCTCAGCAGGATCCTCCAGTCACAGGGAGAGGCACAGGGGCTGCGTATCCTCTCGGTGGGTGCCGCGCCGCTTGACCGGAAGGCTATTACTGTCCTCTCGCTGAATGCACTCAAAACCATGTCAAACGGACAGGCCACCAAGATCATCTTCCCCTTCGAGGTCTCCGAACTGATCCGCCAGGGTGCAAAGTTCCTTGGTGCAAAGGATGAGACCGCTGACGAGATCTCCGGCAGGCCGGTCATGGACGACACGATTCTTGGGGATATCCCGAAGCGTGAAGCGGTTGATGCAATCTTAAAGGAGATCCAGGACGCCATCCCGCAGGTTTCCGAGGACGAACTCAAGGACACGAGCAAGCGCAAGGTCTCGCAGCCGGAGAAAGGTCCCGAATAATTTTCACACTTTTTTCCGAAGTTTCCCGTATTAATCTGCTTTCGGGTCATCTCCTCCCATCGTTTCCTATCCTCACCATATACATGGCCGCACCTGATAGGCTGAAGCAGAGGTCTGTCGCACTAACCGGATAATTCGAAACATCGGTCAGATCGCCGGTTCAAACTGAAGATCCAGATACCTTGCTGGAGAAAAAACAGAGAGAGGTGATTATACCGGGCCGGATGGAGGAGTGCAGACTCCTCCTTTGCAGGTGAGCCCGGAGGCACAGTCAGTGCTCCCACTGCACGATGCACCCGGGGCCCCGGTATTGCCCGGTCCACCAGTTCCCTGCATAGCAGCAGGAGCGCCGGTCATACTGGCCGCCGGTGAGGATGTCACGGACTTCGGGTCAACACAGTACCCGCCGCTGCATGCCAGACCGCCCGTGCAGTCGGAGCTTTGCGTACAGTCCTTGTTCAGATCGGTTGTCTCGGTCCATTGCCCGCAGTTCATGCACGGCCGACAGGCATGATAGGTCCAGCGGGTGCCGGGATCCTGCCCCTTGAGCGATTTCACGTATTCGGTTTCCTTGTAGTTGACCAGTCCCTGCCCGATGTTGATGTACCCGTGCCCGATCTGGACTTCCCAATAGTCATGAGAGGCTTCAGAATTCTTCCACATGAGCTGGTACATGTTCCCGGCCCTGAACATCTGCTTGCCATCGATGTTCAGGTATTCTTTCCTGATGACCGAGTAGAAGTACTGCCGTGCTCCCTCCTCGGACATCGTCAGGGTCGGGAGGGCCGCGGTCATGGCAGCCTGTGACGGAGCGGAGAAATTCGCACAGAAAATTGTCAGGTCATACTTGTCCGTGCTGAATGTAGAGGGCGTTTCCAGGCCGAGCGTTGCACCTTTTCCCTTCGGGACGCTGTCCCAGTACCCGAACGTGCAGTACATCTTCCCGGCGC
Organism: Methanoregula sp.; assembly: GCF_028712425.1. GTDB lineage: Archaea > Halobacteriota > Methanomicrobia > Methanomicrobiales > Methanospirillaceae > Methanoregula. The sequence goes on from NZ_JAQTQD010000008.1 coordinate 74,182, forward strand.
TATACTGCGGGGCTCCCTCTCCCTGCCACCCGGTCTCATCAACACCGGGACCGAAGGCTGTCCCGATGACGTAGTAGGTACCGGCAAACGGGTTCCCCGCGGGCAGGGTCTTGGTCATCCAGTTGATGCCCCGCGCCTGTGCCGGTGGGCTGACCAGAACGGAGTTCATGACTGCACCCATCTTCTGTTTGATTGCATCATCAGCACATGAGGTTCCTGCGCCCATCTCACCGGTGCCAGACGCTGCACCTTTCGGTGCACCGCCCATTGCCCCGCCGCAGGCTGCCGGATTGGCGCTGCAGAACTGGTCGCATTCAGTCGTGTGCTGCTGGCAGTATGCAGCACAGCTACCCGCTGAATCGCAGCCACCCGGACCTTTTACTGCACCAACCGGCCCGTTCGTGCCTGGTTGTGAACAACCCGCAATCAGACAGGTTACCACAACAAGGATCACCAGAACAATCCATGGTAAAGTGAAGACATCCCTGAATTTAACCATAGAAATGATGGTGCACCCTGCTGTGATAAAATAATTTTGAAATATAATGGGGGCGCGATGTGCTCACATATGGAGGATCTTCGGCAGCAGGAAGATAGCGAGGATCACAACCAGCATCGCGTAACTGACCGCTGCAACCACGTGCCCGGAATACTTCAGCAGTCCTTTTTTGTCAAGGATCCGGTCAACACCCTCCTTCATGATATACCCGCCATCGAGCGGCACCAGCGGGAGGGCATTGAAAGTCCCGACAACCAGGTTCCACCAGCCGCACCAGAAGAGGAGCTGGATAACGAGCCAGAAATGCGGGAAGGGTGTGTTCCACATGACCGAACCTGCACTGTCGTTCATCAGGATCATGAACGAACCGTACGTAGCGGGGTCGAGGATCACCCAGATCGGGATGGCAAGGAGAACGAGGAATCCGATTGGGGAGAGCAGGTTGTCAAAGATCCGTTTCAGCTGCCCGGCATCGTAATACGCCTCGCCCATGAAGCCGCTGGTCTTGTTGCTGAGCGCCGCCGGCCATGCGGAAAGGGTCAGCGAATAAGGAGCTGCTACCCCGTCCTTCTCAACAAGCAGCGTTACCATATCCCCAGGCCGGGAAGAGTTGAGGACCGATGAAACATCGTCCCGTGTGGATATTTTCATGCCGTTCACCTCCTTGATCACCGAATTCGCCGGAACACCTGCGAGAGAGGCCGGGGTATCGGGATAGATGCCGCTGATAAGCGGCGTCGAAAGTGGGACTGCAAGCCCGAGCAGGATCACGAGGAGAGAGAAACACGCGATACCAAGGACGATATTGTTGGTGATGCCGGCACCGAACATCCGCATCTTTGCAAGGCCTTTTATCTTCTCCTGGTCCTCTTCGTCCGGCTCCACAAAGGCGCCGATGGGAACAACCGGGATGAGGATCCCCATGGATTTCACGCGGATCCCCTCGATGCGGCAGAGAATGGCGTGGCCAAACTCGTGGACCACCATAGTGACAATGAGGCCGAGGAGGACAGCGATGGTCAGGGGAATAAACTCATTGACCCCGGGGATTGCAAGCACGTTCCGGAGCTCGTTGACCGCTGTTGGCTCGGGCTGGTGGACGATCGTTGTCTGGAGCGAGAGGACGAGCATGAAGGTCATCAGCACCGAAACCACGATGACCATCACAACCCCGATTGTGCCGTAGAACCGGAAGAACCGGCTATAGCGGGTGAACCAGTCAAAGAACCCGACCCGGTCCGTCTTGATCGCCAGGATCGGCCCGTAAAAGACAACGTGGTCTTCCCAGAGCCGGAATGTCTTGAAATAATACGCGATCATCGCGTAGACAGCAATGATGACACCAACGATCAACAGCCAGTCCATTATCATATAAGGCAGTTCCGGAAAGATAAAGGGCTTCTGTTTGCCGAAGGTCGAAGACCTGAGGCAGGAGAAGAGCCGAAGGCTCTTCGACTTGTCGAGGGTCATCAGACCCGAGAAAAGACAAATGTAATTATCCGAAATCCATCAGACTCTTCTGCGATCTCCGGGCAAGGATCGCACCAACCGTCTTCCAGCTCTTCCGGGCTATCGGGGGCGGTATCCGGTGCTTGTCAATCCAGTCATTGAGGAACCGGATCGTGACCGGGTCGGACGGGTACCCGCTCCCCAGCTCACCGTATTTCTTCGAGAGCGTGGCAATCACCCGGTCCCTTGTCACCTTGGCGATGATACTCGCCGCGGAGACCACGGGGAACTTCTCATCAGCATGGTGCTCCGAGACGATCTCGCAGTGGTTATCCAGGTAGCTTTTGACCATCTCGGCGTACCGGAAGATATTCACATCGCAGGCATCGACATAGGCGCAGTCTGGTGACAGTTTCCGGATGACCTGCGCATGGGCACGGGCAACCGCGGCGTTCATGGTCATCTCGGTACGGATCGCGTCGATCTCGTTTGCGTCGAGCCGGACGGTTGCGACTTTGCACCGCTTTTTAATCAGGGAATAGAGCCGTTCACGCTCCTTTGCCGAAAGGAGTTTCGAGTCTTTCACCCCGAGGTCGTCGAGAACATCTTCCGCCGGCACGGCAACTGCCGCAACCACCATCGGACCCAGTACCGAGCCTTTGCCTGCTTCGTCGACCCCGCAGATCACACCAACCGGTTGATGCGCAAAATATTTCAATGGCGATGATGGTAACCGGTAGTCATGTATATTGTCATCGTGGGGCTTGGCGGGATCGGAAGGAACCTGGCCCGGCAGTCAGTCGAACATGCACACACGGTCGTCGTCATCGACCAGGACGAGGCCCGGTGCAGCGAGCTGCTCGAGCACTACGATGTCATGGCCGTGACCGGCAATGCCACGGATAAGACCGTGCTTGAGGAGGCGGGTATCGATCGTGCGGACGCCCTCATCGCGACAACGAGCGACGACTCGGTCAACCTGATGACCTGCTGGCTGGCAAAGAAGTTCCGGGTCCCCAATGTTGTTGCCATTGTCAACCAGTCATCCCACTCGGATTTCTTCAAGGAGGTCGGGGTCCGGATCAGCGAGAACCCCGACGAGCTCGTCGCGGCCCGGCTCTATTACTGGACACAGAACCCGCAGCTCCAGCAGCTCGCATCCATCCCCGGCGGCACGATCTTCGAGATCGTTGCAGAAGCAGGCGCACCTATTGTCGGGCGCGAGATCCGTGAGCTCAAGGTTAAGGACTTCGTCTTCATAGCGATCCGCAGAGTCGGGGGAGAACTGATCATCCCGAGCGGCAACGTGAAGATCCAGCCGGGTGATATCTTTACGGTGTTCACGAAAAAAGAGGCCGAGGACGACTGCCTGCGGCTCCTCAACAAGCAGCTCAAAAAATCAGCGGAGTGAGGCCGCAAGGGCCCCGAGTTCCAGAACCAGTTTCGGGTTCACCCGGATAATCTCTTTTACCAGGTTTAAGGTGGTGAACTCCGTCATATCGATCTTCGAGACCGAGTGGATGATCTCGTTGAGTTTCTCATCGGGCTGTTTGATCAGGTATTCCTTGATGTGGTAGTTGCGGTCGATGGTCTTTCCCATCTTGGAGGCACGCCAGGCCTTGTCGTAGGCCATAAGGGCTTTCTTCGACACATCGCCCTTGCCGATGCAGTCGGCCGCGGTCTGTGCCGCAAGTTTACCGGTGAACATCGCATTGTAAATCCCGCCACCGGTCAGGGGGTCGACAACACGTGCAGCGTCACCGGTCAGCATCAGGCCGTCAGCAACTGTGCATTCGAGCGGCCGACAGACCGAGACGCCGCCGGGGATGTACTCGATGGTCTTTCCCTTCGGGAATGTCTTTTTAACATACTTGTCAAGATAGTCCTTTGCCCGGTGCCCTTCCCCGCTCTTCTTGCCGGAGATCCCGATCCCGACATTCGCCGATTTGGGCCCCTTGGGGAAGACCCACAGGTACCCTTCCGGGGCAACCTCGTTACCGAGATAGAACACCGTGGATTCCGGGTCGATGTCGATGCCGGTCATTACGTACTGGACACCGCTCATGATCTCCCGGACCGGCACGGTTGTATCGATCCCGCACCATTTCGCAAACTTCGACTCAACGCCGTCAGCAGCGATCACGACCTCTGCACGGACGCTCGTCATCTTGCCCGCATGATCGATTTTTGCGCCTTTTACCACCCCGTTCTCCATGATGGGAGCTGCAGCCCGGGACTTGACGGCAACGTCCGCACCGGCATCGGCTGCCCGCCAGACCAGCTCGCGGTCGAAAATCTTCCGGTCAAGGACATACCCGACCTTGCCACCGGCCATCTTCGAGGAGAGCTGCATGACGAATCCATCGGGAGCAACGATGGTTGCACCGGTCATCTCCGCAGAGATCCAAGTGGGGTCCGGATCGATGAATTCGGTAAGCGCTTCCTTACCGATCCCTTCTGCGCAGCGGACTGGTGAACCGATAGCGGGACGCTTCTCAACAATACAGGCAGAAAGACCTTTCTCCACGGCGGTCTGTGCTGCGAGTGCGCCTGCAGGTCCTCCACCGATAACGAGGACGTCATACCTGCTTTTCATGGACAACCTCCAGGGCCCCGAGCGGGCAGACCTTTGCACAGACTCCGCAGCTGGTGCAGTTCTCTTCAACGGACAGGTACGCATCGATCAGTTCAAGGGCGCCTTCTTTACAGACCGAGACGCAACATCCGCAATATCCACAGATATCCCGATGTACTTTGAGCATTGAGAGATCATGTTGGTTTTTTCCTTCATTAATTGTTATGATTCTCTGGTGCAGCCGGACCTCCGGAGTTGTGGCATCTTCGGGATGAATGGGGAGTATGTCGGGATCCCGCGGAGAATTCTTTCAGGCCCCCGGACAGGGACCGGAATCCCGGTCGGGCACTTCACGGAGCATTTCCCGGAGTTCGTCAACCACAAAAATAAATATGGTTGACGATAAAACTTCACCGGCGCAAGACCGGGAACCATTCCCGCACGGCCGGTGTTTACCCATGGATGAACTGCCCAGGATCCCCCAGTGTATGAGCACCCAGCACCCGGACAATGTCCATGTTCCGTTTTTCGCAGAGACGTCCGAACTTGGTGGCGAGGACGAAGTGAAGGAGGCGTATTACATCTATTCGCATCTCGGTTGCCACGAGCAGATGTGGGACTGCGAGGGAAAAGAGGTGGACAATTTTGTGGTCAAGAAACTACTGACAACGTACTCCCCGTTCTTTGCCGACAATATCCTCGGGAAGGATATTTTCCTGACTCTCCGGGTGCCAAACCCCCATATCGAGAAAGCCGAGGCAAAGATCCTGCTGGAAACCCTGGAGAGCATTCCCCGCTCCTTCGATGTCGCCCGGATTTTCTATAAGAACGATATCCCTCCCATCTTCGAGGTCATCCTTCCCATGACCGACACCCATACGGCCATCGACAATATCTACCAGTACTATGCGGACTTCGTGATTGGGAAGCAGTTCAAACGGCTCGGGGGACGGGATACCACGATTGCTGACTGGATCGGAACATTCTCCCCCAAACATATCAACGTCATACCGCTGTTCGAGGACCAGACGAGCATGCTGTCGGCCCATACAACGGTGGGACGGTACATCCTCGACAAGCACCTCCCCTACCAGCGGGTCTTTCTGGCCCGTTCAGACCCTGCGATGAACTACGGGCTTGTCAGTGCCGTGCTGCTCAACAAGATCGCGCTGGCAAACCTCCACCGGTTGTGGGAGGAGACCGGCGTCCCGGTATATCCGGTCATCGGCGTAGGCTCCGCCCCGTTCCGGGGGAATCTGCGGCCCGATACGGTCGACCGGGTATGCGCCGAATATCCCTCCGCGTACACGTTCACCATCCAGTCTGCGTTCAAGTACGATTATCCTCCTGACGAAGCAAGGAACGCCGTCCGTGCGCTGGAGTCGCGGGCGGTATCCACCCCTCACCATGTCGATGAAACGCAGTGCCTGCAGATCATGGAACGCTATACAGAGGCCTATATCCGCGAGCTCATCCCCCTTTCGGATATCATCAACCGTATCGCCGGGCATATCCCCGGTCGCCGAAAACGGAAACTGCATATCGGATTGTTCGGCTATTCCCGCAATACGGGAGGCATGAAACTTCCCCGCGCCATCACGTTCACGGCGGCCCTGTACTCCATCGGGATACCCCCCGAGATCCTCGGGCTCTCGGCACTGAGTGACAGGGATCTGGACTTCGTGCGCCGGATCTATGTCAATTTTGACCGGGACCTCTGCGATGCGGCCCGTTACCTGAACCCGGACTCGCCCTATCTGGGTGAAGGGATGAAAGATGCCCTCCTGAGCATCACCGGAGACAGAATCAACGATGACCACCGCCAGGCAACGGAGAACATCCTAAGGGCCCTGCGCGAGAGCCGGACTGCTGAGATTCAGTCGGATATCCTGCATGCAGCCAATATCAGGAAATTCCTCGGGTAGGCAGAGACTGCCGGAATGAGGCCCAACGCAACCGGACCGTATTGACAGAGTGTTCCTTTCGGTGCTTACCTGCTACCGGGAGAACCCGACAAGAAGAGACCGGTACCCTTCGCGATATCCACAGGAGAGGCATAGATGATCGCGATGTCGCCCGCATGCAGTTCCGTCTCTCCCGAAAGACCGGTAATGGTCTGGTCGCCCCGGCGGATGGCAAGGATCAGGAGGTTGGTCCGTTTCCGCAGGTTGTACCCACCCAGGGTCATCCCGTCGAGCGCCGAACCCGGCTCCACCATGAGCGACGCAATGGTAATGTGGGGGATGTGCCGCACGAGATCGGGAAGCGTGGTTTCCACGGTATTTCTGGTCCGGAGCATCTGGTAGCCATCGGCACGGACGTCATGGATAAATGTCTCGATCTGGTCACGGGGCACGAAGTACTTGTGCAGCACGAGCGTGAAGATCTCCACTGATGTCTCGAACTCCTCGGCGATCACCTCATCGGCACCAAGGGAATGGAGGTCTTTTGCCTCGCTGACGTACCGTGTCCGGACAATGATGGTGAGCGCCGGGTTGAGGCTGTGGCAGAGAGCAACAATCTTCCGGGTGGCAATTGGATCGTTGATGGCAACAACGGCGATCCGGGCTGCCGGGACACCGGCATGCGAGAGGACCCCCCCGGCAGTTGCATCGCCAAAGACAACGGATTCCCCCTCGTTCCGTGCGGCTTTCACAAGGTCGGGGTTGAGTTCAACGATGGTATGGACAACGCCCGAGCGGGCTGCCGTGCGGGCAAGGTTCCTGCCCGTGACACCGTACCCGATGATGACCAGGTGATCGGTCTTTTCCGGACTTTTCCCGTTCTCGTCGACAATGCACGTGCCGCGGGCTATCCGGGCCAGCGACGGTTTGCTGCAGAGCCACCCGGTGAGCGGCTGGCCAATCCCGAGCACAAACGGCGTGGCAGCCATGGTCATCAGGGCAACGATGAGGAATGTCTGGTAAATCCCCGAGGGAATAATGCCGGCAGAAAAGCCGCTCTGGGCGATGATAAAGGAGAACTCACCAACCTGTGCCAGGGCAAGGCCGGTCATGACCGCCGTACGCAGGGGATAGCCGAGAGCAAGCGGGGCCGCAGTGGCAAGCAGTGCCTTTGCGAGGATGGCAATCGCGATCAGGAAGAGGACAATCCAGATATTGGCAATGAGGAAGCGGATGTCAACGAGCATTCCAACCGAGATGAAGAAGAAGCTGGTGAAGATGTCGCGGAACGGGAGGACGATGCTCGTTGCCTGGTGGCTGTATTCGGATCCCGATATGATCAGGCCGGCGAGCAGGGCGCCGATGGCAAGGGACATGCCGGTGAACGAGACCATCCAGGCAACGCCAAAGCAGGTCAGGATAACCACGAGAAGGAAGAGCTCCTGGTTACGGGTCCGCGCGATCTCGTGCATCACGCGGGGGACGATCCATTTCGCGAGCACGATGAGGACGAGGACGATGGCAAGGTCCTCGATGACAAGGGTGACAAGGGCTTCCGGGGAGAGGAGGGGTGTTGTGTCCTGCAGGGGAATGCTTGCAAGGAACGGGATCGCCATGATCATCGGGATGGCCATCAGGTCCTGGAAGATAAGGATCCCAAGCGCGATGCTCCCGTGGGGCGAGTCCATCTCGCCGCGTTCGTGGAGGATCTTAAGGACGATGGCCGTGCTTGACAGGGAGAACAAAAAGCCCATCAGGATAGCCTGGTTTACCGAAAGACCGAGGACAAATGCAAGGCCGAAGAAGAAAGCGAACGAGAGAAGGACCTGGAGCATCCCGCCAACAATGGCGATGGCGCGGATCTTCCAGAGGTCCTTGAAGGAGAACTCAAGACCGATCGTGAAGAGCAAAAGGATGATGCCGAGTTCCGCGAGGCTTGCAACCTGGTCCTGCCCCTTGATGACCGAAAGACCGTAGGGACCGACAATCGCCCCGGTGAGGATGAAGGCAACAAGCGGGGGCACCTTGATCCGGTTGAAGACCATCCCGACAAAGAGCGCAACGGCAAAAACAATAAGGATATTTGCAATCAGTCCGAGTTCCACAGGTCTCTCTTCCTGTTAGTAATGATGCAGGGATCGGAAAAAAAGGATGTGCCCGCTGTCAGGTCCCCGGGGAGCCTTATGAGAGAAAAACGATGAGTGCCAATGGGGGATCAGCTGTTTTTACCCAAGCGAGAACGTCCCGTACTTCCCGCCCCCGCCCGGGTGCAGCACCACCGTCCCGCTGCGGAGCGCCTGCACGGCATCTCCCACCTTAAGGTGGAGTGCGCGGATCTCGGGAACGGGGACATCGATGAGGACAGCAATCTCATTGCCGAAGGTTTCGATGAACCGGGAATAGATGGCTTTGCACTTCTTCGTGTTCGGCGATGATGCCCCTTCCATGGTCTGGATGATCTGGGCGAGCGGGATGACACGGACATACGGGGGACGGGGACGGGCCTCGCTCCCGTGCGACAATTCCTTTGCGCGGTCGGACACTCCTTTCTTGATGATCCCACCGTCCGCGGGACATCGCCACTGGTGCCGGACTGCATCTTCGAGGGAATACTGCGTGTAACAGCGGGTGCAGGCCGTGCGGTTGTACTTCCCCTCTTCCGGAAAGAATCCGGCATTCATCTCGATCGCTCCTTTGCGGATTGCATCAAGGACTCCTTGTGCCCCGGATCGGTTGAGCGTGATCCGGTTGAACTCCCTCCCGAGCTTGTCCGGGTACGGGCTGTGGGCATCGGAGTTTGTCAGGAAGGGCACATCATAGAGGTCCGGGATCGCCGCCCCATAGGAGCTGTCCGCGGAGAGACCGAGCTCGAGGAAATCGATCTTCGCGCTGCCATAACAGGCCGAAACGGAGTCGAAGTACGCGTACATCGCCGTCCACGGGGTGAAAGCGTGGGCGGGGCCGACCAGTGCACCGACATCGTGGGCTGCATTCGCGATCTCCTCGCCGCTGAGGTAGACATGCGGCCTTCCCGCGGTGACAAAGCTCTTACAGGTACCGGCAAGCAGGTCGCGGAGCTGGTCGAACTGGTCCGGATCTGCGGCAAGGATAACGTGGTGGACGCGGTTTTTGTCCTCTATCTCACCCTGCGGGACAATCACAATGCCACTGTCGTTTTCATAGAACGGCTCCCAGCCTTTCAGCCAGTCCGGCTGGAGGGCATCCCCCGTGCCGAGGACCTGCATGCCCTTCGTTACACAACCACGGATCAGCTGTTCCGGCTGCATGAACCGGGAGACCGCAATAGAGAAGGGGGAGTGGATATGGAGGTCGGCGGTGACGTGCATTGTTATCAGACTATTGGAATAGAAAGGGGTTAAAACCACGGGACGGGAATTACGGTAACCCGGCCTTCATTCGGTATTGGAGAGGCGTTTTTTCAGTTCAATGGCCCCTTCCTTTCTTGCCTCCAACAGCGCAGAGATGAAAGCATCGGAAAAGACCAGCGCAAGCGTCTCGAACATCGTCCCGAGCGGGGCAAAGGAGGCCTCTATCGACCGGTACTGCCCGGTCACCTGCCGTTTCTCAAAGGTCTCGGTATCGCCATGGTAATACCCGGTGAGGTCCCCGAGGTTCACGACACAATCGGCCATGCGGCTCATGGTCGATTCGGGAGAGGCCGTGACAAGGCAGACATTACCCCCAAGCCCTTTGACCGTTTCGCAAAACGTTGCCATGGTGTGGGTCTCCCCGGATCCGGAGAACATGACCAGGGTATCGGACGGGTGGAGGGCCGGGGTGATGGTCTCCCCGACCACGTAAACGTCAAATCCCAGGTGGAGCAGGCGCATGGCAAATGCCCGGGCGATGATGCCGGACCGCCCGGCCCCGGCAACGTAAATCCGCTTTGTCGAGAGGAGGCGGTTGAAGAACGCCGAGGTCTCCTCCCTGCTGATCATTGCCGCGGACTTCTTGATCGAGTTAGCCATCTGGTCCATAAAGAGGGGAATGTCGGAGAACTCTTCGGTCATGGTACTACCCGGATATTTCGGATGATCCGATATCAGGGTATCGGAACAGGATCCTGCGGGAAGATGAACGGGATTTGGACATACTATACAGAAGTGGATGGGACAGAATTAATGGGGGGTGGGGGGTCGGGCGGTGTACTTCTTACAACACGCGACTGTTGCTGCTGAGGGGGCCCGGTGGGATGATGGGAACGATTTCCGACGGTAATCTGCACCGGGACACCAGTATCGTTGTTCGAGAATAGATGCATCCGGTCCTGTTGGAAATTTTTGTACACCGCCCGACCCCCCCAACCAGCCTTTGAAAAAAACGGAATTTCCCGGGACATGACACCATTTTCACTTCGGAAAACGAGTATCAGCAGGGCAGTTTCAAGTTTTCCCGGGTTGAAGGGGTCGGACGGTGTACCTTTTTTCCCAACCACACCAAGGAGGAAACTATCAGTACCCAAATACTCATCACCTCCCGTGACAACGTCCCAATCAAGGTGAATCCCTGATGCAGGCAGGCATGATACAATCCGGTGACACGGCCTTGAACTTCTCCTTAAAGGACCAGAATGACAAGACCTTCGATCTTTACGAGCAGGCGGGAAAACGCGTGCTGCTCTCGTTCCACCCTCTTGCATGGACAGAGTTTTGTGCAGCGCAGATGAAGTCGCTCGAAGAAAACCGGAGAGTGATCCTCGAAAACAACTGCGTACCCGTAGGGATCAGTGTTGATTCTGTTCCGTGTAAAACTGCATGGGCACAGAGCCTTGGGATACAGGAGACGCCGCTCCTCTGCGACTTCTGGCCGCATGGTGCTGTTGCCATGAAGTACGGGATATTCCGCGACGCAAACGGCTTCTTTGAGCGGGCGAACATCATTGTTGATGAGAAGCAGCGGGTAGCGTTTGTTAAGGTCTACCCGGTGCATTCCGTGCCGGATATCGGGGAGATTATCGCATTCCTGAAACAATAACCCACAACAGCCGTAAGAAAAGAGAGCCTTCAACGGGGCGGCTGATCATCCCGGTCCCTTACCCGATATAATTCAGTTCCTCATCCTTCCCCTTCTCACCCTCGACCATGCTCTCGATGGCCTTCTCCATCTCCGCGGCACGGTCGTTGAGCTTGGTCGGGTCGACAGGCAGGTCGATCAGTTTCGAGAGCACGGAAAGGACGCTTGCGGCTGCCATCGGGTCCACGAGATATCCGCTCGTCTCACCCATGAGGCAGACCGCATCGATCCCCCGCACGGCGGAGAGACCGAGGATCAAACCGGCGGCGCCGACAATCCCGCCGCCCGGTTCGTCGCGGTCGAACGTGACGCCGGCGGCTTCCAGCGGGGGACGGAGCTCTTTCTTGTTCACTGCCCCGAGTACCCGCGGCCCGTTGACGAGGTGACCTACGCCAAAACCGCCGAGCGTGTAAATCATCCTGACCTTCAGCTCTTCGGCAATATCGCAGTAACAGTCGGCAAGGATATAGTGGCCTTCCCCTGATGTGCTCTGGTGGTCACCGACAACGAAGACGACATCGCGCTTCCCCTCCTCACGGTAAAGAAAGATCTCATTTCTCGCCATCCGTGCAAGGCCGTCCTCTTCGAGAACAACCTGAGGGGGGAAGTAGATAGAGTGGATCTCCCCGATCTTCCTGGCCGAGAGCATGTGGATCATGTACTCGGCCACAAGCTTTCCCACCTGCCCGATGCCCGGGAGCCCTTCAATCAGGATCGGATCAAAAAGGGTTTTTTCCGGATAGCCCTCGGCATACCGGACCGTTATGTCCTCAGTCATGTTTTGCCAGCCTGCGGTACCTGCCATACTTGTCCACGGGTGAAAAACGCGCCGGGTGGGCAACAGTTGTCGGTTTCCCGCAGGCAGGACAGGTTAAAGAAAGGGTATAGATATGGTCTGCCGGGCAGTGCCGTATACGGCCGGTCATTGTGTGTTACTTCCCGGACTTCGGTTTCTTGACGAGCTTGCCCTCGCCACCAGCCTTCTCGAGGACTGCAATCGCTGCATTGGCAGACTTCTCGATCGCTTTCTCGGCAGCCTTATAATCCGGGGCCTTTACCTTGATGCGGTACGTGGGTGCGCCAAGGTATAACAGTTCAATCTCTGCCCCGGCACTCTTTGTAGCATTCGCCTTCTCAAGAGCCTTCCTTATTACCTCGACGCCGTCCGGTCGGGTCGATTCCAGGATAAGGTGGCCGGTCACCTCGACATGGGGGACCCTGACACTCTCGCCGGCCACTTTCTGGAGGATCTCGGAGATCTTTTTGGAAAAACCGAGTTTCTTTACCGTTGTCTCGGGATCAATGACAAGGTCTTCGAAGACCGGGTAGAACGCCCCGTACTTCTTGTAAATGACGTCCTCGATCGATGCAAGGGGCTCCTTTGTCTGGTCTGCGACAAAACCAAGCCACTTCTTTGCCTTGGACTCGTTCTTCCAGTCGCGGATCTTTTCGCGGCGCTGGTGCTCGTTGACGTCTTTTAAAGAAAGATCGATATGGCCGCGGGACCGGTCAACGTTGAGGACCTTGCAGACAATCTTCTGGCCCTCGCGAATATGGTCGCGGATATACTTGATCCAGCCAGTGGCGATCTCTGATATGGGGATGAGCCCCTGGCGGCCGCCGTATTCATCGAGCGAAACGAAGGCAACGAAGTCCTTCACGTTCTCGACCGTGCAGACGACCAGTTCCGATTCCTGGGGCCACTCCCTGTCTGCCATGAGACGACTCACTGGAGCTCTTGGACGATCTCGGCCTTGATGTTCGCGCATCCGCCTGCGGGTGTTGCAAGCTCGCTGCCACAGACTACGCACTTTACGACCGTGCTGGCCTTCTCGAAGACGACCTGTTCGTTCTCACAGTCGGGGCACTTTACCTTGAAAAATTTGCTCCGGTTTTCCCTGATCTGGCTTACCATGTTCGTTTACTCCGTCAGTTCGAATTTCGCGACACGGTAACCCTTGCGCAGGTGCGCCTTCTTGCAGGTGACACAGCGGTACCGGACGTTGATCTTCTTTGTCGGCTTGTCGCCACCGGGTACCTTGGAGAACTTGCCCCGGTTCCCGACATGGCCCCTTCGGGCTTTCTGCCGGTCAATCCAGTGGAGACCGGTTGTCTTGCCCTTCTTTACCTTCTCGACCTCGTGCTCCTGGTGGCTCCTGCAGAAGGGGCAGTAGGTCGTAAATTTTGCTGGCATCTTCATGAAAATTTCACCGATAGTCCTGATGACGAATACCTATATTATTTGCAGAGGTTGATATTTAAGACTATGTTGCGCTCGGTAAGGACCGCAGCATTCCGCTCGGGAAGCGTCACTATATCTCCCTTTGAGAGGGTATAAACTCTCCCATCCACCCCCATGAACGTGTCCATATCCTGGAGAACCCGCACGAGGGTGCAGGGATGGGTGATCGGTCCTGAACCGGCCGGGGCTGCAGCCACGGGGACCGGTGCCGGCCCTGCCTGTTCTGCCGGGGCATCTGCTTCTTCTCCTATCTCCGCTGGTTCAGAGAGTTCCCCGGGATCACCCTCATCGCTGACCGTGACAGCTGCGGTTGCTGCAGCCGGGACTGGAGCACCATGCCGCGGGGAGGTTATCGGCACATGGGGGCGGTTCCGGATAAGGTGCCCCTGCGACTGTTCGATCGCGGCCGTGATCTGGTCGAACATCTCACGCTCCGCCGGGATCATCCGCTTCACCTCTTCGCGGTCATAATAATTACCCTCGGCATGCATCACCGTGAGCGCGAGGATCTTCCGGGTCCTTAAGGAGAAGATGTCCTCGAGGGTCTCCCGGATCGAGAGCGTCTCATCGATAAGTGAACGTGCCTCGTCGGAGAACGGGTCTTCGAACTCGTAGACTTTCTTTGTGATGGCCGCAAGCTCGGCATGCCCTTTCTCGTAAAAATCGGGAGAGACCGATGTCAGCCTCCCGGTCTCCCGCTCTGAAAGAAGGATGCTGCGCAGGTCATCGAGCTTCATGGTTACGTCCCGGTATTATATATTGATCCTATTATTTATGCGATTTCCGCTATGCCGCGGCAGCAGAGAAAGACTGCCACCGCTTCCGGTACTGTAGTGATGCCCTTTTGGATCTCATAAGTGCTTCCGAGCATCGGCATTTTCAGCGGGAATTTTGCATCCACCTTCACGTCGCGTGTCCCGAACACGACCGCGTCGGTGAGCGGCTCGAAATCATGCAACTCACGGAGCTCAAGGGGCTGCACCCGCATCCCGCTCCCGCCGTGGAGGGAGGTGGGCATTCGTATGAGGCGCTTCGTGTCGGTCGTGACCGGTTCGTCGGCAAGGGCTGCCCGGGAGAAGAGCCGCTTCTTGAACTCCCCTTCCTGCTGCTGGACAATAAGGGAGAGGACACGGTTCTTGAGGATCATCGGGGAGGGCCGGTTTGCGATGTCTGCTATAATTTCCTCCCGCTTCTTCAGGAATGTGGCTGCGGAGTCCTTTCCGATCCCTTCGATTGCAGTGAGATGGGCGACGGCTTCCGGTTCCGGAAGCGTACCTATCCAGCCGAGATATTCGATGAGGGCTCCACGGTACCGCTCCGGCCAGCCCGGTGCACCTGTAAGCCTCCCCGAGAGCATGGCCGGGGGATCGATGCCGATACCGCAGACGTAATCGATCAGTTCCCGTCGTTCGGAACTTCCCCAGTTCCTGAACGCGATGTCGCGCAGGTGGACATGGTAGCCCCGTCCCCCTGAAAACACCAGGTCGATGGTCTTTGGATCGATCCCGAACTCATCGATCAGCATCGAGAGGAGTTTTTCTGTCTCTTCCTTTACCCGGGAGAGCATCTGGTCATACGGCCCCCGCACAATATGATCGGCATCAAGGTCGAAGATCAAATCGGCCCCGCACCAGCCCTTGTCTGCCATCGTCCCGGCATCGGGCTTCTCGTAGTATGCCGTCGAGTAGTAGGCGTGCTGGGGGATGAGGTTCTGGATAAAGGAGACCATCTCGCCGCTGCCGGGAAAGCCGATGTGCCGCCGCATCCGGGTCTCGGCTGCGCCCGGGTTGAAGAGGATGAAGCCCCACTCGCGCTGCACGATGGACGGCGGAGCGACAAGGACCGTCTTCATGTAATACTCGGTAAACCGCTGGCGGAGGAATTCGGCTGTGGCCGGGTTCATGACAACCCCTTGATCATATAGGGCCCTCTGCGTTCATATCCCTGCCTGCGGTAATACGGTCGGACACCGATGCCGCTCATGATGGCAAGATTGTGGTAACCGGCGGCCACTGCAATTTCCTCGGCCCGTGCAAGGAGCATCTTCCCGAAGTTCCGGTGCTGCCACTCCTCGGATTCGGCATCCTTTCCCACGGGAACGAGGCTGCCGTACACGTGCAGCTCGCGCATAACAGCCGCTTCTTCGAGCTCGGGGCGGTAGACCTGCGAAGGGAACCGGAGCCGGGAGAAACCGATGAGGGAATCATCCGAGACCGCCGAGATGAAGTGTTCCTTTCCTCCGCAGGCCTCGTATACCAGGACACGGATCTCCATCTCCGCAAGGGAGGGAAGACGCCCGATCTCCCGGCACCGGATGCACCGGCACCGTTTTCCGAGCGCCTTCAACCG
The DNA here is from genome assembly GCF_028712425.1 of Methanoregula sp. GTDB lineage: Archaea > Halobacteriota > Methanomicrobia > Methanomicrobiales > Methanospirillaceae > Methanoregula. Next base: position 90,234 of record NZ_JAQTQD010000008.1, read on the forward strand.
GTTCTGCGCCAGTTGCCGGAAGTTGGAGTGCGGGGAGCCGGCAACGATCAGCTTGGCCGGGATATCCCGCTGGATCCGCTGGAGCCGCGTATATTCCGGGATAAGGGACTTCCCGTATGCGATCAGGTCGATAAGTTTCTCCTCATCATACGGGGAATATCCACCCCGTTTCCAGAGATCCTCAATCTCGGAACCCGGGGTGACTAAGGTCGGGTAGATCTTCAGGAAATCGGGGCGGAAGCGCGGGTCGGCAAAGAGTGTTTCGAACATCTGACGATCCGCTTCCATGGTAGAGGAGGGGAGGTTGGGCATCATGTGGAAGCCAACCTTGAGCCCGGCGTCACGGAGGAGCGTGTTTGCTTCAACCGTATCGGCGACCGTGCAGCCCCGGCGGTTGAATGCGAGGATGGCATCATCCGTATGCTGGACACCGAGTTCCACTTTTGTTACGCCAAGGTCAAGCATCCGGTCGATGTGTTCCCGGCGGCACCAGTCAGGCCGGGTCTCGAAGGTCATCGCAACGCACCGGATCGCAGATATCTCATTAGCCGATTCGACAGCATCCACCGGCAGGTGCTGCGGTGCAGGTGTGTTTTCCGGGTAGGTGTTCATCGCCTCGATGCACCGGGAGACGAACTCCTCTTGGTATTCGACAGGGCGGGCAGTCATCGTCCCGCCCATCACGATCAGCTCCACCTTGTCCACGCGGTGTCCCAAGATCTCAAATTGTTCCAGTCGTGCCTGTACCTGCCGGAACGGATCATACTCGTGTTCGCGGGCCCGTTTTGCTGCCGGTTCCTCCCCGGTATAACTCTGCGGGGAGTGAAACGGGTGGTCCGGCCCGCCCGGGCAGGGAAGACACTTGCCATGGGGGCAGGGATACGGGGAGGTCATCACGGCAACCGGGGCAACGCCGGACAGGGTGCGGGACGGTTTGACAAGCAGGATCTTCCGGAGAGTCTCGTACTCCTCCGGGCGTGCAGCGGAGAGGATCGCGGAGTTCTTCGGCACTGCCGGCAGGGAATACTTCCTGCAGGTTTCTATCTTAGCCGCAACAACGGTGGCATCGTTACAGGCACCTTCAGGAATGGTGAGGAGGCGGGAGATAATCTCCCGGAGAGCAGATTCCTCATCCATGAGAATTAATGTTCAGCTGCAACTTTCTGGGAAGCAGACTCAGGAGAATAGTTCACCACAGGCGGGGCGGGGCGGTGGTGGATATAGGTTACGATCTCATCCCCGAGCGTGAGGAGAGCATCCTTATGGGCTTTCTTATCCTTGTGAATGTGGACAGGAGAAATTTCCAGGGAATTGTAACGTTCAGTTCCGATCTCTTCGTTGCTGACGCCCTCGTAGTACTTCTTGATGTGGATCATCAGCATATGTAAATGCAGCAATTCTTCCTTTTGCACACTATCACCTTTTCCAAAATGATCCTTTTTTTGTGGGGCAGATATATCTTATTGGTGAGGTTTATATCAGGAACAATGCGGCATGAGGGATCGCTCATTGGACTCGCTGTTGGCGACGCGTTGGGTGCGCCCTTGGAAGGATCTCAAAGATCTGAAGTCTGGCTTACGCAAATGCGGCCCGGCGGGCGCCATTTCCGAAAAGCCGGTGAAGTCACGGATGACACGCTGCAGGCTGGTGCAGTTGCAGAATCGCTCGCCGTATGTGGGCGCTTTGATGAAGGCGACCTGATAAAAAAATTATCGCTGGGATATATACAACGTCCGAAATGGTATGGTCCGACATCCTCCCGGTTTTTCGATCTGGTGCTTTCCGGGACCCCGCCGCACCGGGCCGCACGGATCGTTCATACTCAGAACCATGGCAGCCGGTCCAATGGCAGCGTGATGCGGGGCTTCCCCCTTGGTATCTTCTTCCCTCCACCAGATATAATCTCAATGAGCATCCGCTGCTCTGCCATAACGCATCACGACCCGGTGGGAGGGCACTGTTCAGCGTTCCTGAACCTGATGGTGAGCGAGATGGTCAGGGGCGTTCCACGGAAGACTGCATTCCGGCACGCCCGTTCGCTCTGTATATATCCTGAGGTTCACGCAATCCTGGGCAGTTACGAACAGTATGATCCTGAGCCTTCCTTAGATTGTGTACTCTGCTCGCATGCAGCGCTCCGCTGTTTCATGGATGCCCGGTCGTTTGAACAGGCAGTCCTCTCCGCGGTAAACCTTGGCGGCGATGCTGATACGGTCGGTGCCTGTACCGGTGCACTGGCCGGAGCGTGCTGGGGGCTTGAAGCTGTTCCAATACGGTGGCGGCGGGATCTTGAAGGGTACGAAGAACTTGTCAGGCTGGCGGAGCGGGTCTGGGCGGCACGAGCGGACAATATGGTGCGATAAGTGATATTCGCAGAACTATCAGATCTCCGGGTTCATCCCGAATGCTGCGTTGAGCAATTGATGATGAATTCAAGAGGGAAACTAAATAAAAAAGGGTTTACGCCGGCTTGATCTCCACAAGCTTCAGCACCCGGCCCTTATCGCAGATATTTGGCGCATTGCCAAGGACATCTACGACAATATACTTCTCACCCTCGACAATCCCTTCCGGGCGGCAGAGATCAAAACTCCGGCAGTCATGCTTGTTGCAGGAGAACTCGGGCTTGATCTTGGAGTTGATGATCGCCATCTCCGGGCTGATCAGGAGGGTGATCGGGGCCTCTGTCACCTCAACCGCCGTTGTCCCGTTAAGGTGAACCGTACAGTCATGGTGGGTTGTCCTGATTGAGACGACACGGTATTTCCGGCCTTTCTGCAGGTTGTTGCAGGCTTTCTTCACTTTACAGGTCCCGCATTCAGCTGCTTCGCCTTCGTAAATGAACTCTGTCCCCGGCTTCGCAAGCACCGTTCCGACAAGGGTCACTTTTGTCTTTGCGTCCGTCATACCATCCACCTTATTCCATATACAGCATCCGCACCAGGTTCTCTGCCGATTCGCGGGTCAGCCCCATATCGAATATGGTAAAGCGCTCGGGACGGATATCCTTTGCCATCAGGAGCGCTTCCACCGCCATTCCATCATCAATGCCCACGTCTTTTGGGGTGACCGGTGCACCGATACTCTTCAGCGATTCGCGGATCCCCTTCCAGTCCCCGCCATGGAGGTACATCGAGATGATCGTGCCGATCCCGCAGCTCTCGCCATGGAGTGCCTTGCCCGGGGCGATTCGTTCAAGGGCATGGGAGAACTTGTGCTCCCCCCCGCTTGCCGGGCGTGAGGACCCGGCAATGCTCATGGCCACTCCGCTGGACACGAGTGCTTTCGTTACGATCCATGCCGATTCCTCGCTGGACGGCTTGATGAGGTGGGCATTCTTCACTAAAATCTCCGCGGTCATCTTCGACAGGGCAGCCGCGTACTCGCTCACCTGTTCGCCTTTCACCCGGTGCGCGAGTTCCCAGTCGAGGATGGCAGTATAATTGGAGATGACATCCGCACACCCTGCTGCAAGGAGGCGGTGGGGTGCCTGTGCGATGATCGCGGTGTCTGCCACGATGGCAAGGGGAGGGTGAGCCTGGAGTGAGGAGTGACCCCCCTCGATGGCAACCGATGCCCGGGCTGAGGCGATCCCGTCATGCGATGCTGCCGTAGGCACGGATATGAACGGGCGGTCGAGGTTGAACGAAACGATCTTTGCGGTATCGATGACCCTCCCCCCTCCGACACCGATAAGGAAATCCGCATCTGCCGCCGCCTTCTCGGCTTCCTTGATGAGGGGGAGGCTGATCTCTTCGGCAAAGAACGGGACAACGGACCGGTTACCAGAAAGCACATCCCGGACCCGGTTCCCGGCAAGCTCCATCGTGTTCTTCCCCGAGATTAAGAGCGCTTTCTTACCCAGTTTCAGGTCATCGCAGACAGAGGGGAGTTGCTGGAAGACATCATGGCCAATCACAACGTCGCGGGGCAGCTGCATCCACCGGGACTTGTCAAAGACCTTCTCTTTGAGTAATTTTATTGCATCTGCGCTCATTGTAATCATGGATGATTAGTGATTTCATCTACAAATACTACATCGATCCCATCAGGCTCGGGCAGCCCTATAATGTTGTCGATACGCTGACCTACGCCCTTATCCTTGTCGCCGGTGTTTACCTGTTGTACCGCTGGTTGTCCACGTCCACGTGGCTCTCGGATATCGGGTTTACCATTGACGCCACCTTCATCCTCTCGACCATCCCCTATGTCATTCTCGGTGGCGTCATGCGGGTCATCGAAGACACCGGCATGATCACCGGTGACTTCAAGTATTTCCTGATAACCCCGCTCATCTATTTCGTCCTCTTCTTCTTTACGATAGGCATGCTCTTCCTCTCGCGGTACCTCACGCTCCAGGGGTTCACAAAGAATTACCTGACGTTCTATTTCTGGGCTGGTGTCTCCTCTGTCGTTGTCGCCTCGCTCATCCTTATTGCCTGGAGCACGACACACCACGGCATCGATTTCTACGTGCTGGGCGTGATCCCGCTCATGGCCGTTGTGGCAACGGCCCTTGTCTGGGCGTTCATGCGCTATGTCTGCCGGTGGGAGTATGTGAAGGATCCGCTGTACATCACCCTGCTCTTCGGTCAGCTCCTCGATGCCAGCGCCACCAGCTTCGGGATCGACCTCCACCCGTCGCTCCAGTACATCGAGCAGCATGTGGTCGGCTCCCACCTCATCGACCTGACCGGCACAGCATTCGTCATGTATCCCTTGAAACTCATCGTCCTCTTCCCGGCAGTCTACATCATGCAGCTCTACCGCAAGGAAGCCAACACGGCATTCTGGCACCTCGTGCTGCTGGCGATGATCGTTGTCGGATTTGCACCCGGTATCCGCGACATGGTCCGGATGGTCCTCTATGTCTAATTCCCCGCTCGCCAATGCCCTGGTAATCACACTTCTCCTCTTTTTTTCCACCATGTGTGTCGGGTGGATAGGATCTGCCCAGAACCCGGCCATAGGAGAGCAGCTGATGGATCTCTTTGCCAAGGAGGTCGCAGGAGAGATCACCAAGGATAACCCGGTGGACATGTGCGCCAAGCTTTTTGTCAATAACATCGGGGCCTGTATCCTCCTCTTCCTTGGAGGGGCATCCTTTGGAATCCTGACCATTTTCATTATGAGCCTGAATGGTATCGTCATCGGAGCGATCATGGAGATCGTCCACGAGACCCACTCACCCCTGTTTGTTGCCGCTGCCCTCATCCCGCACGGCATCTTCGAGATCCCGGCATTTATCATCGCGGGGGCACTCGGGATACTCCTTGCACAGGGCCTCATTGCCGAATGGTACGGTGAGGGAGACACCGAAAAAGAGGCGGCCCGGTACGGCAGGCTCTTTGTACTCTCAGTCCTCCCGCTTGTTGTTGTCGCCGCCTGTGTCGAGGCTTTTATTACGCCGGTTATCATACAATTAGTAGCTTAAGAGGACACGAGATGGACGACGATACAGGTACCCTGCCGACGAAGCAGGACTTTTCCGGATGGTTCAACGATATTCTCTGGCGGGCCGGGATCATGGATGTCCGCTACCCGGTCAAGGGGCTGTACGTCTGGTACCCGTACGGGTTTGCGATCCGGAAGTTTGTCTATAACCGGCTCCGGGAACTCCTCGACCGTGACCACGAGGAGACCCTCTTCCCGCTGCTCATCCCAGAACAGGAGTTCATGAAAGAGGCGGAGCACATCAAGGGCTTTGAGGATGAGGTCTACTGGGTCACTCACGGGGGAACGACCCCGCTCGATGTCAAGCTTGCCCTCCGGCCCACGAGCGAGACTGCCATCTACCCGATGTACGCCCTCTGGCTCCGCTCTCATGCAGACCTGCCGATGAAGTATTACCAGATCGTCAACACGTTCCGGTACGAGACCAAGCAGACCCGGCCGCTGATCCGCCTTCGGGAGATCACCTCATTCATGGAGTCCCACACGGTCCACGCCACCTGGGAGGAGGCCGAAGCACAGTGCGAGTACGAGCTTGGCCTCACGAAGGAATTCTACGACGGTCTTTGCATCCCCATCACCATCTCGAAGCGGCCGGACTGGGACAAGTTCCCGGGGGCTGACTACACGATCGCGGTGGACGCCATCATGCCCAATGGCCGCACCCTCCAGATCGGGACTGTTCACCACCTCGGGACGCACTTCTCGAAGACTTTCTCCATCAACTACGAGGACAAGAACGGGGAGCAGCAGCTCGCCAACCAGACCTGTTACGGGATATCGGAGCGGTCGATTGCCGCCCTCATCTCCATGCACGGTGATGACAAGGGGCTCATCCTACCCCCCGCCGTTGCACCGGTCCAGGCAGTCATTGTCCCGATCACCATTGGCAAACGCCACGAGGATGTCCTCGCTGCGGCAAAGAAGCTGGAGTCAGACCTGAAGGCAGCCGGTTTCCGGGTAAAGATGGACACCCGTGACATGCGGCCCGGTGCCAAGTACTACTGGTGGGAACTCCGCGGAGTACCGCTCCGGCTCGAACTCGGACCCCGCGATATCGACGGAGGAAAGGTCATGGCCGTGAAGCGGACGGGAGAGAAGACATCCATCGAGCTCGCAACCGTCTGTGAGGGAGTGACCCGGGTGCTTGCGGAGATTACGGAAGCGATCCGTACGAAGGCCGAAGAGCACACGAAGTCCCACCTTTGTTCGGTTGATTCAATGGAATCTCTCAATACGGCTCTCAACGAGGGAAAGGTTGCCGTTGTCCACTGGTGCCGGGAACGCGAATGCGGCGATGCCATCGAGGAGAAAGCAACCTCTTCCATCCTCGGTACCGAGGTACGTTCACCCTATGTGGCCGCAAGCGACGGGAAATGCATTGTCTGCGGCAAGCCGGGCAAGGCAACGGTTGTCGGGCGGACCTATTAACTTTTTTACAGCCCTTTCAGGGATCTCTCATCTCCTGCATGCCGGGAATTGCGCTCTTGCCGGATTACAGGGATGCACCCACCAGTACAAGTAACGGTAATCCGGTACCAAACCTGAAAAGAAGATAGGATCCGATCCCTTCCGCTTCACTTCACGCGGGTGTGAGGAGATTGCCCTGCGCTGCGATCTCGGCAGGGGCAAACCGCCGGATTGTCAGGGGTGTTGCTACATCGGGAGCCCGGATAACGATGACCACCATCCGATTGGCAGGCAGGTATGCACGCGGGTTGAGCCGTATCACGAACCGCTCTTTGTCCTCGATCCGGTTATTCTGGTCGCCGATCTGGTCCACCACATTCAGGATCCCCCAGCAGCCCATGGGGGGATCGCCCCAGTAACTTTCTACCGGGATTAACGACTCCGTCTTGATGGTATCGGCGTAGACTATCGAGATCTTCTCCATATCAATGGGTCGGGCACCCGGGACGAGAGAAACCGTGAAATCGATGGTGTCGATGGTGCCCCCGGCCAGGCCGTCGCCGGTCACGTCCCCGACAAGGACCAGTGCCTGGCCCGGGAGGGGTGGCTCCGCTGAGAGGGTCTCCGTGATCGGCGAGAGATCCTCTTCGGTGCAGCCGGCAAGAAAAACAGCTGCAACAAGGAGCGTTACGATAATGAAAAACTGGTATTTCAAGGCCTGTTACCTCTGCCTTTGTACTGCGATAAAGTGGGGGCTGGATCCTATAAAAACATGTTACCCTTCACAAAACTATTCCGGATCCAGTTCCTGCGATGACCTTGAGCCGATGAGATCCCCGGCCTTTAAACGATCCTTTTTTGCCCGCCACCCTGTGCTTCGCCGGTACAATATGCCAACATTTATGATTGCTTATCGTCAGAAACGTAGGGTATGGAGCGGATCACCGCCATTGCCAGGGGCCGGGTGCAGGGCGTAGGATACCGGCATTTCGTGGAGACCTGCGCCCATGCTACCGGCGTGCACGGGTACGTGAAGAACCTCCCGGACGGCACCGTTGAGATGGTTGCCGAGAGTTCCCCTGCGTCGCTTTCAAATTTTATCAGGTATGCACATGCACGTGACAACCCGGAGATCCATGTGGAGCAGATCGATGTGTCCCCCGGTCCTGCCACCGGGGAGTACCGCGGCTTCCGGGTGGAGTGGTAGATCCAAAGAGCGTACCTCTGCTTTTTTCATCGTGCCCCCGAAAAAATCAGGTCTCTTCGTCTATCCGACCACAAACCTGTTCTCGGTCGCACAACTACTCTCATAAGAGTATAATGACTGCTCTTCCCAGGAAGAAAAACCATCGATTCTCTTCCGCTCTTGTATTTTTTCTTCTCTGCTCTCTCGTGATACCGGGATATGCAGGCCCGGAGCCCGGTAATCCACCCGTACTGGTTCGGCAGGGGATTGACACGAATTTCACCAACCAGTCATTTGATGGAGGGGCGGAAGTTGCGCGATTCACCGTGACGCCGACGCCGATTGATCTCTTCCGGGCCGAACTGGATGTGGAGACCTTACCCGGTCCACGGTACATGGCATTTGGCCCCAGTGTCATCGGGATCTCCGTGGATCCCCGGTTCCTTGCAGTATGTTTCGCGGTAGTACTGATCGCACTCGTAATCTGGTTTGTCAGTTTCCGGAACAGGGATGACGAGAGAGAGGAATAACAGATTCGGCTCCCCATCCGCTCCGCACCGTTGCAGGGGTCCTGCACCATCCTGCTTGCACCTTGCAGTGCTGCACCATTTTTTACCTCCTTCCATGTACCACTACTACCAGGAATAGATCATGGCAGGTATGGATGAGAACAAGCCCTATCTTCCGGAGCGGTACCGGCAGAAGATCCGCGAGAAAAATCGCAGGCGTGCGGCGGTCAGGATCCTCACCATTACCCACATCCTTGTTGTAATCGCAGTCCTCGTCTTCTCCCTTTCCGGGCTGTCATGGGCCGGTCTTCCTGCGGCGCCATTCTCTCCCGCTTCACGGCCGGCACCCCCGACAGGTGTTGTCACAACCGTATCTTTGGATTCGCAGGCAAAAATCCCGTCACAGGGTACAACCAGAACGTCCTTACCGCCGGCGCCCCCTGCCGCAGCCCCGCGTGTCGCAGGATATACCATAGGACCGGGTGTCCCGCAACAGGAGGGCAGCGGTTCCCTCACTCTTGTGCAGGCAGAAGCCGCCCTGCGCAGGTATTGCCCTGAAGATATGTTCACCATCAGCAGCGTGAACTATTCGGCTGGTTCAGCACGGTCCCTTTTCGGGTTCACTTTGCGGCAAACAGGCGGCCAGGCGCCTCAAGAGGACCTGGTTGTTTTTATCAACGCTGCCACAGGGATGCCCTGGTCGGCAGGGGAAGATACAACCGTATTCCCCAAAGAGATGGTCGCTGAAGTCGTCCTTGGGGAGTTCCCGCATGAGGATATTTCCTCGCCGGGCATCTGGTACGATAACAGCCCGCGCGAGGGGGATATCTGGAGGTTCACCCTTGCATCCGGGAACATGACGCTGGTCTCTGGAGCCGTGGATGCAACATATGGGGAGATACGGAAATTCTCTCGGAACATCCCTGCCTTTGGGAGACCTGCCGCCCCTGCCATTACCAAGGAAACGGCGCAGGGTATTGCCGGCAGGTACGTCACTGACAGAAACAGCGGTCTTTCCCTTGTCCTCACCTCATCGCGGTATGACCGGTGGGGAACGGAGTCGGTGCCTGCCGCTGGTGCGTACACGTTCTTTTTTGAGCGCCGGCATCTCGATTACCCCGTGGACACCGACGGCATATCCGTGGTTGTCGATGCTCTCACGGGCGAGGTGATCGGGTATGACAAGCAATGGACAACCCCGGAATACGCATTCTCCCAGGCAGTCGTCCCGACTATAGCACGGCATGAGGCTACCTATGCTGCCATAGAGGCTGCAAGGGCGGTGTACCCGGAACAGATCGGGAGCGTCCGCATCCTCTCGTCGGAATTACGCTGGAACAACGGGCAGATGAAAGGAACAATCCCGCGCCCGGGATCCGTCCCGCTGGCATGGAAGATTGTCTTTGATGACGAAATACTCCGCACCAACGCATCACTGGCATCGAGGATTGTCTGGATCGACATCCAGACGGGGAACGTAACGGTGATCGAGTACCGGCACTAAAAAGAGAACCTGAAGCGCTCAACACTTGTCGCAGACAAATCCGACATTGAGCGCCGTCTTCTTCATGTCGCCCTGGATCTGCTTCTTTCCGCCGCGAATGAACCAGCGGTGACACTTCGCGCAGTATTTCGGGAGAATCCGGTCCCACGGTTTCATCGGGACCTCCAGGACAAAGCCTGTCCGCGACCACTCTTCCGGGGATTTCTCGGTATTCTGGCTGTAGGTGGTGACCAGTTCCATAACCTGGTGCGGGGGGACACCGAGGTCCACGAACTTCTTGAAGACAAAGTAATTGAAGATGAGCCACGAGAGGTCGGAACGGTCGAGGATCCCCTCGTACTCGCCAAACGTCTCCTCGAAGTCCTCGAGCGAACAGCCACAGAGAGGGCATTTCCCCCCTACGAGCTCATCGAGAAAGACCT
>NZ_JAQTQD010000050.1 GCF_028712425.1 Methanoregula sp.
GGGGGGCCCCGTTCTCGATCTCGAGCCTCCCGCCATATGCCATCCTGACCGGTATTCCCTGGCGCTGGAAGACACCGTCCATCGAAATGCTGCAGATGGTGATGAACCCGGTATGATTGTGGGGGATCCGCGGATCATGGTCAATGATCCGGTAGGAGTTGAAGAAGCCGCATCCCGCCTTGATCACTTCATCGAAAGCCGTTGTAACCTTTTCTGCATATTCGTTTGGGACAATTGAGAGATTGTATGCAACATCGCCCGTCCCGGTGGCCGGATCGAGCGTGCTGCGGTAGGCAAGGCGTTCAAGCTTCGAGATGATAAACCCGATACGGTCCTCGACAAGGGCGCTGTCCGTCTCTTCCAGACCGAGGGGGGTTAGGATCCTTCCCTGGTTTCCGACTTTCTTGGTAAAACCCACTGCATCGAGGTAACTGAGGTAATACTGGACGGCACGGTCACTCAAGACAAAACCTCTCTCCGACATCAGTTCGGAGAGCCGTTTTGCACCCATCGGTTCGCGGTGTTCCTTTAAGATTCGAAGAATCTCAACGTATTTTCGTTCGGTCCGGATCATGGTCACTTTGCCCCGACAGCCCCGACACTGTCCTGGTACCGGCCGGAATACCCGTTACCGCTTCCCTTCACCTCGTGAAGGATCAGCTGGACGATCCGATCGTTTTTTCGTACAACAATCTCATCCCCCATGTTCGTCAGGCACAGGGTGAGGTGCCCGCGGAATCCCGGGTCGACATACCCTGCCCCGAGCAATACTCCCTTCCGGCCGAACGATGACCGGCACATGAGCGTCCCGGCAAGATCGGTGGGAAGTTCAATCCATTCGACGGTGGGAACAAGCGTGCACTTCCCCGGTTCCAGGGTGATATCGCTGGCGGAGCGCAGATCGTACGATGCAGGTTGCTGGCATTCTGAAAGATATGGATTGATAACGAGTTTTCCGACGGCAGGGACCTGTTCCAGGCGACGGACATACTCGGACGAGGAGAGGATCATTGGAATAGGTTATCGGCAGAAAATACTTAATATCTTTTGATGTAAAGAAGATGAGAAGGATCCATGGGGTAGAGGATATCCTCTTGGGCTTCGAACCCAAGGACGCGGGTTCGATTCCCGCTGGGTCCGTTCCTGTTTTACCCGCTGTTACACGGCGATATCCGTCATACAGGGATCTGCAGGATTGGGCACTATCCTGAATTCACGTGAAAAAAAAGAGGATTAAATCTCATCTCTCCGCCGTTTATGCGGCCCGCCCGAACGCTTTCCCAGCGCCCTGATAATGGCAAACAGGACAAGAATCGCAAGTGCCCCCAGTCCTATCATAGCGATGAGTCCCCAGTCGATGCTCTTTCCGACAACAACGGTAACCGCAGCGGTAGCATTTCCTGAAATAACCTGCTTCTTTACGGATTGCGGGACGTACCCTTCCTTTGTCACGGTAATATTCACGTCAGTATTGAAGGGGATGCTGGTAACGAACTGCCCGTTGTTATCTGTCGCACCAGCGGTAGTTCCGTCCACCAGGACAGATGCCCCGGCAAGAATCTTGTTGTCGGTGTCCTGGACGGTGACGGTCAGCGCAGCGTTCGCCAGCGGGAGGGTGAAGGTATAGTCCCTGCTTGTGCTGGAGATGGTTATCGTACGACCCTGGGGCGTATAGCCGGTCTTCCTCACCTCGACATCATAGTCACCGGAAACCAGTGTCGCGGAACTCATCCGCCCGTATTCGTTGGTTGTCCCCACAAGTGTGCCGTCAACGTACACATCCGCTCCTTCCAGGGGCATTTTGGATTCATCCGTAACAAAAATAGAGGCACCAAGGGGCGCTTTCGATATTGAAGCATAATAGATGGCATCAGTGTCGCTGATGACACGCGATTCCATGTAGGATTTATACCCATCCTTTGAGATCTCGATAGTGTATGTCTTTTCCCGGGTGATAGGGATGATCAGGATACCCCGTTCATCGGTTTTCCCCGCCAGCACTGCATTAAGACGCACCTCGGCGGCGGGGACGGCCTTTCCGGTATCTTTGTCAGTGACGACAAACGAGAAACTGTTCCCCGAAAGCAGTTTGTACTGCACTTCCTGGTCGTCAGCTCCCATGACAATCGTGCCGCTCCTTGACTCGTAGTTGGGGGCAGCGATATCAATGGCATAAATAGTTGCTCCGGTAACGGCAAAGGTTGCAGTCCCGCGGCTGTCAGTCAGCTTTGACTGTGTCACGTTCTCTGCGGTAAGATTAATCCTGGCACCGGAGATCGGGTTCAATGTATCGGAATCGAACAGGGTGCTCTTGAACGTGAGCGTCTTGCGGCTGAGATTCACGAGCAGTGCTGTGGTGTTTTTACTGACCGTCTGGCTCCAGTCATTATACCCGCTCATCGAGACCCGGATCTCCTGGTCATTCAACCCGGAATGGGTGAGCAGTGCCTGGCCTATGGAGTTTGTCCGTGCATAGTTGGCACTGTTGACATACACGGTTGCATGCGAGAGAGTGACATTATCTATGCTGTCCTGCACGGTGATCAGCAGAGTTGTCGTTGCCTGTGCCGAACTGCAGAGAAGCAGGAGAAGCAGGAGGGCAAAAAGGAAACGAGGTCGAGGATACATGATAAATATCGCGACCTGCTCGTATATCAGGACATCGGTCTATATCTCCGAGAAAGACGACGGGACCCGGTCCAGCAGCATCCCTTCAACCAGGATCGGCATGAGGCGGCGGCCTTCCTCGATTGCCTTCTGCAACCTCCAGTTCCGGTCCGCGTACAGGGTGAAAAGGGGCTCTGCCGCTTTCACGAGCTTTCCTTTCTTGGCGTGAAGGAGAATCCCTGCACCCCGGTCCTGGGGTGCCCCTGCGGTCCGTGCAAGGGTGATTAACGAGCGGTTGTTCATCTCGATCACGTACCCGGATACCGGAGCGCGGACAACGAACTGGTGTTCCCCGGGAACGATATCCGATGACTTGACATTCGGATCGCCTCCCTGGATCTCGATAATCCGTTTCATCTTCTCAAGCGCTTTGCCGCTTGCCAGGAGATCCTGTGCCATGGCCATGCCCCCTCCCCGCGGCGCCTTACCGGCCATCTCCAAAGCAATCCCGGCAATAGAGATACTCTTCTGGATAAAGGAGTTGGGTTCCTGGGAGCCCTCAAGGACACGCAGCGCTTCGATGACCTCCAGTTTCGGACCGATGCTGTGCCCGACAGGTATGTCACCATATGTGAGGGCACACTCCACTTTCATTCCCAGCCTCTCACCAAGCTCAATGAATTCCCGGGCGAGTTTGCGCCCTTCCGCCATATTCGCAACCTTGGTATTCTGACCGACCGGGATGTCGATGACGACAAGGTTCGCACCAACGGCAAACTTCTTCGCCATCACGCTTGCCAGCATCTGGCCCCGTGCATCGATCTTGAACGGGTATTCCTGGATGATGATCCGGTCATCAGCCGGGGCGATGTTCGTTGCGCCGCCCCAGACAATACATCCCCCTACCTTATCGGTCATCTGCTGGACCTCCCCAGCGGTAAACTCAACAAACGCCAGCACTTCCATGAGGTCTGCCGTGCCTCCGGCGCCGGTGATTGCCCGGGAACTCGTCTTGGGGATCTTGAGGCCGCTGGCTGCAATGATGGGGACAACAAGGAAGGTGATCTTGTTGCCGGGTACCCCGCCGATAGAGTGCTTGTCAACAATGGGGCGGGAGGCGAACTTGATCTGTTCCCCGGTCTCCACCATTGCACGGGTAAGGTGCTCGACCTCATCCATATCGAGCGGATTTATGTAGGATGCCGTAATGTAAGCAGTCAGTTCCGCAGCAGAGATCTCGTCATGGACAATGTCTTTGATGATTGTCAGGGTCTCTTCCTTGGTGAGTTTGCCCCCGTCCATCTTCTTCTTGATATAGTCGAGGGATTCGGGCCGACCGGCTTCGCGGATCTCGATATCATCGCCATCCTCCAGCTGGAGGCGCTCATTTGTGATGCGGTAGATCCCAAGGGTCCCCTGTTGGGCGATTGTTGACGTAATCTCGACAAATGCTGTTGCCGAAAGCCCGTTTTTGGGATTGATGACCTGGACACGGTCACCATTCATCACGCCAATACCCCGTGCATCCAGGCGATTCAGGAGTACACCTCTTGTTGCGATATCAATGTTCTTTACAACCAGTTTCACGCTGCTCGCACCTCCCAAAACGGGATCCTGCAGTAATAAGATCGGCAGTATCTAATCTACGTTGACCCCCCGGGGTTTAATAAGGTGTCACACTATGCAATGGATTGCAGGAAAAATGCGAAAAAGTCGCTTGAACGAGCATCCGCTCAATGAAAGGTTTTGTTTCAGAACTGGCAGACACAAAAAAAGAAAAATTTAGAAGTTAGTTCAGTGCCTGCGCACGACAACGAACGCAACAGCGCCAAGGCCGATCAGTGCAACGAGTGCACCAAAGCCGGGTGACTTGGTCGGGGCTGCGGTCGGGGCTGCGGTTGCAGCGGTGGTCTGGACTGCGGTCTGGACTGCGGTCTGGACTGCGGTCTGAGCTGCAGTCGGGGTCACGGTCTTGACGGTGGTCTCGAGCACGTTGAACAGTGCCGTGCCGGTTGCTTCCTGGAGGACAGCTTCCTCGGTCACAATGTACTCGTCCGGCTTGAATGTTGAGGAGTCAACATCGAACGAGATCTTGTTGTAGCCGCTGTCGCCCTTGGTGACCTTGACGGTACCGGAGGCGCCACTGAACTCGCCGCTCTGGCTCTTCATGGTCGGCTTGAATGATGATGAGTAGACCTGGACGAGGACTTCATCGTCAACGGCAAGGTTGGTCTTTGCAGTGATGGTGAACTTGTCACCAACGTGCTTGTCGCCAATCGTGTCGATGGTGATGGTGGGTACCTCGACAAGGAACTGGAGCTTGGTGTAGGTATCGTCGACGTTTGCGTCGTTGATGCCCTCTGCAAGTGCTTCAGCTGCATCGGAGCCCTGCAGGCTGCCGGATCCGAGAAGCTTGAAGATCGTGGTATATTTAGAACCTGGGACACTGTCCGCGATGAGCTGCCTGTTGACAACATTGCTGCCCTCAAGGTCGACATCGAATACCTTGTTCTGCATCGGGTGCTGGACAACGACGAAGTACTGGCCTGCGGTAAGGGTCTTGGTATCCTCCCGCTTGACCTCGTACTTGAACGAGGAGTCGGAGTTCACGGATGCACTGTTCTTCGTGGCATAGTTCTTGCCCATAATCCAGATCTGGACAGTGCTCGGGTCACCTTCGGCGGTACCGGTAATGTAGACCCTGTCACCCTTTGCAACGGTGGACTGGGATGCAGTTGCAGAGACGAACGGCTTCTTGATGATGATAGATACCGTGCCGTATGCTGCGTTTGCAAGGTTATCCTTGTCGCGGGCCTGGCTTACTGCATAGTTGGTGTAGGTACCTGCGT
>NZ_JAQTQD010000009.1 GCF_028712425.1 Methanoregula sp.
CGATCTTTTATTTGTCTCCTTACTAGTTGAGCACACATCTTGGTATGGAGACAATGTACCTTAGATCTTTTGGTCATTCGCCGTTCTCTTTTCTCTCGTTCAAAGCATTTCTACAGAGCAAAATTTTGTAACCAAGCTTGGCAATTATAATTTTTCAAAACAGGATCAGATGAGAATAATTCAAGCTCTCAATAGCAGAAAATCAATCGAATCGCTGGTCTTAAATAAAGAACGAGAGCTACAGCAAAAATCCCTCATTATCAGAGATCAACGAAAAGAAATCCGGATGACAGAAGCATTTTCTCTTAAGGCAAAAGATCCAAACAGCAGGATACCAGAGGGGGGTATTGTGAAATTCTCTTCTGATGGAATTACACGGGTTTTTAACGCCCAAGGCGAACAGATTCTTGACGTGAGGGATAGCAATGCTCAGATGGTGATGACACCCTCTGGAAAAATGATTCCCGCGACTCATGTGTTTTCAGTGCCTGAGGACGTCATCGTGTATAACTCAGGAAATCGTGATTACTATATCCGGGATGAAAAAATCCTGTTCATCAAGGATTTTGGGGACGAAAAGGACGGAGATTTGGTTAATAAAATCCAAGGTTTGCCCGGACCGTTAGGGAATACCTGGGTAGCATATGCAGAAAGCGATTCAATCACGAATCCGGCTATTCTTACATCCCAATTGGTTGTCCCTCATAGTCCGTCAACTTCTGTAAATATCTTATTCAATGGCCTGCAACCAGAGGATGGATCGTATATCGTTCAGCCTGTTGTTGCATTTAATTATAATCAACATAATGGTAATGGATTACGGTGGCAAAACCAATGGACCGGCGCTTCATGGTTATGCGATGAATCTGTTACATGTGATCACGGAGATCCAGTTCTTGCTGTTAATGAGGGGGATACTATTAATGGTGCTGTTGGTCGAGTCCCTCTTCCGGGACCAATTCCTGATTTATGGGTAATTACAACTACCGATATCACGTCAGGACAATCCACAACATATCTGAAATTCTATAAAACTACCAGTCCGAGCCAGGTTGTCACTACTTATGAGATAATTGAGGGTTACTTAGATCGGCTTAAAATATCCGATACACCTTTTACAAATATTGTGGCAAGAGATACCTCATTTAATTCAATCCCACTTACAATGCACGGGCAGTACCATCTCCTTGATCACCCTCATTTGACAGGGCTGTACGTTGATACTTCTCAGTCACCATCAAAAATTACAATTTTTACTGACTATTCATTTTCAATTACCACAACTACTGAAGGAAATGGTGAAATAAAACCAACAGAAGGAGAAATTATTCCTTCTGGGATTTACTCAATAAAAACAAATGAGGATAAAGAATTTACAATAACTCCAAATTCCGGATACATAATCGATAATGTCCTTGTAGACGGACAATCAAAAGGGCCTCTATCCACATACTCATTTAGACTTGTAAATCCTGAAGATATGAAAGACCATACAATCTCCGCTATCTTCAAGGAGAAGACCCTCCCCGCCATCGTCCCGCTCTGCCAGGCCGGCGAAGCATTTGATGCAACCCTCTATCCACAAGGCTGGCCGCAGTCCGATCCAATGACATTCACCTGCGACTGGGACGGCAACGGACGGGTGTACGTATCCGGCAGCAGTTCGGAGCTCATCGGTACGCATGCCGATGACGGGTTCACAGTTGATACACCAAATGGAATCCAGTTCGATGCCGAAGGCCATTACGCACATCAGCATGCGCCGTTGGATATTACCGAGGGCATGAACAGTGGATCAAACACCCTTACCCTCATTGTCAGGAATTATATGGGATTATCCATGAGTTACGGATCTTCAACCGGAATTGGAACCGATCAAGTACCGTATATCGTTGAGATTAATGATCCGTCAATGGCGGCTACAATGCGTTCAATCGTGTCAACGACACCGCAATTCACCCCGAACAGTACCTCACTTGAAGGAGCCGCATTTACGGAAAACGCATGAACGGCATAATGATTGGTGGAGACAAAAATCTTTTTTCGTCATTTTTTATGAACACCCTTGGGGCAATGGTGAAATCGCCCCTCAAGATCTCACGTCCCAAAACTCCCGAGCTTAACCTGGATCGTCGAGTCAACGAAATCGATCCTTCAGTGCAGGCCTTTAACTACCATTATTCAGGATTATCTTCGATTTTTTCAAGATTGTTACAAGTCCAATAGCTGCCGAAAGTGATTACGAAAAGTCACGCCTCATAACTCCCGAGCTTGGTCTGGTACGTAGCGTCCACGAAATCCACGTTGCAGGTCTTCGCCTGCTCGCCTTCGATAGGGAGCGGGTAACAACCGGTCAGGCAGCCAAGGCAGAGGTTCTCGCCGTCGAGCCCGGTCGCCCTGATCAGGCCCTCGAGCGAGATGTGGTGGAGGGTGGTTGCGGTGATGCTCTTCCTCACTTCCTCCTCGGTCCGGTTGTGGGCGATGAGCTCTTCCCGCGTGGGGAAGTCCGTGCCAAGGTAACAGGGAGCCTTGATGGCAGGCGAGCCGACCCGCATATGGATCTCCCGTGCACCGGCATCCCTGACAATGCCGATGATCCGCTTCGATGTCGTGCCCCGGACAATGCTGTCATCGACAAGGACAACCGACTTGTCTTTTAGGTGCGCCCGGATCGGGTTGAGTTTCATCCGCACTGCCCGCTCACGTTCCTTCTGCGTAGGCATGATGAAGGTCCTCCCGATGTACCGGTTCTTCATCATGCACTCGACGAACGGTATCTTCGAGCCCTCGGCATACCCGATCGCGTGTGCGGTCCCGGAGTCGGGGACCGAGGATACCGAGTCCGCTTTCACCGGGTCCTCTTCATACAGGGTTTTTCCGATCCTGCGCCGCACATCGTACACCAGCACACCGTCGATGATCGAGTCGGCCCGGGCAAAGTAGATGTACTCAAAGACGCAGTGCGCACAACGACCGGCCACTGCCACCTGCATGCACCGGATCCCCTCCGGATCGATCCGGATGAGCTCCCCGGGTTTTATATCCCGGAGAAACTTTGCGGAAAGGGCATCCATGGCAACGCTCTCGGAGGCAAGCATGTACCCGTTCTCGGTCTTCCCGATGCCGATGGGCTTGATCCCGAGCGGGTCGCGGAAGCCGTACAGGATCCCGTCGATCATGATGATAGTGGCGTACGACCCCACGAGCTTGTGCATGCAGGTCCTGACCGCGTCCTCGACCGACCCTGAGTTGCTCAGGGCGTTGATTAAGATCTTTGCGATGATCTCCGTGTCTGTGGTGGTGATGAAGATCTGGCCCGAACGTTCATACCCGGCCCGGAGCTCGCTTGTATTGATCAGGTTCCCGTTGTGGGCAATGGAGATGAAATGATCCTGGAACCGGAAGTTCAGGGGCTGGATATTTTCCGGAAGGTTCTGACCTGTTGTCGGGTACCGGACATGACCGATCCCGGTCGTCCCTTTCAGGTCATTTAAAACAGGAGGAGAAAAGATCTCGGCAACCAGACCGTTTCCCTTGAATTTATGGAGGCTGGTGCCGTCAAACGTGGAGATCCCGGCGCTCTCCTGCCCGCGGTGCTGGAGAGCATACAGGGCATAATAGAGCTGGATTGAGACACCGCCAGCATCCACGATGCCAACGATTCCACACATGGTACAACCCTGTTAATGCGTCGGGATTTTTGGTTTTTTCGTATCCCACTTGTGGCTTGTGATCTTCGTGCTCTTGCCAAAGCCGCAGGAAGAGCAGACTTTCTTGTTGGCGTGGAACGAGATCTTCCCGCAGCGCCGGCAGGCGATGTGAGTGAACTTGTTCCGCTTACCCATTGATGGAGTGCCTTTTGACATGTCGTTTCACCTTATTCGAGGGATGGAGAGATATAAATCACGTTGTCTCCGCGGACGATGAGCGTGCCTACTTTCTGGACCTGTCCGTTCTCCACTTCCTCGGCTTTGTCGAGAACGAGGTTCATGTGTACATCATATCCCTGGAGAACGCCCCGGATTTCTCTCCCGCCTTTGAGAGATACAATAACGGGCTGACGGTTCAGCACCTGATCCAAAATATCCAACGGCCTTTTGGTCATAATAATACCCTGTTACCATCGCTCTGGAGTAATATATGTGTGCGAGCGGATCACTTAAACATACCGTAGATCCCAGCATAGCAATAAAATTTCCTGCGCTGGCGTCCCCGGGCAGAGGTACGAAAAACGGCCGGTATGCAAATTTTTTTCATGCCTCCGCTCTGAATGATGTGCAGAACGATGAAAAAAATTGTCGTAAAGAAACGCCACTCGATCCGTAAGAGCCAGGCGCAGGATCTGCTCGCCCGCTTATCGGAGCAGATCGGCCCTTCGGCAAAGCTGTTCAGCGCCGATATGATCGAAGTCCTCGAGACCACGGCGAATGTCTCGCTCTACATGGTGAACAAGAAGCCGGTGCTGATGGCAACGGATGCGTGGGTCTTTCCTACGCTCAAAGGGGCGGTGCAGTACCCGTTCCCCGAGCGCCGTGTTGTTGTGGATGCCGGCGCAATCCCGTACGTGGTGAACGGTGCCGACATCATGCGCCCGGGGATCGTCTCGTGCACGGACGACGTGAAGGAAGGCATGCCGGTCCAGATCGTGGACGAGCGGCACGGTAAGGCGCTGGCCATCGGAATTGCCCTCTTTGATGCGCCCGGGTTGCGTGCAGCAACGACAGGAAAGATGGTGAAAAAGTTCCACCACGTCGGTGACGAGATCTGGAACATGGAAATATGAGCCGGATCAGGATCCGGCGGGCCTGCGGAAAAACGGCCGATTTGCTCTTTTTTTCCCAAAAAATCCCTTACCGGCGGGCTCTGAATAGATACTATTAAATAAATTCCTTCATTAAGTTTTTTTATGGTTAAGATCATAGACACCCTCCTTGGAAAAAGCGCCTCCCACGCGGACGACGAATACATGGAACTGGACCTTGCGTCGTACGAGGAACACGGCAGCGGTCCGGCCCTTCTTGTGAAGATTGCAACGATCAGCGACCTCAAGGACACGCCCCGTGTCAAGGATGAAGTCTACTCCGGTAACATTGTCATCGTGGACATCTCCCGGCTGAAGATGGACAAGATCTCGTACGAGCGTGTCTTAAAAGACTTAAAGGAAGTTGCAAAGGACGTCAACGGGGATATCATCGGCCTTGGCGACCAGCGCTATGTTGTCTTAACGCCCATGTCGGTGAAGATCTCCCGCGACAAGATCGGTGGATAATCGCGTGGAGAGAAAAGTCCCGGGACCGTGTCCAAGCTGCAATACTGAAATCGATTATCTCTACAAGACAGAGAATATTCCCTATTTTTCCGATATCCTCATCATCTCCGCCATCTGCCCGTCCTGCGGGTACAGGTTCGTGGATACCCAGCTCCTGAAGCACGGCGAGCCGGCACGGTACACGCTCGCCGTGGAGAAGGAAGACGACCTCGCAGTCCGCGTTGTGAGGAGCATGAGCGCCAGCATCGAGATCCCCGAGCTTGGCGTCCGCATCGACCCCGGCCCCCAGTGCCAGGGATTTGTCTCGAACGTTGAGGGCGTGCTCGACCGGATCGAGGAGGTTGTCAAGGGCGCTTTGAGATGGGGAACCGATGTGGAGAAGGAGAACGCTGCGGAGCTTCTCGCGGATATTGCCCGGGTGAAGGCCGGGCTGTACCCGATTACGTTGATCATTGAGGACCCGGGCGGGAACAGCGGGATCGAGAGCGAGCGGGTGACAAAGGAGAAGTACGAGCCGGAAGAGGAATAGTCTTTCAACTTTTTTTGATTTTTTTAAATCGCACACTGTATTCTGTGCGTTTTTTCATAGTTTCAGGGCCCTTACTTGACTATAAAAGCGATAATTCAAGGCACCATTAATGTATATTGATACTGGAATAATTCCTATGAAATTGGCTCAACAAGTACTGTACGCAATTGATGATGCAGGGGCGAACAAGTTTGAGTCTGCTTTACTACACGCATGCATAGCAATTGACACAACCTCAAAACGACTTACTCTCGCAAAAACAAAGGTTCGGGATAGATATGTTGCTTGTCTTCGTAACTACTATTGGATTTTGGAGCCAATGCTCGGACCAGGAATTAATTTGGTCGAAACAAAATTTGAAAACATACAATCGAAAAATAATTGTTCGCCCGACTTAGCTGAGATTATTTACGAAATTTTCCGTTGCTCCCATGCTCATGGTGATGAAGTTCCTATTGCGTTTTCTGTTACCCCAACTACAGATTCTGAATGTTCCAGATGGATTTTGGGAAATGGAGAAATACATATGCCGGATCGGATAATATGGGCTCTTCTTTCAGTAGCTGTTTTTTCGAGGGTCAACGCAAGTGAAAAGTCTGACGGAAATTATTATCTCTCGCTTGGCGATCACCGCTTTCTTCTTCGTGAATGGTGGGGGCGAGAAGATGATTTTCGCGTTATTGCCGCCCAATATAATCAGACAAGAGTCACGCTTGACAAACTCGGTAGATTAGAAAAAGGTAATGAAAATCCTGCGCTCGACAAGACTATGAATTTAGAAATAATCCAGCCTTATGCCACACAAAGGCGCACTTAAGCACTATCCTTGGTAATGCAATTCCCACTTGCGATATCTCGTAATACCCTCCTATATTTTTCCTCCGGGTAATACGTCATCATCGCCTCACAGGGGATGCCCACGCGGCGGGGGCAGAGCCCCCAAGAGCGTCAAACCAATTCTAAAAAAATTTCCAGACCGGCGGTTCTCATTATTAATCTAACCTCATCAATCTTGCAAATATAAATAATACTGTATCTTACAATAACAATGGAAATTTTCCGGCACATTCACATCGTCACGCCGCTATTCCCAGAACACCACTCAAAGAGCACCTGCCCATGATCACCAGCACAAATCACCAAACGGATCATTCATGAAACGCGGCCGGCCATCCACAACCGGAATCAACGATGCCGTTGCCATCGCAAAGAAACGCGGCTGCGTGATGAGAGTAACGTACTCTTCCGACAGCGTCTGCGATTTTTTTATCCGGACCGTAACGCACGTGACCTTTGTCCGGCTCATTCGTATTGAAAAGATCATTGCGCCCGCGAGCGAGATCGAGCACAAGTACCGCGAGATCATTGCCGAGCTCCGGCTGTTCCCACAATCACTGCAGATTAAAAGGGAGCTCTGGGTCTACAACAAGTACGGAACGTATCGTTTCTTCCGGCTGACTGATGATGGTCTGGAAGAGAGCCAGCAGAGTGGGGAGCCGGCCAAAAACGGCGAACCAGAACCCGATGCTAAGCCAGAAGGGGGGAACAATAAGGAAACCCCTGCGACGCCTCCGTCGTAGATAGTATTCTCCCCCCTGAAAAAACACCCTATCGGAGATGTTCCCCCGAAGATCCCGTATCGGGGATTCTACGTCGGAGAATTCTGACTCGACAAAACCCCTTAGGACTAAGTACCCCAAAAAGCAGGACTAAATCGCGAAAATACAGGACTAAGTACCCCCTTTTTCCATTTTTTACGTCGATAAAAAAAGACGCAAATAGCGCTAATACAGCCGCGAAAGTCGGGTCCGGACGGACTGGGGGATGTGGTTTTGGAAGAAACAGGGGGTCCGGATCGAGTCTGTCAACGGGAGAGACGCCCCCCCTTGCGCCATCCCGCCCCCATGGGGGCGTGGGCGCCGGTGATATCTCCGTATTACCTTCATGCGATCCACTCTGTTGTTGACAGGTAATGCAGAGGCATCGCCATGCGGGGGATGCCCACGCGGCGGGGGCGGAGCCCCCAAGAGCGTCAAACCTCTGTAAAATTTCAGAAAATTTTTCTTAACGAGTGATCATATTTTTTCTCAATCTTAATCGCAATTTTTTTTTTAAAATTATTTTTGAAATGGAAATAATCTAATTATTCCAACCCGATCAAATCATCAATCTTCATCGTCCGGCAAACAATACAATCACACAAAGGAGTTCCCCATGCCCCACCCCCTCACCTCAACCTGGCGCTGCCGGCTTGTCGGCGCCTTCCTGACCTGGCTCGTACCATTTGTCTGCGCCATCCCGTTCTACGGCCCGGATGGTCTCCTGATCGACCAGCAGCTCTTCAAGTCGCTGATGATCGTGGTCGGATCGATCACGGCAGCGATCCTGATCGTCCGGCTCTTCCGCACAATCGAGCGCAATTACATTCGCGAAGCGATCATTACCGGCATTGTCTGGCTGCTCGCCAACTGGGTGCTGGACCTTATTGTGCTCGTTGGCCTGCTGGGCATGACGCTGCCGGATTATGCTACGCAGATCGGGCTGCGGTATCTGGTGATCCCGGTGATGGTGATTGTGGCCGGGGTTGTGGCGGAGGAGACGGGGAAGGGAAAAACAGGAGATGTGTAAGGTTTTACACATTTTTCGCGGTTTTATCCGACCCTCCCGCACCTTTCCTGCGGTACTCCTCCAGCGACTTCTTCATCTCATTGATGACCGAACCTTTCATCTCTGTCTCAATCTCCGTCTTCCTCAATGCCCCGTAATGCAGGAGGAAGAGGAGCGCGATGAAGAGCACCGATACTGCGATGATCGTCCAGGGATTGATCTCGAGGATACCCAGCAGAATGATCTCGCGTAACACGGAGACAATGCCGACTTCGATCATGATGTCAACAGCTATCCGGTGTTCCCTGAGATAGATGATGAGGAGCCGGTAGATCTCGACCAGTACGAGGACATAGATGAGTTCCGCTGCAATTGCCCTGAACTCAAGGGGTTGCCAGAGGGATAATATCAGGCTTGCAATCACCTTCAGCATCAGGACGAAGAGCACAACGCAAATCCCAATAACGATAACGTCCTGGATATTCTCCAGCAATCGCCGGAAAATATCATGGATCCTTGTGTATAATACTTCCACGGCCATAGCAAAAATTAAGGTTTTTTCAAAAAAATATTTGAATTTTACGGGGGAGAATACCGCAGCCGGTTACAGACAGGACGGAAAGCAAACCAGGGAAAATCACTTAAAATTCAGATCTCTTTCTGGTACATCACCACGTCAAGGACCTTCCCGGACTTCTCCCGATATTTTTCAGGTGCGCACACTTCAAGAAGCCGGCCTTCTCCATCAGCCGGATGCTTATTGTATGAATGCATTACGATCGGGAGAGGCGGTCATATTCCGCCATGGCCACGATCGAAGAAAACAGTGCGAAAAATTATTTCTGGTGGATCTGCCTGATGAACCACGCGATGTTCTCGCCCAGCTGTTTCATCGTGTCGATCCCTTCCTCATCGGACTCGACATCGCCGGGTTGTAAGCCCTTGGCATTGTTCCAGTACCGGGAGCCGGCACTGAACATGCCGCTGATGCCGAAGTAGTGGTTGATGCAGTCCACGGCGCAAACCGCCCCGGACCGG
The DNA here is from genome assembly GCF_028712425.1 of Methanoregula sp. Lineage (GTDB taxonomy): Archaea > Halobacteriota > Methanomicrobia > Methanomicrobiales > Methanospirillaceae > Methanoregula. The sequence goes on from NZ_JAQTQD010000009.1 coordinate 9,444, forward strand.
CGCTCGGCCGCGATACCGGCACCGACCTTCTGCCGGAACAGGTCGCCGTTCGCCTTGGCAACGAAAAACGCCCGGTCCATGAAGGCCTTGATCTCCGGTGTCACACCGGAGAAGTACGTGGGCGTCCCGATGATGATGGCATCGGCTTTTACCATCTTCGTGATGCACTCGTTCACCATGTCGTTGTCCTGGATGCACTGCCGGTCAGCGTTCTCGAAGCATTTCCCGCAGGCCGTGCAGGGCCGGACATTCGTCCCGCCGATCTGGACCAGTTCGGTTGTGATACCTTCCTTCTCGATGGCGTCCAGCGTGTGCCGGATCAGCCGGTACGTGTTCCCGTCCCTGTTGGGGCTACCATTGAATGCGATGACGTTCATTCTCGTGTCTCCTTCCTCTTCCGGTATAACATCGGTAGTCTGGATATTAGAGTAACCGGTTACCGTGATGGTACCGGGTTTCCTGAAGGGTATCGTGCCTGTTCGGTGTAACCCTCCGGATCTTCATCCTCTCCGACTGCCTGCTCTCCCCCGGTGTCCCGGCCGCCCTGCTCCCGGTTCTGAACCTCGTCGCCTTCCTTGTTTCCCTTGCCGGGATCTGTCTCGTTATCCGCGAGAAGACTGCGTAAACAAATTAGATCAAAAAATTCCGGGGATTTCAGGTGATTTCCAGCTTCCCGAGCCACGCCCCCGGCTCCTTCACAACCGTACCCACAACCTTCGCCCTTTCGCTATCTTCATGATGCACGTCACGCTTTTCTCAGGCGCAATGTTCACTTATCCCATGCCCATGGTAAATTTAAATCTCCTTCTGGTACATCACTACGTCAAGGACCTTCCCGAACTTCTCGCCAATATTTTTCAGGTGTGCACACTTCGAAAAGCCGGCCTTCTCCATCAGCCGGATGCTTGCCCGGTTATCCCCGCAGATGTTCCCGGGTGAGTCGGGGAACGTGATTGGGTTTCATTTTGATTAACCAATTTGAGTCCAAAATATTAGTTTATGTCACAAAACAAAATAAAAAAATTAATAATAAAAAAGATCCTATTAAATTTGATCAGGACGATACCAAAGACAGTCGCCACCTGATATAACAAAAAAAGCTGAGCTCACCAAGCGACGAAACTGTGTTGAGCCCGCCTTGCCCGTAGGCATGGAACAATTCACTTCTGTACTGAAGAAGATTGTGGTCATGCCTCTAAAATCAAATCAAAGAGAGGAATGGAACACATGATCACCAGACTTTCTCTATTCCGAGGTATCATTGCGTTATTAATTGTGACATGTATTATGTCCGCAGTCAGTGCTGCTAACACAACAAATGCAACGTATTTCAGTGAGATCACTTCGAAGGATAAATTATCAACGACCGGATTTGAAGCGATTCAACAAAATCAAACTGAATGTCCTTCCCCCTCAATTACTGGGAGGCTCCTGATTTGTCGCTCCAATGAAAGCGTTATCGCTGTATATGATAGACACGGGAGAAAAATATTTACTGCCGAGGATTTGAAAAAAGGAGCATCTGAGAATGTCCTATCTCAATTTTCAACACATGTTAACGAGAGAGTATATGGCTCAAATCTTGTTGAACGTGCAATTAATGGCCAATTTGATCAGGTTAAGATAACCTTTGAACAGTACTTATCGTATATCGAAACCGGTTGTTGGGATCCTCCCACCCCTGCTGGATGGGCATTCATTGGAGATGAGGAAGATACTTCCATGTATTGGGAACCTGACGATTGGTCTTCAGAATCTCACTCAGATTACCATGCTGCAGTATTCTTCAGTCATTATGGACATCGAAGTGGAATTCAAACCACCCTTGATGCCTCTGGAGGACAGTATATACGTATAGCAGTTGGGCCCAAGGGAGATAACCCGTTAGAAATATTCCTTGATGACATTCTCATTGGAAATATAACTGATAATTTCTCGATTCAGCAATTTGATATTTCCAGCCAATCCTGGACAACAACAAGTATTTTAAAGATAGTTGCTGCCGGAGGAAGTGAGGAGTGGGGTACTGGTTCTCTGGTAGAGAACATATCCTTGATGGCGAGTGACTCCCTTAGTGACCCGGTATCTTTGTTTGATGGCAATCCCCTTTTTGGGAATGCCCCGCTTAATGTATCATTCACGGATACTTCTACCGGATCACCAACATCGTGGAACTGGTCATTTGGAGATGGCGGGATATCAACACTGCAGAACCCGTCTCATGTATATACAATGGCCGGAACCTACACTGTGAGCCTGACAGCAACGAACGCTGCCGGAAGCAATACAACAGTTCGCTCTGGATATGTGAATGTGACGGCCCCGGCACAAACAGCGTTCTATGTATATGCTGAAGGAGTCGGGATGTATCATAGCACGCAAAACGATCTGAGTCTGGGGAACCAAACCCCGGGACATTTCTATAATCTCATCAATGGTCAATGCGGGTCTGTCGATACTGAAAAATGCTGGTATGGGCGGGGGATATATCTCGATGACAATGCCGGTTCAGTTCATTGGAGTGCCGCCGAACAGGCAAGCAGCTATGCCGATAATGCGGATTTCTCTGTATTTGTCGGGCACGGATGGAATAACGGGATAGTCTTCGGCACACAGAATTCCGCTCTGGAATTATCCCGTTCAAATATGCAGTTTGGGGGCAACCGGGCGAAATGGGTGACGTTCTTTGCCTGCGATGTGCTCAACCAGAGCAGCCAAAGCAACTGGGAATCTGTATTTAACGGCGTGCACATCGTGAACGGGTTCGATACGCATGGGTTGTTGTACGATGGACAGGGAACGAAGTATGCGCAAAAATTGACGGGTGACGGAGCAGAAGATCGAAAACCAATCCGTACTGCTTGGAGAGAGACACTTCAGGAAACTATCAACAAAGAATACATCAAGGGGGCTTACATGTGGGCAAATCCCTGCGGTAGTGATTACCTTCCGGGTTTCGGTGATTATTGTTCCGCTCCAACAAAGGGCGGTCAGGGAGATTACGACATAACGTGGCGGAACTTCAATTGTACAATTTCCTAATGAGGTGAAAGCTATGAAAAAAGAATATGTTATCGGATTATGCCTGATCTTAGTAATTGCAGGAATTAGTGGATTTGTTCTTTGGCTTCAGCCATCAAGTAATCCTCAAAAAGGACTAACCAATGACTCTCTTCAAGAACAATTCCAGAGCATATCCGGGGAAGTGGCGGGAGGATCGTTATCCTATAAAATCGATTTCAACACCAAGAAACCAAATTCACCGGAAAAGATCGAAGTCTATAAGACGGTTCAGCCGAAGGTAACGAAAACCGATGCTATTGCGTTGGCACAAAAATTTAATATTACAGATTTTGCTGATATCAAGGAAGGTGATGAAAAAATATCAGTTTCTTCGAAAGACATGAGGTATTGTTTGCAGCTTTTTAAAACTGGTGGAATGTCCTATAGCGATTATAAACGATCCGACACACCAAATGGAATTGACATTGCGGAAAACCTCCCTTCCGATGAAGAAGCTAAAAAGATTGCCACATTGTTCCTGAAAGAAAGAGGTCTATTACCCGATGGTGCGAAAATGGGGGGAGTTATCCATGAGAAAGCGTATAAATCAAACAAGAGCAGCGAATTAAAAACGGTTGTCTGGGAAGATATCCTCGTCTATTACACCCGCGAGCTCAACGGCATGAAAGTCGAGGGAACCCAGTTCGAAGTGGAAGTTGGGGGGCATGGCGATATCATCCGGTTCTTCTCCAACTGGAAGGAATACGAGTCTGTCGGGGAGTATCCAATCAAAACCCGGGATTCTTCAGTCGAGACCCTGAAACAGAAAGGGATTTCAGCCGCAGCCGGTCCGGATAAACCCGACACCATCACCATCGATGAAATATACCTGGCATATGAGACAAACGCTGTTGCGTACAAAGAGGAGTATCTGGAGCCTGTCTGGGTATTCAAAGGAGAAGCATTGAAGAACGGAACTTCACTCGGGCCGGTAAAGGAATTTGTTCCGGCACTTACTGATGCCTCAAAGAAATCCCTCTCATCATAATTTTTTACACCGATTCTCAGTGTAACAAAGGAATCACCATGAACAACCGGATTCCAGTGTTGGTAATTACAGCGATACTCGTCATTACCGTTGTTTTCGCGTACGTCTGGATTTCCGGACCATCAGAGCAAAAGGGATCAATAACTATTGAAAAATCATTTATGAATAATTCTAATAAATTGGCCTTTGCGAATTCAAGCCTCATTTTTTCCCCCGGAGATAAGAGGTGATATCCAAACCTTTCAGAGAAATATTCAATCGATCTCGAATGGTGGGGATTCGATCCGTATTTTTCTGAAATTGATCTTATTGCAGTTGGTATCCATAATGCAAGTGTGATCAAGGAACTCCAAGGAAAAGAAATCGGGAATTAGAGGATTCATATTTTCAATGATACAGAGATTGAATCTACCCGATCAGAAGTCAGAGCATATTTAATGGAGCTCTATAAAAACCGGAATACCGGATTGGGCCTTTTGGCATGGATAATCACGGTTCAATTGTAAATCCAACAGGGTCCTATGTAGAGTTGTGGGTATACAAAATGACTGAAGAAAATAAAAAAAAGGATAAAACAATGATGAAGGGGTGGAAGATTCTCGTCTATCCGGTCTCTCCGCCGAGACCGGAAAGCAGAAATTCCTCGAGCAATGCCTCTCCGATACCACTCTAATAATTGCACCGACAAAAAGAGAATTGTAAGAAAAAGATACCCTAAGTAATCTCCATCTCCCCAAGCCACGCCCCCGGCTCCTTCACAACCTCGCCGACAACCTTCGCCCCTTTCACCATCTTCAGCACGCACGCAACGCTCTTCTCCGGCACCACGTACGCGAAGCCCATGCCCATGTTGAACGTGCGGTACATCTCCTCGTCCGCAATGTCGCCTTTCTTCTGGATCCAGTCAAAGACCTCGGGAGGCTTGATCGGGTTGTCGAAGACGAAGCCGTAGTTCGAAAGCCGCTTGAAGTTCAGGAGGCCGCCACCGGTCACGTGGCACATGCCGTGCACCGTGCACTTCGCGGTCACCTTCAGCACTTCACTGTAGATCCGGGTCGGGGTAAGGAGCTCGGCGCCGAGCGTCTTTTTGTTCTTCAGCTTCTCATCATAGCTCCCGTACTTCTCGACAACCCGGCGGGCGAGCGAGAGGCCGTTGCTGTGGATGCCGGTCGAGGGAACGCCGACAATCTTGTTGCCGGGCCGGATCTTCTCGCCCGTGATGATCTTCTTCTTGTCCTGCACGCCAAGACAGGCACCGGCAAGGTCGAGGCCGTGGACAAGGCCGCGGAGCGACGCGGTCTCGCCGCCTACGATGTCGATGTTCGCCTGCTTTGCGCCCTCGTTCAAACCCTTGCCGATCTGGGCCATCTTCTCCATCGAGAGTTTGTCGGTCGCGATATAGTCCACGAACGAGACCGGCTCCATGTTCATCACGTAGAGGTCGTTTACGTTCATCGCGATGCAGTCGATGCCGACCGTTGTCCAGTCCTCCTGCTGGTCGGCAACGAGCATTTTTGTGCCCACGCCATCCGTGGTCAGGGCGAGAGCAAGCGGGCCGAAGTCGATGAGGCCGGCAAAGTGGCCGACAGCGCCCATCATCGCGTATTTCCCCTTGCGCCGGTACTTCAGGTTCCTGATGAGGGCCTTGATCGCTGTTGCCTCAAGATCGATGTCCACGCCGGCCTGGGCATAAGCGCTCTTTGCCGGGGCGGTCCTCGCCGGCATTTTCTTCGCAGCCGGCTTTTTTCCTGCCGGTTTCGGCTTCTTTGCTATCGTTTGCTTGACGGTCATCTTCTTTGCCGCAGGCTTCTTTGCCATTGTCTTACTCATCGCTTGCCTCCGAGAGCTGGAACTCGTCGTGGAGCACACGGCAGGCACGCGGCCCGTCACTCTGGCTCACGACAAAGGAGATGTTCGCCTCGCTCGATCCCTGCGAGATCATCATCACGTTCACGCCGGCCTTCCCGAGCGCCGTGAAGATCCGGCCACCGGTGCCGGGCGCCCCGGCCATGCCGGCCCCGACAACGGCAACCGCACAGACATCGTGGTTGTGGGAGACCTGCCGGACAATCCCTTCCTTTGCCAGTTCCGAAAGTGCCTTCACCGCAGCTGAGACATGCGTCTCGTCCACGATGAGCGAGATGTTCGCCTCGCTTGACCCCTGCGAGATCATCATCACGTTCACCTCGTTGTCGGCAAGGATGGAGAAGATCGATTTTGCAACCCCGGGCCTCCCGATCATCTGGGCGCCGCAGATGTTGATGGCCGCAACCTTCTCGATGTATGTCAGGGCCTTGACAACCCGGTGGTCGCGTTTCCCGGTCCGGACAATGACCGTGCCGGGATGGGACGGATTGAAGGTGTTCTTGACCCGCACGAGGATGCCTTTCCTCATCGCCGGCTCGATCGAGCGGGGGTGCATGACCTTGGCCCCGAAGTACGAGAGCTCCATCACCTCGAGGTACGAGAGCGAGAGCATGACCCGGGCATCGTTGATCACGCGGGGATCGCAGGTCATGATCCCGTCCACGTCGGTCCAGATCCAGATCTCGTCTGCGTCGATGCCGGCGCCGATGATGGAAGCCGAGTAGTCCGAGCCGCTCCGGCCGAGCGTGGTCAGGATGCCTTCCCGGGTGCAGCCCATGAACCCCGTAATCACCGGGATCTCCTTGCCAAGGAGCGGGCCGATCCGGCGCTTGATCCGCTCATCGCTCTCCGGGAGGGCGGTGGACTCGCCGTGCTGGGGGGTGGTGAGGATGCCTGCCTCGCAGCCGTCCATCACCGATGAGGAGATGCCCCGCTGCCTGATTGCGGCGGAGAGGATCGGGGCGAGGAGCCGTTCGCCGAACGAGATGATATAGTCCTTTGAGCGGGGAGTGAGTTCCCGCAGGTTGTAGATCGCATTCAGGATGTTCTCGAGCCGGATGAGGTTCTCCTCCATCGCAGCCCCGACCTCAGCGACATGGTCGGGCGCTGCTCCTTCGAGCGTGGCGATGTGGCGTTTAGAGAGCGACTGGATCAGCGAGGCGATCGCACTGTTGTCCTTTGCCGTCGGGAGGGCGGTCGCGACCTCGATGAGCTGGTCGGTCACGCCACGCTGGGCCGATACGACCACGGCAAGTTCGTCTCCCGCTTTATGGTGTTGTTCTAAAATATCGACAACCTGCCCGATACGTTGTGCATCGGCAACGGATGTCCCGCCGAATTTCATTAAGAGTTTCATGCTCTTGCTCACTCGTGCTTTTTGCTATTTATTTATCTAACTATACGATCCACTCTGTAATAAGATGCGTGCAGATGAGGTCACAGACTGCCATGTTCTGGTGATTGGCAGCGGCGGTGCGGGAGTCCGGGCCGCGATTGAGGCATCGCAGTACGGGGAGACGGTCCTCATCTCCAAGACCATCGTGGGAAAAGGCGGGTGCACCACGATGGCGGAAGGCGGGTACAATGCGGTGCTCCGGGACGTGGACACCTGCGGGGGACACCTTGAGGACACGATGAAGGGCGGGGCGTTCTTAAACGATCCGCAGCTTGCCGACATCCTGGCACGCGAAGCCCCGCTCCGTATGGGCGACCTCGTGAAGTGGGGGGCCGTCTTCGATTTCACGGACACGGACGAGGTTGCCCAGCGGCCGTTCGGGGGCCAGCGGTTCCCCCGGACCTGTTATGCGGGCGACCGGACCGGCCACGAGATGATGATGACACTCGTTGACCGGCCCTCGTTTGTGATGGAGCACGCAAAGAATGTCACAGTCCTGCAGGAATACACGGTCATCGACCTGTTGAAAGACGGGGATTCGGTCATCGGGGCACTGGCGCTGGACGAGAAAGGCAACATCGTTGTCATGAAGGCGGACAGCACGGTCCTTGCCACCGGTGGCGGGACGCGGGTGTACGACATCTCCACCAACTCGTCGAGCGGCACGGGCGACGGGTACGCGATGGGGTACCGGACCGGCGCGGAACTGATCGACATGGAGATGGTCCAGTTCCACCCGACCGGCGCAATCATTCCGTACGATGCCCGGGGCCGGCTCGTGACCGAGGCGGTAAGGGGCGAGGGCGGGGTGCTGAAGAACGTATACGGCGAGCGGTTCATGAAGACCTACGACCCGGCACGGATGGAACTCTCCACCCGCGACGTGGTGGCCCGTGCCATTGCAGCCGAGATCCAGAAAGGCCGGGGCACAAAGAATGGAGGAGTGTATCTCGATGTCACGCACCTCTCCCGCGAGCAGATCGAGACCCGCCTTCCCGTGATGCTCGAACAATTCCTCAAATTCGGCGTGGACATCCGGACAACCCCGATGGAGGTCGCCCCGACAGCCCACCACATAATGGGCGGCCTCCGGATCACGCCCGAGTGCCGGACCACCCTCCCCGGCCTCTTTGCCTGCGGCGAGGTCTCCGGGGGAGTGCACGGCGCCAACCGGCTTGGCGGCAATGCCCTTGCCGAGACGCAGGTCTTCGGGAAACGTGCCGGAGAGGCGGCCGGGAAGGCCCCGGTGCGGAAGAAGAGTGTGGACGAGCGACAGGTGGATGCCTGCCGGAAGCGGCTCAATGCATTCCTGTCGGGCAGCACGAACCCGGCACAGGTCCGGACGAAGCTCCAGCTCGCGATGTGGGAAGGGGCCGGGATCTTCCGGACCGCGGTAGCGCTCGAAGAGACGCTGCACACGATCCGTCACCTCCAGACCATGAACCTGAAGGCCGCGTCGGCACAGAACCTTGCCGAGTGCTGCATTGTCCAGAACATGTGCCTGACGGCCTCGCTCATCTGCCGGTCCGCCCTGCTCCGCACGGAGTCCCGGGGGGCCCATGTGAGGACGGACGTTGCAAAGACCCACGAGCCGGAGAACTCACCGTTCGGCCACACCTTCGTCTCGCTCACCCGCGAAGGGATTGAGACAAAGGAGGTGAAGGCATGAAGGAGCTGACGGTCACCATCCGCCGGTTCGATCCGGAGACGGACAAGGAGCCCCGGTACGTGACCTACCGCGTGAAGGTGAACGACGGCGCCCGCGTCCTGAACGTGCTGCACGCGATCCACGACTCCATCGACCCCACGCTCTCATACCGCTACTCCTGCGCCTCAGGGCAGTGCGGCTCGTGCGCCGTGCGGGTGAATGGCGAGCCGGTGCTGGCCTGCATGGAAGAGGCAAAAGACAACATGAAGATCGAGCCGCTAAACCTCGACGTGAAAAAGGACCTCGTGACAGACCTCGTCCCCCGGCTCGAACAGATCGCTTCGCTCATCCCGAAGACGGAGACCGTGATGCCGAAGAAGGCGGACATCGATGCGATGAAGCCCTTGAAGGACTGCATCGAGTGCCTTTGTTGCGTCTCGGTCTGCCCGGCCGTTGACGTCACGAAGTTCGTGGGCCCGACGGCCATGCGCCAGCAGATGCGGCTCGTGCTCGACCCCCGCGACAGTGGCGACCGGATCAGCGACGCGGTCCGGGACGGGCTCTTTACCTGCACTACCTGCCAGGCCTGCTGGAAGGTCTGCCCGAAAGAGATCCAGACACCGGCAAAAGCGATCGAGAAACTCCGGGCCCACGCGAACCGCCGCGGGTTCACGCTGCCCCGGCACAAGGAAGTGGCGGCGATGGTGCAGGAGACCGGGCGGAGCATTCCCCGAACTTCCGAGTCGTTCCTGGAAAAAGTTCCCGATGTCATTGAGCCGGACGGTCCCGTGAAGGCAACGGTCGGGCTCTTCATCGGCTGCGTATACAACCTCCGGCAGCAGCAGTCAGCCCTCGATGCAATGGAGGTTCTGAAGAGAAACGGCATCCGGGTTATCATCCCGAAAGAGCAGGTCTGCTGCGGCTCGCCGCTCATCAGGACCGGCCAGCTTGGATACATCGACGAGCTGAAGCGCCGGAATATTGAGACCTTCACCTCCCGGAAGATCGATACCGTCCTCACCATGTGTGCCGGCTGCGGCAGCACGCTCAAGCACGATTACGAGACGCCCTTTACGGTCATCGACATCAACGAGCTCCTGACAAAATACGGGATCGAGCCACCGGCAAAACTCCCGATCAAAGCAACTTATCACGACCCCTGCCACCTGATGCGGGGACAGGGCGTGAAAGACGAGCCCCGTCAGCTGATCCGGCAGGTCGTCGACCTTGTGGAGATGCCGGCGATCTGCTGTGGTTCCGGTGGTGGCGTCCGGTCCGGGATGCCGGACGAGGCTGCTGCTCTCGGGAAGAAGCGGGGCGAGGAGATTAAAAAGACCGGTGCCGAGATCGTTATCACCTCCTGCCCGTTCTGCGAGTTCCACATTGCCGGCCACACGGACAAACCGGTCAAGAATATTATGACAGTGCTGCTCGAAGGCTACCGCGAGAAGGACCGGAAGAACGCGGAAAACTAATCCTTCCATTGCACCTTTGACCCGGCTCCTCAGCGCTGAGATTCATCGTCACGGTTTTCCGGAAATTTCCGGTACCAAATGCATAAATTTTCAGCCTGCGTTTTTCAGTACATGAAGGTCATTATCCCTCTCGTCATTCTCCATGTCATCGGCTGCATTGCCGCCGGGTGTAGCGCTCCCCCGCACAGCACGGCTCCGGCCACGACGGTTATTCCGCAGGAGACCCGCCCGCACTACGTCATCGGGGTCGATGCAGATCTCCCGCCTTTCTCGGTGCAGGACAGTTCCGGGAACTTCTCCGGCTTCGATATCGATGCCACCCGACGGGTTGCAGAGATCGAAGGGTTCGATGTGACCTTCGTGGCAATCCCCTGGGACAGCGCCATCTCCACCTTTGAGAGCGGGAAGATCGATATGATCTGGTCGGGCATGACGGTCTCACCCGAACGGAGCGCCCTCGTTTACTTCTCGGTCCCGTACTACCGCGTGACACGGAGCATTGCAGTCCGCGAGGGATCCGGGTTGACGATGCAGGATTTTAATCAGGGGAAGATCCGGATCGGGGCACAGATGGGATCGACCGAGCAGGAATGGGTTGAAGTGAACCTTATCGATACCGGCAGGATGCCGGTGGCAAACCTCTCCCTCTACCCGGACATCTCCGGCGTAACGGGTGCTCTCGTCAACGGCACAGTTGACGCCACCCTTGTCCAGGCCCCGACGCAGGCCCGCGCTGTCGAGGGAAAACCGCTGGTCATCATCGGGAACACCATGGACGAAGACACGTACGCAGTTGCAGTCCGGAACAGCGATACCCGCCTGCAGGCGACAATCGACCACGGGCTTGGCATCCTGATGAAGGACCCCGCGTGGCAGGAGATGAAGGCAAAACACGGACTGCAGTAGGAGGTAGAACCCGGGGTACGGGTATTCTCACGATCAGCCCCATTTTTCACCCTGTTTTTTTCAGTCATCCCCGGACAACGGGACTTTTCGCGGGTTCACCCTTTCCCACAGGCCCATGTGCCGCTCGCCGGCAGCGAAAGGGATATACTGCACAGAAGAAATGGATTACTGATGCCGGACAGCATTCGCGTCCTCTATGTTGATGACGAGCGCGACCTGCTTGAGGTAGGAAAACTCTTTCTTGAGGAGAGCGGGGAATTTTCAGTCACGACCATTGTCTCGCCGAATGCAGCCCTGGATCTCCTCCAAAAGGAGCATTTCGACGCGATTGTCTCGGATTACCAGATGGATGAACTGGATGGGATCCGGTTCTTGCAGGCTGCCCGCGAGCGGTTCCCTATCGTCCCCTTCATCCTCTTCACCGGAAGAGGGCGTGAAGAGGTTGTAATCCAGGCCCTCAACAACGGCGCCGATTTCTATCTCCAGAAAGGCGGAGATCCCGACGCGCAGTTCGCGGAGCTCGCCCACAAGATACGGCAGGCTGTCCGGACAAAACAGGCGGAGCAGTCCCTTGCAGAAAACCGGGATTATCTCGAGCGGATCTATACCTCTGTCCAGGGGGGGATCCTCATCATTGATGCAAAAACCCACGAAATCCTGGACCTGAACCCTGCGGCCGAGAAAATGATGGGGAGGACAAAGGACCAGATCATTAGCAGGATCTGCCACCAGTTTATCTGCCCGGCAGAACAGGGCCGGTGCCCGATCACGGACCTGCACCAGCCGGTGGACAACTCCGAGCGTATTCTCCTGACTGCTGACGGTAAGAAACGTGACATCATCAAGTATGTGGTCCCGTTCAATCTCCACGGCCGGGAATGTTTGCTGGAGACCTTCCTTGACAATACCGAGCGGAAACAGGCAACGGATAATCTGAAGGCGGCATACGAGAAGCTGACCATCGCCGAAGAGGAACTCCGGCAGAATTACGAAGCGCTCAGCAAAAAAGAGCAGGCGCTCAGGGAGCGCGAAACGCAGCTGGCAGAGACCAACACCTACCTCTCCAGCGTCATCTCGTATGCGGCAAACCCGATCGTGATTTGGGATGTCAATTCACGCATCACCGGGTTCAACAAGGCGTTTGAGAAGCTGACCGGTTTTGCTGAATCGAACGTGCTGGGGCGCGACTTTGATATCCTGTTCCCCGATGAGTCGCGCAAGAGCTCCCTTGATCTCGTCTGTCGTGCGCTGTTTGGCGAGAAATGGGAGGGCGTCGAGGTCCCGGTCAAGACAATCCATGGCGCGACCCGGACGGTAATCTGGAACTCGGCAAACATCTATGCCGAAGACGGGGTCACCCCGCTCGCCACTGTCGCGATGGGGACCGACATCACGGAACGGAAGATCACAGAGCAGGAACTGCTCGCAAGGAACAAGGAGCTCCATGAGGCGTACGACAGGGTTGCACGGGCAGAGGAAGAACTCCGGCAGAATTATGAACAAGTGAGCGCAACCGAGGAGGAGCTCCGGTCGAATTACGAGATGCTCGCCCACCAGGAACAGGCACTCAGGGAGAGCGAGGAAAAGTTTCGCACACTGGTAGAGACGTCCCCGGACGTCATCTGGGAAGTTGATCTCGAGGGAACGCTCCGGTATGTCAGTCCCACGGTGACAAGCCTGACAGGGTACTCACCGGAGGAGATGGTGGGAAAGACTATCATCGGGATTGTGGAGGAAGAGGCACGGCCCCGCCTTATGAAGGAGATAGAACGGGCCATTTCATCAGACGGGCCTATCCTCCCCATGCAGTTCCCTGCCCGTCATCGCGACGGTGACATCTTCACGGTCGAGATCCGCGTGGCCCGGCTTACCGGCCCCGGGGGAAAAATTGCCGGGTTCCGCGGGGTTGCCGTGGATGTCACGGAGCGCAGGAAAACCGAGGACGCCATAAAAGCGAGCGAAGAAAAGTTCCGCGCACTGGTCGAGAGTTCGCTTGACGGTATTGCGATAACGGACTTTTCGGGAATCCTGCTCTTTTCCAACGCCGCTGCCGGCCGCATTGTCGATGCTGACGATTACCCGGCCCTCATCGGGAAGAAGAACATCCTCGAATATATCGCTCCCGCACACCAGCCTGCGGTGCTCCGCGACTTTAGCCAGGTGATGGAGGGCAGGGATGCCTATCTTGTCACCTACCAGCTTATCACCGAGAAAGGGAGGATGATCTGGGCCGAGTGCATCGGGAGGAAAATTACATTCGGGAAAACCCCGGCAATGCTGGTCTCCTTCCGGGACATCACGGAACGAAAGAACGCTGAGGAGACGCTTAAAGACAGCGAGGAGTTTGTCAACACCATTGTAGAGAATATCCCGGATATGATCTTTGTCAAGGATGCCGTGGACCTCCGGTTTGTGCGGTTCAACAGGGCCGGTGAGGAACTGCTGGGATATTCGCGGGAAAACCTCTACGGGAAGAACGATTACGACTTTTTCCCCAAAGAGGAGGCGGACTTCTTTACGGAAAAAGATCGGGAAGTCCTGCGAAGCGGCACAGTAGTGGATATTCCCGAAGAGGTCATCCAGACAAAGAACAAGGGGGAGCGGATCCTGCACACAAAGAAGATCCCCGTCCTCGATCGGGACGGCAATGTCCGGTATCTCCTGGGGATCTCGGAAGACATCACCGAAAGCCGTCGGGCCGACGAGATACTCCGCGAGTCCGAGAAGAAATTTGCCACGGTCTTTCAGAACAATCCCGTTCCCCTCACCCTTACATCGGCAGATGGCGGAATGATTGCCGATGTCAATGAAGCGTTCTTAAGCAGTACCGGGTACCTGCGGGAAGAAGTGATCGGAAAAACCGCCAGGGAGCTGGGGCTTTTTGTCAACCAGGATGACATTACCAGGCTGGTGACAGAACTCCGTACAAAGCACCAGGTCAGTGGAATGGACATTTCCTGCCGGACGAAGAATGGCGAGATCCGTATCTGCCGGTTCTCCTCCCGTGTCATCATGATGGGCAGCACACCCCATGTTATCTCAACCGTTGAGGACGTTTCAGAGCGCTTGAAAACCGAAGAAGCGCTTCAGCAGGCAAACAAGAAACTCCACCTTCTCTCCAGCATCACCCGGCACGATATCAAGAACCAGCTCATAACCCTTGATGGATACGTCAGCCTCCTGAACAAAAAGAGGCCCGCCGGATGCGAGCTGGAGATTGCCCGGATCCACAAGGTGAGTAAAGAGATCACAGCCATGATCCAGTTCACCAAGGATTACCAGCAGGTGGGGATCGCAAGTCCGGTCTGGACGGATCTCAGGGCCCTGGTGGATGCTGCTGAAAAGGGGATTGCCCCGGGGGGTGTCACGGTGATGAACGATATCCCGGCCGGGACCGAAGTCTATGCCGATCCGCTCATCGCAAAGGTCTTCTTCAACTTAATGGACAATGCCGTGCGCCACGGGGGCAGTGTTAAAAACATCCGGTTCTCCCTCATGACATGCAATGGGGAGACCTGCATCACGTGTGAAGATGATGGCAACGGTGTTAATCCGGATATGAAAAAGAAACTTTTCCGGAAAGGATTTGGGAAGAACCAAGGCTTTGGGCTGTTCCTCTCCCGCGAGGTCCTCGATATCACCGGCATCTCCATCCAGGAGACCGGCGAACCGGGCAGCGGGGCGCGCTTCGAGATGACCGTCCCGAAAGAATCGGTCCGGACTGTTGCTGTGCAGGAGTGACCGTCCGACTTCTGCACCGAAACGAAAAAAGTCAGCGGCTTTGAGGCGACTGCCCCCGTTACTGCCCTGCCAGGTACCCGAAGGCTTCAAGCGCTGCTTTCGCGCCTTCTCCTGCTGCAATGATGATCTGTTTGCTCTTCGCGTTGGTCACATCGCCGGCCGCGAAGATGCCGGGGATGCTCGTCCGGCCGTTGATGTCCACGATGATCTCTTTTCTCTCGTTCAGGTCAAGGAGACCTTCGACCATTTCCGTGTTCGGGACCCAGCCGGTATCGACAAAGAGGCCGTCAATCGCGATCTGCTGCTCAGCACCATTGGCATCGCAGATGGTGATGCCTGACAGGAAGGTGTCGCCATGGAACGCCGTGACCTGAGTATCCGTGTGCACGGTGATGTTTTGTATCCCACCCAGTTTTTCCGAATAGACCGAATCGGCCCGGACAGCGCCCCGGGCAATCAGGCTCACGGACAATGCTATCCTGCTCATCTCGATAGCGGTCTGGACTCCTGCATTGCCACCGCCGACAACCGCGACCTTCTTTCCCTTGTAGAGCGGGCCGTCGCAGGTGGCACAGACCGAGAGACCGCGTCCCAGGAACTTCTCCTCACCCGGCACCCCGAGGTTCCTGTGGTGGTTGCCCTGCGTGAGGATGAGTGCCCGGGCCCGGTGGGTCTTTCCCGCAGCGGTCTTAATAGCAAAGTCCTGCTGCTCCCGCGTAACCGAGGTGACGCGGTCCAGTTCCAGCCGGATGTCGAGCGTTTTCACCTGCTCCTCGAACTTCTTCATCAGGTCCTCGCCCGTGATCATCCGGTAGCCCATGTAATTCTCGATAGCCCACGACTCCAGCGCCTGCCCGCCGATGTTTTCGCTGATGATCAGGGTGCTGAGCATCTTTCTCGCACAATAGACTCCTGCCGTAAGGCCTGCCGGGCCGGCCCCGACGATCAGGACGTCATACCTGTCGGGGGCCTCTTCCTTCCCGAAGAGTTCTGTCAGGCGCTCGGCATCGAACCCGACGATCACTTCGTCATCCACGGTAATGACCGGGACCCCCCGCTGGCCGGAGATCTCGATCATTTTTTGTGCCTGGACGGGATCGGCACCAACATCAATGCTCTCGTACGGTACGCCGTACTTGTCGAGGAACGCCTTGGCCATCCGGCAGTAGGGGCAGTTCTGGGTCGAGTAGACCGTTACGCGGGTCATTATGCCGGAAAGGGTTTCGGAATAATATAAACATATTGACGGCGGCAGGGCGCGGGATCGCGGCCGTCCTTATCGCAACCTTCTTTTTGCACAAGTCCCAATACACCTTTGGATACATCCATGGACTCCGCCTGTTCCGTTCCGGGGATGAGGAGATACGCCCTTTTCTTTCTTGTAACGCTTCTCGTTCTCTCCATCCACGTGACAGGGGCAGATCCCTCCCCTGCGCCAGACCCGGCACTATACCTCAACTTCAACGAGGAGGGAGGGATGATGGCTCTCGATGCCTCGGGCCATTACAACCCCGGCATTATCATGGGGGCCGACCGGACCCGGTCCGGGATGTGCTGGGGAGCGCTCCTCTTCAATGGCACGGGAGAGTATGTCAGCATCCCGTACACGGAGCGGAACCACCCCCAACAGAACATCACGGTCTCGACATGGTTTTACGTTGACTCGCACAATCCGCAGACACTTGTCTCCAGTTACCAGGACGGCGGGTACTGGCTGGGATTCGGTGACGGAAACGACCTGTGGTGGACTGTCAATACCGGTCGCTCGGGACCCGTCTCCGTTCCGGTCCTTCATGAGGGAATTGCACTCCGCCAGTGGCATCACGTGACGGGCACTTATGACGGCACATCCGCGAAGATCTACCTGGACGGCTCCCTCCGTAACCGGGCCAATGCATCCGGTCCCATCCACTACGAGTACCAGAACTCCATTCTCCTCGGGACGGATGCCGGGGAGGGACAGGCACCGGACACCGCCTGCCCGCGTTTCCTGAGAGGCGGGCTCGACGATGTCCGGATCTACGATGCGGCACTGACGTATTCCGAGGTTATGGAAGACCGGTTCCGCTGTTCCGCCGAGCCGGGAAAGATCCCGCGTGCTTTAGAGAACGAAACGTTCGCCCTCCCGTCCTGCCTCTCCAGTTCCGGGTCGCTCGTGCTTACTGAAGGGCAATCTGCTACGAGGACCCTCCTCTTCTCCGATATCGCGGAGAACGGGACCTGGTCCGTGTCCGTGCCGCCGGGTTCGGTCCTGGTCGTCAAGGCACGCGATCTCTATTCCTCGTTGTACCCGGATGCCTGGTATGTTGAGATCGCTGACGGGGACCAGCGCATTGACCGGTCGGTTGCCTTTCCGAGCACCAACAATGCACCGACAGACGGGGTGATTCCCTCCGGGAACGCCGTGGTCACGATCCGGTACTTTGACGGCAAGTACCGCTTCCCGGCCAGTGTCGAGGTGACGTTCGAATCCCGTGCTGCACCTCCCCTTCCCGTCCAGGTCATCCCGAAAAACATCCTTGCAAACACCGGGATCGTGATTTATTCTGCGTCGTGGGCAACCCTGATTGCCGTGCTGGTTGTCGTTGTCTGGCTGCACCGGAGAAAGGTTGCACGAAAGGCAGCCGCTGAAAAAGAGGGACCCTGTAATATGCCGGAAGAAACCGGAGAAAAAGAAGAGTAATCCCTTACAGGGTAATTTCCTTAAACTGCTTACCGAAAACCCCACAGATCGGGCACTTGTCGGGGACTTTACCAAGCTCGATGTTGCCGCAGACCGGGCAGAGGAACACCTTCTCCCGCCCGATGTCATGGCCGGCTTTGATGGCAAGAAGAGCCTTCTTGTAGAGTGCTGCATGGACCTGCTCGGCTTTCATCGCGTGCGTGAACGCCAGGACCGCATCGGTCTTCTTCTCGGCCTCGGCTTCCTTGACGAATCCGGGGTACATGGACTCGTACTCGTGTGTCTCTCCCCCGATTGAACCTTCGAGGTTGGCTGCCGTTGTGCCGACAGCGGACATGACTTTTAACAGCTTCTTTGCATGGATGGCCTCGGCTTCGGAGGCTGCTAAAAAGAGCGTGGCGACACCCTTGAATCCCTCCTCAGCGGCTTTCTCGGAGAATGCCTTGTACTTGCGGTTCGCCTGCGATTCGCCGGCATACGCCTCCTTTGCATTATCGATGGTTGCCATAGGGGAGGATATAGAAACCGGTTCACATAAAGATTCTTTATGCGGCAGGGTGCCACGAAAGAGATTATTCCTGGTGAAATAATTTAAAATGTATAAAATACAATCCTATGGTCATATCATGATCCGGGCGTCCATGAGGGTGATGGCATAAGAAAGATGAAAGATATCCCGGCGCTTGATCGCCCCCGGGAAAAGATTGCCCGGAAGGGTGCAGTAGCCCTCACGGACGCTGAACTCGTGGAGGCTATCCTCGGGAGGGGGACACGGCAGCGGGATGTCAGGGAGATCGCCCGGGACATCTGCGGCCTGCTGAAAGATCGGGAGCCGATCCGGTACGATGAGATCTGTGCAATCGATGGGATCGGGCCGACAAAAGCCTCACAGATCCTGGCCTGCTTTGAGATCGGGAGGCGGTACTATTCAAAGGACCATGATACTGCCCGGGTGACGCGACCTGAAGACATCCTCCCTCTCGTCGCCCACCTGCGGGACAAGCGGCAGGAGCACTTCTGCTGCATCACGCTCAACGGGGCGGGGGAGGTTTTGGGAAACCGCGTCATCACCATCGGCCTCTTAAACCACAGCCTCGTCCACCCGCGGGAGGTCTTTTCTGACGCGATCCTGGACCGGGCAGCCTCGATCATCTGCGTCCACAACCATCCCTCGGGTTCCCTTGAGCCAAGCTCGCAGGACATCGCCATCACTGCCCAGCTGAAGGAGGCGGGAGCTCTTGTGGGCATCCAGCTCATCGACCACCTCATTGTCACGAAAACGGGGCACCTGAGCATGCGGGAACGCGGGCTTGTGTAATGCGGAATGTTCCCTGAAATAAGAGGATAATCAATTCAGGGATTGAACGCTTTTCCAAAGGCCTGGCCTTTATTGTATGCGGCATCCAGCAGTTCCGGGTGCCGGGTGACATCGACGAGGGTGTCCATGTCGTTAATGAGAAGCTCGTCTGCGTAGCGGCAGTCAATGATATCAAAGAACGCCTTTGTCGTGAGCCGGGCGCCGACAAACGTCTCCGGGATCTTCATGCCGGAGATGCAGATGAAGAGCGCCCGCCTTGTCGCCCGTTTCTCAGCGGGAACGAGCGGTTCTTTCCGGAGATACTTGGCCATGTAGAAGACCTGGCACCGGTCCATGAAGGACTTGAGCTTGCCGGGGATGCCCATGCACATGATCGGCATTGCGATGATGATGCCGTCCGCATCCCGGATCTTCGGG
Organism: Methanoregula sp.; assembly: GCF_028712425.1. Lineage (GTDB taxonomy): Archaea > Halobacteriota > Methanomicrobia > Methanomicrobiales > Methanospirillaceae > Methanoregula. The sequence continues at coordinate 28,945 of NZ_JAQTQD010000009.1, forward strand.
TAGAGCTCCTGCATGTCGTCGTCCATGGTGCAGGTCTCATGGTCTTTGCAGAAGAACATCTCCTGGCAGTCCTCGAAACAGAGGGTTGCAAGGCTGACCTTCTCGACTGTGCAGCCTGCGTCTTCTGCCCCCTGGAGCGCCCGGTCGAGCAAACGGGCAGTATTTCCTTCAGTGAGCGGGCTCCCGAGGAACCCGATGATCCGGCCGGCCATACTACAACTGGAGGAAAAGAGGACATATAGTTTTGCAAAAACTCCCTTTCAGCCCCGTCGGAAACCTACGCCCGTGACTGGCATCAACACAACCCATATATATCATTCCGCCTGAGTGAAGTTTGGTGGTCCTTTTGACCGAACAGAAAACCTACAATGCCGGCCAGAAAGTAGGGCCTGGCAAATATGTCTGCATCGACTGCGGAAAAGAGCTGACGCTCGACAAGAGCGAGCAGGACCTCCGGAAGTGTCCGGCCTGTGCCTGCGAAGAGTACCAGTGCTTCCCGATGACGCACATCCGCCCGGACATCAAGTCCGCGGATGATGTCAAGAACCCGCCCAAGCGGGGAAAGAGCAACATTTAATCCCATATTTTCTTTTCGCACCGACCGTGTGAACGCTGGTGCCCTGCCGGGAATCGCCGGCATGAAGATGCGTACCAGGACCAGGCAGGATCATGGAGACAGCATGGTGAATGTTTCAAAGGAAGGACAGGTCTTCAAGTGCGAGATCTGTGGTAACGTTGTTGTGGTGAAAGAGGCAGGCGGTGGAGAACTGATCTGCTGCGGCGAACCCATGGTTTTGGAGGAGTAAACAATGGTAGTGAAGAAAAAAATTGTCAGAAAAACCCCCGCAAAGAAGCCGGTGGCAAAGAAAGTCCCGGTAAAAAAGCCGGCGGTGAAGGCAGCTGCGGGAAGGGGACTGAAGAAGCTTGAGACGAAGATTGGCAAGGTGCCGAAGTTCTTCAAGGAACTGACCACGAACGAGCCCGAGATGTTCAAGATGGTGATGCGGTTTGAGGAGCACATCTGGGACGACGGGGCGATCTCGAAGAAGACCAAGAAGCTGATTGCCATCGCGATCGCTGCGGCCCTCCGGGACCAGCACGCGGTCCGCGCCCAGCTGGCCGGCGCCGCAAACCTTGGCGTCACCAAGAGAGAGATCGAGGAGGCACTCCGCGTCACGTTCCTCCTCTCGGGCATGCCCGCCTACGTGTACGGCAAGGCCCAGCTTGATGAAGTTATGAAGAAGTAACAACCTTTTTTCGGTTTTTTATCCGGCAGATTCCCCCCTCTTCCGGAATCGCGGGGTTCATCTCTTCCCGGGACAATCCGGTACGGAAGACCATGGCAGAGAAGATCCCGGGAACAGATGACGCCGGCAAAAAACCGATCCTGACCGATCCGCCCTTCTATCTCAAGGAGTTCGAACAGTCATACCGCTACATCATCGACGAGTACGCGGTTGCACCAAAAGATATCGCCATCTTCATGCCCTGTGCTGTCAGAAAACCGTACAGTGCAAGCCCGAGCCACCAGTAGATCCGGATGGTCATCTCGCAGGTCTTTTCAGAGCCCCAGTACCATATCGTCATCTTCGGCACCTGCGGGATCGTCCCTGCTGAGCTCGAGGAGATGTACCCATACGCCCACTACAAGTACATGCTCGGGAAATGCAAAGACAAAAAGGTCCTGGACGACTTCCTCCGTATCGAGACCGACCGGGTGGCAGCATACCTGGAAAAGACACGGGACACGTACACGTACCGGATCGCGTACTGTATCGGGCTCTTCCGCGAGGCGCTCATCCGCGGATCGGAAAAGTCCGGCGTGAAGATCGACCTGCTCCTTCCCACCCGGGACATGATCGACAAGATCATTGAGGAGGGGGACTGTGTCTTTGAGGAGGGCAGCCTCTCGATGGGCGAGTACCTGGGTGAGTTCACCGACGAGCTTATCCGGTTCCGGAATGCGCATTGCGGGCAGGCCCGGAAGGACTGAGCACACACGGATGCCTCCCGACAGCATCCAATTGTTTTTGAACACGGATGACCTAGAACACAGTAATGACAATCAAGGTCCTTGCCTTTGCCGGGAGCCCGCGCCGGCACGGGAACTCAGAGACGCTGCTCGACTGGGTGCTTGCCCCGATGGCAATGGACCCGGAGGTAGCAGTAGAGAAAGTCCCGCTCACCGAGGCGAACATCAACATCTGCCGGGGGTGCAATGCCTGCGAGAAGCTGAACAAGTGCGTCCAGCGCGACGGGATGGACACCTATCACGATAAAATCGTCGACGCGGATATTATTCTCCTCTCTTCGCCGATCTTCTGCATGGGGATCGCTTCCCTGCCCAAGGCACTCATCGACCGGATGCAGGTCTTCCGGTCCCGGAAATTCGTGCTCAAACTCCCGGTTGTCCCACCTGAACGGAGAGGAAAGCGCCTCGGGGTGTTCCTCTCAACTGCCGGCCAGGACTGGCCCCATGTCTTCGATGCCGCCATCCCTTCCGTCAAGTGCTTCTACCATGTCATCGACATAAAAGACGCAGACATCAGCTACCTCATGATCAATAACGTGGACGAGAAGGGCGCAATCGAGAAACACCCGACAGCAAAAGGCGATGCCGAGAAGCTCGGGAAAGCCATGCTCGCCGAGATCAAAACACGGCTCGCTGCATAAGGATACCATGACCGTCACTGTTCTCGGGATATCGGGGAGCCCGCGCCGGCACGGAAACACCGAGACGCTGCTCGACAGTTTCCTGGACGGGGCAAAAGCCGCGGGTGCTGCAGTGGAGAAGGTTGTCTTAAAGGACCTCGATTACTCGGCCTGCCGGGGGTGCAATGCCTGCCACAAGGACGGCAACTGCATCGTGAAAGACGATGCCGTCCCGCTCTTCGAGAAGATGATGGCCACCGATATCGTGGCGGTGGCATCGCCGATCTACAGCATGGGGATAACGGCCCAGCTCAAGGGGTTCATCGACCGGGGGCAGTACCTCTGGGCGCGGCGGTTCGTGACGAAAACGCTGGAGTTCTCCCCGGAGCACCTGGCCCGGCACAAGGGGATCTTCATCTCCACGGCGGGGCAGAACTGGGACCATGTCTTTGACGGGGCATACCCTTCCCTCACGGCCCTCTTCCACGATGCGGGGTTCGACTACTATGACAATATCGTGGCCAACAACATGGACGAACACAAGGGGATCAAAAACCACCCGTCGGCCCTGAAAGAGGCATTCGACAAGGGGCAGAACGTCGTTGCCTTGTTAAAAGATATAAACAAAGAGAGAGGAGTGCTCAGATCAGCATCCAGAGATGGTAGTACGCAGCAACGAGCGTACCGAATGCTGCGATAATGAGCACGAAGAAGATGGGAATACTCCACGCAAACACTTTTCTCCCGTCGAGAATGCTGATCGGCAGGAGGTTGAACGCGGCGATCATCGCATTGATCTGCACGCCGGCAATGCCGATCATGGCAAGGAGGCTGCCGCTTAACAGCCCGGCTTTCCCTCCGGCAAGGAAGAAGAGGGCTGCAAAGACGACGCAGAGGAGGAGGTTCACAACCGGCCCGGCTGCCGAGATGATCCCGTTCTCCCGTTTCGTCAGGGGGCGCCCGTCCCGCGAATAGATGACCGTTGCACCCGGTGCCGCAAAGACAAAGCCGGCCAGCGCCGCCATGATAACCGCAACAAGGAGCATGGTGTTGTCCTTGACAAACTCCGTCCAGTAACCGAACCGGATCGCCACGAACTTGTGCGCCATCTCGTGGAGAATGAAACCGATCCCGACTGTCAGAAGAGAGATCCCGAAATATATCAGGGCCGTGACCGGGCTGATGGCATTAAAGGAGCCCATGAGGCCATACGGGGTGATGTTGATGATGGTAAACGATACTGCAATGGCTATCCAGGCAATAAAGAGATCCGCTTCTTCGCGCCGGCTGATACGTTCGAGCATGGTGACACCGGGATTCGTAGTTTTAGTCCCGTACGTTCTTTGGCGTCCCGCTTCGTAAGCATTACGTTTATGCAAAAGAGAAGAAGAGTACATGGTATGTCCCTCGATCATGTCCGTAACGAGATCGCGAAGGTGGACCGGGATATCATCGCACTCATCGCGAAACGGCAGGAGCTGGCCAAAAGCGTTGCGGCCATCAAGATACGTGAAGGGATCGCCATCCATGACGGGAAACGAACCGCCGAAGTCTTACAAACTGTCTTTGAGCAGGCCGTCGAGAACCGGATCGATCCCGTTGCCGTCCAGAAGATATTCGAGATCCTCATCGCCATGAGCGAGGAGCGCCAGCGGGAGTGCTCCGGGGACGGCAACCTGCCGTGACCTCCCGGAGGCCGGGCAGGACTTTTTCATTTACCAAAAAAGAGATGATGATTAGTAATACCGGTAGATCAGCCCGGCAATGCTCCCGAGATCGATCCCTACCGATGTTCCGTTGACTGTATCCGAGATCGGTACGTTGTTGACGTACTCAGCAAAGACAAGCCGCTTCCCGCTTTTAGTATCAACATAACCGGCAAGACCTTTTGATATCAGGATGTTCCGGCCTTCATTCAGGGGGTCCGGGTAGCTGTAGGTACCTGTCTTCGCGTATACGCGTCCGCAGGCCGGATTGCCGGGTGCACAGTGCTGGACAGTCGAGCCATCGACACCGAGGATCGGCTGGGCCCTGATATACTGGTCGGCATACGGCCGCTTGCTCACCAGAGTCAGCAGCTGTGCCACAGCAGACGGTGAGACAAAGTCCACGCGATCTCCTCCGGCGCCGTCGCCAAGCGACAGGGCAGTCGTATCGAGGCCCAAGGACCGGAGGACCCTGCCTTCTTTCAGCATCCCGTCATAATAAGCGGTCTTGTTGTCGGCAAGGGCCAGCAGCATGACGTAGTAGTTGGCATGCATGTTCTGTGAAACCTTGAGTGTCAGCTTCACATCCTCGGAAAGGGGCGGGGAGGTGAGTTCTGCCACTTTCTTTGCACCTGTGTAACTTCCTTCTGCCGGGAGTTTTACTGCCGGGTTGTCACCGGTCACCGGCGCGGTTACTGTGATGCCCTGCCGTTGTAAGGCCTCGATGAAGAGCGAGCGGGAGAATGCGGCAGGGTCCAGGATGGCGGCCGACTTGTTGACCGTACCAGCATCAGCGGCGATCGTCCCGACGAGCGTGATGGTGCCTAGGGGCACTTCCCCGGTATCGAGCAGAGTTTTTGACCCGGCCGGCCCGGTGGTTGCCTGGTTGTCAAATTTGTACAACGATGTCTGCGGGCGCATGACTACGGTCGGTGCGGTCCCGGGCGCACCCGGCGTAATGCTGAGGTCAACGATGTTCTCGTTGATGACGATCGGGGAGAGGAGAGCCATGACATCACCCTGGTAATTCTCAAACAGGCGGTCATCGATGACCACATCGGATACCTTCGTGATGCCGGCAGCCTTCACCTGCCGGGCAAGGTCGTTGAGACCTGATACGGGGTCGGTCTTTGTCAGGAGCGCGCCCGATTCGCTGTGATCGCTGTCTGTGAACTCGATAGTCCCATCGGGAAGCGTTCTCCCGCCCATGGTCGGGTCGCCACTTGCTACGAGGACGAGATTCCCGTCAAGGTTCCCGTTCGTGTCAGCCTTCCCCACAGCATAGACCGGGGTCTTGAACCGGTAGTCCGGGCCAAGGGCTTCAAGCACGGCGGCTGACGAGAAGAGCTTTGTTGTCGATGCCGGGATAAACATCCTGTCGGCATTCTTTGCGTACAGTGTCTGGCCGGTTGATGGGTCGACAACAATGAGCCCCCAGCTCGCGTGGGAATACTGGAGCGCCGAGGTGATCGCGGAAAGGTCTTTTTCGAACCCGGATTGGCTGGTTGTTGCAGGGTTTGCGGTACCGGAGCATCCCGCTGCTGCAATAAGCAGGACAAGCAGGAGGCCCATGGACAAGCCGGTCAGGTACCGGTCGTGCAGTTCTGGAGACATGACATCAGACTGTATCTCTTCTGCAATCTATCATAAATTATATGAAATGATTTTTTGCCATTTCCGATGAGAAAATTCTATTTCTGTCGAGAATTATGTCTTTTTTCAGGGATAAACCGATTATTTTATCATTATTTAATTTAATGATCAGGTGATTTATCATGCCCGGCAAGAGCACATTTCTCTTCATTGTAATCGTCATCGCACTCCTCCTCGCTGCAGGGTGCGCCCAGTCCCAGCAGGCATCCTCAAGACAACCGCCTGCCACGGCGGCTCCGACCGCGACAACTCCTTCTGTCACGATCACCGTCCCGTTCGGGCCCATCCCGGTCGAGAGCATGAACGGTGTCAACATTGCCTACGAACTCGAGTTTTCCGGTATGGAGAACATGTCCTTTGTGCCGGAGAAGGTCGAGGTCATCGACGCAGCCACCGGCAAGGTCCTGTACTCGCCGAACGCTTCGGTACTTGCCAAATTATCCCATCGCGCCTCCGTCCCGCCGCCGACAGCAGCCGAGATGCAGAATGGTACCGCCAGGATTACCAAACCCCGGATCTCCGTCTGGTTCGTAATCAGCCCCGACGCAGTGCCGGAACGGCTCACGCACCGGGTCACGCTGAACAGGACCGCCGACAATCTCACAGCACTCACCCTTACCGGAGGGGACGTCATGGTGCAAAAGAACCTCAAACCGGTTGTTGTCGACTCCCCGGTCCGGGGCCCCGGCTGGGCAGTCCTGGAGACGACCTCCCCTATGGTCCACCACGTTACAAGCCAGATCACCATGTCCGGCGTCACCCGCGTCCCCCAGCGGTACGCACAGGACTTCCTCTATCTCGACCCGGTTACCGGGAAGGCATACCATGACGACATGACCATCGCCCGGAACTTTTACGGCTTCGAAAAAGAACTTTTTGCCGTCAGTAACGGGACCGTTTCCTATGCCCGGGACGGCATCCCGGACATCGAGATCACCACGCAGAAACCGGCTCCCTCCTTTGACACTGCGCTGGGGAACGGGGTTGTCATTGACCTCGGAAACAACAAGTACGCATGTTACGGCCACATGGTCAACGGGTCCGTCCGGGTAAAGACGGGCGATACTGTTACGACAGGACAGGTGATCGGCCTGATGGGCAACACCGGCAACTCCGATGCCCCGCACCTCCACTTCCAGGTCATCACGGGCAGCTCGTCACCCCTGGGTGGCGAGGGTTACCCCATCGTGTACCGTTCATTCGCCATCACCGGTACATTCGACGAAGATGCTATTGTCGGCATGTCCTTTGCCACACCAATCCCCCAGCAGGAACGAATCATGGAGAACGATGTCATTGTGAGTTTTCCATGAACCCGCAGGCTAAACACACTGTTGTTCGTGCGGAGAGAAAATCTAAGGGGGAATCCAGAATGTCAGCGACGTTGCGGTTCCTTCCTGTTTTCCTCGTACTGGCGGCAGTGCTTGCCGCAGGGTGCACACAGCAGGGGTCTGCCCCGCAGCAGGTAACGGCACCGGCCATCACGCCCGCAGGAGCGGGCCAAGCGGCGGACGCAAGCCAGCTCATCCCGCAGTTCGATGCCTATGCAGAGAAGACGTTCAACCAGAGCGGTGTCGTGGGAATGGCGGTTGCCATTGTCAAAGACGACAAGGTCGTCTATCTCCGAACTTTTGGCGTGAAGAATGCAACAACGAAAGAACCGGTTGGCCCGGACACCCGGTTCCAGCTTGCCTCCATCTCCAAATCCGTGACCGGGACCATGATCGCGGAGATGGTCGGGAACGGCGAACTCTCGTGGGACGATACGATCGTGTCGGTGAATCCCGCGTTCCGGCTCTCCGACCCGTACGTCACAGAGCACGTCACGTTCCGGGATCTTATGTCGCACCGCTCGGGCCTGCCGGAGTACGGTGCCGACGATCTCCAGAATGACCTGAAGTACTCCCGGCAGGAGATCATGGACCGGCTCCCGTACCTCGGACTTACCGGCGCGTTCCGCTCATCGTACGCCTATTCCAATATCGGGATTACGATCACGGGAGTGACTGCGGCGATGAAAGCCAAAAAAACCTATGAGGATCTCGTTGCCGAGCGGATCTTCACTCCGGCTGGTATGTACAACACGAGCGCCCGGTTCAGAGACTTTATCGCATCACCAGACCGCGTGGAGCTGTACCCGATGCAAGAGGGGACTCCGGTTGCCGGGCCACCCGTGGACGATGACATCAACTCTCCGGCCGGCGGAGTGAGTTCCACGATCAATGACATGGTACGGTACGCCCGCCTGCAGGCAAATGGTGGTTCCCTTGACGGGAAACAGGTTGTCAATGCCAGCACCCTTAGGGAGTCACACTCGCCCCAGTACATCAAGAGTTATTCCGGGGCCGCGATGACCGGCTCCGGCATGGGCTGGAACACCTTCCTGGACGGCGGCCGCAGTCGTATTGAGAAGGACGGTATGTTCTCCCAGGGCACAGCCACGATCATCACGGTCTGGCCCGAAGAGAAGATGGCGCTTGTTGTCTTAACCAACAAATTCCCGGAAGGCAATGTCGTTGCAGGGAGTCTCAGCAATGCCTGGAACAACCTGTATTACAACGGCAGGATAGGGAAGGACTGGTATGCCGTGGCACAACAGGAACTGCAGGCATTTTTCGACAGCATGGCACACGAAACGCAGCAGAAACCGGTGAACCCGCAGCCACACCGCGACCTGAAGTATTACACCGGGTCCTACACGAAGGACTATTACGGTACGGCGAGGGTCGTGGAAGAGTCAGGTATTCTCCAGGTGTACCCGCCGGGCCACAGCACGACGCCGTTCGCCCTTGAACCATATGACGGCGACGCGTTCCGCGAAGAGATCTCGGGGGTCCTCGTGAAGTTCAGCGCCGGAACCGGTGCAAATGCCACAGGTGTCTGGTTCACGCGCTACGAGGCGCCCGGGCGGAGCGGGGCATTTATCCGGGCCGGCATGTAACCATCTCTCATTTCCCGAACCTTTTTTCCCTGTTCCCACCAGACCATGCCTTCAGGATATCGAGATCACGCTTCTTCGTCGCCCTGCTCAGCGCCTGGGCCCGGGTCAGCATCCGTTCCTGGAGGAAATCATACTCGCAGACGATCCGTGAATTCCGGAGCAGGGTTGCACGGATCGGGTGGTGCCGGAAGATCACGTCCTCTTGCCGGCTGACATACCATTCTACTCTCCGGAACGTGAGCCAGTCGAGCTTCATGGCCAGCGTTGCATGGAACTGGAAATCTTCGGCAGGGACGAGATCGTAATCCCGCAGCGAACAGTACGGTGCAAGGGCCTGCGACATGGCGTAGCGGAACTGCTTCAGGGTTTCGTCAGGGGTGACTGTGACATAGACTACCCGCGTATCGCCAAAAACACCATACCCCCCAAGCTCGTAGTTCGGAACCTTCCGTACTCCCGAGCAGGTCCGGGTGAAATCCGCCACCAGCCGATCTTCGTTGTCCGTTGAAAATGGACCCGCAAGGGTGATGTGGGGTGCGATCAGGTAGTTTTCAAGCCGGAACTGATCCCTGAGGCGGTTGGAGAGATCGCTGATCTGCTGTTTCACCGGCCCCATCAGGCGGATGTCGATAAGGTAGCGGGTCATGCCCCCGGGCTCCCCCTGTCGTGCATTCTTTCAGACGGAACTGCTGTCATGAGAAAAATGGCGGAGGATTACCCGAACCATCCGAGGAATACGACGATGCCAAGTGCAACCAGGACGAGCCCGATGACAAGCCGGAGGGAGCGCTTGTGTCCAGTCCTCCAGCTGTCCGCCTTCTCCATGGACATGCCATATGCCGCAAGGAGTGTCACAAGGACGAGCGGCAGGACGAAGATGATATTGTAGAGGAGGAGATATGGCAGGCCATCATAGAATGTCAGGCTCCGGCTTATCAGGGCAAGAATGCTGATGTAGATGCCTCCGGTACAGGAGAAACCGAGAAGACCGGCAAGGATGCCGAGCACGAACGCTGCGGGAATGGATGCGAGCCGGATATACTGCGCCATCAGGCCCTTGCCAGACTCAGAGACAGAGAGGAAGAACGTCTCCCTGTTCCGGATTACATCCGAGAGGGTGATGACACCAAGGATTACGGCAACCGCTGCACCGAGAAGCGAGAAGGCCTTTGAGAGCCCGGCAAGTGTAACGAAGGAGAAGATCCCGATGCCCATAAGGAGATGGAAGAGGAAGACTGCTGCGATGTACGAGCCGCCGATGAGGAGGATGCGCCGCCGGTTCGCTGCTGCTGCAATGGAGATGAGAAGGAAGACAAGAACGGAGAGGGCACAGGGATTGAGGCTGTCGATGAGGGCCGGGAGAACCACCATCTGGGGTGTCAGTGCAGTGGGCTCCGTGCAGGCCGGTTCCGGAGCCGTCTTAACGGGAGGGGTAGTGCATGAGAGATGCTGCTCCTTTTCAAGAAGGATCCGTTCTTCAAGATGTGCAATGATTTGTGCATCGCCCGCCAGCACCGTGTTGCCGATCACGACGAGCGGGATCCCCGCGTTCTTCAGCCCGTACTGCCGGCTCATCGCCGCAAACGTTTGCAGGTTGGTCTGGTTATGCCAGATCTCCAGTTCCTCGACATCGAGCTCCGGGTATTTCTGCCGGAGGGATGCAAGAACAGGCTTCACATTTTCGCAATGCGGGCATTCCTCGCCAAAGAAATAAATTGCACGGATCGCGCCGCCAGGAGAAGAAAGGGGGGTGCCGGAACCGGCACCGTTACCCGGCGAAGAGGGATTATTCAGGTTTTTTTTTTGAGATATTCCTGGATGAGCCCCTCGAATCTCTCCGGGATCTCCGGTTCACCCGTGAGGACGACTTTGCCGATAATGACCTGCGGGACAGAAGCATACTTTACCCCTGCGGCGATGTTTGCCTTCTGGTACAGGGCATAATTGGTCTGGTTATGCCAGACCTCAAGGATCCGGATATCGGCGTCCGGGTATTTCCTGCTCATATTCTGGACAAACGGGATCACGTTATGGCAGTAGACGCATTCTTCTCCATAGAAAAAGTATATCGTGTCCGTGGCCCTGATGCCGCTGTCGTTCAGTGCGACGGTGCTGGTAAAAATGAGGGCGGCACTGGCCACAACAACAAGGGCCAAGACTGCGATGACGATCTTTATGACCTTATCCATGACTCAAATTCCTTAACCTATTGTACTATTCCACTTGGTAATAATGCCTCTTTTAAAAAAATCAGGAGCGGGAGATCATCGTCCCGACACCGTCATTCGTGAAGAGTTCGAGGACAAGGTTGTGCTCGGTGTTCCCGTTGATGATGTGGGCAAAGCTGACACCATTCTCCACCGCTTTCATCACCGACTGGACCTTCGGGATCATACCCTCGCCAATGGCACCGGACTTCTGGAGATCGTTTGCCTCGCGGATGGTGAGTTTCCGGAAGACCTTTGTCCTGCCCTTGTCCATCACACCGTCCACGTCGGTCATGTTGATGAGCTTGTACGCGTTCAGGGCAATCGCGATGTCTCCGGCCGCGGTATCGGCATTGATGTTCAGGTTGCCCCCGTGCCGGTCAATGGCAATCGGTGAAATCACCGGGATATACCCGGTATCAAGGAGGGTATTCAGGAGCGCCGGGTCGATCTGTTCGATCTCGCCGACATGCCCGAGGTCCACCTCTTTCTGGATGCCACCGATATCGACTTTCTGGAGCTCCATCTTCCTCGCCAGGATGATGTTCCCGTCGCTGCCCGAGAGCCCGACACCGCGGGCACCGCACTTGGCGATCAGGGATACTATGTTGGCATTGATCTTCCCGACCAGCACCATCTGGGCGATCTCCAGCGTCTCGGCATCGGTCACCCGGAGGCCGCCGACAAAGACAGACTCCTTGCCCATCTGCTTCATCTTCTCGCTGATCTCCGGCCCGCCGCCATGGACGAGAACGACACGAATCCCCACGTAATGGAGGAGGACCGCGTCCCGGATCGCGTTCTCCAGCACCACGGGATCCACCATGGCATGGCCGCCGAGCTTGATGACAATCGTCTTGTTATGGAACTGCTGGATGTAGGGCAGCGCCTCCATGAGGACATCTTCGCGCTTCATGTTGTATACTTCCCGTTGATCTCTACGTATTTTTCGGTGAGGTCGCAGCCCCACGCGGTCGCCTCTGATTTTCCGGCCGCAAGGTCGAGGATGAAGACCACTTTTTTTCCGCCCATCGCGTTCTTCGCGGCAGCGAGATCCGCGATGATCTCGCCGGATTTCACCAGCGGGTGCTGCTTTTTACCGCCATCGCTGATCCAGAGCGAGATCGCGTCCGGATCGAACTTCACGTCGGCCCGACCAGCTGCGGCCACCACGCGGCCCCAGTTGGGATCTTCGCCATAGACCGCGGTCTTGACGAGCGGCGACTCGATGACTGTGCGGGCGACTTTCTCTGCTTCATCTTCCTTCCTGGCTCCCGTAACGGTGATCTGGAGCAGCTTGGAGGCACCTTCGCCATCGCGGGCGATCTGTTCGGCCAGTATCCGGCAGCATTCTTCGAGCGCTCCCGAGAACTCCTTTGCGCCGACCTTTCCGGCCTCACCGGTGGCTGTGCAGAGGGCGATATCGTTCGTGCTCGTGTCACCATCGACGACAACACGGTTGAACGACCGCCGGGTTGCCTGCTTCAGGGCGCTTTTGAGCTGCTCTGCATCGACCTTCGCATCGGTGTAGAGGAAGGCGAGCATGGTCCCCATGTTCGGCGCGATCATCCCGCTCCCCTTGCAGATCCCCCCGACCGAGAAACCTTCTTTCTCCACGAGAGCGTACTTGGGGAAGGTGTCAGTGGTCATGATCGCCCGGGCTGCCATAATCTCTGCCTCCTCGGTACGGTTGATCTTCGGCGCAACTTCCTCGCACTGGTGTTGGATAAGGGGGAGATCGAGATACCGCCCGATAACGCCGGTGCTCGCAACGCCGATCCGAGACGGTTTCTTGCCAAGCACTTCCCCGGCATATTCCGTCATGGTCACGGCGTCCGCGTAGCCGCGTTTGCCTGTGTACGCATTGGCACACCCGCTGTTGACAATGACGGCCTCGAGTTTTCCGGCCTTGATCTGCTTCCGCATCAGCTGGATCGGGGCTGCCTTCACCAGGTTCTCAGTGAAGACGCCCGCCGCTGTTCCTTCTGCTTCGATGAGTGCAAGGCCGTACTTTCCTTCCTTCATGCCCCAGGCGTTTACCCCGGGGACTGCGCAGATACTCTGGTATGACATCTCTTGACCTCCCTTACGGAAGCATCCCGGCGCCGGTCAGGCCGTCATTTTCCTTGAATCCGCACATCAGGTTCATGTTCTGGATCGCCTGGCCGCTTGCCCCTTTGACCAGGTTGTCGATTGCGGAGCAGGCAACAACCCGCGTCCCCTCGCTCTCGACCATCACGTCGCAGAAGTTGCTGCCCCGGACTGCGGCAAGGATGGGTTTCTGGTACCGGACAAAGTACTCGTTCTTGTAGAAGTCGCGGTAGAGCTTCTCCACCTCTTTTTGCTCCATTGGCTCGTTTAAGAGAATATGCGCCGTTGTCAGGATACCCCGGTTGACGGGGACAAGATGAGGGGTGAAATACACGTTTGCCTTCGAGCCGAGGAACGCCATCTCCTGCTTCATCTCTGCGAGGTGCCGGTGACTCGTCCACTTGTAGGGCCCGACATTGTCGCCCACGTTGGGATAATGTGTTGTTGCGGAGGGATTGTCGCCCGCCCCGCTCACGCCGGTCTTGGAATCGAAGATTACGGCGTGGGCAAGCTTTGCCAGGGGCGCTGCGGCAAGCGTTGCGCCAGTCGGGAAGCAGCCGGGGTTCGAGACGAACTTTGCGTTGATGCTGTCCTTCCGGTGGATCTCGGGGATGCCATACGGGGCCTTGAAAAAGTCGGTGTGGGGGACACCGTACACCTTCTCGAAGACCTCTTTGGGCAGGCGGTAGTCCGCGCTCAGGTCCACGACTTTTATGCCGCGGGAGAGGAGTTTGCCGGCATAGGTCATCCCCGCCGTATGCGGGACGGCGAGGAATGCCACGTCGGCGTCAATGGCATCGGTCTCGGGATTCGTAAACGTGAGATCGGTGAGCCCTTTCAGCTGGGGATGGATCTGGTCAAGAGGTGTTCCTGCCAGCTTGCGTGACGTGACGCAGGTGACTTCTGCGGCAGAATGGTGGAAAAGGAGCCGGACCAGCTCCCCCCCGGCATACCCGGATGCTCCGACAATCGCAACTTTCATGCCAGTACTATCCGAACGGCAAAACTTAAGGCTTGTTAAAACCGGGGAGGGGGCTGTAAAAAAGATATGCACTGATCGTATCAGGCCGTTTTGTGCATATACAGGTTATAGAGCCGCTGCCCGAGGAGCCCGATCCTGTCGCGATCCTCGAGCCCCTTGACAAGGTCTTCCGGTAAAGCATCCATACCTTTTGCTGCACCGAGATAGGCCCCGCAGATCATGGCGATGGTATCGGTGTTGCCGCCGGTGTTGGCGGAGACAGTCAAAAGGTCGGGGGGATGGGTATACCGGCTGATAAGGAAGAACGCGATAGGGAGAGTCTGGTACACCGAGACATCGTTCCCGATCTTTAAGAGTGCGGTCTCGGTCTCCATCCCGTCCCGCTCCAGGTTGAGGGCGTTGCGGATCTTGCCGCCCAAAACCTCGTCTTCTGCCAAAGCTTTCTGGACGGCACGCTCCACGGGGTCCGGGGATTCATTGAGGGCATGGTAGAGGAGGGTGACGAACGTGGAGATGGCAGCATGGGCTGCCGGGTGGGAGTGGGTAATGTTGCAGGCCCGGACCGCCCGCTCACAGGCCTCGTTCATATCCGGGAAACCGAGGGCAAAGGGTATTCCTGCCGCAAGGCACCCCGAGGTTGTGGACTTGACACCTTTCTGCGGGATATCCTCGTTTGCCATCCGTTCGCAGGCAGCAGAGATGGACCCGTCCGGAAACCGGAGGGCTCCCCTGAGATAGAGTTCCCTCAGGGCATGTGCGTACCGGTCCTCGGTGAATTTCCGGTCGGCAATGAGCGTCCCGACAAGGATCATCAGCTGAGTGTCATCGGTATATTGTCCCGCATTCAGCCCTTCGTTGGGGTGGCCTTTGTACGGGCGGCGGTACCCGTACTGCATTTTGTTCAGGTTGGGGGATGCACTTTCATTGGGCATGCCAAGCGCATCGCCGATTGCCGCGCCCAGTACACATCCCTTGAATTTTTTCAGCATCGATCTTATATTGAAAAATCCGGATAGATAACCCTTCTTATACTCGCGCCAGCGGTCTTCTTTTCGAAATCCGGGATTTCGGTAAATCGGCTTTCGTCGAACAAACATTCGACAAGATATAAATAGGATGTTAGTCATGATTAATAATGTAAAATAGGTGGCACATGACAGAAGATTTCGATGTCAGGCTTGTCGAGGACGTGAAATCATACACTCCCGACCCACAGTACAGGAAAAATGCATGGATGGGAGATTACCAGAAAGTGTACAATGAGTTTCTGGCAAACCCTGATGCGTTCTGGGAGAAGATGGCAAAGGAGCTTGACTGGATTAAGCCGTGGGACAAGGTAAAGGAGTGGAACTACCCCTATGCAAAGTGGTTCACCGGGGCCCGGCTGAATGTATCCGCAAACTGTCTTGACCGCCACGTCCACAACAGCAGGCGCAACAAGGTCGCCCTGATCTGGAAAGGCGAAGGGGGCAGCGAGCAGATATTCACGTACCAGAAACTCCTCTCGCAGGTTGCACGGTTTGCCAATGCATTAAAAAAAATCGGAGTGAAGAAAGGTGACACGGTCTGCATCTACATGCCGCTCGTCCCGGAACAGGTCATTGCCATGCTGGCCTGTGCCCGGATCGGCGCAGTCCACAGCGTCGTGTTCGGAGGATTCGGTGCTGCGGCGCTCAATATGCGCATCAAGGATGCCGACGCAAAGGTTGTCATCACGGCAGACATCACGATCCGCCGCGGCAAGGCGATCCAGCTCAAGGCGATCGTTGACGAGGCGATCATCAATGCACCTACGGTCGAGAACGTTGTCGTCCTCAGGCGCCGTGAGCCCAAGGTCGACCTCCACGAGAAGGAGATGGACTTCTACGAGATGATGGAGGGGATGCCGGATGTCTGCCCGCCCGAGGAGATGGATGCCGAGGACCGGTTCTTCATCCTGTACACGAGCGGTTCGACCGGCAAGCCCAAGGGGATTGTCCACACCTGCGGCGGGTATATGGTCGGCACCTACTACACGAGCAAGTACATCTTCGACATCAAGGACAACGACACCTTCTGGTGCACGGCCGATCCCGGCTGGATCACCGGCCACAGCTATATCGTGTACGGCCCCCTTGCCGTCGGCGCAACCGTGTTCATCACCGAGCTGACACCAGACTACCCGGATGCCGGGAGCTTCTGGAACCTGGTCGAGGAGCAGAAGATCACCATCTTCTACACGGCGCCAACAGCCATCCGGATGTTCATGAAGATGGGGGAGTCCTGGCCGAACAAGTATGACCTGAGCTCACTGCGCATCATCGGTTCTGTCGGAGAACCCCTGAATCCCGAAGCCTTCGAGTGGTACTACCGGGTCATCGGGAAATCACGGACGCCGATCGTAGACACCTGGTGGCAGACGGAGACCGGCATGCATATGATCACGACGATGATCGGTGAGACCATGCACCCGGGATTTGCCGGGAAACCCATCCCGGGGGTGGAAGCGGATGTCGTGGACAAGGATGGCAAGCCCGTCAAACCCGGCACCGGAGGGCTGCTGGTCATCAAATCGCCGTGGCCCGCCATGCTGCGCACGGTCTACAAGGACGACGAACGGTACCGCAAGTACTGGGAGACCATCCCCGGGGTATATGCGGTCGGCGACCTTGCGGTGAAGAGTGACGATGGCTATATCATGATCCTCGGGAGGTCCGACGACATCATCATTGTCTCAGGTCACAACATCGGCACTGCCGAGGTCGAGAGCGCGCTCGTCTCCCACAATGCCGTTGCCGAGGCCGCGGTCATCGGGAAACCCGATGTCGTGAAAGGGAACTCGATCAAGGCATTCGTCATCCTCCGGGTAGGGAACGCGCCCAGCGACCGGCTCAAGCAGGATCTCCTGCACCATGTCCGGACAACGCTCGGGCCGATCGCCATGCCCCACGAGATCGACTTCGTGGACAAGCTGCCCAAGACGCGCAGCGGCAAGATCATGCGCCGCGTCCTGAAGGCACAGGAAATGGGAATGGACCCGGGAGACATCTCGACGCTGGAGGAATAAAAACACGTATGCACTGAAGGTCGGACAACTCGCAATAAAGGAGGTCATCTATGTCAAATGAAGTAGTAACACAGGTCAAAAACCTTGATATCACGGCAAACCCGGCACCCCTCGGGCTCCTGGGTTTTGGCATGACAACCGTGCTTTTGAACCTGCACAATGCCGGGTTCTTCGCGTTGGGATCCATGATCCTCGCGATGGGCATCTTCTACGGGGGGCTGGCACAGATCATCGCGGGTATCGAGGAGTGGAAAAAGAACAACACATTCGGCGCAACAGCCTTCACATCATACGGGCTGTTCTGGATGACACTCGTCGCCCTCCTCATCCTGCCGAAGATGGGGCTTGCCGAGGCCACTTCGAAAAGTGCGATGGCGGCATACCTCTTCATGTGGGGGCTTTTCACTGCCGTCATGTTCATTGGTACGCTCAGGGCCAACCGGGCTTTGCAGGCAGTCTTCGCAACACTTGCGATCCTGTTCTTCCTGCTCGCGCTTGGCGATGCAACGGGGAGCGAGACCATCACAAGGATCGCCGGGTACGAGGGCATCCTCTGCGGGTTCCTGGCAATCTACGCCGGCCTTGCGCAGGTGCTCAACGAGATGTACAAGAAAACCGTTGCCCCGCTCGGGTAACACTGCCCCATTTCTTTTCCCTTTTATTATCCGCTAAAAACCAGTAAGCCACAATTGACCGGGCCGGAATTTGAAAGTTAGTCCTGTCCCTGCTGGCGGACCTTCTTCCGCTGGGCGATACGGTACCCGCAGATCACCTGGATCGAGTCCCCGAACTCCCGGTCAAGCGCCGGGTCACCGGAATCCACCAGCAACTCGGGAATGTCCTGCAGCTTGTGCGGTGTTGCGACAACAATGACATGCCCGACCCCCGCCCGCCGCACGATCGCGGGGCTGATCTGCTGGTTGCCCCTGCCCAGGATGAATCCCTGTGCACCGATGGGGCTGATGATGATCCGCACGTCCTTCTCGCGTTCTGTCAGGCGGAGGAGGACCTGCTCATCAGCATCAGATACAATGAGCCTCCCGTTCCTGACCACATCAACACCAAGCAGGGTCTTTTGATGCCCCAGGTAGCGCACGATCGCATCCGTTGTTGTCCCTGCCCCGATGATGTAGAGAGCCCCCGGCAGCATCACCTCCTGCATGAACTGGGCGATCTCCCTTTTTGTCCGTTCCTCGTCCGGCTGCTCGTACACCTGTTTTGAGACCGCGACCATCCCGCGGATCACGGGAGTCCGGGCAATTCCGAACAGCCGTGTGTCCAGCGTCCCTGCCCGGTACGCCTCTTCGTCAACGTCCATGACCTCGGAATCCCGCAGGGCAGCCTTGTCAAGTCCTGCAACGAGTTCCGCGGCAGCGTCGGGATTTACGGCAAAGACCCCGGAGTACATCTTCACTCCCGCCGGGATGCCGAGCATCGGTACATCCCGACCGGCAACCGAGAAGATATCGCGGGCTGTGCCGTCGCCCCCGCAGAAGAGGATGAGATCGACCCCGGTTTTCAGGAATGCTTTTGCAGCGGCCCGGGTATCATCAGATGTTGTGTCACTCCCCGGCGTGTACACTATTTCGTAATTCTCCAGGCCCGAGGCAGTAAGGACGGCCTCTCCCATAGCCCCGGCACAGGTTAGAAAAGCGAGATCTTTTTTCCCGTGTAATTGTTCAAGTGCCCGCTGTGCCCGCTCCCCGGCATGCGGTACGGCCCCGCGCCGCTTTGCCTCCTCCACGTTCCCGTCGGTGCCCTTCAGCCCCACCGACCCGCCCATCCCGGCAACCGGGTTGACGATGAAGCCGATCCGTTTCATGAAAAAAGGTGATGGTCCCGGGATTATTGAATCTTGGGGATCCGGCCGATAGCCTCTTTGATCAATTCGTCCGGGTACTCGTAGTCTACCAGCTGGCCGGCATAGTATGCATCGTAAGCCGACATATCGAAGTTGCCATGCCCGGAGCAGTTGAAGAGGATGGTCTTCTCCTCACCGGTCTTTTTACACTTGATAGCCTCATCGATGGCACACCTCACTGCATGGGAGGTCTCCGGTGCAACGATGATCCCTTCGGTACGCGAGAATATCTGACCTGCCTCGAACGCCTCGCTCTGGTGGCAGGAGATCGCCCGCATCACGCCATCGTGTACCAGGCGGGATACAATCGGGGAATCTCCATGATAGCGAAGGCCCCCGGCATGGATAGACGGCGGTACGAAGTCATGGCCGAGCGTGAACATCTTCAGGAGCGGTGTTAAACCTGCAACATCACCGAAGTCATACATAAACGCGCCTTTTGTCAGTGTCGGGCATGATGCTGGTTCGACCCCGATGATGTCGACGTCCTTGTGCTTCCCGGTCATCTTGTCGCCCGCGAACGGGAAGCCGATACCGCCGAAGTTCGATCCGCCGCCAACGCAGCCGATAACGACATCGGGATAGTCATCCACCATCGCGAGCTGTTCGCGGCACTCCTGCCCGATGATCGTCTGGTGGAGGCAGACATGGTTCAGCACCGACCCGAGCGCGTAGTTGGTGTTGTCGTGGGTTGCCGCGTCCTCGACCGCCTCGGAGATCGCGATGCCCAGGGCACCGGGAGTCTCGGGATCCTTTTCAAGCACTGCTTTGCCGGAGTTTGTCTTCATGCTCGGGCTCGGGATGCACTCCGCTCCCCAGACCTGCATCATGGACTTGCGGTAAGGCTTCTGGGTGTAGCTCGACCTGACCATGTAGACCGTGCACTCGAGATCGTAGAGCATCGTGGCGAAAGCCAAAGCGGAACCCCATTGCCCTGCACCGGTCTCGGTCGCAATCCGCTCAATCCCGGCCTTCATGTTATAGTAGGCCTGCGGCACCGAGGTGTTGGTCTTGTGGCTCCCGGCCGGGCTGACCCCTTCCCACTTGTAATAGATCTTTGCCGGGGTCTTGAGATACTTCTCCAGCCGGAAGGCCCGGTACAGGGGACTTGGCCTCCAGAGCCGGAGCACGTCCTGCACCTCTCCCGGAATATCGATATACCGGTCTGTACTCACTTCCTGTTTGATCAGTTCCATCGGGAAGATCGCTTTCAGGTCATCGGGTCCAACCGGCTTATGCGTGGCCGGGTGGAGCGGCGGGTCGAGGGGAGTGGGCAGGTCCGCCTGGACATTGTACCACCGTCTGGGCATCTGCTCTTCATCGAGCAGTATCTTTGTCTGCATAGTACAGTGGTTGTCGTGTACAAATATATACATTATGGTACAATTTTGTTTATTGGAGCATTATTAAGTGCGATGGGGTTCGGGAGCTTGAATTGTAACCAGGGAGATTTTTCTTCTTTGTGTTAGAAATATATAACATTGGGAGAAAATGTTAGAAGTGTACAACAATTTCCTCAGAAAACGCGGTCGGGAATTCCATTCACTGACGGAATTAAAAAAAATCCACCGGAAAAGAGTTATGGAGATCACACTAACGGTAATACCACGTTCTTCCTGCTCTTGCAGATCGCCTGTTCAGGCAGGTGCCTGCGAGCGGAATAATTCAGGAGCATCCGGGAAACAGATCAAAAAGCATATCTCTGTCAACATTGAAGTGTTGACGGAAATATTTCAAGGATTATAGTTAAACCATTCTTAGCACAAACAGTACAGGTGAAGCATGACACATTCTATTATTGACATCCTCTTCCGACCCGGCCAGTTCTTTTCGGGTCTTGATATAGAAAAAGAGCGTATGACCCTGCCGCTGCTCATCCTCCTTGCCGGGGGCATTACCGCCGCGGCGTACGGGTACCTGATTGGCGGGGTAACTGCGCAGATGATGGGGGGCGCCATGGCCGGGCTTGACACGATTGTCCTTTTGTCATCCGTAATCGGTGCATTCCTCGGAGTCTTCATCTTCTGGATCATCTGGGCTGCTCTCATGTTTGGCATATCCATGGTATTCAAGGGATCCGGCAGTTTTTCCGGTACCTTAATGGTCATCGGGTACGGCTACCTCCCCCAGGTTATCGGCACCGTCATTACCCTCATAGCAGCAATCGAGTACGTGCCGAAGATCGTTGTCCCGAAGATTACCTCCGCCATGATGCAGGACCCGGCGGCAGTGCAACAGGTAACAGCATCACTCATGAAAGACCCGGCCATGGTGGAGCTGACCCAGATCTCAGCCCTTGTCACCATTGTCTTCCTCCTCTGGAGCGCGAACATCTGGATCTTCGGCATCCAGAACGCACGAAAACTGGCGGTACGGGACGCCGCCATCTGCGTTGGCATTCCGGTCATTGCCTGGATCTTCTACATGATTTATACGCTTGGAGTATCGTAAATGAGAATCAGCCAGATCATCACCTCACTCTTTGTCGCCCTGCTGGTAAGCCTGGCAGTCGGTGTTGCCAGCGGAGCGTACACGAATATCAACGAAGACCCGGTCTCCGGAACCTACTACACCGGAAAGGTCTATGTTGCCGAGACGGTCTTCGAACCCGGGACCTTTTTTACCGGGGATAAAGGGACTGTAACCTACAAGATCACCAACGGCAACGCCAACACCAGCATCAAGCTGAACCACGCGATCTTCCGGGACAGCACCTTCTCCCTGCTGAGCGGCAACTACGATACTACCTCAACACTCGGCCCGCTCCAGACCCGGCCGTTCACCTTCTCCATCGTGGCTAATGGGGCTGCGGGAGATTACTATCCGACCTTTTCCGTCAGCCTGTACGATTCCGACCTCAATCATAAGACGCTGCTCCAGATCGACAACACGCCCCTTGAACTGACGGTTGTCGACAAGCCCGATGCCTTCACGCAGGGGAAGAAGAAGACAATCGATCTGCAGGTGGCAAACCCGCGGAAGAACAATGTGAGAAATGTCATCCTCACTGCAACCGGTGCCGGTATAACGGCAAACCCTGAACGGATATTTATCGGCGACCTTGCAGCTGCGGCAAAAATCCCGGTCAATGTCTCCATCACCCCGGACCAGGAGACCACGCTCATCCTCCACCTGACCTACAACAACGGCGACAACCCCCATGACGTGACCCTGGAGATCCCCATCACGTTCGGGCATGACAAGAAACAGGCAGACCCGGTCATGAGCAACATCCAGGTGACGCCGGAGGGGATGAGCTACCGGGTAACGGGTGACGTGACCAATGCAGGGCTCGAGACGGCAAATGCCGTCATGGTGACTGCCCTCCCACCGGCGATCCCTGAAGACCCGTACAAGACCTATGTTGTCCAGGCGCTCAAGCCGGACGATTTCGGGAGCTTCGAGATCACGTTCTCGACCGATGGCACCGTTGAAAGCGTCCCTGTCCAGATCTCGTTCAAGGACAACGACGGGAACATCTACACCTCGGTCCAGGACATCACTGTTCCCAACGGCAGGCTCGCCGCCGTGAAGGACAACGGCCCGCCGCTCGTCCCCATCATCGCAGCACTTGTCGTCGTCGCAATCTTTGTCGGCGGATGGTACTTCTACCTCAGGAAGAAGAAACAGTGACGACAACAGAAGACGACCAGCCGGTCATGGTCTTCTCGGACGTGGCCAAGGTGTACCCCCTCCCGGCCGGGGACGTCCGGGCACTGGACGGTGTCTCGTTCCAGGTGGACCGGGGCGAGTTCATCTCCATCATGGGCCCCTCCGGGTCCGGCAAGTCCACGCTCCTCAACCTCATGGGGTGCCTTGACACGCCCACGGAAGGGGACATCTGGATCAGCGGCACCCGCATCCGGGACATGGCGGACACGGAACTCACTGCCCTGCGACGGGACCGGATCGGGTTTATCTTCCAGTACTTCAACCTCTTCCCGCTCTTAAATATCATCGAGAACGTCACGTTCCCCATGATGCTGAAGAGCGGGAGGGGTGTGGACCCGGAGCGGGGAAAGGACGTGCTCCGCGCCGTCCAGCTGGATGAGAAACTCTTCACCCACACGCCCACGGAACTCTCCGGCGGCCAGCAGCAGCGCGTGGCCATTGCCCGGGCGCTCATCAACAACCCCGACATCCTCCTCTGCGATGAACCGACTGGCAACCTCGACTCGAAGACCGGTGCCGGCATCATGGAGCTGATGACCGAACTCAACCGGAACGGGACAACCATTATCATGGTCACCCATGACCAGAACATCGCCGATTATTCGCGGCGGACCATCCGGATCTCCGACGGGAGGATCGTCTCATGATCTTCTGGGAGATCGCAAAGAGAAACATTCGGATCCACTTCCTCCGGTCAACCCTTGCCATGCTCGGCATCGTGATCGGGGTTGTTGCCATTGCCTCGATGGGGATCCTCGGCAACAGCATGGTCTCCATGGTCTCCGACAGCCTCTCATCGGTAGGCGACAGCGTCATCGTGTACCCGTATACCGGAGGAGGCGGGGGATTCGGTGGGGGAAGCGGGAGCTCCGAAAACCTGAAGATAACCGACCAGCAGTTCCAGCAGATCAAACGGGTGGTTGCACCGGGCGTTGCGATACCGGTCCACTCTTCTTCGGAACGCATGAAAGTCGGGGTGAGCAAGGACTACATTGTTGCATCCGTGTACGGGGTCGATCCCCAGCACCTCAAGGACCTCAACTTCGAGCTGACAGCAGGAAGCCTCAGCAATGCCAATTCCGGGTGCCTTGTCGGGTCCGCGTTTGCCAAGGACAACAACATCAAGGTGGGATCGCGGATCTCGATGGGGACGGACGGTTCGAAAGGAACGCTCCGCGTCACCGGTATCATCAAGGAACGGGGCATGAGTTTCGATATCAGCACGGACAACGCCGTCATCGCCACCCAGGACTGGTTCGAAGGGACCTACAATACCGGGAAATATTATGACCAGATCGTGGTCAAGGTAAAACGCGACCAGGACACCGCCAATGTCAAGACCATCATCGAGAAACAGATGAACAAGCGGGACAAGGTCGTGATGGTCATTGACAGCAAGGCAACCCTTGCCACCATCTACGAGACGTTTGGTGCGATCACCTCGTTCGTCACAGCAATCGGCGGGATCTCGATGATCGTTGCCGGGGTCTCGATCTTCAACATCATGATGATGTCGGTCAACGAGCGGATCAAGGAGATCGGGATCATGCGGAGCATCGGCACCCAGAAGAAAGAGGTGATGAGCATGTTCGTGTACGAGGCTGCCATCATCGGGGTCATCGGCAGCGTTGTCGGGGGAATCCTCAGCCTCATCGCCGGCTACGGCATCAGCGCCCTGATGCTCCAGTCAACGAAATACCTCTGGACCCTCTCGACCGTGTCGTCAATTGCCGGGGGCGTTGGTTTCGGTATCGTGGTCTGCCTTGCCTGCGGGCTCTACCCGGCATGGCAGGCAGCAAACTTAAACCCCATCGATGCGCTCCGGCACGAGTGAGTGGCATCACCTGAACCTTTTTTTCTTTCGGCACACTACGGTATGCTATGCAACCGGCGGTGTCTGACCCTGACTGGAACGAGATCTGGAAAGAGCGGCAGCGCCTGCAGGAGACCTCGAAAATTGAGGGCGATCCTTCCCATAACTGGGACAAGAAAGAGAACGCGGAACGGTACGATGCAAACGCCCGGAGCGAGTACGATGACCGGGTGCAGAGGACGATCGCCTTCCTCCCGCTCTCCCGAAATGCCCGGGTGCTCGACATCGGTGCCGGCCCGGGGATCCTCGCCCTGCCCCTTGCCCCGCTCGTCCGCGATGTGACGGCGGTAGAGCCCGGCGCCGGGATGGTCGAAGTCTTAAAAAAGCATGCTGAACGGGACGGGATCCGGAATATCGCGTGCGTGCAGAAGACCTGGGAAGAGGTCGATCCTGCCCGCGACCTCGCGCCCCCGTACGACATCGTCATCGCGTCGCTCTCGCTGACCATGCACGACATCCGCGAAGCGCTCGCGAAGATGGATGCCGCTTCCTCGGGCTCGGTCCACCTCTTCTGGTTTGCCGATATGCCCTTCTGGGAACGGATGAACTCCGACCTCTGGATGCCGCTGCACGGCCGGCAGTATTACCCGGGGCCGAAGGCCGACTGCCTCTTTGGCGTCCTGAGCCAGATGGGGATCTTCCCGGACGTGACGATGATGCCGATGGGAAAGGAGTACCGGTTTTTAAGCCGGGACGAGATGATGGCATTTTTTACAAAACGGTTCGGGGCGGCAACACCGGCACAGAAGAAAACGATTGAGGACTATATCGCACCGATGATCCGTGCAGAGGGGCACGAGGTCGTTATTTCCGGGATGTCAACGCTGGCACACGTGCGGTGGAAGAAGCACCAGAGCGGGTAATCACCTCTCGGTTCTGCGAGACCAGCGAATCTTTTTATACCATAATCAGGGTTATGGATCATCATGGCACTATCACTGGTTGTAACCCCGGTTGCCATGCTCCTTGAGCTGGTCATCTGTGTCCTTGGATTGTATGTGGGCTATACAAAGAAGAAGTCCTACGGGTACCTCTTTGGAGTGACGTTCCTCCTGTTTGCCCTGTTCGACTATCTTGGCCAGGCCGGCCTGAACGCTGACAGTCTTGCCATCGTGAACCTGGTGGCCGTCCTCGCCGCTCTGACTGGGATGTATCTTGTGCTTCAGGATACGTGACAGGCGATTTCCTTTTTTCATGCGTTCTCCAACAGGGTGGATCCGTTCAATCGCATTTTTGGAGATCATGAATGCGGTTGGCCGCTCGCAGTGCGATCCTGTTCAGATTTTTTTGATTTTTTTCCGGTTTGAAAAATTTTCAGCGCGAAAATAATCCGGAATGAAAACCTTCCCCTGCCCGACCCCCCTTGGCTTCGCATGGAGGGTTTATTGGGCATCCTTACGTCGCAGATTCCACAGGAAATTATGGTGTTTTTTGCCTACCTGAAAAGGGGGGTCGGGCAGGGTAAAACCGGAAAAAAACGATCGCGTTTGAAAATTTTTTTGAAATTTTTTCCGGTTTTTCCGGCGTACTGAAAGGATTTAGCGACTCAATCGGGTACCAGGGGGCTCCGTTTCAATCCCCTGCTGCATCCCCCTACTCATATACCGGGCACGGTTTTTCCCAGACGGATAATCGAAGGTTCATACAATTTTAGTAATCCTGGTTGTGATCGCCCATGCCTGACACAAGGGGATCATTTTATGGTCCGGAATACGAATCACTCCCTGTCATACCATGTCAGCGAAACTCCAGCTCCTTATCCTCATGCTCGCACTGACTGCAATCCTCGTTGCAGGTTGTACCCAGCCGGCTCCCGCTTCAGGATCCACGGCCACGGCCCTGAACATGACCGTTCCGTTTGCACCGGTCCCGGTCCCTGCCGGGAGCGGGATGCAGCTTGCCTATGAACTCGAACTCGTCCCGGCAGATGGCAGGGTGCCAGTTGTCGAAAAGGTAGAAGTGTTCGATGCTGCTACCAAAACTGTCCTTTTCACTGCAGACGGGGACCTGCTTGCTGCGCTCTACCACCCGGCTGCCGTCCCACCCCCGACACCCGCGGAGCTCCAGGATGGGACGGGAAAAGTTCCCATGCCCCGCGTATCTGTCTGGTTTGTCGTTAAGCCGGATGCCGTACCGGACCGGCTTGTCCACCGGGTCACCCTGAACCGTTCGGCTTCCGGCCTGCCTCCGGAGACAGTCACCGGCGGTGAAGTTGCTGTGCGTAAAGATGCTGCACCGGTTGTCATCGGGGCCCCGATGTCCGGCCCGGGCTGGATGGCCATGGAGACAACATCGCCCTTCACCCACCACTTCTCTGCCCAGATCACGATAGGCGGCGTGACCCGGGTTCCCCAGCGGTACGCCCAGGACTGGATCCTTCTGGACCCGGTAACAGGAGCGGCCGCGAAGGGCAATTTCACGCTTGCCCGTAACTATTTCGGGTTCGGGAAGGAACTCTATGCCGGGGCGGACGGGACGGTTGTCGCAGCCCTGGATGGCCTGCCGGATATCGAGACGATCTACTCGGCCCCGCCGGCAACCCTTGACACTGCTGCCGGAAACTTCGTGATCATCGATGTCGGGAACAAGAAATACGCATGCTATGCCCACATGGTGAACGGGTCCGTCCGGGTGAAACCCGGCGATGTTGTCAAGGAAGGGCAGGTGATCGGTCTCATGGGTAACAGCGGGAACTCCGATATCCCGCACCTCCATTTCCAGGTCGTGACGGACACGCCGTCATTCCTGGGTGCAGAGGGATATCCCCACGTGTTCCGCTCGTTCGATTCCCAGGGCGGGGTCCACATCAACCGGGCCATAGAACGGCAGGCCAGCCCCGGCTATACCATGACACAACTCTGGTCAGAGATGGGAGAATTCGCGGAATATCTGAAAACTCCGGTCCCCCGGCAGAACATGCTGCCGGAGAACAACGAGATCGTCAGGTTCCCCTGACCGGCTTTTCCTTTTTTTCACCAGTGCGATCGGGCTGCGGGAGGGAGTAGGGAGCCCGGGAGTGCGACAACTCCCCCGCATCTATTTCCCGGGTACTATCTCTGTTCCCGCAATGCTGATAATCTAAGAATCCAATAATCTAAGTCGTGAGCATCAATGCCTGACACAACGCTGGTCAAGGTATCATCCAAGGGGCTCGTTACCCTTCCGAAAAAAATCCGGACAGATCTCGGGATCGAAGACGGCGATTACCTGACCATCTCCTCGGATAAGGACAAGATCATCTTCCGGAAAGCCAGGATCGAGATCGATTACGAGAACCCGGACGATGCGTGGAAGGAACACGCACACCGAAGGCTGGCGCATGACTGAGCCGGCATCATACTGCCGGTCCGGGCACCCGCTCTCATGCCTCGGGGATCCGATGCCTGTGTTCTCCGCCCGGATGTCAACAGAACGTTGCTGTACATTACCTCACCAATTCCCGTCGTAAAACCTTGATCTGTTCCGGAACAATTACCGTGTTTTTCCTTTTCATAGCCTCTGCCAAAATGGGGGGGTGAGGCAAAACTCGTACAACGGGGCACGATACGTGCTCCGTTTCATCAGAAACGGTGCTTGAGAAGAACCAACCGGTTCTTCAAGGGGCCGGAATTTTTACCCCGTGGAGAGGGGGGTGGGGAGAGTGGGTTATCGACGGAGGGGGAATATGGGGAGGGAATCCCCCCGCCCCGGTTGTTCGTCTGCTGTACAATTCTTCAGGCTAATGCCGCCACGGTGTCCGCCAAGGCCTCGACTTTGCTCCGGATCCCTTGAGGGAATGAGGGTGCAGGAGAGCCGGAAAATTTAAGGGTCAAACAGATTCTCTTCTTTTCACTTGTTTATGCCGTTTGTTATAGCGGGGTAGCATTTTCAGACATTGGATAACTTCCTGATCAGAAGTTACACCATAAACACGGTCATCAGGAATATCAGGATAGCGGGTCCGAGAGTCAATTTTCTGATCGGCAAGTTTTCCGCTCCATCCATCAACCCGACACGCAATTATCAGCCGATTTAAAGCCCAGGCATTTGCCATCTCTGCCAGAGTACCGGCCCCCCCGCCAATTGCAATGACCGCATCCGCATTCGCGACAATTAGATTTCGTGCGAGATCCAGACCGGTAGGTATACAAATATCGACATAGACATTCGCATCACCAGGATCACTGCCGGGAAGAATTCCGATGATATCACCATGTTTGTAACGAGGGGAGTTTCGTGCTCCTTTTGATGCCGCTTCCATTACACCCCCGAGACCTCCTGTTACCAACCGGTATCCATTATCAATAAGACTCCGCCCAATCTTTTCGGCGAGAAGATACTTTTCTGAATCCTCCCGAATGTTTGCATCCCCGATAACGGCAATTGATTTTTGTTCCTTCATGAAATCCTACGCTCCGTTTTGAATGAATACTCCGCATTTTTAAACTGAATTTCGGCATTGTCAGAATTCACTGATAGAACAATGCCGTTAAGGAATTCTATGGCCTTGACATGTTTCCCAAATATGGTGAACACTAAAGGGAACAATGTTATGTCGTGAGCAACGACAACAAGCAGGTCTCCGGGCTGAACAGCAGGGTACTTCAGTAATTTACCCAATACCTCGTCTGTATACTTCCGGGGATTCCAGATAGTATCCTCCGGCAGCTCGGATCGCAGCCATTGTTGAATTAGTCCCTGCCATCCGAATTCATTTCTCAGTTTAACGAGATTATTCAGGTTCACAACAGGACTTTTTATCTCAGGCTCACACCCGAGAACCCTTGTCTGATTTAAAGAAGAGAACCCTTCCTGTATTGAGCAGGCTGTCATCTCACACCGTTTTGCGACAGTGTGCCCGAGGAGCAACTGTTTTTTGGGAGCAACCTGCCTGATGGATTTACCGAATTCCCGTGCCATCTGGACACCCTCAGGATTAATTCCAATGGTATCACGCAGATGATCGGGAATACCACCGAATGAGTCCCTTTTTGAATGACGTATAAGGACAATCGTTTTTTCATTAAGGGGGGCCTCATCGAGAAGATCAAGAACATAGGCGCCAGCTTTCATACCCAACCTCCATTCGTTACACCGTCGGTTTTCTTAAGCGGGGTTTTTCTTATTATCTGACCGATAATATCCTCGCGCATCAAACGGGTACCGGTATTTTTTTCTCCGGTGGGTTCATAGAAATACAACTTTTTGTCGATAAAGACCGGGTGGTGTGCCATCTCGACCATGGGAATCATGAAGGCCCAGTCTTCTGCATAGGGAATCCAGGTATCCCCGATTTTCATGTATGACTCAGGAATCGAATCAAACAGGAATTTCCTGAACGATCTCAGGTGCTGCCAGACATTCCCGCCGCGGGCTCCCCGGGGATTCGTGAACATTGCTTTGTAATCACACCATTTGTCGGTTCGAATCATGGACCCGACGGTGAGATCGGCTCCATCATCGTACACCTTCCTGAGCTGACCGATAATATCGGTCCCTATCAGCGCGTCATCGGCATCCAAAGTAATGATGACACTTTCCGGGTTCGAACAGATATCCCGAATTGCGATGAGGTTGTTTTCCATAGATGTGAGAGAATTCCCGTTGAAGAATACCCGGGCCCCCTCTCCGAGTGCAGGGGCCAGGATTTCACTGATGTATTCAGGGATGGGATTGGACGATCCAGCATCGATGAAGACAATCCCGAAGCAATGGTCCTGTTGCCGGGCAACCGAATCCATGCAGCGTCGCATCCTGGAGACCGGGACATCCTTTCCACGGATGATGAAAATATACTCGGAATCGAGCGGGATAATCCAGTCAGCAAGTCTGCCCACGAGATCAACAGAATTGTTCTGGATTTCCGGAACGTGATTTCGCTCGATACTCCTGACGACATTATACCAGAAATTAATATCGGATTTTTTATCGTTGGGAACATGGACGAAGAAGGTCCGGCAGTCTCCTCCGCGATAGGATTGCCATGACGATTGTGCCAGTCTGGCATCAAGTGCCCTATGCCAGGGATACTGCAGGGTCCCATCATGTGTCAATCCGTTCGGGAGGGGGAGCACTTCCTCCAGCCGATCTTTGGCGAGAAGCGAGCATCGTACTTCCGTCCTCCACTTTTCCCCGGCCCTACCTGGAGAATACGGTTCATTCCCGTTTTTTGCTATGTTGAATGATATCGTGACTGCCATGGGATCTGACTGGAGAACATCGATCATCTCCCCAAGATAATCATGATCGCGATCCTTGCGTCCGATGAGACAATCGCTGTCCATCTGGAGAATGTAATCGCCTTGGCACTGGTCTACCCCGAACAATGACATGAAGGTTGGCTGTCCGTTTTCACATCGCGGGTTTGTGCAGGCAATACCGAACCAGTTTTGATAAGTCTCTTCAATGGTCGCAGGATCGTCCGGGACTATCACAAAACGATCGATGACACCTTCGGCTGTAAGGCGCTCCAGCCTTACTTTGAGTTCTGCCACATCTGCCGGGGCATACTCCCGGGAGAATGGCCCGGTGAAAGTGTCCGTAATAACGATTTTCTCGAAAAACCTCTGGGGCCCCTCCAGTTGATTGACGATATGGCGGATCTGGAAATCTATGGATTCCCACTCCATTGCACCCGCACGGATGAGGAGCGATACCTTTTCGTCTCTTGGGAGTTGAAGCGGTTTCACCTTAAGGAGGAGGAAATCGCTTGACGGGCAGAGATTCGGGATATCTGTCGTCCTTACCTCCTCGATTGTTTCAATCTCAAATCCCTGACGGTGTATCTGATGCTTGTACCATGAGAATGGCCGGTGGCACTCCGTCCGAATTTTACCGGTCTCCCTCATTTTTTTCTGATAGGTAAAGGTTTCCTGGTAATGAGAGTCATCCGGGATGTCCAGTTTCACATGTGTTTCAGATTCCTTTACAAATGATGAGAAGGGGTTGCAGAGTGCGATAATGGCTTCGCCGTCATCAGAAACCAGCGACCGGATATCCTGCAGCACCTCCTCAGCCTCGGAATCGTTGCTTATGGTACAGAGAACCAGGCTGCAGATCACCCGGTCAAATTTTATTTCCTTCTCCTTCAGAACTGCCAGCTCTTTTGAACCGATGTAGTGTGCCTTGACAGTCTCTTTACAGTTTCTGGCAAGAACAGTCCGGTCCAGATCATACCCGGTAACCGAAAATCCCTTTTCCGCCAGGGCTTCTGCTATGGAACCCCGGCCGCACCCATAGTCGAAAATGCTGGAGGGGTTTGCCTCCGATACAAGGCGCACAATGCGCTCATTGACAAGATTATTCTTGGTTTTTGTCTTTGTCGATTCGTAAAAATACTCAAATCCGCACAGTTCCGGCAGATTCCCATCGAAGAGCGCGATCGACATCACATCAAAGAGGTCTGCCCGGAAATGCCATCGGTACATGAGATATGCCCTCCGGCACATCTGGAGGAACTCGCTGTCATTATACGGGACAATCGAATCACCGATATCCACAAGTTTGAGCGTGCCGTCACTGACAACAAAATTCCGTGGGTGGAAATTCGTGAATGCAATACCGGCATCGCGGCATTCTGCAAGAACGGAGAATATGTCCTGCAGGTACCCTCCCGAATATTCCTCTCCCTTTTCAAAGGAGAGGACAAAAATCAACTCTCCCTCATCCTCGATGATTTCCTTGAGTTGGCACATATGACACAAGGCAGGGTTGTTCAGGACCCTGGCCCTGATAACATCAAGCCGCCCGTCCTGAAAATTTGCCCGGCCAGCGTAGAAATATTTGTAGGCATTCGTGCCATCGGTGAAAACGGCTCCTTCGTGGCCATGCCCGACATAGGACAGAGGTGCCGTGATATCAACAATCTTCTTCTGAACGATTCTTTCAGTGATGATCCTTGCCCGATCAACCTGCGCCGGCAGTACATCCTTTGTAAGGGCTGATCGGTAGGTTTTCACATGCCCTTTGAACTGCATGAGGAATCGTCGAAGGTCCTGCCCATTCCAGGCCATTCCCTCACGATGCAGGCTCCAGATATTCTTATCCGAATACATTTCTTTAAGTGATTTCAGGAATGTGAGGGCATTCTCTGCTCCCTGCCCTTGGGAAAATGAATCAGACTGCAACACCTTTTCAATCGAACCGATGAGTCCCTGAATCCGGTATGCGTTCATGACGAATTGGGTGAGCCGCCCGGTCAGATGGCTATTGAACGAGGTGCAGACCCGGGCGATATCCCCCTCTTCCATTGAAAGTCTGATCCTGCGGGGGATTGAGCCGGTCTCTTCAATTTTTTTCTCATAGTACTCGTCCATGGCACGGACATATGCACTTCCGTAAAAATCAGCAAGCAGGGAATCAAAGTTCATGACACCCACCGCTTCAGCGGTCCGTTCCTGCCTGACCGCAAGAGGGAAAATCCCTACCTTGTTTGCCCGAACCCGATTATTGAGAATACACCAGAAGGTATCCCCGCGACGGGCATTCAGCCTCCCGATCCTGGGAGAGATGTTGGGAAATTCCCGCAGGCATACCGGATTGAGCACAAGGGTATTACCACCTCGCGGGATTATTGATCGGGAACCTGATAGCGATCCGCCACAGGTCGAGTGATGCGGAACGGCGACGGGCCGGGTCAGGTTCCTGCCATAACCGATGGCGGGGATCTTCCGGATACTATCCCTGCCTTTGAACGGAGGGACCGGCAGTTCGAGGTGGGCCGCATGCTCACTGGAATAATCATAGTAATAATCGGGAAATGCTCTGCTGAGCTCAGCGATTGAATTCCGTGTTTGAGAGACGGGATAGGCCGACACTGTAGCATCCGATGCGATCATACGCTCCTGCTCTTTCAGCGCGAAGAAGAGATCGAGCAGTTGAACCCGCATTGTGCTTTGGACCGGGAGCGGTGCATCCCCGGTGATTTTCCCAACGGCAATACTGATCCCCTCACTGCGTAACCGGCCGATGGTATTCTGCAGATCCGCAAGGGAGAGTTTCACAATTTCATTATCCGTTGTCAGATACTCAAGACGGATATCGTCATCGAGGATCCAGACCACAGAACCCGGTATCTGCCGTGCCTCCTTGTAGAGGTAATGGTGAAGGACGGTTCTTCCCGATGAGATCCCTTTTCGCTGCTCTTCATCCTGCAGATAGGATCCGAATGTTCCCTTGTCGCACTCTTCATCAATGGTTCTGCTGCTGATACACACACAGTTCAGCGACCGGTAGTTTTCCGAATCGAGGAGTCGGTCGAGGTCTGGCGTGGATGGCGTGTTATCGCAGACGATCACCCGCCGTTGAGCGGAAGAGTTTTTGAAAAACTCCACAAGATCGTCAAGCAGGTGTTGCGTGGAGCTCATCCGTGTTGCAATGAACCCGATGACAACAGGGATTTGCGATACGACAGGCGCATCTGGGGATTTATGAATGCAATCCGGCAGACTACCTCCAAACCGTCGTTGGGATTCCTCGATAGTACATCCAAAAAGGTCCCGGGCCCGCTGCCGGAATGCCTCACGCTCCGGTTCGGTCATTCTCGGGGCGTATTTATTGTAGAATCCCGCAAGGCCCTGTTTTTTCCGGGGGGATCCGGGCTCCGATAACCGGTTTGTATCGGGAATCGCCCAGTGATGCACCAGATGTTTTCTCACAAATCCGATGCGGCAGGTATCGAGATCGAGCAGCCGTATGCAGACATCCCGGTCTGTTGTGCTTTCCAGCGCTTCATCAAATCCCCCGGCATGAAGAAGGGTCGAGAACCTCACGAAGAGATTGGAGCCCTGGACATGGGGATTCCGGATGAGAAAATCGTGCGCTAACAGTGTATCAGGGATCGTAAGAGGGATTCCGCTGTCTCCGGTTCTTTCGTGGCGGATGAGACCGGAGACAACAACATCACAGCCTTGTGATTCGGCTGTTTTCAGGCATTCCGCGAGATACCCGGGAGACCACTCATCATCATCGTCAAGAATCGCAATCCAGGTCGATTCCGGAACAACACCTGCCTGTATGCAGGAATACAGACCGGTGTTTATTGCCCCGGAGAGATTGTCCGTCCTCTTGTTCTTAATAAAATGAATCTCGGGAAGGATACTGGATGCTTCATGAACCACATCCCGTGTCTGGTTCTCGTGATTGCTATCACAATCGCTAACAACAAGGATGGTATCCGGTTGCTTTGTCTGCTTGGCGATCGAACCGAGAGCCCGTCTCAGCAATTCAGGCCGGTTCTTCGTTGGAATAAGTACGGCAAGGTGCGGCATTGTATCTCACACCGGCTTAATGCGACCTGTTTTCAATTGACTGCGGAACGGGGGGTTTTGTATTAACAACCAATCGGGAATTCTGATGGTTCTCGTTCACCGTTTCCACGGCCCTGAGCAAGGGTGTATTATGGGAGGCATTGATCAGTTCGCGGGTGTCTTTCGGCACACACTTTCCCCCGTATGCACCGAGACCGGGCCTGAGATGTTCCCGGGATTTGACCCGACGGTCAGCATGGATCACACTCATGACGCTCGCGGGATCCGCCCCGTGTTCACGGGAGATCCGCTCCATCTCATTTGTGAAACTGACCTTTGTGGCGATGTAGGCGTTATGTGCAAGTTTGCCGATCTCCGCGTCCCGGAATGACATTCGTAACACCGGGACAATCTCCTCCAGTCCGTCAACCCATGAGAAGAGCTTCAATACTTCATCAACCGCCGTTTCGTCGCCGCTGATGACAATCCGGTCAGGATTGACCGCCCACTGGAAATTCCTCTTTTCCCGTAAGAATTCCGGCATATAGACAAGATGGAGACGGGGAAACCGTGCTTTCGCTGAGTCCATATATCCGACTCTCACGGTACTCTTGACTACACAAATTCCCTGAAAACGGCTCTCCGTCAACCGTGACAGGACATCATCGACTGCTGAACAATCAAGCCGGTCATCAAAACCCCCGGGAGTCTGGACGCAGATGAAGACAACCTGCGTTTTCACGATCTCATTCCAGGAACCCTTGCCCTTGATGTCGTAACCGACACAGGAGGGATGGAAAAAACTCATTGCATGTGCAAATGCAGAACCGACTGCACCAAGGCCAATAATACCGACCCGTGCCTTAACTTCACTCTCGTAGTTCATTCTATTGACTCCGTTCATCTGGAGCCAATAACAAAATGGATTGGCAAACATTGTCGTTTGCTTTGTATCTTTCGATGGGTTTAGCATCCAGGATACCGTGAAACATTGGGGTGCTTCACGCATAACATCCATCGATGTTATCGGCAAATTCCGTTTGAGAGTATTATTATTAAAGATTGTTGTAGGAAAATAGGAGGGGATAAACCAAATATCCGACTCATCTATTCCAATAGGTACGGATGCCGTCGATAATACTCTCTTACCCAACCCACTTGATCCTCGCCATCGCCTCTTTCAGCTTCTCCATCGAAGCCGCGTACGACAGCCGGATCCATCCCGGTGCATAGAACGCACTGCCCGGTGTAGCAGCCACGTACCCCTTGTCAAGCCACCGGGACGCCACTTCCATTTCAGCTCCGGCAACCTTCACGAACGAATAGAGCGCACCCTCGGCCGGGGCAGTCTCGTAACCCATCGCTTTCAGTTCGCCTATGACGTACTTGCGCCACTTGTCGAACTCCTGCCGCATGTTCTCGACACACTGCTGGTCACCCCTGAGTGCCGCAACCCCGCCCCACATGGCAAAGGTCGTGACCTGGCTGATCGAGTGCTGCTGGACCTTGGACATCTCCGTGATGATCTCTTTCGGACCCACGACGTACCCGAGCCGCCAGCCGGTCATGGCGTAGGCCTCCGAGAAGCCGTTGACATATTCCCAAACAGGGAACATGGATGCATGAAACCGGCATGAATACCCGCAGCCTGATCATCCATCATCTTTTTTTCGATTCATACACAGAGCAGGGGGATTGAAGCAACCTCCTGTTCATGAATTTTTTTTCTTACGTTCCTTCAACGTTAATGCAATGCCAATGAATGCAAGTGCAATGACTGCGCCCGCAAAATTTAAAGACAGGACATTGCGGGTTTGAGCCGGTTGCACAAGAGCCCGTGAAATCCCCCCGCCAGGATATACTGTCTCAATTGAGCTTGACCACGTCTCGTTGGCGCCGATGATCCAGATGTCAGTGATTCTTGTGGGGTCATTGCGTTCCCCGGTCATTCTCATCGAGAATACTAGCTGTTTCCCGCAGTTGTTGGCCGGGGGGATGTGAACTGATTTATAATCTATATCCATCTGCTCCTCGTACCAATATCCGACACCACACTCATTGAAAAATTCCATAATGGTGGCGTTGCCCTTCACGGTCGGATGCCTGCCGGTAAGCTGATCGAGGGGTATGCCCATACCGGGATATACCGGTGTGATTTCTGCTGCAGATACTATCCCCAGTAGTGTCGTGATACCAAGCAGGAAACTGAAAACAAGTGCAATCGTTCTCATAAAAAAAGGGTTAATTGTATGCCGGCAGTTCTCCAAACGGCTCGGCAATCATATCTTCATATCTCAGCAAGCCGTCACCTGAGGGATCTGTAGTATACCGGCTGTCATCAGCATCGGTATACTTTGTCAGGCTCATATGTGTGTTGTTGGCCATTTCATATACCTGTGGGTTGTTGAACGATTTCCATGTTGGATCGGAATGCACCCAGGCACCCGCCATCCGGTTTTCCAGGATTGCATGCCCCTGGGCAACACCGTTCTCGTCAATCCAGGTGATGCCGAGGAACCGTGAAGGTATCCCAAGCGAGCGGCTGAAAGTTACATCCATTGTGGAAAATTCATCGCATACTCCCCGGTAGTTATCGTTTACAATATAGAGATCTGATGCAGCATAGAGTAAATACGTAGTAGTTGTCGAATAATTCATTTTAGTTCCAACGTAGTCGTTTAGTCTGCCTGCCGTATCATACGGTGAATTGGTATTATCGGCTGCGGTTGCCGCTTCAGATATGATTGCATACCCTTCACTGAATGGGAAATGGTACAGGTCGCTTGTCTCAAGGTTGTCCCCGCCATCCGGGTCCGGCAGGTGCGAGGCATCATTGTTGTATTTTTCAATCCCGTTTAAGGACAATTGCCCGGACCATGTCACGGTGCCAGGATTTACGGTGATGAAAAAACCCATCGGTTTTATTCCTACGGAACTCTGACTTGCAACGACAGGGAACGGGATTGAAACCGAACAGTTGGCACCCGGGGCGAGGTTTGTAAATGCTGCTGATGCACCATAACCGTCTTCAATGGAAACGAATGTTACCTGACCGCTTGCGGCGGTTGTCCCGTAATTATGGATGACAATTGTCTGGGTGACTGTGGTATCCTGGGTCCAGTACCAGTTGAAATATCCGTATTCAGGGGCCACGAAGGGGATTGCAGCTGCTGCTTTCACCGCACCGGTTTTTCCTGCAGGGCTGATGAAGTTGATCCTTGCAACCTTCATTGAGGATTTCTGTGAATCCACGATGTCATTGCCGGGAGGGAACCGGGTATCAGGACTGATGATCGTAACGCCCGGGTATGCCTTTGCGGTCTTTTCATCCATCTTCCTGACTGCAACCGGTGTCACGATCGGGTTATATGCCGACATATCCTTTTGTCCGGCCCATTCATCGAATTCACCGACCCATCCCGGGGGTGTCGGGTTCGTATCGTTCGTCGCGCTTACCAGCGGAACAAATACCGCTCCCAGCATCAGTGCTGCGAGCAGCAAAGTCCATTCTCTTTTTTGTTTCATGCGATTTCTACCTCCATTTTTCGGAAGCATGATCCAAAATCTTCATTAGGACAGACGATAATTGGTTCATGCCTACGGGCAGGGTCGGGTTCGTCAAGTGTGCAAACTTATGTGAACCCGTCCTTTCCACTTTTCAGATCCACATGTATACTATAAATGCCATTTGATTCAAAATTTAAAATATAATTCGTTGCTCCTCCGGTATCAACAACGCGGAATAATCGCCTCGGTATAGTATCAGATTTCCCGGTCACTGATCACCACACGGAGGCCCGTGTCAGGATATGTGACAATGATTTGGAGATGGACGGGTACGGTTTCATTTCCTGACACATCTCTCCCCTGAAGTGTTACGGATGCTTTTTTCTGGAACTGGAGCCCATCTGAAGGTGTAATTTTCGCGTTAAAACCAGATCCCTGAATTATCGACTGGTTACTGACATCCTTTTCATCCAAATATATTTTCACGGTGGGGGCCGAATCATGTTTTATCCTTGCATCCGGAATCATAACAATACGAATGGAATCAGGGCTGGTACGGGTTACATCCACACTATCGGAAATAATTGGGGCGCAACACGAGAGCTCTTCTGCAACAACTCCCGTACTCATACCAAGGTATAACAGACTTGGCGGGATGATCAGGACTGCGAGGAATAATAACCGGTAATTGCAGAGTCTTTTCACAACGGTTGATGGACTTCGGGTATTTTTCTCATCCGGTGGGGCCAGGTACCTGGGTTGATGAAACCATGCACCTGCCAACTGCAGGGCAACCGATCCTAAGAGGATCACCGCGAACAGGACGACCGGCAGATCGGAAAGATCCCCTGCGTCCAACATGATCGTCTGGAACGCGATGATCGCCGTGAACATAAGTGCTGTACCAATCCCGGATACCAATCCGATAATGCTCTCCCATGTATTATTTCCGGTACTGAACAGGTCCCCCGCAATATACCCAAGGATGGCAAAAAGCAGTGTAAAGAGTACGATTGCCTGGGCATCATGATACGGAAAAAACTCTATCGCATTCGGAAAAAACCGGTCCCATATCTCTTGCAGAAGATAATACGCTGCGGCTGAACAGACACCGCCGAGGCTGCCCCACAGGAAGATTGCCGGTAATGACAGATCTTTTAACGAGGGTTTCATTTTTCATCAGTGGTTAATATACTGCTCCGTCACCGCCGATGCGCTTCTGTTTATTGGTTTTACCGAT
Organism: Methanoregula sp.; assembly: GCF_028712425.1. Taxonomy (GTDB): domain Archaea; phylum Halobacteriota; class Methanomicrobia; order Methanomicrobiales; family Methanospirillaceae; genus Methanoregula. Next base: position 68,602 of record NZ_JAQTQD010000009.1, read on the forward strand.
ATGGCATTGCGGATCCAACTTTAATATTGCCGGTGTTTGTACTGACATAGTTTATGTCATCCGGATCCATCGTAACCTGAGTTTATTATATACTATCGTCATAAAGGATAACCGGTTGTTCCGATCCATTGTAACTGATTACCTTCAGACGTATCGGAGTACTATTACAATTGGCAACACCCTTCCCTGAGATAATTACAACGGAATCCTCATCATAGGTCAATCCTCCAGCGGGGTTAACAGTTACAGGAAAACCGTTTTTCTCAGATACGGTCTGGTTGCTGACATCTATATCATGAATAAGGATCCGCGGAGGATTGTATCGACCGATCCATGATACTGCAGGCATTTTTGCTGAGTACAGTATCCTGATTGTCAGATTGTCAAGACGTTCAACTCTGATTTCCTGATGGAGCCGGCATTCTAGGCAGTCATTGGCAATAAGGCCGGAAGTTGTTCCGATTAAAGCCAGCATCGGAGGGATCGAAGCTGATAACAGGATAAGGATGAACAAGGCGGTTAACGTAAACGCACATTGCGCCCCTCTCTTTTTAGCAACTCTGCTTGCTTCCCCAAATGATAATCCATGATAATATCCCACGGCGCCGGTCATCGTTCCGAGAGACGCAAGAATAATCGACAGTATTATCAGACATAAGACGGGGAAATACACGGAACCCTCAGGAAGATTTCTGGTTAATGCTATGCAGAATGCGATGCCGGTACCTGTTATACATCCCGACAGGAGACCGATAACCAGGGCATCTTTTTGATTATTGATGGATAACCGGCATTGAGAGACTGCCCATGCACCAGTAAAAAACAGAATGAGCAAACCGGTCAAGAGCATCTGCGTTATCTGGATAATTATCAGATAAAAATTGTAATCAACAAATGGTCTCCAAATCCACTGGTTCAAGAAAAAAAATAAAACCAGTGCAAAGACTCCGGTCAACCCTGTAATAGATAAAAATATAAGGATCTTCCTTCTTGGATTTTTTTTTCCAATTTCTAGGGATGACATGCTATCAAAAATTAATTGAATGGATTAAAGAGAATTATTTTTCCGTTCTGGGCATCAACAACAACCTGCCCTCCCTGGACAAGGCCATCAACAGGTGCTGCATTAACTTTTACGATCCATACCAGTTGCTGAACATCCGGTTCAGGACAAGCAAGTGAAAGATAGGCATCAGTCCTAGAATCTTTGAGATTCCCAAACTGTTCAAGAGCGGCCCTGACAGCATCAGACTGTCTGACATTGGGCTCAAGGTTGATCTTGGTTTCCCGCTCTTTAGCCAGATATGAGATAATCTTACCATTATCCGAATCTACAGTGATGTATATCTTGTTCAATGTGGAAACCCCATTGATTTTTTCTGACCACACAAACGCATATTCCTGTCCTCCGGCACCATGATCAATAAGCGTAGATTCCGTCAACTCCATATTTCGTGTAATGAATGTTTTGTATTTTTCTTTCGCAAAGATTTCGGCATTGTTTTTTGCCTGCTGCTTATCAATATGGACACGATGTGAACTGGAGCGAGCATCCGAGAAATATGCGAATTCAATATCCCCGTTTTCCTTATTTACGTAATACCGGTTCTTTCCTTCCGAAAAGTCATATACTTCTCCGTATGGAAATTTGATAGACCCATGGTATTTGAAATCCAAGGAATTCAGATTCTTTGAATTGCCGTCGAAGTCCACAATTCTGTTTTTCGCCTCATCAATTCCGATGCCGGTTGAAGATGGCGATAAATCCTGTCCTCCTTCTTTTGTTAATGCTGCCGCGGGAAAGGAAGCGATCACCAGCGATGCAATAATCACCGATATTATTGAAATTTTCGTAAACTGTTTCATCATTTTCCCTCCTTGATTATGATCCTGCTCTTGCCGGTTTTATCGTGTTTGACACTCCCGGTCCCTGCCAGGTTACTGTGTCTATCCCTCCACTACCTAGGTACCAGTATGTATTCAGGGTATCCACTTTTGCATAATATGCCGCATCCTGTATGGTGGAATATTGGTTAAGACGATACCAGAAACGCTGGGTCCAGTAATCGGCTTGAAACTTTGTAATTTCTCCGGTAAACCCTACGGCAGCATCTCCGCCGCGGTTTACAGTCGTTGAGAGAAGGTTGGAACCACCGGACCCGGAATTACAATTAACAAATACTGCAAGTGCAAGATCATTGATCTGACCGCTGGTTAATTTTGATATGCTTTTTTGGTCAGATGGATTGTTGGCATAAATCCTGGAATTGTCATAAAAAACAATTCCTCCGCTGTTACCATGACCGTTAAAGGAAAATACCTGATCACTTGGCAGGTTACTCCATGCAGAAGATGCAGGAACATTGGAATCATAATAAGCACCGTAACCCATGTTGCTTTGCTGAACTGCGGCATTATATGCATCATTACTGAAGTCATTTGCATAACCATAGTTCGGACCCCAGTCATCAGCCCTATACGCACTCGCTATCGGTACCACCGCCATCGCTGCGAGCAATAATGCAGACAGGATAACGCATAATCTGTTTTTTCTCATGTAATTCAATACCTCCATTTTTCTCTACTAACAGAGGCACGATCCAAACATTCTATGAAGAGAAGTCTTTCATCTCATGCCTACGGGCAGGATCGGGTTCGTCAAGTGTGCATACTTATGTGAACCCCGTCCTCCACTGATTGGGACGCCCTCCGGCTGTCCGCAATGAGCGGTTTGCCCCGGGATTATAAACGATTTGTCGGTCAAAACTTTACATGTCCGGAAATAATGAACATCGGATTCCTCATTACTTTTTAATCGTGAATGAAGAAGTATCACAATCTGCTATTGGTTCTTTTTGAATAATCAAAAACAACCCGGAGAGAGAATTAGGTTGTGATACCATGATCTCTCCGGATCGGCGGATATCAATCGGATAACCGCATCACTGATAACCAATCCTCCTATAAACGATCTCTCATCCAAAACTTTACACTTCGACTACGTGTAAAGTTTTGACCGACAAAAGGTATTAACTCAACAATTAGACGCTTTCTTTGTGATACCATGAAGGTTCACTGGATAGCACTGTTGTTAGTTATCGGTGCGGCACTGACCGTACCGGTTGTATCGGCAAAGATTGTTGAAGAAAAAGACGGGTATGTCGTAACACTTGGGGATAGCACGCTCATGCTACCGGAGATATCCCAAATGAGTTCGGCCTCGATTTCCCAGGGACAGACCCAATGGTATTCAACATATGTACCATCGGGAAAAACCTCGTTCTTTGCCGATCTGTACTGGGGTAATCCGGCGAATTCCCTCTCGCTCACAATCGCTGCCCCTGATACCGCACAATAACAGTCCGGCAATGACAGCAAGGTTTTTTTTATCAGTTTGCATTACCATTCCCCGGATTGTGCTAAATCACGGAAATGAGATCACGTAAATGAACCCGATGGGATCTCGTGCTGAACAAATATCACAACCTGGCTTTTTTCATCGACTAGGAAATCCCAGGCAGTACCATTATGCAACACCCGAAGCGCCGGTGCACATGCAGCGTCGGAATAATCCTTTGGTGTCGGGTGACACTGGTACAGGACACCTTCGATCATACCCCCTCCGGCAAGAAGGGTGCGAGCACGATCATCAGCAATAGCAGCTTTAGCGATAGCATTTTTCCGGGCCTCGTTCATCGGGTGAGCCGGATCATCTCTGCCAATGAACCGTATTGCCGTGTAATTCACAACAAAGACCGGGACGCCAGTCGTTCCTGTTAGTGTCGGGACAGCCGAATAGACAGGTGTTGGAGTTGTAACAGATGGACCCGAAGAAGATTCCGGGATTTTTCCATTAGTCTCCCGGCCAACGCAACCTGAAAAACCACTGGTGATCATCAACAGGAGAAAAATAAGAGAGAGTATCTGGTTCTTCATCGTGGATCTTCCGGGTGTATCAGTTCGCTGTATGTAATTTCACGGATGAAGGATTTGAAATAATCTGCACGCGGAGCTGGGTCAGGGGTGCGTTCGGGTTGATATTCTGTCCCCAGACAATCGGAACTGTACTTCCGCCAAGGCCGGACAGGAACTGCATGCTGCTGAATGTTGTGTCCCCAGGAACATCCGTATTATCATCAATTTTTGTTCCTTCGAGAGCAACAAATGTTGCTAAGTTGCGATTAGTACTGATATCCGTTGTGTATTTTGAAACAGTTTGGCCGGCCCCGTTGGTGAACATAATGAGCCATGCATTCATTGACGGTCTCCAGACCATCTGGCCACGTACGGTTTCCCCGTCATTCACCCGGACTCGGGAACTCGGATATCCGACACCATTCCTGAGGGACCATGCTGCACCGGTCCAGTATAATCCTGTGCTTGGCTGGTTCCACTCAAGGACCGGCTGAATAATTGCATTCCCGGCAGAGGGCTGGATTGCATTGAACAGGAATATTGCTTCCTGACTTTCCGATGAGGGCGGGTGAGATGGAGCTACCCAGTATGCAGAGAAATAACCGATCTGCGGGACATTGTTGTCAAAAGCATCCTCGATCCAGCCGGTAAAATCCGGGTTTACAAGTACTGCGTTAGTATCAGCAAGTGTTTTTTCATCGGACATGTCCCCCGCGCGGTCATTAATGACCGTAAAGAGGACTTCTCCGCCCGAAATGACATAGGTCTCCGTTCCGACTGTTTTCAGGAATGCACCGGAGGGGACTTGGTGGATTCGGGATGCGGGTAGCATCTTGCCTGAGGGTGTTGGAACGAGTGCGGCTTCATCATCGTTTGCGTACAAGACCTGTTTTCCCGATCCATCGAAAACCCGCGTAATGTTATCCTTGGAATGGCGAATTATTGAACCGGGGGAAATCGTGGAAATCCCGTCTCCCTTCTCGGATGTGAGACTTTGTTTCACGGTCACTTTTTCAACGTTATCATTGATTGTTAAATCACGAACAGGTATTTTCGTAACATCTACAGACATCATCCGGGATTCTTCGGCCAGTTGTGCGGAACTAATATGTATCGTCGCATCGTTCGCCGCACTCACAATCGGTACCATCGCCATCGCCGCCAGCAGCAGTGCCAGCAGGACGACGTTTAGATTGCATAAGTGCATTCTTTTTTCATCTCCTTTCCTTTTTTGCGACAGCATCCGCTCGGCATATCTGCTCAACTCCGTTATGAACAAACCAAAACTGATGATTACCAGCGGATGTGCGGGGGTCCTGACAGTGTGCAATGCAGCTGAACCCCCGGCTTTTTGTGTTTACAGGACAACCTCCGGCTGTCCACGTTGAGCGGTTTGACTTGGGATTATAAACGATTTGTCGGTCAAAACTTTACATGTCAAAAATGATCCTGTGGATCTCCCGTAACAGGTATTTCATTCAGGAGGGATGTGTGAAAATCGATGGATAACCTGCATTTGTGCTTTCATCTCATTACCCGTTTTTTATCCGGAACAGTATCATCCCCATGATTCCCAGTGCAACAACCGGAACGAGGACGGTTACCGGTGCAGGTTGTCTCGCCGTGGCATTCGCTGGACCGGTTATTGCAGGTTGTGACTGGGTCAAATTCCCGGACCCGGGTTTACGCAGGTCAGGCTTGTCCGGGATCGATGCAGATTCGGATTGGTTGAACAGGTAGATAGTCTCATCATCGTTAACTGTAACAAATTGATAATCCCCGACATTAATATCATACGCCCATCTGTTCCCGTCGTTGTCAACTGTCCAGAACCCGGTGGTATTCAATTGATAACTCCAGGTGTTCATGCCCGAGCTCCCGTTGACAACAACCGTGTAGCCCAAATGTTCTGACATGATACAGTAACCCACCCTGCAGCCCCCCAGATGCATACCAACCATAAGTTTTCGCCCGGCAGGAAGGGATGTGACGCCACGAATCGTGAAAACATCTCCTGCGGTGTGGTTCCCCACGGGATCAAGCGTGATCACCCTGTCAGACAGGTCTTCATCGTACGGCGTATCCGGCAGGATGTGTGACGATACTGCACTGACCGAGATGAAAAGGGACAGACAGAAAAGACCCGTAACTACAATGAAACCAAACCGGTTTTTCATTGGAAAAAAAGGGGTCATAGGATTTCCCTCAATTGGCGGTATTCAGGATAATCCGGCTTGGCCATGAGTTTCCGACACTCAGTCCAGGAAGATTTGTCCATACCGAATTGACTCCGCTCCCGACGGTACCGGGCATAACATTCTGCCCATTGGTATTCACCAGATAGAAATTCCTGAACGTAGAATCTCCGCACATGTAATTATTGTTTGGGATCGAGGCGCGGTTTGCCGTTTCAAGATAGATCTGGATTTTGACATTCGTGTTTGGCATAGCATTCTGGCTCGTCATATAGGTAGTCTGGATGTTCCGGGTAGTGTCTCTGAATGTAATCGTCCAGTAGTTGTAGAGTGCCATAATTACTGTCCGTTTTGTTGACAGAGTTTATGTCCGCTGGATAGACATTTTCTGTTTTTATTGAAATTGGTTTTGTTGTTGTAAACGGAAGAAGGCGTCATCCAGTTCAGGATCTCCTGTTTACGCCAGTTGTTGTAGAGCTGGTCAAACCTCCAGAGTTCTTTCCTGAAATGGCCCAGCGAACGGAATTGCTTTAAAGCGATGAGTTCCCGGTAGAGAGTCTTGTGGTACCGTTCGATCTTCCCACGGCCACGGGGGTGATAAGGTCTGCCGAAGATCAGTTTGATGTTATGTTTTTGGGCTTCCGCTTTGAACAGTTTTGAGACGAATTGTTTCCCGTTATCGAGATAGATCTCCCAGGGAATCCTGCCGGCCCGAAGTGCCCATTGAAGGGCATTAACCGCTGAGGCAGCATCCTTGTGCAGGTATACTTTGCTTTTCACACGATAGCGAGAACAATCATCAGTGAATCCGGTGACGTAGACTTTACCAACGCCACGGATCCGGAACTGGAAGGTATCCCCCTGCCACATACTGTCGACATGACGACGCTGGAACCGTTTCCCGGACGGTTGGGGTTTAGCTTTGATCCGGATGAGGAGACCATGTTTCTTGAGGATCCGGTGAACCGTTCTCCAGGAACACGAGAGTTCGAACTGGTGTTTGATCCGTCGGGCTCCCCAAGCCGGATACTTTCCCTTGAGCCGGATGATCCGTTGTTCCAACGATTTCGGAATTGCCCAACGGGTCCGTCTCCGCGGTCCGGTCTTCTTCGGTTTCAACCCGTTCTCGGGATCGTTGCGATGGTTTTGTGCCCATCGTCTCACGGTTCTTTCGGAGATGTTGTACGTCTCTCCAATCTCTTTGGCACTGTGTATCTTCTCTTCGTAAAATACTACTGCCTTTGTCCTGATCTCCATTGTCGCTTTCACCCGCAAGCACCTGCACGGTGCTCTTGAAAGCGGACATAAATTATGTCACTATTTTAGGACAGAAACTCTGGCACGCTACACCTATGTTCCGGATTTGAAGTCAGGGTAATCCGTATATTACCGACATCAACAATACTTGATGTGTGTGTTTTCCACAACAATAATCCGTGGTGAATCGACAAATACAACCTTATGTGCGTCAGGGTCTGGCAACCTGTTGGCATCTGCCTGTGCACTAACTGCGGGCATAAATGTAACCGCTACCAGCAGGAATGCCAAAGACGATAAACCAGAATATAATGGCGAGGAGAAGAGTTGCCGCAATAACAATCCATACAATATAGTTGAGGAGATTTTTCCGGGGGGCCGGATCCGGAAATGTGCTGTCAGCCATGGATATTTTCTGTGGGTTGCCGGGTCTGTTGACATTTCCTGTCCCGGTGAATGATTAGGGGGAGAGGGAGGGATAGCACTCCCACTTGCGATGAGGATGGGGTGAGCCTGTTTTTTCCTTGGGCTTTTCTCCCTTATCATATACCGGTGCGATGAAGGAGGATTTGCTCCGTCTCCAAGCCCTGGATGGTGTATTCGAGTTTTTCCCGGAACGTGGCATCATTGACTTCGGTATCTGGTTTCTCCGGCATCAATTGAATACCCCCGTCAGAATACCGGCTGCTGTCGATCCACTGAAGGGTTGTTTTTGCGTTTCCCGGATACCGGTGAAGGTAGTTCAACGAAGAAACGGACATGTATGTTGGTGTGATATAGGAAAAATTGGTTGACTGATCCCCCCGCCGGTAGTAGTACCCCCCGTCACCGGCATATCCCTGCTCTATCCATGATATACATGCCTCAGGATTATCAGGAGAAGCTGAAAGTGTATCCAGTGACCCTAAAGCATAATATGTTGAGGCCAAATCCGATCCCCCGTAACCATAACCTCCGTCACTATTCTGGAACTGGTTGATTTTCCGGATTATACTATCTCTTTGAGCTGAGTCCAGGGGGTGATCCGTGGCCTTTACCATCTTCAGCAGGTAAAAGACCTGTTCGAGATCTCCCAGCTGGTCCGGGGATATAGAATACGTTGTAATCTGCTGTTCCGGTATATTCCGGAGGGTGGCTGCCTGTGGGACGGACTCCCCCAGTTCGTGATATGTCATTACAAGGTAATACTGGTCTTCGGGAGAAAGTGAGGGATCAGCCATCCTTGCATCAAGCCAGGGTTTGACTGCCGGAATCGCAGGGTTGTGCGGGTCCAACCTGGTCAGAACCTGGGTTGCATAAAATGTATCTTTCAGGGAAGGGGTAATCTTGAACGCAGGGCGGAATCCCCCGTACCGGCTCTCATGCCTCCGGATGAACTCGATTGTCGTGTCGTGAACTGGAGATCCGATATCGGACAACAGCTTCATTGCAAGATATGTTCCCTGGGACTCACCATAATCACCCAGGATCGCATTATATCCTCCGTCTGGTAACTCCAGGGAGTACACGTAATCCTGGATTTTTTGGGAAATTTCCGGTGTGAGCTTTCCGGAGAAACGTACTTCGGTTTCGAGAGCTTTGAGCGTAAACAGATCTGGTTTTTTCCCGGGCAGAGCCTCCAACTCGGATTTCCATTTCCCTGCATATCGTTCCTCAATGCTTTTTTGTAAACGGGTGCTTCCTTCCAGGTCCGGGTCGATACCGGTCAGGTGGGATACGGGGAGCAGGACCTGTGTTTCAGTAAGTAAATAGTCTTCATCCTCAGAAATCTGATCGTATTGATATTGCCGGGCTAGCCACTCGCGGGTGATATCCATATTCCCGGTATTGTTTCCGATAAAATCCAGGATTTCCAGGGCCCGTATGGTATCCAAAGATGATCCTTCAAGTCCGGGCCTGTCCGCATACGATCCATCCGGCTGGCTGTACTGTTCAACAAGGGACATGATCCCTGAACGGTTTTCCGGGAGGATATCGTAATTTTTCATGCAGCCGGTCAGGTAGTACAGGTCCTTTAGAGTGACCTGGGAAGGATTTGCGATTAATTCCCGTTCCCGGGAATACAACCACAGGTCTGTCTGTTCTTTCTGCATCAGGTCAATATGATTATTTTTCAATGCCAGAGAAAAGTAATAGGTTGAATACAAATCAGGATCGTTGGGAGCAAAATCCGCGTAGCCCCCTTCGGGGGCATGGGAGTACCCGATTTTCTCTGTGGTTTTTTTATTCCAGGATTCATGAGGTGAGGGTATGCCCGTGTTAAGGACAAAAAAAGCACAAACGCCAGCAAGGCTGGCGATGAGAAGCAGGATTCCAATACGCCATTTTATTGACATGATGCACCGAAAAAAAATTGAAATTATCAGACTGACACGTATGTGTTTACCGTGTAATCTGAATAACTGAACCGGAAGGTACCCGAATCACTTTCCGCAACTGAGGGAACTGTGGCCCAGCTCTGTGCCAGGAAGTTTGAGTAGCTGTGGGACACTGCATATGCGGTGGTCCAGTAGTCTGAATAACTAAGCCGGTTACCTCCGATATCCTGGTATCCCATACTGCCACCCGGCATACTAATTGAGACGCCGACACCAGAAGCAGAAATCAGGGACGATAAGGTAATCTTATCAGCATAATATGGGCTGCTTCCCTGCCAGTTGGATACGAGATTTCCGTTTATGGTCTTGGTGTAAGGTGAGATCCATCCCCCGTCCTTTGTTCCGGATACCTGGGTTCTCTGCCAGATGGAGCTGCCAAAAAGCGGCATGGTGGCAGTGTTCGAACCAGATATCGGGGTTCCAGATTTCACAGCAGCATTCATCGTCTTCTTGTTCAGGTTTTCAATCAAGTGGTTGACGCTTGCTGTCTTGTCATCGGTTTTTCCGGTAAAGACATACGTGTAAGGGTCCGGCTGTGTGACAATTCCTTTAAGGGAAGCATCAATTACCCCATCGTTTGATACCTTCAGGGCATCGTCAGCCTGCGCCTCCGCAGCACTCACGATTGGTACCATCGCCGCCAGCAGCAGTGCCAGCAGGACAACGCTGATTTTCATATGTTTCATGGTTTTTACCTCGTTTTATTTTTCTCATTTGTCGATGCGCTCCGCTAACAGATGAAAGATGTGGCCATAAATGTCACGTGCGTGTGAGTTATGCCAGCGGAAAGGAGAGGGTGGATATGATAGCGATAGTGCTTCCTCTCCGTTTGAGTTATCCGGGACAACCTCCGGCTGTCCACACTGAGCGGTTTATTTCCGGGTTATAAACGATTTGTCGGTCAAAACTTTACCTGAGAATAACGTGTAAAGTTTTGACCGACAAAAGGTATTAACTCAACAACTGGACGCTTTCCCGTGATACCATGAAGGTTCACTGGTTAGCACTATTGTTAGTTATCGGTGCGGCACTGACCGTACCGGTTGTATCGGCAAAGATTGTTGAAGAAAAAGACGGGTATGTCGTGACCCCGGGTGATAACACCCTCATGCTGCCGGAGATATCCCGTTTGAGTTCGGCCACAATATCTCAGGGACAGACCCAGTGGTATTCAACCTCCGTCTCGCCGGGAAAAACGTCGTTCTTTACTGATCTGTACTGGGGCAACCCTTCGAATTCCCTCTCGCTCACGATTGCTGCCCCTGATACCACACTCGGTCCCTATTATGATTCATCAGACGGGCGGATTGATGGCCGGGTTAACCTGAGAATTTCCAAATCCGGCGGTCTTGCATCCGGTACCTGGTGGTCGAAGGTTTATGGATACCGGGTGAGTGGCGTGCAAAGCTACACATATTCTGCATCCGCGAGTTAGACCATAACCCTTTTTTTATCGTACCCTGAATATTCATGGATGAAGAAAATGATCAGGTACGGAATCTTCCTGATTCTTGTGCTTTGTTCATTTTCGTTAGTACCATCCGGTTCCTGCGGGTTTCATAATGGATACACAGTCGAACCGGTAACACCGGATATGGATACTGGTACGCCACTGGAAACCGTGCCGGTCGATTTCTGGGAGCTTCCCCCGGGAATGATGCTGCTCGCACTGGCTCTTTCTGTATCCTCCTTTATCGGATTCCCCGTTGAACTCTTCTTATTCATCAAACTATACGCATATCTGGGATACCGGAATGTCACCCGGTCAATTGTTTTCCATAACAACACCCGGAATCTTGCCTATCGTTATATACAGGATTATCCCGGTATCTACTTCAATTCCTTAGTGCGAATGTCCGGCATTAAACCAGGAACTCTCCGGTATCATCTCATCATACTCATGACGACAGGAAAGATCTCCGCTATGAATACAAACGGCCATACACGGTATTTTGAAAATTCCGGGAAATTTTCAGAGGTAGAGAGAACGGTGCTCAAGCATATCCGGAATGAGACTGATAACCGCATTCTCATATTACTGCTTGATAATCCCGATACGAACAGGAAGAATCTGGAAGTGATGATGGGAATATCAGGACCGTTGGTTACATGGTACATGAGAAGACTTAGTGATGATGGAATTGTCTCCATACAAAAAAACAGGAAAAATGTCCGGTATGAGATCTATCCTGAAGTGCGGCAATATCTGGAAAAATATCTTGTCCCAAACAGGGGGGCGATGCCGGTGTTATCCTTGGAACCTTCTCCCGAATCTTCATAATGCAGAATTCCAAGAGTTTATTTCAAGCCTGAAAAAACCGGCCCTTTATCCTGAATGGAGAAAAAAAGGTGGGCGATGGTATACGACCTTCGGTTTTCACCCACACATCCCCGTAATCAACCCGACATCTGCTGAGCTGTCACCGGGTCCAGCACCTGTGCTAGGATCAGCCCGGCCATCGAGATGAAGAAGGTCCAGAAGACTTTCTTCACCTGCTCTTCTACCCAACCCGCTTGATCCTCGCCATCGCCTCTTTCAGCTTCTCCATCGAAGCCGCGTACGACAGCCGGATCCATCCCGGGGGCATAGAACTGATCCGTTGATTCTTTGATTGCAGGGATGAGTACCTGTTCGTCCCTTACACAAACGTCACGATACCAATCAGCAGCACGCCCGCAACAGCATAGATGAACGGGGTGTCCCAGGTATGCGGGGAATATGCCTCGGCAAGGGTCGTGGCAAGGGGAACCGTCAGCATTGCGGCGATGAACTGCGGGAACGTGAAGAGATGACTGAAAGCAGCGATACTCAGGATACCGGCAAGCAGAACACACATGCTCCCTTCCAGCGAACGCTGGTAGATGGTATCGGAGAAGAGGGCCCGGACATTGTATTTGTGGCGGCCGAACCTCACCCCCACGGGTTCGGCAAGCCCGTCACCCAGCCCGTTGATCAGGAGCGGGATCATCGCAAGCGCCTCCAGGTGGACCGACGCCAAGTACATCACCAGGGGAACGATAACAAAGGCAGCTGCGATATACTGCGACACCAGCCAGCGCAGGGTGTGGGGCCGGTCCTCGGGCCGGTCAAAGCTGAGGAACATGGTCCGGATGATTCCGCTCCGCTCCCGCAGCGGCTGGATAAAGATAACCAGCGTGCTGATGGCGATAATGAGACCGAGTACTTTTGTTGCCGGCGACTTCTCGTACACAAAGACGATGTCCAGGAAAATGGGGAGGAAGAAAATGGCGAAATGGTTGATCTTTCGGGTGTAATTTACTTTGATGCCCTTGTTGAGCACCAGCTCGCCGGTGATATAGTAGAGACTAAAACAGATTGCCAGAAGAACGAACTGGTGCAGGAAAAATACCGGGTCTATTTCCATGGTGTGACAGCCTGAAGATGGAGAATATATATAAAAAAGAACTTCTTACCCCACCCTCTTGATCCTCGCCATCGCCTCTTTCAGCTTCTCCATCGACGCCGTGTACAACAGCCGGATCCACCCCGGTGCATAAAACGCACTGCCCGGTGTCGCAGCCACATGCCCCTTCTCCAGCCATCGTGATGCAACCTCCATATCGTCACCGGAAATCTGTCAATCTCGAGTAATTCAGCGGTAATTCGAAATTCTCGAAAATTAATATCAGATAGTTCTTATTGAAAAAATTATCAATTAATATCAAGGGCCTGTTCCTGCGGGATATCGTTGATATAATGACCGATTTCAAGAGAAAAACCGTATTAGTGTTCGTTGCATTTTTCCTGGTCATATCCTCCCTGGGTCCTGCGGGTGCAATGCCCACGCATGTCAACGTAATCCCGGACGGCTCCGGTGGCGCTCTTTTGAACAGCCCGATTAAGGTGTTCGTTTCAGGAAACTATGCCTATGTCGTAAGCCAGGGGAGCGATTCACTGGAGATCATTGATATTTCCAACCCGGGATGGCCCCGGCATGCCGGAAGCATAACGAACGGGGCCGGGGGAGCTCTCCTGAAGAGGCCGCTGGACGTGTTCGTTTCAGGAAAGTATGCCTACATCGCAAGTCACGAAAGCGATGCACTTGAAATCGTGGATGTTTCCGACCCGGCATCCCCAAAACACAAAGGAAGTATCATCATCGGAGCAATAGACAACTGGTTCAACCCGGGCCCGGTTGGTCCGATCAGCGTGTATGTGTCGGGAAATTATGCCTATGTCCCCTGCGCGTATAGCGGGATGATGGAGATCGTCGATATATCCGACCCGGCAAACCCGGTCCGTAAAAGCGCTGTCGGAGACGGATCCTACCAAGCGAAGCTGGCCGGCCCGACCAGTGTCTGGGTTTCGGGGAACTATGCCTACGTCACCAGCTTTAGCTGGGGAGCGCTGGAGATTGTGAATGTCTCCAGGCCGGCCGGCCCGCTCCCTGAAGGCCGCATATCCGACGGGGAAGGCGGCGCTCTCCTGAATACTCCGGCCGAGGTCGTTGTTGCCGGCAATTATGCCTATGTCGCAAGCCAGAGAAGCAATGCCCTGGAAATCGTTGATGTGTCCGATCCGGCATCCCCAAAACACAAAGGGAGCATAACCGATGGAGAGGGCGGAGCCCGGCTGCGGGCCCCGACCGGCGTCGCTGTTTCGGGTAATTATGCCTATATCGCAAGCAAGGAGAGTAATGCCCTTGAGGTCGTGAACATATCCGACCCGGCAGCTCCCCGGCATGCCGGGAGCATGGTACATATGGAGGGTCTGGGCCTGGACTTCCCGACCGGCGTCGCTGTTTCAGGTAACTACGCGTATGTTGCGAGCAAGAACAGCAATGCCCTCCAGATCGTGGATATTTCCCAGCCTGAAGGGGACCCGCGACAACCGGATTTTGTTACCAGTCTGATCGCTTTTGGTGTTTTGGTTATCGTAGGTTATGTTGTTCTTCCGTTTGCGGCAAACAGGGTTATCAGGGTGTTTGCCCTGCGAAGTGTGAAAAAGAACCCGCCGGTCGACCTCGATCCGGTCCTCATGAACGAGTTTGCCTGTTCGGTTATGCTGCAGCATAGAGAGGAGATTAAAGTGATAAAACGGAGTCAGATCTTTGTACGTTTCTGGTATGCCGCCGGTATTGTTGCCCTGACCAACAAACGCATAATCTTCACGATTGCCCCTGGGATATTCCGTGCAGGAGCGGTCTACGAGATCCCTCTCCCAGCAATCACGCGGATAGAGCTCTCCACCCGGGAAGGTGGTACGTTTTCCCGGGAAATTACCCTTGATTATGATACTACCCGGATCAGATTTGCCATCGATGCGCCATTCTGGGAGCAGCTCTCTGATGAAACCGATGTGACGGGAGCCTTCTTTGCCCGTCTGAAAGAAAAATTGCCCTGTTGTATTGCGGATCAGAAGGATGTCGTGATCTAAACCGGGTTAATAGCTGTTCTCAGAAAGTACTGTTCCCTGAAAGAGGAGGACTAAAAAAATATTTTACCCAACCTTCCTAATCCTCGCCATCGCTTCCCTCAGCTTCTCCATCGAAGCCGCGTACGACAGCCGGATCCACCCCGGCGCATAGAACGCACTACCGGGTGTAGCGGCAACATGCCCCTTGTCGAGCCACCGGGAGGCAACCTCCATATCGTCCCCGGCAACCCGGACAAACGCATAGAACGCACCATCGGCCGGTGCCATCTCATACCCCATGTTCGCAAGCTCGTCCATCACGTACTTCCGCCGCTTGTCGAACTCCCGGCGCATGTCCTCGACGCACTGCTGGTCGCCTTTGAGCGCCGCAACCCCGCCCCACATGGCAAAGGTCGTGACCTGGCTGATCGAGTGCTGCTGGACCTTGGACATCTCGGTGATTATCTGCTTTGGTCCAACTGCGTACCCGAGCCGCCAGCCGGTCATGGCGTACGCCTTCGAGAACCCGTTGATGGTGATGGTCCGCTGGTGCATGTCGCCGATGGCCGCGAGCGAGAGGTGCTCCCTGCCGTAGATCATCTTCTCGTAGATCTCGTCCGACATCGCGTACAGGTCTTTGTCCTCGCAGAGATCAGCCACGAGCTTCATGGACTTCTTGTCAAAAACAGCGCCCGTTGGATTTGAGGGGGAGTTGACCATGATCATCTTGGTCTTCCCATTGACCTTCTCCAGCAGGGAATCGTCGAGCTGGAAGGTCTTTTCGTTGATCTCGTGGAAGACCGGTTTCCCGCCGGCGATCTGGATGCAGGGCTCGTAACTGACCCAGGCCGGCGTGAGGATGATCGCCTCGTCGCCCGGGTTCAGCACGGCCTCACAGGCCTCATAGATCGAGTTCTTCGCGCCGCAGGCAACGATCACCTGCTGCGGGGTGCAGGGGAACCTGTTCTCCCGCTCGATCTTCTCCGCGATTGCGGTTGTCAGCTCGGGTATGCCGCTGCTCGGGGCATAGTGTGTCTCACCCCGCTTCAGCGCATCGATGCAGGCATCCGTGATGTGCTGCGGGGTGGCGAAGTCGGGCTCCCCGATCGAGAGGCTGATGACATCGATCCCCTGCCGCTGCATAGCTTTGGCCTTGTTGGAGATCGCAATCGTCGCTGATTCGGAAACGCCGGCGATCTTCGCCGACAGCGGCTTCATTTCAACCTTTTAACCATCTTGATGGCAGACTCAACGGCCCGCTTTGCGTAATCGATCCGCTCGTTGGCCTCGAGCCGGGTCATGCCGGGCCCGGAGATGCCGAGCGATACGGGCTTGCCGAACTCTAAGGAGAGGTCGATGATCTTCCGGGCCGCGTGCTGCACCACGATCTCGTCGTGCTGGGTTGCGCCCTCGATGACGCAGCCGATGGTAACGACCGCGTCGACCTTTCCTGCGGTCAGCAGTTTCTTGATCGCAAGCGGCATGTCGTAGGCGCCGGGCACATACATGCACTCGGTCACTTCTGCGCCGAGGAACGCCGCATGCTCGCGGCCCTCGATCTCCATCATATACGTGATGTCGCGGTTGAACTCCGCAACAACGAATCCCAGTTTTATCGGGTTGGTATCACACATAGCAGATCATCTCGTCTGGTTGGTCATAAACTTGTTTGGTTGCATCACCGGCGGGCCGGCCCGGCGTCCTCGAATCCCTGGCGCTGGCCGGTGCCGGCCTGGCGTTCGAGTTCTTTTGGATGGAGGACGAGCTTCACGGCATTCACCGCGTGCTCGCGGGTCCGCTGCTCCATGAGCCACGCAAGCTCGCGGTCATCCTTTGCCTCGTCCTCGTGGACGAAAACCTCGATGATGTGCGTATTCGTCATGAGCTGGCACTGGATGAGGCCGGTCGATGCCTCGTGGGCGCACATCTTGTCCTTGTCCTTGCCCCCGGGCATGCCCAGCGCCATGACGATGTCGCACCGGCGCTCTTCGATCAGTTTCTTGCAGGCAACGGGCAGGTCTTTTATCCCCGGCACCGTCACCCGCTCGATTGCTACACTGGCGTGTTTTTTGAGCTCGTCGACAGCGACAGCTCCCATGTTGATGCGGGCGAAGGTGGTGTCTGCGACACCGACTCTCATCCCAGCACCTCGGCGGCTGCACCCACGCCGCACCCGGCCGGCTTGTACCCGCACTTCTTCAGCGCGTGCTGGGTTGCCGCAAGGGTTGCAAGGATCTCCGGTGCGCTGACCGCGCCCATGTTGCCGATCCGGAAGATCTTCCCCTTCAGGTGGTCCTGGCCGCCGGCGATCTGGATGCCTATCTTCTTAACCAATCCCCGCATGTCGTCGTCCCTGACGCCCGCCGGGTACTCGATTGCGGTGACGGTCGAGGACGGGCTGTGGAGCTTGTCCGTCTTCGGGAAGAGGGAGAGCCCCCATTCCTTTGCCGCTGCCTGGACGGCTTTGCTCATCTTCTGGTGCCGGGCAATCCGTGCAGGAAGGCCTTCCTCTTCGATCATCAGGCAGGCCTCGCGGAGGGCGAGGAAGAGCGGGACGGCGGGGGTGTACGGCGTCTCCATGGGCTTACCGCCCGCGCTCTTCCTGTACGCCGCAAGGTCGAGGTAGTACGGCGGATTCTTCGTCATGCGTTCCCAGGCCTTCGGGCTCACCGAGACCATGGCAAGGCCGGCAGGTGCGGCAAAGCACTTCTGCGAGCCGGTGATGGCTATGTCAACGCCCCACGTATCGGCCTCGACAACATCGCCGCCGATCGAGGTGATGCCGTCCATGATGAAGAGGGCGTCATGCTTTTTGCAGAGCCTGCCGATCTCCTCTGCCGGGTTTTTAATACCGGCGGAGGTCTCGTTGTGGACCAGCGTGACGACCTGTGCGCCGGCCTCGAGCTGCGCCTTGAGCGCTTCGAGGTTTACAGGGGTGCCCCACTCGGACTTGATCTCGTGGGCCTTGCCGTAGCGCTGGCTGATCTTATAGAGCCGCTCGCCGAATTTGCCGTTGACGATGCAGGCGATCTCCTTGTCGCGTCCGACATTCGAGATCGCGGCTTCCATGCCGGCAGTGCCGGAGCCGCTGATCACAACAAGGTCGTTCTTTGTAGCAAAGCAGGTCTTAAGGACCCGTACACAGTCGGCATACGCGGCACCGAACTCGGCACTGCGGTGGTTTATTGCCTGACGCGACATCGCGAACCTGACCCGCTCCGGTATCGGGACCGGGCCTGGCATCATCAGGAGAAGTTCTTTTTCCATATGGATCTGCTCATAGTATTTTAAGAAAGACGCAATATAAGTTTGGATAGCGATTATGGCAGACATTGCGATTGTATCCGGGTCCGCTTCTGATGCGGCGATCACCGACAAGGTGAAAAAAGTCCTTGATGCGAATGGGATTTCCTACGATGCACAGATCCTCTCGGCGCACCGCGATCCCGATAAGCTGGATGCCTACATCAAAACCTGCGATGCAAAGATCTACATCGCGATTGCCGGGCTCTCGGCAGCCCTCCCGGGCGTGATTGCATCAAAGACCGACAAGCCGGTCATCGGTGTGCCAGTTGCCGGGACGCTGAACGGTATGGACGCCCTCCTCTCCATTGCACAGATGCCAAAAGGGGTCCCGGTTGCAACAGTCGGCGTGGACAACGGCGACAATGCCGCGTGGCTCGCGATCCGGATCCTGAAACTGGTGAAGAGCTGATCCGGAATTATTCCACTTTTTCTCGTTCTTTCGTTCCGCATCCCTCCCGCAAGTCCGCCGGGCTCCCGGCTAGGAAACGGAATTCGCCAGGCTGAAAGGGTAAAAATAAGGATCCTCAATAATATCCCGGCAGCCAGGTCATTTTTTTAACCTGTCCAAGACAAGGCCGGCAGCATGTTCACCGGAGAGCAGCATGCCGCCAAACACCGCACCCATCCGGTTCTCGCCGGCGATTGCATTGGCGGCCATCCCGGCAACCACCAGTCCCGGGAAGACCTCTTTTGTGTGCCGGAGGATCCGGGATTCGGCACGATCCGCCCACATGAAGCTCTCTCCTCTGACTTTAAGATCGCCGCCCTTCTTCTCGACAAGCCGGGCCACAACGGCATCATGGCCGGTTGCGTCAACCGTATACCTGCACCGCATGACAAGCGGATCCACATGGAGCCTTCCCATCTCAACAGCAGTCCAGTTGATCACGAGCCCGCTGATCCTCCCGTCACCCTTGATCATGACATCCTCGACAGAGGTGAGGTTGAAGAACTCTGCGCCCGCATCACAGGCTGCTGCGGTAAGCCTGGAGACGGCCTCGACCGATTTTGCAACATAGTATCCGTCCTGGTAAGGTGTGGACCGGATACCGAACCGGTCCAGCAGGCGCCTGCCCTCCTCCTGTACGACGATGCGGGGGAACATCATCCCGCCACCCCACATCCCGCCGCCGACCGACAGTTTCTTTTCGATGACTCCGACCCGAATGCCCTGTTCCGCAATCAGTGCCGCACAGGCCAGCCCTGACGGGCCTGCGCCCACGACTGCGACATCCAGTTCCATGCAATCGATCAGCGTATTCATCTGGGACGAGAGGATCGCCCTGCTTATGGTAATTTCGTCCAGTTCCATGGTTGTCATCCTTAATTATGCATAGTACTATTAAGAAAATTGGAAACCTGACAGGATCGCCCCTTTCCCGGTGTCTGCATATTCTCGGGCAATGCCGCAGAGATCCTGCGCAATACCGAGGGGTTCTTTCCCGATGATGACACAGACCGGTTCCTTCCCCGGCCCCCCGGCATCGCAGATGATATCCGGTACAACTCCTCCGGCAGCGAGGACGGCTTCGAATGCCTTCCATGACATCGAGGCGCCTTCCCGCATCCGGGTCTCTCCGGGCTCGTCCTTCCGGTCAATCGTCACAAGGATCCACTCCCGCGATTGGCAATACCTGCGCAACCATGGCAGAAAACCGGGCGGATTGGCAAAATCGATTGCTGCCCTGGCAGAGGGGCTCGTTTTACGGAGACTGATGACAAGGCGTGCCAGGTGGCCGGAGACGCCGAACCGGATCCTGCCTGCGGCCTGCGGCATGCCGCTGACAAGGGTTATCCTCCCGTCCACGGCAAGTACCTCTGCGGGGATCTCTGCCTCCGGGGCAGCGTACACTATATTGGTCCTGACTTCAGGAATAAGCAGGGAGAACTCACGGCATGATTCCAGCTCGGAAAGGGCAAGCGCCATCCGTCCGAACATCTCGATCTGTTCATCGGTACCAGGGAGGGTCATGGTTTTCTCCGGTTTTTTTTATCATAGTATTTGCAGGGAACGGTATAATGACCCGCGTGCTGATCCGGCAGTGGTCTGCATCCTGGCAACCGACCGGCTGCCAGTGCATCTTACAAAAGAACCGCCGGGATACCGGTGAGGGGCCGGTTGCGGCAGGATTCACAGGGGATTTCCGGTCCTCTTCTTCCCCTTCTTCCTTCCGTGCGGGCACACCCACAGACAGAGCCCGCAGACGCCGTCCACGCCCAGTTCCTTCCCGAGCTGTTTGTAGTACCGGTCGCAGGCAGCTGCATCAAACCGGGCCTCGCGGGGCTCATCGGGTGAGAACACCCGGTCGGTGAACGCATGGACCGGGCAGATGTCCACGCATTCCGTGCACTCCCCGCACCGGGGCTTCATGGGCGAACCGGTCGGCTTGAGCGGGGCATCGGTCAGGACATTGACCCACCGGACCCGCGGGCCGTGGTCCGGGGTCACGAGGAGGCAGCTCTTTCCGATCCAGCCAAGGCCAGCCAGGTGCGCCCCGAGCTTCTGCGAGAAGGGCCCGGCGATCTTCTCGTCGCTTGTCCGTTTCGACGCGGGAACGGGAAATGCTGAGTGGCCTTCCTCCTGCAGCAGGCCGGCGACTCGCAGAGCGATCTGATCGAGCGTCGCGTTGACAACATCGTAGGTTGTGTGCCGGTACAGGATCGCCCCCGCTTTGTCCTTCTCCGGCAGGAGGTCGACAATGCTGTCCTGCAGGCGTATTCCTGCGACCACGGAGCGGGGGTACCGTGCCAAACGTTCCCCGCCCTGCGCCCGGATGGCGTCCTCTGCCGGGGTAAGGTCCGCGATCCCGAAATAGTCGGCGCCGAGCGAGAGGGCGAGCGTGCGGATTTTTGCCGCGAAGTCCGGAGTCATACTGGTTCAACCGTGAGATTCGATGCATATTCAGGATGGCGGTTGGAGAGGATCTTCAGAAATGAGACTTTTCCCGAGTATTACCAATGATTTATGAAATCTTAAAGATAATTTATTTACATCGAACAATTTTCTCTTGTACTCAGGAGCTGTATCATGATTCCAAAATCCTGCATCATCATCGGTCTTGCAGTGTTTCTCCTGTTCCTGGCACTTCCTGTATCGGCGACGCCCATCCCCATTGCCTTCAAAGGGATCGTTACCGGGTTGAATGAGATGAACCAGACCCTTACGGTTCGCGCCGAATGCGAAAATTACCCCTGCCAGTATACCCTGACTGGCCACTTCTCAGCAAGAGTCCCGAACGCTGAAGTCTTTTCTCGCGTGAAGGAAGGGGATCTCGTCGAGGTGGTCTTCAAGGACTGGACCTTCCATGTCACGGATCCCTCCACGGGATATACCCTCCCGTCGGCTGAAACTCGCGATCTCCGCAGGTGGTACACGATTCAGCGCCTCGCCACCCTGCCCGGCACGGACACCCTCATCGCAACGGAACTCTTCGGAGATACCGCGGTCAACCGTGTACCGTTCCCGGAGGAATATACCCTCCAGTACCGTCTCGATGGACCGAGTCCCGCAGTATACGATTTCCAGTCGTTTCCCCCAGAAACGATCGTGAATATTTCCGTCAAGCGGGGGTCCGGACCGGAGCGGACGGTAACCCTCGCGACTGATGAATCCTGCGATATATCCGATCATCAGAACGGATCCGCGATGCTGGTGAAATTTATCGGGGGCTACGATCCGAGCTATTATGCGTCAAAGGCCTGCCCCTGCGCCAATTATCATATCCGCGTGCTATCCAGTGAAGAGCTCTCTTATGTCACCCTTATGAAAAGGACACCGGCCCGGCAAGCCGGCAGTCCCCTGCCATTTATGGTCGTCCTGGCGATAGCAACAATCCTTTTGAGTGTGGGTGCAACCCGGCGCCAGTAACAGCGCAAAAAATGAGGAAATAGTGAGAGGGGGTGGTCTCGGCAGGAAGTGTGCCGATCCGTATCACGAGTGTCTATGGTTCCGCAGTTCAGACTTTCTGCATCACAAAGAACGTGTACCCGTACCACCGCTTGTACTGCCGGTACATGTACGCCTCATGCTCCAGTGCATCGAGAAGGGCGGCATCTTCGGGAATCGATCCGTGCGTCTTCCTGAGCTCCGCAACCCGGGCCTGCAGCGGGACAAGGTAATTCTCCCACCACCCTTCTTCCGGCAGCCGGTAGGTTGCAACAAGCCGGAGTCCGGTCCGCTTCACCCGTTCCTTCATCTCTTCTTCGGGCACAGGCACGTATCCCTCGTTCTCCCACCATTCCCTGAGCTCTTTGGGAGGGTTTGTCTCGAACCAGTCGGTATCGGACACGACCATGTACCCGCCCTTTTTCAGGAGCGGCTTCCAGAGGTTGAGGCCCTGCTCGAATCCGACAATGAAGATGGCGCCTTCAGACCAGATAAGGTCAAACGATCTCTTGTCGAACGGCAGGGCATCCATGGAGGCACAGACCGTTTTGACCCGGTGTGCCATGCCGGCTTTTCTGACCCATGCATCGACCTTATCCAAAAACGGCTGGTGGTTGTCAACAGCCGTGATCGTGCCTGTCGTGAGGGCGGCAAGGTCGCGTGTCTGCGTCCCGCTCCCGCATCCTACATCAAGGATTTTTGCGTCCCGGGGAACGGAGGGGATAAGCGACCACACCTTCCGGGTCGCTTCACGGGTGCCCGGCCCCTGCCGCGGAAGAGATTCGAAAATCCGGTAAAAAAACGGCGGTAATTGGGGTAATGACATGATGCATAGCTGTTACACAGGGTGTAATGAGTGCCTTGTGGTCGGAGGGTTTGTCACCCTTCAAAAGAGGGCGGGGGGTGTTTCCCCGGCCGTCGGTCTGCTGCTGGTGCCAATGCAATGATACAAAGGTGAATCGGGCGAGGCTGCCTGTGTATGATGGTTTCATCCGTACTACTGGAGGAGGGGCTCCGTCACGGCCGGAACGGGCAGTGAAGGAGCGTGATGAAAGATCTCCCACAACACGGACAGCGGCGTGTCCCTCCGTTCGTTTCCGGTATGGCTGCGGAAACGCTCATTGCTTCCGGCACAGTTCCTGCGGATCATCTGTCTGGTCATGGTTGTTCTCTCCTGCCCGGTTGTTCCGGGCCTGATACAGTGGTTGGATGCGGGGGTATATAGCGGGCAGGATGTTGGAACAATTCGCAGGTTTTTTTTCCAGCCTGCCGACGGTGATCTCCTTACCGTTCCACGGGTGCGGGAGCGGCAGTCTTCAGCTCCACTGGGCGGCTCCTCCCGACGGCCAGGAGGACCGGGACGGCGATGAGCGTGACCGCAGCGGTCGCGAAGAAGACTGCATGGATCCCCGCGGTGTCCATCACGATCCCGAAGATGACGGGGACAACCATCAGGCCGATGCCCTGAGCCATGCTGGCGATGCCCGCGGCAGCGCCCTGGCCGGTCTCCCGGCCGGCAATGGTCACCAGTGCTGCAATGGTGGTGAGCGAGAGGCCAAAGCCGCAGCCGAGCACGATGACGGCGCCCAGGTATTCGGCGAAGGTCGCGGAAAGCCCGATGCCGAACGAGGCTGTGGCGATCACCGCTATGCCAATAGCCAGGAGGAAGTACTTGTTGGACCGGTCCACGATCCTGCCGGAGAGCTTCTGGACCCCGGCCATGATGACGGTCCCGACAAAGATCAGGACGCCTACTTCCGTTCCGGTGAAGTGCTGCACCGTCCCGGTAATAACGGGGAGGTACACGAGATACGTTGCGTACGCTACCGAGTACACGAGGTAGAAGAACACCGGTATCCGGAGGGCCGGGTGGCAGGCTGCCGTAAGGAATGGGACGGGGTCGCGGGGCTTTGCCCGGTGATCGGGAAGGAACCGGAAACAGACAACCGCAGTGACGGCCGTGATGAGGGAGAGGCAGAGAAACGCCGCGGAGATGTCCAGGTAGTCCATCAGGACCCCGCTGATAAGGGGGCCAAAGCTCATCCCGAGGAACGCCGCGCTGTGGAAGCCGCCCATCATCCGCCCCTCTTCCCCGACATCCGCAATGTCCCCCATGTACGCGATGGCAATGGGGAAGACCATCGCTGCCGCGATGCCATGGAGGAACCGGATGAGCGTCAGCAGGTAGACCGAGTCCGCGAGCACGTACAAGGCGGAGAAGAGGGAGTACCCGGCAAGGCCGATGAGGAGGAGATTCCTCCGGCCACAGGAATCCGACATCGCGCCAAAGACCGGCAAAAAGACCGTCCTCGACAGGGCAAAGGAGGAGAAGATGACACCTATCCAGAAGCCGGTTGCCCCCATCAGCTGTGCGTAGATTGGCAGGGCGGGAGTGATGATCCCGATCCCGAGCATGGTGGCAAAGGCGGTAAAGCAGAGGAGGAATGCCGCGAGGCGCTTCCGTTCCGGGTCCATCCTTCCTGATTCCGCTCCGCTGGTCTCTGCCACCGCCATGGTTGATCACGACCGGATAAGGTACTACCTTCCTCAGATGCTGAAGAGTTCGTTCTCCTGGTAGGTTTCGAAGTCACGGATGCGACGGTAATCTTCGAGGATGACCCGGGGGTCCTTGTGGATCAGGAAGACCTTTGCCGGGCTTGTCATCATGTCGACGGTCCGGTTCACGTGCCAGTCGCTGATGAGGTTGACGAAATCGCCCCGTGCACAGCTCTTGAGCCGGGCCAGCATCTCGATGGCCGCGATCTCGCCTTCGGGTGTCCCCTCGTGCTGTGCAATCAGGTGCTTTCTGATCATGTGACGCTTCAGGTGGTACGGCTTGTCGATGGTCTCCAGGAATCTCTCCGGATCGCTGTATGCCGCAACCATCAGGTCGACCTGGCACTGGCCGGAGCAGCTGACGATGAGATCGGGAGGGATCGTCCCGCCCATGATACGGGCTCCGGACTCGATTAAGAGCGGGCCCTTCTCCGTGAGCATGATCTCCGTGTGGGCAGCCCCGTACCGGATCCCGAGGGCATCGAGGACAGAGAAGGCATACCGGACCAGCTCCATCAGCTGTCCCTCAGGCCAGTCGTGGAGGCGGGTGCAGTCGTACACATTTCCTACGCCCTCGACCTTGACCTTCCTGTACTGCCAGAGCTCGGCAAGGCGGTGCTTCCCGTTCCAGGAGACGGTATTGACCCCGAACTCCGTCCCGCAGAGGCGCTCCTCGATAAGAACCTCGGTGTTCTTGTCCCCCAGGTGGTTGGTCGTCCCGATGAGGTTCCGGAACGCGGAAAGGACCTCCTCCTCGGTCGAGCAGAACGTGACTCCTTCCGTGGAGGCGCTGCTCATGGGCTTGATTACGACCTCTGCAAACGACCCGGCCCGGAACCAGGCGATCAGTTCGTTCTCGTCTTGTGTGCAGATGAACTGCTTTGTCCTGACTCCCTTATCCTGGAGCGCACACTGCATCCGGAACTTGTTGCGCCGGGCAACCGACTGCGCCGTCCCGTTCGAGAAAAGCCCCATCCGCCCGCTCAGCGCGTCTGCAAACGGGACGCCCATCTCGCTGCCCGGGATGATCCCGATGACCGCATACCGGTCCAGCTGCCGGACAACGGCGTCCAGGTCCCCGCGGAACACGATCTTGTCGGTGAACAGGGGGTCCTCCAGGTAGTCTTCCGCATTGTTCTTTTTTAAGTATTTCTCGGGAAAGGTCTCGTGGCTGAGCACCTCGATGCAGGGGATCCCCTGCATCAGGAACCGGGACGCCAGCACCCTGCCGGATGTTGCAAACCCGTCCACCAGGACAACGGCTTTCTGTCTCCTGTCTTTTGTGACCATGATTATTTCTCCGATGGTTTTTCAGGAGCCTGATCCGGCCCCATCTTCATGTTCCTTCATCTGTGCACCGATATAGGAGAGGAGCCGCTCGCTGCAGGCGTTTCCTCCCGTCTGGATCTTCCGGAGATCGATGGTGATGTCCTGCAGGTGCTGCAGGATGAGGATGTATCCCTCTTCCCCGGGCAGGATGCCGGCGAAGATGAACCCGGCCTCTTCTGCCGCTGCTACAACGGCATTCGCTCCCGGGTCGTTCAGGTCAACGTGCATCCGCATCACCTGTGCGCCGCGGGCGCGGAGCTGCCGGGCGGTGTCAGCAACGGCCTCCCGGTAATCGGGCCCGGCCCTCCGGATCCAGATCAGGCCGGCACCGGTATCGGGATTGATGGTCTTCTCGATCACTGTCCGTGCCCGGCCGGGTTTTCCGGATCCGTCCGCATTGATCCGGATGCCCAGTTTCCCGCTGATCTCGCGGATAGTCTTCCGGTGGTCCTCGGGGAGGTACTGGAAGGCGAACTCCTCTTCGTGAAGCGCCTTGGTATAGAACACCACGCTCTCCCGCTGGCTTAAGGCCCCGGTGAGTTCCCGGAACGAGATTTCCTGCGGCTGCGACCCGAGGAGGAGAGCGCTGGGGGAGAATCCCTCATGTTCCATGGCCCGCTGGGAGTGGGGGTGGGCCGTGAACGCCCCGCCCGTCAGGGCCCGGAACTCCGTGCCATCGCTGCAGGCAATCAGGTGCCGGAGGATCGTTCCTGCAAGACCCCGGCCGCGGCAGGAGGGGGTTACAGCCATCGATCCGAGCAGCCCGATCTCCGGGTAGCCATAATAGGCAGAGAGTGCGGCATAGCCGATGACCGCTCCCTCTGGGCCTGCTGCTACAACCGATAAGACCTCGCCTTTCGCGTTCTTCACCCGCAGTTGTACCGGGTCGTAGACATATTTCTTGGGATAGGTGTTCCCGTACACGTCCTGCATCAGGCGTGCAACACCGGGTGCATCCTCCGGCTGAATGCGGCGGATCTCTGCCTCCGCCACGACCA
Organism: Methanoregula sp.; assembly: GCF_028712425.1. Taxonomy (GTDB): domain Archaea; phylum Halobacteriota; class Methanomicrobia; order Methanomicrobiales; family Methanospirillaceae; genus Methanoregula. Next base: position 95,799 of record NZ_JAQTQD010000009.1, read on the forward strand.
GGACGGGATTCGTCTGCTGTGCACAGGCCTGCACGATCAGCCCCCCCCGCGGGTCATGACCCTGACCGCCTCATCAACCGAGGGGAACAGGACAAAAATCTGCTCGAATCCGCTCACCCGCAGGACCTTGTCGACAAGCCCGTCGCTGCCGGCAATGACGACCGGCACACCCTGCTTTGAGAATTCCCGCTTCATCTGCAGGAGCGCCCGGAGTGCCGAGCTGCTCATGTACTCCAGCCGGGACAGGTCAAGGACTGTCGGCATCACCGGCAGGTCAGCACTGCTCTTCTGGAAGTCGGCAATGGTGTTGGCATCGAGCTTGCCGATGATTGTAACAATCGTCAGGTCCGGTGTCTTTGTAACGTGAATCTCCATGATGATGCTCCAATTTTGTTTGTCATGTTCCCGTTTCCCATGGGACTATAAAGAGCACAGGAAGTTGGAAAAAACCGGAAGAATTTTTTCCAGCCGGCCGAATGTCCCGGTGATCTTGTCCCCTTCCGGCAGGGAAAGAACCGGAATCATTAAAGACGCGGTTTTCCTTGTATTGTACGAATGTATCCGGACCGGGCAACCTTCCAGCGGATGGTGCAGGACGACACCACCCTTTCTACTCCCGGCAGGGAGACCCTGCTCGCCCTGTACGATGGCCCGCTCCATCTTGCGCAGATCCTGGAGATTGTCAATTCCTCCAAGGGGGGTAAGGATCACACTATCACCAAGTCCGCGATGCGGAAACGCCTGGATCTCTTAATGGAACGCGGGATCCTTGCGAAGGCAGGCAGCGAGTGCACGAACCCCTACTATTACATCCGCCGGCCGTGGATCTTCAACCAGTACATCCTGGTCAAGTGCCGGGACAGCCCGAAGACCGGGCTCCTCAACCTGACGATCCTCCTCCACGAGCTCTCGCAGATGTCCGCACATGGGGACGCCGCCCTGCCCCACCCGAAGTTCATCTCGGCTGTTGGCGAGCGGACCGAACGGAGCCACCAGATCGGTTCCGCGTACGAGGCCTTCCAGAAAATTCTCGGCGACAAGACCGCAATCGGCGATTACCTGGAGGCGATCTACGAGGATATTTACGAGGGCAGGGTCCCGTCAAGCGACTTCGACGGCCTCATTGCCCGCGACTTTTTGCGGTCGGTGGCAACCGCCCCGGACGAAGAACGCGAGGTACGGTTCTTCTTCTGGTTCTCTGACTTTTTCCATATCCTCGACCAGTACGAAATCGCGCTCGAGGCTTTCGACACAGGAGTGGCACGGGCACAGCATCTGGGCCTCAGACTCTCTGCAATCCTTGAAGAGGCCCCGATCTCGAAGGGTCATATCCTGCTCCATACCAACGACCTTGCCGGGGCAAAAGAGGCATTCCTCACTGCCTATCAGGACCGGGAATCCGGTCCCGTCACGAAGGCCCGGAGCCTCTTTGGCGCCGGTGAAGTGGAGCTTGTCTGCGGGGACATTGCCTCACCCTATGCACCGGCACGGTTCAGAAAAGCGCTCGAGCTCTGCCATACGGCCGACCCTTCCGGGAAGGACGCGGACATCCGTGAACTGGAGGCCGATATCCTGAGGAGGACTGGTTCCGTTCACCGTATCCTTGGAGAACTGGTCAAGGCAGAGACCTGCTATATGAAGGCCGGTGAGATCTATGGCGAGACCATGCCCCGGGGCCATGTCTGGCTGCTGCCCGAGCAGGCGGAGCTTGCCCGGGCGCGGGCATTCCTCTCCCCACCAGAGGCTGCCAGCAGGTTCGTGGACGAGGCCGCCCGGCTGTACGGGGAGGCCAAGGAGGCTGCCCAGCGGATCCGGAACATCAACTGGTTTGCCCACGGGCTCATCGGGGAGTGCGAACTGGCGCGGGTTGCCCTCCTGAAGCTGAACAAACCCCTGCCGAAAAATTTGGACAACAAGTATGCCAATGCATTCGAGATCTACTGCCAGATCTCGTCCGACCATGGGATTGTCCAGACTTTCATTGCCGAAGCCCTGCTCTATCATGCCGCAGCGGCCGAGCGCCCGGAGAAATACGCCGTCACTGCAGACAAGCTCGAGCAGGCCGAGCGGCTCAGCCGGGACCTCGGGCTGAAGTCCGAACTGGCGCTGATTAAAAGGATCAAATCCGGAAAGGGAGCGGAAGCGGAACTCCACCCGCTCACGTTCCTGTAAGCCCGGTCCTGTTTTTCACTTTCACATCACGGAACCCGTGTCTTTATGCTGGTGCGGTATTGACACGTGGGTATGGCAAAAAAGAAGATCCAGACCGTCTGCGGGTATTCGTGCAGCGACTGCGACCATCACGGGAAGGAGTGCAGGGACTGCCCGGAGACAAAAGGTATCCCCTTCTGGACGGCATTCATCGGCATTGATCACTGTGCGATCTACGATTGCTGCAACAATGACCGGAAGTTCCCACACTGCGGGAAGTGCCCTGATCTGATGTGCAACCGGTTCGACCGGATCCGGGATACTCCGGGAATAACTGAGGCAGAGGCCAACGCCACCCTTGCTGCAATGGAAAACGAACTCCGGAGCCGGAAATAGCGGAACAGATGAACAGGATTTTAACCGGCTCGGGACAACGTTCTTACGATGCCCTTCCTGCACGAACCGGAAGTCAGCCTTGAAGAGGTGCGGCTCCGCTCCCTGTCGATCTCGTCCCTTGAACTCGACGTGGCGATCCGGGTGAAGAACAAAAACCCGCTTGGTGTGACCGTGCAGGAAGTCCCCTTCAAAGTGCTGTGCCGGGACTGCGCTACCGTCCGGCAGATCGCGACAGGAAATACCGGCCGGGTGACGATCAAGGCAAACGACAGTACGCTCATCACGGTCCCGGTCAGGTCTGACAATGCGATCCTCCTTGCGGCGCTTGCCGCCCTGGCAGCGCAGGGATCTGTTCAGGTCACTATCAAAGGCAAGGCAGTCATCGATGCCCTCCTGTTCCACTGGTCTGTGCCGTTCGAGAAGATCCTGCCCGTGACAATGGACCAAGTCGTGAAGGCGGCGACTGGAGAGGGGAAGAAGTAAGGGGAGGGAAAACGCCGGAATTCTTACCTGGCCGGATGAGGTGTCTTTCCTTAATACTTACCCGAAAGATGTGAGATGTTCCCGGCTCATTCCCGTTTACCCGGTTTAACCCGTTCCAGTGCCTGTGCCAGCTGGCTGGCAAATGCCATCAGGATCCGCTCCTGCCCGTGGGTAATAATGCCGTCAGGTTCCCGCGGCCGCACCCCAAGAATCCCCAGGCTCCGGCCCGAGCTTGCAAGCGGGATGTACCGGAGCCGCGACCCGTGGAGCGTATCGGTGTCGTAACCAGCCACCGCCCCGTGCTGGAACGCCCACGTTGCCACGGCGATGTCATCGGCGCCGAGGATAAGCCCGGTTGTGTCCAGCGGCTGGACACCAAGCCGGTCCCCATCGGGAAGGAGGACAACACTCTCCCACTGGAATACTTCGCGAATATGCTTCCGGATCGCATCGATAACGGAATTCTCATCCGCGGCAGCCGCCAGGTCCTGCGACAGGGCATACAGGGTCCCGGTCTCCTTCTCCCGTTCCTGTGCAGCAACCGCATGATCGCGGGACCGGGCAACGAGCAGGCTGATGAGGGCCCCGACAATGATCATCCC